>CAIZEI010000157.1 GCA_903931945.1 uncultured Hyphomicrobiales bacterium | reverse complement strand
TAATACCAAGGGCGCTTCGGATTGACCGATGGTCAAACCGAAGCATTCGGCGCGTCAGCGCCGGCGCGCGTTCGCGCTTGCCAACGGCGATGTGTCAAGTCACATCGCCGTTGGTATAAGAGGATTCGTCGATGTATTTCCCCATGTCGGATGTGCCTCCCGCAGCGGCGATCTCCTTCATCCAGATGGCATGGATCCGCGGATCCTGTTCCCGGTAATCGATTTGTCGGCCGCCCTGCGCGACGTTGACCTCGGCGCCCTGAATCACCTGACGGCGGAGATTGGTGAAGGGATAGCGCCGGCTTCCCATGCCGATCGCCACATAGCGCGCGGGATGCGGGGCGGTGTTGAAGTGCTGATGGAACATGAGATGCGGCGGCGCGTACATCACGCCATGGCGCCACGGCACGCGATGGAAGTCCTGGTCTCCGTCGTTCCAGAACAGCGAATAACCCGAGCCATTGACGGCGAACACATGCATGCCGTCGCCATGTCGATGCCCCTTCTTGTAGCGCGCGGTCGGAATCTCCGACAGATGCGCATGCATCGAGCCATCTGCGAGAATGAAGGCGATGTTCGACGACCCCGCGCCGCGCGCCTCCCAGGGCTTCAAGCCGAAATTGGCGAGATCCGGCACGAAATTCGTTTCCCACAAATGGCTGCCCGGCCTGACACTGGTGAAATCCCCCTCGCCGCCAAAATGCTTGTCCGCGCCGACCCGTTCAGCAAACGAAAAGTCGTTCTGGAATACGAATTTTTCACTGTGGAACAGGTTCATCACCACCGGGAGGTCGTTGGTCGAGGCCAGCAGGGCGCGCGCACGACCGGAGGAATTGAAATGCTGGTAGCGGCTGTTGAGCGGCAACGCGAAAAGGCTCTTCGGCCCCCATTCAAAGGAATGCCGGCGTCCATCAGCCGCTTCCACCATCGTCGAGCCCGCGCCTTCGAGCACATAAACAATTTCTTCGAAGAGGTGTCGCTGCGGGCTGGTCTTCCCGGCGGGCGGAATGTCGAGCGCGAAGGTCGCGACGAAATCCCCGCGGCCCCGCACATGGATGAAAGCGCCCCTCGCGTCGAAGCGATCCCAACGCTTTGTCTCGACCGCCAGAATATCGACGCCGAAATCCTCGTGAATGGGGATGTTTTCGTCGCGGGCCCAGTCCTCGTAGGGATCGAGCAGCAGCTTGATCGATCGATCGGGCTGGAGCGTGTCGACATCGCTCATCGCTGGACTCCCTTGAGGATCGCGCTATTTCCCGTCGCGCACGTCGCGGAACATGTCCAACACCTCGCGCGGCGTCGCGTAGATTTGTCTGATAACCTTTTCGACGGTTGCCCCGTCGACGGGGCCATCGACATCGACGGCCGAGCGTTTTGCATCCTCGAGAAATTCCGGATCGCGAATCAATTCGTCGAACGCTTGTCGCAGGGCTTTCAACCGATCTGCAGGCACGCCGGGCGGGCCAGCCACCGGGCGACCTATTTCCTGATCAGCAAAGGCCAACGTAAAGGCCTGCCGCGTCGGTGCGTCTTTGGCAAAGTCCATGATCGACGGGGCATCCGTCAGCTCCGGAGCCGGGGTGATCGTCAATTGCGCCAGAATGTTGATTTTCTTTTCGTTCAGCCAATCCGGGCGCGCAGATTTGATCGCCGCCAGCGTGAAGCTGCAATAGCCCTGCAATTCGCCGCTCTCCATCGCCACGCCAATGGCGCCGCTATCGGTATAGCCTACAAGCGGCCTGAACTTTGTGCCCAGCAACTTATTGAGCAGTTTCGGGAAGATGTTGCTGCCCGAGACGAGACCTGTAGAGCCCACAAGGACGTCCCGCGTTTTGGCGTCCTCCAGCGTGCGGACACCCGTTGTATGCCATGTAAGACAAAGGGCGGTGTCCCGGCTCGTGCTGCCCAGCCAACTGAACTTGAATGGATCAAATTTCGCCAATTCATTGTTGAAGAGCGGCTCGACGAGCAGGTTCCGCGAAGGCATGCCAAGCACCGATCCATCGCGCGGCGCGACATTGTAGAGATTGTTGATCATGGCGAGGCTGGCGGCTCCCGGCATGTTCTCCGGCACGATGCTGGGCTTGCCCGGAATATGCGCGCCGAGGTGACGCGCTACGACCCGCATGTAGATGTCGTTGCCGGTGCCGGGCCCGTAGCCCACCAGCATCCGCATGGTTCGGCCCTTGTAAAACTCCTCGACCATTTGCGCGTCAGCCGGCGCAAGGGGCGTCGCCAAGCTCATGAGAGCCAACGTGACTGCGGCCAAATTCTGCCTCATGTCCCTCCCCCATTTCATCCAGCATCATTTCGGTTTCGTGGCGTCGCCGCGTTCGATGCGCAAGAATTCCGACAGATCATGCCTGAATGGCAGGAATTGTCGATATCCCTGCCTGCACAACTGCGCGCCGGGTTTCTGTTCGATCATTGCCAGACACGCCGGCGAGACGGATTTAGCGCCGCCAATACGGAGCCAGGCCGTTTCAACTATTTCACCTTACTCCCGACCACCGCAATTTTCTCGATTCGAAAAACCCCGCGCTCGCCGCCGCTCCACGTGACGCCAAACGCCCCGCCGAGCGCGATCTCGCATTGCCTGATATCGCAATGCCAGAAGCGGTCCGACGCGGGGACGCCGGCGCCAAAATCCATTTTCCCTGAGGCGTCGAGAACGAATGGGCGCACCTTGTCGCTCCCCAGTCCAGCCGCGCCAAAAAGCATGCTCCTGCCTGCAATGCGGCGCCCGGCTTGAGCGAGTTGCGCGTCGAGGGTGATCGCGCTTTCAAGCGGATCGTCATCCCAGCGCGCCAGAATCCTGACGTTCATGGGGCGCCATCATTGCGGAACAGCAGGCACGCGTCGCCGTAAGAGTAGAACCTGTAGTTTGCCGCAATCGCATGGCGATATGCGGCATGCATCCGCTCCAGCCCGCTAAAAGCCGACACCAGCATGAAGAGCGTCGAGCGCGGTAAATGGAAGTTCGTCAGCAAAATATCTACGGCGCGAAAGCGGTATCCCGGCGTGATGAAAATCGATGTGTCGCCAGAAAATTCCTGAACGCGCCCGTCGGCGGCGCTGGCGCTTTCGAGAATCCGCAGGCTGGTTGTGCCCGTGGCGACAATACGTCCGCCAGCGTCTCGCGCCCTGTTCAGCGCTTGCGCTGTTTCAGCGCTGACCATGCCATATTCCGCGTGCATTTTATGGTCTGCGGTATCATCCGCCTTGACAGGCAGAAACGTTCCGGCGCCAACGTGCAAGGTCACGCGATGGATAGAAACGCCAGCCTGTTCGAGTTTTTTCACCAGCGCAGGCGTAAAATGCAAACCTGCAGTGGGCGCGGCGACAGCGCCGTTCTTTTGGGCAAATAGCGTCTGGTAATCGCTGGCGTCGCGTCCATCGCCAGCCCTTTTGCTGGCGATATAGGGCGGCAATGGCATTTCGCCGACGCGCGCGATGGCCGCATCCAGCGCTTCGCCCGAAAACGCGAAGCGCAGAAGAACCTCGCCGCCTTCGCCCTTTTCGAGCGTTTCGGCGTCGAGGCTGGCAAGCAGACAGGCGGCGTTTTCCGAGGTCGCCCCAAACCGGATCCGATCGCC
The DNA here is from genome assembly GCA_903931945.1 of uncultured Hyphomicrobiales bacterium. Taxonomy (GTDB): domain Bacteria; phylum Pseudomonadota; class Alphaproteobacteria; order Rhizobiales; family Beijerinckiaceae; genus Terripilifer. The sequence continues at coordinate 6,036 of CAIZEI010000157.1, read as the reverse complement.
GGCGGCGACGCGCTTGCCAGGCCGCACAAAGGCGAGCCAGCGGTCGGCGCCTTCGCGCTTGTGCAGCGTCGCCTCGATATGGGCGATGTTCTCGCCGCGCGTCCGAACGCCTTTCAGGCGCGCAGGAATAACCCTGGTGTCATTGACAACCAGCGCATCGCCAGGCCGCAACCATTGCGGCAATTCGCTGACGCCAGCGTCTACAAACCCGCCGCAGGCGGGCACAACCAGCATGGCGGCGCTATCGCGTGGTTCTGCCGGCCGCGCGGCGATGCGGTCTTCGGGGAGATCGAAATCGAAGAGATCTACGCGCATGGTGGAGGGAGGCAGTCGGAATTAGGCAGTCGGCAGTCGGCAGTCGGCAGTCGGAATTAGGCGGTCGGTTTCAGCCAAGTGTCCAGGAATCTTGGATTTTGTGCTGCGGTCTTTGGTTATCGTGGCTTTTCCTATTGCCTATTGCCTAATTCCGACTGCCTCCCTCTTCCGCTTCAGCTCATTTTTGCGGAAATGATCTTGTCCGGATCGCGCACGGGTTCGCCACGCTTGATCTTGTCGACATTTTCCATGCCCGAGGTCACCTCGCCCCAGACCGTATATTGCTTGTTAAGGAATCCGGCGTCGCCAAAGCAGATGAAAAACTGCGAATTGGCGCTGTCAGGCATCGACGAACGCGCCATCGAGCAGGTGCCGCGCACATGCGGCTCATTGTTGAATTCGGCCTTGATGTTCGGATATTTCGAGCCGCCGGTGCCGGTGCCATGCGGGCAACCGGTCTGCGCCATAAATCCATCGATGACGCGATGGAAGACGATGCCATCGTAAAAACCTTCGCCCACCAACTTCTTGATATGGGCGACGTGGCCGGGCGCCAGGTCAGGGCGCATCCTGATGACGACAGGGCCTTTGGTGGTTTCGAGTGTGAGTGTATTGCCGGCTTCCGCCATGGCGATCTCCTTGGAATGAGGTCAGGTTTTCCTTCCGTCCGCAATGAAGCGAATGGCGAATGGATAGCCTGCTATAGCGGCCCCGAACGCCGGGGTAAACCTCAGCGGCGTGCAATCGGCGATCGCTTTGCGGATCGAAGCAGCCAATTCGTCGCGCTCGCCAAACCCGGGGTCAGCTTTGATGTAGGAAACCCGGGGCTCGCCGATGACGGCGCCGCTGCGGGAAAACTGCACGCGGACAGTGATTTCGCCTGTTTTCCCGGTTGGCGGATTCCAGCATTCCAGCAGCCGTCGGGCAACCTCGCGCGGCAATTGCAAAGGCTTTTCCGCAAGCGCCGCTCCGCCATCCCCCGACGCGGCGATGGTCATCGTGAAGCCTGATGGAAGCGGCGGAATATCCTGCGGATGCAGGATTTCAGGGTGCGGCAGGAGCGGCTCGTGGTTGCGCCGGCGCAACCTGGCGTCGAAACCCGGCGGCGTTGCCGCGCACGCCGCATCCCCCGCCATGACCAGCACAGCAAGGACTGCGGCGGCGCGGCGCGCGAGCATTATTTTGCGTCGCTGGCCAGAACCATGCGCACGATCTTGTCCGGGTTCTGCACCGATCCATTATCGGCTGCGGAGCCCTTTTTGATCTTGTCGACGATATCCATGCCCGACGTCACTTCGCCAAACACGGTATATTGGCCGTTGAGGAAAGAGGCGTCGCCAAAACAGATGAAGAACTGGCTGTTGGCGGAATTGGGGGACTGCGCGCGAGCCATGCCAACCGTGCCGCGTTTGAACGGTTCTTTCGAGAATTCGGCCGGAATATCCGGCAGATCGGATCCACCCGTGCCATCCTTGTTTTTCGCATCGCCGGTCTGCGCCATAAAGCCTGGAATCACGCGATGGAACGGCGCCCCATTATAAAAGCCGGATTTGGTGAGCGCCTTGATTTGCGCGACATGTTTGGGCGCAAGATCAGGCCGCAACTTGATGGTGATGCGGCCATCCCTGGTGTCGAGATAAATCGTGTTTGCGGCGTCCGCGCCCTGCGCGAAGGCGGCGCCTGCAAGGGCCATGGCGGGAAAGGCTGCAACAACGACGCGACGATCTATGCTCATGCTCTGGTCCTTTTTGGTGGAAGTTCAGGCCGGGTTGGAAAACCTGGTCGCCAGGGCGGCGACGATTTCGGGAGGCGCAAATGCCGAGACATCTCCGCCCATTGCCGCGATCTGACGCACAAGCGTGGCGGTGATGTGGCGCACGCCGGGCGAAGCCGGAACAAAGATGGTCTGGATATCGGGCGCCATCGCGCCGTTCATACCCGCCATTTGCATTTCATAATCAAGATCGGCTCCATCGCGCAGCCCGCGCAGCAGGATCGTCGCGCCATGTCGCCGTGCGGCGTCGACAGCGAGCCCGGCGAATGTCGCGACCTCGATCGCGCACCCGTGCGCTGAAAAATCACGCGTGCATTGCTTGATGAAAGCCGTTTTTTCGGCCACAGAAAAAAGTGGACTCTTGCCGGGATGAACGCCAACGCCAACGACAATCCGTTGGCAAAACGCAGCGCCCGCGCGCAATACATCGAGATGGCCAAAGGTGATCGGATCGAACGAGCCGGTATAAAGCGCTGTCGTTGGCATGTTCCCTTCCTCACCGCTGGCCCGGGGGCCGTCGTTCACTTTACACCTGCTGCAGAAGGGTCGCCAGATCGGACATGGCCGACACAACGCCCAGGGCCCCGGCAGTGCGGAGTTTTCCGGCATAATCGGGCCCGGCGTGCCCGCCGCCCACAAAGCCAACAGCGCGCATTCCAGCGCGCACGGCCGCTGTCACGCCATGGCCGGAATCCTCCACAACCACGCAACGCGCGGGGTCCGCGCCCATTTGCGAAGCTGCATAGAGAAAAACGTCCGGCGCCGGCTTGCCGCGCTTGACCTGCGACACGGAAAAAATCGAAGGTTGAAAAAACTCGACCAGTCCAACCTGCGTCAGATTTTGCGTCAACCGCGCCAGGCCGGTTGAGGAGGCGACGCAGCGCGGGAATGTCAGGTTTGACAACAGCTCGACAGTCCCCTCCATCGGGGCCAGCGACTCAGAAAACCGGCGGTAAACCTCGGCGTCAACGCTTTCGCGGAAGCCTGCGGGCAGCGGCTTGCCGTAATTTGTTTCAATCAGGCGCCAGGAATCGGAAATTGGCATACCCGCGTGGCGCGCTGCAAATTGTTGCGCGGTCATATGCATATCGAGGCTCGCCAGCGCCTCGACGCAGACCTTGCAGGCGATCTCTTCAGAATTGACCAGCACCCCGTCGCAATCAAAAATGACAAGATCGATGGAACCGGGCGCGATCATGCCGCGCCCTGCCCACCCTCATCGGACGTTCCGCCTGACTCTTCGCCGCTGTCCTGCCCCGCGACTTCGCCAATCCGCTCGACCGAAACGACATGCTCGTCCTTGTCCGTGCGGAACACAATCACGCCTTGCGTGCCGCGTCCGGCAACGCGAATCCCTTCCACCGGGCACCGGATCAACTGCCCGCCATTGGTGACCAGCATTACGCCATCGCCATGCTCGACCGGGAAGGAAGCGACAAGCCGCCCGTTCCTGGCGTTGACAGCCATGGCGACAATGCCTTTGCCGCCACGTCCGGTAATCCGGTACTCATAAGAAGATGTGCGTTTGCCAAAGCCCCGCTCGGAAATCGTCAAAATCGTCTGCTCTGCGGCCGACAGTTCCGTGTAGCGCTCGGATGACAAGGCAAGCGGCCCGTCCGCAACATCGCTCCCCTCTTCCGCCTCGGTTGTTTCCTCGGAGTTCTCGACGCCTTCGCCTGTGACCGCCCGGCGCATTTTCAGATAGGCAGCCCGTTCTTCCGGCGTGGCTTCCGTATGCCGTAGAATGGCGAGTGAAATCAACCGGTCCTTGTCCTCAAGCCGGATGCCGCGCACACCCATGGAGTCGCGCCCCTTGAAGACGCGCACCGTGTCATCGCTGATCGGAAAGCGAATACATTGTCCTTCAGCCGTGGTCAGCAGGACATCGTCGCGCTCTGTGCAAATCTGAACATCGACGATCGCCTCGCCTTCATCGAGCTTCATCGCAATCATGCCGTTGCGCCGGACTTGCGAGAAATCTGACAGTTTGTTGCGTCTGACCGTGCCGCCCGTCGTCGCAAACATGACGTCCAGATGCTCCCACTGCGTCTCGTCCTCCGGCATGGGCATGATCGTTGTGATGCGCTCATCTTCGGCGAGCGGCAGGATGTTTTTCAGGAACCGCCCAACAGCTTGCGGCGAGGTCAGCGGCAAACGCCAGACCTTCTCCTTGTAGACCTGACCACGCGAGGAGAAAAACAGCACCGGTTGATGCGTCGAAGCGACGAACAGGCGGGCGACGAAATCTTCCTCCCGCGTCGCCATGCCCGAACGGCCCTTGCCGCCCCGCCGCTGCGCGCGATAGGTCGCAAGCGGCACCCGCTTGATATAGCCGGCATGTGAAACGGTAACGACCATATCCTCGCGCTGAATCAGATCTTCGTCGTCAAGATCTGCATCGCTGTCCATGATCTGGCTGCGGCGCGGCGTCGCAAAGTTGGTTTTGATGGCCGTCAGTTCATCCTTGATGATTGTAAACACGCGCGCGCGCGATCGCAGGATATCGAGATAGTCGGCGATCTCGGCGGCGAGCTTGTTGAGCGCGGCGGCGATTTCCTCGCGGCCAAGCGCAGTCAAACGCTGCAAGCGCAATTCAAGAATGGCGCGCGCCTGTGTCTCGGAGAGGCGATAAGTGCCATCCACATTGATCTTGTGGCGGGGATCGTCGATCAGGGCGATCAAAGGCGCCATGTCATGCGCCGGCCAATGGCGATCCATCAGCTTTTCGCGCGCTGCAGCCGCATCCGGCGCATTGCGGATCAACGCAATCACCTCGTCAATATTGGCGACAGCAATCGCCAGGCCCACCTGGATATGGGCGCTGTCGCGCGACTTGTTGAGCAGGAATTTCGCGCGGCGGGTCACGACTTCCTCGCGGAAATCGATGAACGCCTTCAGGAAGTCCTTCAGATTGAGCGTTTCCGGTCGTCCACCATTCAACGCAATCATGTTGCAGCCAAACGAGGACTGCAATTGCGTGTAACGGTACAGCTGATTCAATACGACATCGGCGACTGCATCGCGCTTGATCTCGATGACGATCCGCATTCCATCGCGGTCGCTTTCGTCGCGCAATTCGGCAATGCCCTCGACGCGTTTTTCGCGGACGAGTTCGCCAATCTTTTCAAGCAGCGTCGTTTTATTCACCTGATAGGGAATTTCCGTGACGATCAGGGCCTCCCGGTCCCGTTTGGTCTGCTCAACATTCACCAGCGCGCGCACCAGAACAGAGCCGCGTCCGGTATGGTAGGCCGCCCGCGCGCCGCCACGGCCTAAAATGATTCCGCCCGTCGGAAAGTCCGGCGCCGGGATGAATTCCATCAGTTCGGCGATGGCCATTTCAGGCCGGTCCATCAGGGCCATCACGCCGTCGATCACCTCGCCCAGATTATGCGGCGGAATGTTGGTGGCCATGCCGACAGCGATGCCGCCGGCGCCATTGACGAGCAGATTTGGGAACCGCGCCGGCAGAACCGACGGCTCCATATCCTTGCCGTCGTAGTTCGGATGGAAATCGACAGTGTCCTCTTCAATGTCCTGCAACAGCGACATAGCTGCAGGCGCAAGTCGCGATTCGGTGTAACGCATCGCGGCAGGCGGGTCGCCGTCGATCGAGCCGAAGTTGCCCTGTCCATCCACCAGCGGCAAGCGCATGGAAAACGGCTGCGCCATGCGCACGAGAGCATCATAGATCGAGAGATCGCCATGCGGGTGATATTTACCCATGGTGTCGCCGACAGAACGCGCCGATTTCACATAGGATTTGTCGGGCCGGAATCCGCTCTCATACATTGTATAGAGAATGCGGCGGTGCACGGGCTTGAGACCGTCGCGAACGTCGGGCAATGCGCGGCTCACGATCACGCTCATCGCGTAGTCGAGATAGCTGCGTTTCATCTCGTCGGTGATCGAGACGGGGCGAATATCCGAACCGCCGCCGGGCGGGG
>CAIZEI010000156.1 GCA_903931945.1 uncultured Hyphomicrobiales bacterium | reverse complement strand
GGCCGCGCCTCGGGCGGCGGCGCCGCCGGGGGGCGCGAACGCTGCGCTGGCTCAAAGTCCATGACGTCGACGTCCGTCGCCGGAGCAGGCCGCGATGGCGCCGCCGGGCGGAGGGTGGGACGCGTCGGCTCGGCGCGCGGCGGTTCAAGCCGGCTCACGTCGCCCCGCGCAGGCGCGCTGGCGGGTTCGGCGATGTCATAGACGCGGCCAGAACGGGCGACAATATCTGTGAGGTCGTTCAGCGCCTTGATCTGATCGGCGACGACACGGCGCATCGCGGCCGTTTGCTCCGACGTTTCCTTTGGCAGTTCAACCGCGCCGCGGCGAACTTCCTGACGCGTCGTTTCAAGTTCGCGCTGGATATCTCCCGTCATGCCCCGCATCTCTGCGGCCGCTGCACGGAATCGTTCAAGCGATTGCGCAAAAATTTCGTTTATTTCGGCAGCCGATTGCTCATAGGCCGCCCGCAGGCCCGCTGCTGTGCGCTCACGTTCCTTGGCGCTGTTGGCGCGCACATCTTCAAAGCCGCTCTCCACAAGACCGGCGATTTCACGCGTCGAACCCACCAGAAGCTCGCTCGCCTCGCGCGCGCGGCGTTCAGCCTTCTCGAAGGCGTCATCGATCAGCTTGCCAAATGTTTTCGCCGAAGCGTCAAATGTCGTCGTCCTCTCGACGAGCGCTGCCAGCATCGTGTCAATGGCGCTTTGACGATGGTTCATGGCGGCATCGAACTGATTTTGCGTTTGCGACAGGCTCGCAACCGTTTCGCCCAGATTCTCGGTGTAATGGCCAACCTGATTGTGCAGGCGTTCAACGCCGCTGACCGTATTGTTGGCGGCCTGATTGAGCGACATCACCTGCGTCGAAATTGACCCCAACGCGTCCTGAAGCTCTTTCACACATTCGCCCAACGAGGATTCCACCGCGACCAAATTCTCGTTGGCGCCGCCGACCACTGAGTGCAATCCGGCGTTCAATTGCGCCAACCTCTCCAGAACGGCGGATATCTCGCCCTTCAGCCGCCCGTTGGTGTCTACCAGCGCATTGATCGAGCGGGCGGCCCCTGCTTCAATCGCCTCGCGCAGCGCACGGCTGGACTCCTCAATCGCCTGCTTGAATTCGACCTGCCGGGTGTTGAGGCTGCCGATCATTTCGGCGCCATGCGTTGTCAATGTCCGGGTCACAACATCGCCGGCCCTTGCGAGTTCGCGCGCCACAGCGTTGCTGCGGGTTTCGAGCGTATTGGCGGCGACATCGCCGGCGGCGGCGATTTCTTGCGCGATGCCATCCCCGCGCGCCGACAGCGCGTCGAGATCCGTTTTGAGATCGGTTGCACGCTTGTCAAGCAACTCATGGAATGCACGCATCCGCTGATCCAGCGCAGATTTCACCTCTTCGATTCGAGCGCCAATCGTGGCGTCGACGGCAGTCGGATCGAGAACCCCTGTGATCTCGCGGACTCCATGCGCCAGGACATGATTGATTTCATTCATTCCTTCCTGCAATGCACGGGCTGTCGCCAGCGCATTGCGCGTCAACGTCTCATTGAGCCCGCGCGCGCGATGGTCAATGCCTTGATCCAGCCTGTCGACAAGTTCCTCGATCGACCGCGTGGCTTCGCCCATGGACAGCGTGGCGCGTGATTCGAATGCGCTGATCTGCCCTTCCAGCATCTCGTTGGTCTCGCGCGCCCGGACGCCAAGCCGTTCGTTGAAGGCGTCGGCATGCGTGCTGAAAATAGCTTCGACCGCTCCAAGTTTCTCGTCGACCTCACGCGTAAACTGGTCGGCGTGCAGACCGATTTGACGGGCGAGTTCGCCGCCATGTGCGACCACAGCGTCGTCAAAGGCGCGCAATTTCTCCTCGACGCTTTGTCCAGCGATATCGCCATGGACGCCAATGGCCGCGATCGCATCGGCCGTATGCATCCCGAAGGCCTCCTGCAGGCTGGCTTTTTGCGCATCAAGCGCGCCAGCCAGGTGGTGGTGATGGTCCTGAAGCTGCTCAACCAGTTGAGATTGCGCCTCGCGCAGAAGCGCAGCGGCATCGTCGACCTGGGTTTTCAGAACGTCAGCCACCCCTTCCCCGGCGGCGGCAAGCGTTTGTATAGATTCGGCAACGTTGCTGCTCGCCGCAAGCATGTTGTCATGCATCGCAGAAAGTGCGGCGCGGTGCTCTGCGGCGCGC
>CAIZEI010000155.1 GCA_903931945.1 uncultured Hyphomicrobiales bacterium | reverse complement strand
GCGGTTTTTCAACGAAAACATCAAAGGCAAGGCTCATGGCGGCGGCTCCCCGAATCAAACCGCTCCATGGAATCACGCAAAACGCAATCCGTTAAGGCCCATTAACTTGAGTTCGGTGCCCTGGGAAGGGGCGCGACGCACTTGACGCTGTCGTGTTGATGGATGTCGGCATGGCCGAATTTCGTGAGCACATGCAACCGTTGACACAATGCCAGCGGGTGATAACGCACGGTGGCGATCAACCGAATGTCATTCCCAAAATGGCTTCGATCTGGTGGTATTTCCGGGGCTCCACCGCTGCCGCAGCGCAGCAGGTTTTCGAACGCGCCAAAAAAATCGCCGAAGGCGCGGCGCTCATGACAAACACGACGTTTACCGTCGAGGTGCAAAGCGCTGTGTGGCCTGTGCGCGGCAATGAAACCCTGGCGATGCTTGCACAATCGGAAATGGAGCGTCTGGGGGCGCCCTTGTGGAATGCTGAGGAGGAGTCCCTCGCACGGGCGCTGCAACAGAAGGCCGGCGTCAATATCACTGGCCTCGCAAGCCATGTCCGTCCTATGAAGGGGCCGGCGACACAACGCCCGGCGGCCAATGACGCAGGCGATGTGTCATGGAAAGTTCCAATGGCGAAAATCTATTTTCCGTCCAATATTCCTGGCATCTCCTATCACCACTGGACGGCAGGCGTCGCGCTTGCGACCTCCATCGCACATAAAGGAGCGTTGGCAGGCGCGAATGTGATCGCCAATTGTGTCCTTGAATGCTTTTCTAACCCCGACCTCGTCGCACGCGCAAAGGAAACTTTCGCTACGGAAATTGCGGGCGCGCCATGGTCAAGTCTTTTGCCGCCGGATCAAAAGCCGCCGCTCGCCCTGAATCGCGCAACAATGGATCGATTTCGGCCTGCAATGCGTGAACGCTATCTGAAAGTCAGGCCGCGCTTCATCCAGAGCGATTCGGCAGGAGGCGAACATGAAATTGGATAAAAGCCGTCTGCGCATGATTTCGATTTCTGTCGCATTGGCAAGCATCGCCATGGCGGTTGTTGACGCGCGCTCTGAAGCGAGTTTACTTCCTTCGCATCCCATCACCATTGTTGTAGGTTCTTCGGCGGGGAGCTCGATGGAATTCGAGATCCGCATTCTGAGCGACTGGTTTCGCGAGCATGTCGGGCAGCCGCTGCAAATTGATGTGCGACCTGGTGCGACCGGCGCTATTGGCGCAACCGTCGTGATGCGGGCCAAACCTGATGGCTATACGTTGTTTGCATCTCCAGCGTCGCCTATGGTTTTCAATCCGGTGACGCGCAAGAATCTGACCTATGACCCAAAAATGTTGACGCCCGTCATTGAGATCGCCACGCAGCCGCTTGTTGTGGTGGCGCGCGGCGATTTTCCGGGCGACTCGCTGAAGGATTTAATTGAATATGCAAAAGCGCATCCCGACGGTGTGCATTACTCCTCGCCGGGAATTGGCGGCGGCAATCACATGTCGACATTGCTTCTGGAAAAATTCAGCGGGGTGCAAATGAATCACGTGCCGTACGAGGGCGCGGGGCCGGCAACGCAGGCGCTCCTGCATGGCGAAGTCGATTTCGCGATCCTGTCGGCAGCTTCGCTTTTGCCCTGGTATCGCGACGGGAAACTGAAGTTTTTTGCAGTTGGATCGCCTCAAAGGTCAGCGGACGCTCCTGACGTTCCAACTTTGCTTGAACTTGGATACCCGGAAGAATTCATACTGACGGCCTGGCGCGTGTTGGTCGGTCCGCCGAACATGCCGCAAAATATAGCGCAGTCTCTCAATGAAATGTTTAATCGAGCGCTGGAGGAGGCCAGCGTGCGCGCAAAATTCAAGGCCCTTGGGCTCGATGTGACGGGTGGCACAACTCAATCGGTTGCCGCCATGCTGGCGCGAGAATCTGCGACGTGGGAGCGCGTGGCGCGTGAAAACAACATCGAAAAACAATAATTGCGTGAGTATTAGACGCGCCGGAGACTTTCCGCCCCGGAGGACTCACACCGGGAGAGACCGATCATGCAAGATTATGTCAACGGTCATTCGCCTCGACCTGCGTGCGCCCAATCGCGCGCGCAGTTCAGAATTTGATCATCGCGCTGCGCGTCAAGGTGACCTGACTCGTGACGCCCACGGGTCCGCCTTTCGCCAGATGGAAAGTTGCATATTGTTCATTGTAGACATCCTCGCCAGCCGAGCAGTCAACCGGAACGATGACCTTGTAGCCTCGCTGCGCCGCGCCCGACGCGGTGCCGACGGTCGCGCTTTGAAATGAATTGCCACAGATAATCACGGTCTTGATCCCGGCTTGCTTGAGAACGGGCTCAAGGGGCGAACCAAGAAACTTGTCCGGCCCGCTCTGCCGGTACCATTCTCCGGCGCGAGGTTTGATCGCGGCGTCGATGACGTCGTCCGGCGTCGCCTTGCCGTCCGAGCCGACAAGGCTGTACCAGACGACCATATTGTGCGCTCGCGCGGCGTCGTGCAGCAGCTTGACGTTTGGCACAGCCGCGATGCACCGGGGGCGAGCGCTACAGCCGCCTTTCATCATGTCGAGAAAGAGGACGGCCGTCGTCGCATTATCGATCACGACCTCCTTGAGTTCAGGCGGTGGCGGCGCTACGGCCTTGTTCCAATCGGAAATGACGTCAGCGGACGACGGCGATCCGAGCAGTGCGAACAGCAGCGTTCCTGCGGCGGCGGCAATGAAGCGTGACGGCGTCATGATTTCCTCCCGTGGCTCAACGTGGCATTCGCGCCGGCGTCATCAACGCGCGGCAGCGATGCCTTGCGATGACCATAGCACGGGAAAGGCCGCGGGCGGAACGGTCGCCTGAATTGATGGGTATAGTTGACGGTGAACGCGATCCCGCGCTGGCCGGGGCAACGTCTGACAGCCGGTGGGTGATTTTGTTGCCGACGGTCGGGGAGGGATCGGAACGCAAAATCCGCCGCGCCGTCGACATGCTGGCGCGAATCGGATTTGCGCGGCAGAATCAAATTCCAGGCGCGTTGGCCCAAACCCGCGCCCTGGCATTGTCTCAGGAGTTGCTCGATGACGAAACCTCCCAGCCGAAACCGCGGATCGGACCCTCATTCGGTCGCCGAGGCCGCGTTCAAAAAGGCGACGACGAAACCAGTCGTGGCGGCGCCCCTCGCCAGGAAAACCATTCCGCCGGGAGCCAGGGAACTTGTGTCCTTGCGACTCGATCGAGACCTGCTTGAGCACTACCAGGACGGAGGCCCCGGCTGGCAAGAACGGATTAATGACGCGCTTCGCAAGGCGGCCGGCCTGGACGATTAATTCGCCTGCGGGTTCAATCGCTGTTCGACAGCGCCACGCCGGGCGGGCGGCCTTCATCGCGCCCCACGCCCGCAAATTCACTCACGATCGTCGCGTGTCCTGACCCGCCAGCGCATCCAATAGGCGTATCCCAACGCCGCTGGATAAAGGAAACCTGGTGCGGAACCCCACAATAAAGCAAGGGCTACCGCGAGGAAGAACACGAGCGCCGGGAATTCGGACGCAAGACAGCGAAGGGTCGCCCGGCCGTTTGACCATGGAAAACAGCCTTGATCGTCTTTCCGGATGGCGTTGGCGACGCTTCCGCCCAACCACAGGAAGCCCGCCAGAATTCCTATGAAGGCCATGGCCTGATTGTCTGAAACCTCCGAGACCACGGTATCGACCTGGGAGTACAGATAGATCGCCGCCACGACAAAACCGGCCACGGCGTAGCCAACGAAAACCCTGTTCCGGCAGGCGTCAATGCTTGTGGTATCCGCCATACGGGCCACTTGTTTTCGTGATGGATCAGACCTGACAATTGATGACAGACCGGCCAGGGTCCGCGAGTCCATTTCATCCACTTCTTCACGCCGTCCAGGCGGTCCGGATGATCCGGGCCTGCGCCTTCCAGGAATCGCTCCTGGAAGCCCGCGATCCCAATTCTATGCTGTTGAAGCAACTCTTTCTTGTCCCGGCGGCGCCATTGGGCGCAACACGCACGATTTCCATTCCACTGGCTTTCCGTTTAAAATAAGCGGCTGAGGCTTCACGACTGAATCGCCCCGGATTGACGCCGAACAAGGTCACCGCAACATCCCCGATTGGAGGGAAGCGCCTGCATTTTCTGGCAACCTGGCAAACACAAACACGGAGGATATTGACATCAGCGCGATCGCGAAAAAACTGAACCGCCCCGATTTTGCCGCGGGTTGCTTGCCTCAAGCCCCCGCGACTGCGGCGGCTTTCATGTCCGGGTTCCGGTCAATCGGAAAAAATCTCCCTTAAGGCGCCAGCGGCTCAACGTGCACAATCTTGCCGTTCTGCTGGCCCTCGGCCCACATGCTGGTGAGGCCCGTCGGGTTGTCCGTCTTCTGAACGTCCACGTGCCGCACGTTGATCGAAATCGGCAGCAGATAGGAGGTCCATTCGCCGGTATCCAGGTCCATGCGCTGGACAAGATCCGTGCTCATGTCCGCGCCCCAGACGTATTTCTTGTCGTCGAATTGCACGTCATAGGCGCCGGCGAAGGGTGTCGGCACGTCATAGAGCGTGACTTTATTGGCGGCGGGGTCATACATGCCATAGCGGTTGGTATAGAACTGCGAAAACCACAGCCGGTTCTGCGCGTCGATATGGCCGCGTCGCCCGCCGCCATTTTGCACATCGATATAGGTGGTTTGTCCGGTTTTGGCGTCGGTGCGCCATATCTGCTTTTGGGCAAAATTGTTATCGAGCCCGTAAACATTGTTGTTGAGATCGGTCACAAGACCATAGGCTGCGATGTCGCGCTTGCCTGGCGGCGGCAAGACCTCGGTGAATTTTCCGGTGGCGAGTTCGACCTGATAGAGTTTATTGGAATGATCGGGATCGGGCCCGCCATTCGTCTTGGTCCACAGCTTGCCATCGACATTCGAATGGAGCGCGTCGATCATGGTGAAGCGCGTGTCGCCCTTGTCCCATTCGGGGGCCATGAGGAAACTCACCTCTTCCGTCTTGGGATCGATTTTCGCAATCTGGGCCTGTCCCATCATGCCTTCCCAGATGTTGCCGTCCTTATCCATCGTGATCATCAGCCCGCCGGTGGGAAAGCCGGGTTTGGCCACAGGCACCGGGTACTGCGTGACCTTGCCGGTTTTGGGGTCGAGTTTGGAGATGAACTGCTCCTGGAAGTCGGAGAACCAGACGTTGCCGCGCGGATCCAACAACGTGTCGTGCGGCGCGGCAAGGCCGGGCAGATCATAGGTGGTGACAATCACCTGCGTCGCCTTGCCCTTGGGCCGCGCCATGGTCTTGAGCGGGTAGGGCAGGCTGTCGCCCTTGCTCATGTTGATCGAGGCGATATAGGCGCCAAGGTCCTTCTCGCCCTGCGACGGCGGCTTTGACAGTTTCTCGGACGCGTCCTGTGCGAAGAACGGGAAATCCGGCGAGGCGTTCGCGGTATGCGCGCCCATGCGCTGCACGGTCAGCGCCATTTCGTCGGCGGTTTCCTTTGAAAAGAAGGGTCGCTGGAAACCGTGACAATCAAGACAACGGAGCATGGACGTTTTCTGGCTGTCGTTTCCCGGCGCGCTTTGAAGCAGCTCGCTGTTCGACATTTGCATCAGCAGTCGATCGGGCGAGGCTTTCTTCAAATCGAGATTGAGCTCGGCAGGCGCGTTGGCCGCCAGCGTCGCCGTGGTTTTTGGCAGGGTGTAACCGATAGCGCGCATGGTGATGTCGTAAACGCCCGGCTCCAGCCGGTCCTTGGGGAAACGGTATTGTCCCTGCGCATTGGTGACCACCGACACCATGATCGTCGAGCCCTGGCGTTTGGCGCTGACGACGACGCCTTCCATCGCGCCTTCCGCTGTCGAGGTCACCTTGCCGGTCAGCGCTGCTGGCGCCGCGCCCTGCGCCATCGCCGGGGCGCCCGCCAGAAGAGGTGAAACAGACAGGCCCAGGCCGATCACGCCGACCAGCGCCAATCCGGTCAGCACGCTTCCAAAGCTTTTGAAATCTCGCATATCGCCCTCCCGAGGTCTTTTGCGTTGCAACCCGGCGCTGGCCGGAGGTTGTCGAATTGATCTTCGCTTGCCTGGCACAATACACCGTTCATGTGTCGCAGCAATCCAATTGTCGCCGCCAACTGAACGCTTCACCGCGCCAAGCTCAGTTTCAGCTCCAATGCCTCGATGACGCCCGGCAATCCCTTTGACGGACGCAAGCCGAACGTGACGGTTTTCGGGAAAAGACGCCTAATGCGCGGCGCCAAGATAAGCGGCTCGCACCGCCGGATCATCGCGCAGTCTTGCCGCAGGGCCGGACGCAGCGATCCGTCCATTTTCCATGACATAGCCGAAATCGGCGACCTCGAGCGCGGCTGCGGCGAACTGCTCGACCAGCAGCATCGTGATACCCGTCGCTTTCAGTCTCGCGATGGTCGCAAAAACCTCTTCGACAAGGCGTGGCGACAGGCCCATGGAGGGCTCGTCCAGCATCAAAAGATCAGGGTTGAGCATCAGCGCGCGGGCCATCGCGAGCATCTGCTGCTCGCCGCCCGACAGCGTGCCGGCCAATTGCGTGCGGCGTTCGCGCAGACGCGGGAAAAGTTCGAACATTTTTTCGAGGTCCGCCGCCGTATCGCCTTTCGGGCGCGCGCCGGTCAGGCGGGGAAAAGCGCCCAGCAGCAGATTGTCGCTGACGGGAAGCGTCGGAAACACGCGCCGTCCCTCCGGCGAATGGGCGACGCCGAGCCGCGTGATCCTGTGCGAGGGCAGACCGGCGATCTCGACTGCGCCAAGCTTGATGGAGCCCGACTGTGGCGCGATCATGCCCGACAGCGCGCGCAGCGTCGTGGTTTTGCCTGCGCCATTCGAACCGATCAGCGTCACGAGCTGGCCATCGGCGACCTCGATGCTGACGCCATGCAGCACCTGCACCTTGCCATAACCGGCGACGAGTTTCTCGACTTTCAGCATCGGAAAAACCTCATGCCGCTTGGGCGGCCGCGCCGCCAAGATAGGCCTCTATGACGCGTGGATTGCTCTGCACATCGGCGGGCTTGCCCTCGGCGATTTTCTGTCCAAAATCGAGCACTGTCACGATATCGCAGATCGACATGACGACATCCATGTGATGCTCGATGAGAATGATGGTGACCCCTTCAGCGCTGATCTTGCGGATGATATCCATCAGCTCGCGAATATCTGGCGCGGTCAGGCCCGCAGCCGGTTCGTCCAGCAGCAGCAATTTCGGATCGAGCGCCAGCGCGCGACCAATCTCCAGAAGGCGCTGCTTGCCATAGGGCAGGTTGCGCGCTTCTTCGTTGGCAAGGTCCGCAAGCCCGACGAAGGACAATATGCTGGCCGCTCTGGAGCGCGCGGAGGCCTCTTCGTGGCGCGCGCGCGATGTCGCCAGGGCGGCGTCGAACACTGTCGAGCGATAGGTGTGGTGCAGGCCGACCAGAACATTTTCAATCAGCGAGAGTTCGCCAAACAATTGCACATTCTGAAATGTGCGGGCGATGCCACGCGCCGCGATTTCGGGCGATTTGAGGCCTGCAATCTCCTGACCCTCAAGGCGGATGGAGCCTGCTGTGGGAATGTAGATGCCGGTCAGCGCATTCATCATGGTGGATTTGCCGGAACCATTGGGTCCGATCAATCCATGCACGGTCCCGCGCATCACATTGAGATTCACCTGATCAAGCGCGCGCAAGCCGCCAAACTGCATCACGATATTGTCGACTGTGAGAATGGGGCCCGCTGCGCCGCCCGCGCTCGTCAGCGCTATGCCTGGCGCGCCGGAGACGTCAAACGCCGCATGGCTGCGCGCCCAACCGGGATTGATGGCGCCAGCGACTTTGCGCAGGAAGCCGACAATGCCGTCGGGCAGGTAATAGACGACAAACAGAATCATCGCGCCGAAGATCGACAATTTGTAATCGGTGATCTTTTGCAGATAGAGCGAGAAAACATAAAATGCGAGGCAGAGCGCAACGGGGACTGCCGCTTTCGCCCGCTCCTCCGGCTTTTTGAAATACACATAAACGCCTGCCGCGACAGCGACGACAGCGATCAGCAAAACCATTTGCCGGAAGAGATCGATGTCGGCCAGCAGATTGGGGAGATAGACCACAATCGCTGCGCCCAGTATGGGCCCGAGCCGCGATTTCCGCCCGCCCAAGGTGACCGCCAGCAGAAACTGGATCGACAGATCGAAACTGAAATTATTGGGCGCAATATATTGTTCGGAATAGGCGAACAGGACGCCCGCAAGTCCTGCAAAAGCCGCGCTCAGCACGAAGGCCATGACCTTGTGACGATAGACGCTGACACCCATGCAATCGGATGCGATGGGACTGTCGCGCAGAGCCTCGAACGCGCGGCCAAAACGCGACGCCAGAATCCGGTTGATGATGATCACCGTCAGCGCCAGAAACAGCGCGCTCACGTAAAAATACTGGACCTCGCGCACACGCTTGATCGACATATCGAAAGGTGGAAAAGCATCGCCAAGATCGCGCCAGTCGTAGAAGACCGGCGTCGTCAGCGTGATTCCCAGCGGTCCATGGGTGAGATCGAAATGGTTCAGCCAGGGCCCAAGATCGGTCATCTCGTTGATGAGAATTTGCACGATGGTGCCAAAGGCCAGCGTCACCATTGCCAGATAGGGGCCTGTCACGCGGAGCGCAGGCAAAGCGAGGATTGCGCCGAAGAAGGCCGCGATGAAGGGCGCGACCAGCAACGAAGGCCAGAAACCAAGGCCGAGGTGCATGAACAGCGAGCCAGCCGTGTAGGCGCCGATGCCAAACAGAGCTGCATGGCCGATCGAGACTTCGCCCGTATAGCCAAAAACAATATCGAGCCCCAGCGTCACGATGCTGAAGATCGCCGCCGTCACGATGATATGCAGATAATAGGGGCTGGTGATCGTGAACGGCAGGAGCGCGACGCCTGCAGTTAATGCGAGAATAAAGCCGATACGCCGCGCCATGGTTCAGACTTTCTTGATGGCTTTGGCGCCGAACAGGCCAGCGGGCTTCAGCGACAACACAAGCAACAGCAGCAGCAGGCCCGGAACATCCTTGTAGCCTGTCGATATATAAAAGCCGGTAAGATTTTCGGTAATGCCGAGGATCAGTCCGCCGACAACCACGCCAATGCCGCTGGAAAGGCCGCCGATAATCGCGACTGCAAAGGCTTTGAGACCCAGCGCCGCGCCCATCGTCGCGCCGGTGAGTGTGACAGGAGCCACCAGCACGCCCGCAAATGCGGCGCTCATCGATGACAGCGCATAGGAAAACATGATGACGAGCCGGGTATCGATGCCCATCAATCCAGCGGCGTCGCGGTCATTGGCTGTGGCGATCACCGCCTTGCCATAAATCGATCGGCGGTTGAATATTTCAATGGCGATCATCAGCGCGATCGCGCCGATGACAATTGCGATTTCCATCGGCTGGATGCGCACGCCGCCGAATGAAATCGCGGCCTCGGGCAGCGGCGAAGGAAACCGCAGCGCGTCATGTCCCCAGATATTCTCGGCCATGTTCTTGAAAATGATGCCAAGCGCGATGGTCGCCATGATCCATCCGGAATCGGACTTGTTCTTGACGGCCTGCCGGACGCCGAAAAACTCGACAGCGGCGCCCTGCAGCAAACCAAAAACGCAAACGACGGGCAACATGATGAGGAAGGCCGCCAGGTTGCCAAGGCCCGCGCCAATCAGAAAATTGATGGTCGTCAGGCCGACGAGCGCGCCCAGCATCAGCGCTTCGCCCTGACCGAAATTCAACGTCTTTGATGTCGCGAACGTCAGTTGATAGCCAAAGGCGATCACACCATAGATCATGCCGACCGAAATGCCGCTGACGATCAGCTGCCCGAGAATTTGCATCGTCTTTTCCGAGGGGAACGCCGGGGTTTGGGGGCTGGGCTCCCTCTCTCCGGTGCATCGGCGAGAGGGAGCAATCTTGTATCAGCCCTTCGGCTTGACCCGCAGGGCCTTGTCGCCGGCGACATCTTCGGGATGGGCGGGGACAACGCGTCCGGCCTTGACGAGGCCCATAACCGGAATATTCGCGCTGATGGCTTCGTGGTCCGTTGCGCTGAACGGATGGTCATAGGTCGTTACGACCCCCTCGACCTTCTCCTGCAGGTTTTCGAGCGCAGCCAGAATCTTGCGGCCCTCGGTGGACTTGGCCTGTTTGATCGCCGCCGCAAGAAGGTAGACGGAGTCATAGCCCTGCGCCGCCGACACGGGCGAGGGCATGCGGTCGCCGCCGTAAGCCTTGTGATAGGCTTCGATAAAGGCCTTGCGCTTGGGGGTCGTTGGCAGTTCGATGAAGGTTTCCGGCATGATCGCGCCATCGCCATTGGCGCCTGACGTATCGATGTAGCTCGCCATCGACAGGGTCCATGAGCCGACGAGCGGAACTTTCCAGCCGAGTTTGGCCATCGCGTTGGCGATCTGCGCGAGTTCAGGTCCGATCGCGTAGGTCAGGATGACATCGGCGCCGGCTTCCTTGGCCTTCAGAACCTGCGCGGTCATGTCGGTGTCGCCGACGTTGAATTTTTCAACGGCGACCGGCGTCACATTCAACTTGGCCAAGGCGTCGGTCAGATCGGCTTTTCCGAGCTGGCCATAATTTGTCGAGTCCGACAGGATCGCGGGCTTCTTGAAGCCCTGGCGGGTGATCGCCTCTGCGGCGATCATCGAACTCTGGATGGTGTCGTTGGCGGCGTTGCGGAAAACGTAATTGGTTTTCTCGGTTGGCCACTGACGGGTCAGAATCGAGCCCGTCGCAACATTGTTGAGCACGGGTATTTCCGCTTCCTGATAAAAGCGTTCGGCCGCCTGCGCGACGCCGGTATTGATGAAGCCGAGCGTCGCGACAACCTTTTCCTTGTTGATGAGTTCCTGTGCGATCTGCACGCCGACTTCGTTCTTCGCCTCATCGTCGCGCTCAATGAGCTGGATGGTGGCGCCATTGACGCCGCCTGCCTTGTTGATTTCATCGACGGCAAGCTTGACGCCATCGCGCATACTGACGCCCATCGACGAGGAACCGCCGGTATAGGGACCGCTGAGGCCGACCTTGATGGCGTCGGCGGCCAAAGCGGGAAATGTCAGGGCGGTGGTGGCCGCGAGGGCCAAAGCAAATTTATTGATGGTCAAGACTGACTCCTTGGCTTCCTTCCAAAGGCCGGCGTTTCCCGGTCCAGCGCGTCGAGCGCCATCGCGTACCAAACTGGGGGGCGCAATGAAGTCAAGCGACCCTTTGTTGATTGCGGCGGAATGTCCGCCCCCCTTAGACCAAAGGATGAAGGGAACTGCATATCTCGCGAACTTTTGTTCGAAAATAGGTGGCGTAGCGCTCAGGCCCGCTGTATTGCCCGTCCATGCCCCCGACGCCCGCCAGCCCCCGCCAGCCCAACCGGACGCCTGCGCCGGGGATGGCGGAGATTGCGACGCTGCCGGTGTTCCTGCGCCTCAGGGGCAAGCGGGCGCTGGTCTCGGGCGGCGCCGACCCGGCTGCGTGGAAGGCCGAACTGTTGGCCGCTGCCGGCGCCAGCGTTGATGTTTACGCCTTGCAATTCAGCGACAAGATGCGGGAGCTGGCTTCAGGGTCGCAGGCCATCGCGCTGCATGAACGGGTCTGTGGTGACGCGGATTTCGCGGGCGTGGCGATCGCCATTGGATGTGCGGAAAGCCAAGGCGCTGCGCAGGCTTTCCATGCGGCGGCAAAGCGCGCGGGCGTTCCCGCCAATGTGATTGACAGGCCCGCGCAGAGCGACTTCCAGTTCGGCGCGATCGTTGAGCGTTCGCCTCTGGTTATTGGCATTTCCACCGATGGCGGCGCTCCGGTTTTCGGGCAGATGCTGCGAGCGCGGATCGAGACGCTTTTGCCACAGGGGTTTCGCCGCTGGGCGGCGGCCGCCAAGGCCTGGCGCCCGACGGTGGCCGCCCTGAAGCTAGATCATGGCGATCGAAGACGCGTCTGGGAACGGTTTGCGCAAATGGCTTTCGACCGGCCGGATCGCGCGCCGGACGCCAGCGATCTCGACAGAATCCTTGCGGCGGTTCGCATGCAAACGGCGCCCGGCGCCAGCGCAGCCGGCTCTGTGGCGCTGGTCGGCGCCGGGCCAGGCGACCCTGAATTGCTGACGTTGAAGGCCGTGCGTGCGCTGCAATCGGCGGATGTGGTGCTTTACGACGACCTCATCCTGCCAGGCGCGCTGGATCTGGCGCGTCGCGAGGCGACGCGGCTTTCCGTGGGCAAGCGCGGCTTCAAACCCTCCTGCACGCAAGAGGATATTACGTCCCTGATGATCGAGCTGGCCCGGGAAGGCAAACGCGTGGTTCGCCTGAAAGGCGGCGACCCCATGGTGTTTGGCCGCGCGGGAGAGGAGATTTCCGGTCTTCGCGCGGCAGGCGTTCCGGTTGAGGTCGTTCCCGGCGTGACGGCGGCCTCAGCCGCCGCAGCGTCCCTGCAATTATCCCTCACCGAACGCGCGTTGTCCCGCCGCGTGCAATTCATCACGGCCCATACGCGCGAAGGTAAATTGCCGGATGATGTCGACTGGCGGGCGCTCGCCGACAAAGGCGCGACAAGCGTCGTCTATATGGGTCTGAAAACACTCCCCGACCTTAGCGCGCGGCTGATCGCCGAAGGCCTGACGCCGCATACGCCGGCAATCCTTGTCGAGCGCGCGTCCTGGCCGGGGGAACGCCATATCTATGGAACCATCCAGTCGCTGCCGGAACTGGCCATCGACGCGCAGGCCAAAAGCCCCTGCCTTGTGTTGATCGGCGCTGCGATGGGGCGGATCGACCCTTGACCGGGCGAACCCGCGCAAGCTCACGCGCCCGTCGCCCGATCCAAACGCAGGCATTCAAAAGACCGATTCATGTCCTGTTTCGTCGAAACAGGACATCCGTCAGCTTGTCGCCGTCGTGGGTTTGCGCACATGCGAGGCCTGACCGCCTTTGCGGCCCGCCAGCGACGCCAGTTCATGATCCTGCGCGAAGCTCCGTTTCTGCGGGCTGACGCTCAGGCCGCCTTTGCGCCCAGCCGCCGCCGCAAGCTGGTGATTCTGCGAAAAACTGCGCTTGCCGCTCGGCACGCTCTCGCCGCCCTTGCGGGCGATTGCGCGTTGCTTTTCTGGATCCATTGAGGCAAAGCCCCGGGTTGAAGTCGCCATCGGTCGTCTCCTGATTTTCCGGGCGCGCCCGGTCCCGCTGGTCAAATCGCGACGATCAAGCCGCAATTGGCAGAGGCTACGCCGTGAAGGTGGTGAAATTAAGGAAACCCTGTCACATCATTTTTTGGCGTTGCCCGGCGCATTGGACCGGGTTAGGTTTCTCCGCCTGTCCCGGGCGGCTGCCGGTTGGAGATTGAGCCATGAAAGCGCTTTTGATGTCTGCACTTTTATTGTCTGCGGCGGTAGCTGCGCCAGTCAATGACGCGCATGCGCAAAACGTGCTCGGCGGCGCTCTGCTGGGCGGCGTTGCAGGCGGCGTGCTCGGCGGGGTCGTCACCGGCGGGCGTGGCCCGGGCATCGCCATTGGCGCGATTCTGGGCGCTGGAGCCGGCGCGGCCATCGCTGCGGATGGGCAACGCAGGCGCAACGGATATTACGCCTACCAGCGCGGTTGCTGGGTGGAGCGCCGCAACGGGTCGTGGATGCGGGTTTCGGATCGCTATTGCTATTGACGAGGCTTTGGCGCGGCGCATTCCTGCGTTAATGCGTCTACGGATCGCTTTTGCGCCGGCGTCATTCGTTGATCCAGCATCGCGCGCCACAGGCCCGAAGCGTGTGTTCCTTCGGCCACGCAGGCGCACAGGGCGGTGCAGATATTGACTGTGGCGCCGGATGAACGGCATGCGTCCACGCAACTTTGCTGGAATTGCGCGTCCTCATCGACGGCCGGGGCAGCGGCTGGCGGCGCGGCCATGGCGGCGAGCGTGATCAGGCCAAAAAACAGCGGCTGGTGAACGAGATAGACCAGCAGCGAATGGCGCCCGCCCCATACGATCGCGCGCGTCGGCGCGTGCATGGCCCGCCAGCTCACAATGGCCGCAGGGAGCCTGTGCGCCAGAGCGATCTGCATCAGGCCAAGGCCGGCCAGCGTAGCTCCCGCCCAGGGAAACAGCGGTCGCCAGTCATTGGTGCGCGGCCAATGCGCGCCAAGGCCAAGCGACCAGCCAAACAGGTTGTCGAGCGCTGGCGATGCGATGAACAGGGGGGCTGACGCCACAAGCAGGGCGGCTATCAAAGGGGCCCATGGCGGCGCGCGCAAAAACAGCGCAGCGAGCAGGCTTGCAACCGCAATGCAATGCAAAATGCCAAAGAAAATGAATTCATCCGGGAAGAGGTAAAGCGTGCCAAGGGTAATCACACCCGCAGCGGCTGATATCATCGCCAGTCGGCGCCAATACAACGCCCAGTTCATTCCATTGCGCGCCGCGAGCGCGAGGCTTGCCCCCGCCAGCGCCAGAAATGCAATCGCCACGGCATGGCCAAAGCCCATCATCGCAGGCGAAAAAGGCGCGCCGGACGGGATGTATCCGTAATAGGCGAGGTCCCAGGTCAGGTGAAAGACAAACATGCCCAGCAGGGCGCAACCGCGCAGCGCATCGATGGCGGGGATGCGTCGCGGCAGGGGGGCGAGCTGGTCGTTCAAGCGGGCTGCTCATCGGTGGGATGCGTCGGGTGGCAATCGTTTACACCTGCATGGCCGCGCGCCGCCAGCCGCTGCTGCATTCCAGCCGATTTTCTTCGCGCGGCAAAAGCTGTCTATATGGCGGATCGCGCGAACAGAGGCGGGATGGAGTGGTTCGGCAGGTCGTCAGTCCCGATATGCAAATCGCGATGCGCCGGCGCTCATCGTCGGGCGCCATAGCCTTGATATTCGCGCTGGCGTTTGCAACGCGGTTTGTTCTGGCGCTCGCCTTTCCCGCAGAGGGCGGGGACTGGCCGACCTACGCAACGATTGCAGACAATATACTGCGGGGATGCGGGGTCTCGCTGTCTGTTCCCGCCGATGGCGACTGCCGACCGCATTTTGGCGGCAATCACCTGCCGGGCTATCCCCTGTTTGTCGCAGCGATCTGGCGTGTGTCTGGCGCTTCTGAAGCCATGATCCGCGTCGTCCAGTGTTTATTGTGCGCACTGGCGATTGCGCGCCTCGCGGCTGCGGTTCGCGCCTTTTCAGGCTCGGGAGGCGCCGCCCTGGCCGCTGGAATCGTGCTGGCGCTTTCACCGCTCACGATTGGCTGGCCGCGCTATCTTGTAACCGAAGGAATTTCGATTGCCGTCGCCATCTGGTTGCTTGCCGAATGCGTGGCCTCCCTGACGGACCGGCGCCTGCGATGGATATCCTTGTCGCTTGCCGTGATCGCCGGGGGATGGCTGCGCTGGGACGGGTTTTTGCTGGCGGTTCCCGTTGCACTCACGGCGTTCATGGTCGAACGCCCGGCGCGGGCGGTGGCGCGTTGCGCGGGTGTCGGCGCGCTGGTTGCGCTGACCCTCGCAGGCTGGACCTGGCGCAATCATCGCGCAGGCCTGCCGCTGGCGCCGCCCATCGCGGTGATCGAAAAATCGAACGCGCCTTCGCCCTATGGCTATGTCGCCTGGGGCGCGACCTGGGCGACAACGGAATATCAGCGGGTTGCGTGGCTCTGGCCGCTCACCTTCATGCGCTACAGCGGCGTCAGGGTGGATTCCAGCGCATGGGATTCGCCTGAAGAACAGGCGCGTGTCGTCAAATTGCTCGACGATCTGAAAAGCTGGGACGGGCGTCCGTTTCCACCCGCGCTCGATGCGCAATTTTCTGACCTCGCGCGCGAACGCGCCGCCCGCGCCCCTTTGCGCACCTATGTGCAATTGCCTGCGGAGCGCGCTCTGGCGCTCTGGAGCAATCCGTTTTCGAGTTTTGGACTGCCGAGTGAAATTCCTGCCGATTTTTCACGCGGCCAGGTGAATGTTCAAAGCGGCTGGGTTGAAATCGCCCGCGCCTATCCAGGCCAGACGATCACCAAAATGCTCACGACGTTTTATCGCATTGTAACGATGGCTGGATTTGCGGCGGCGCTTGTATTGAGCTTTTGCGGGGCGCCAAAACCCTCGCGCGAGATCATGCTTCTGACGACAGGATGGATCGTTGCGCGAACCCTGTTCTTCGCGCTCACAGACAATATCGAAACGCGATTTCTCGCGCCCATGATTCCAGCGTTGGAGCTTGCCACAGTCTTCGTTCTGTTCGGGTGGGTACATAAAGTGGCGCGCCGGTCGCTAAAGTTATTTCGCTGAAAATTTTCCAAATACCATATCCGGCGCCGACAGGTTATGGATTGAGGGCGTGACGCGACCGGCCCAGACTTCTGTGGCCTCGCCGCCCTTCCAGCTCAGAATCGGCGACTCGCCCCAGGCGGCGCCGCCCCTGGTTCGCCAGGCCACGCGCGCGACATCCGCATTGAATTCGGTCACATACATCGATCGCATCGCGGCAAAGGGCAGGCCGTCGGGCATGGCGCCGGAATAGGAGACTTCGAGCGTTATGCCGGTGGATTCAATTGCCGCGATCTTGAGTTTGGCGGAGCCGCCGCGCGCAAACGTCAGCGTGAAGGTTTTGGTGGGCGGCTCGAAATCGATCGATTTCAGATCGACGATCGGGCGGCCCTGTGTTTCCACCGGACCGATCAGGAATGACGAACCATAGGCGGTCCAGCGCAGATCGCCGAAGGTGAGGGGGCGCGCGCGCCAGTAGCCATCGGGCGGATAAAAGACGAGCACTTCTTCCGGACGCTCGCGATAGCGCACCCAGAGTTGCACGAGATGCAGCCCGTTCTCGACATGATCGCCGACGCGCACGGGCGTGTTCGCCGGACGCCAGAACGAGGGATAGGTATAGCCGGTCAGCCACAGATCCGGCGTTTCAAAAAAGGTCACCTTGCGCGAATTGTCAGCGTGAAACGCCGGATCGCTCGCCATATCGCAGGATGTGAAATCCGGCGCGAAGCGATCTGTCTGGATCATGCCGATATAGGCGGGATGCACGGCCTGCACGCGCATTGAACGCACGGCGGGCGAGGTGAATTCCAGCGCGATATTGTCTTTTTCTGCGCAAAGAACCGGCTCGCTTTTGTTCGCGACCGAGACGGAGAGTTCATCCGCCGCGATGTTTTGTTGCGCATGAGCGGGCGTGAACGCGAGGGCGAGACCAATCGCGGGGGATATCAGCCATCTGATCATCTGTTTGCCTCCGTTGGCGACAAAAAAGAATCCTTGTTCAGCGCCTCGGCGAGCGCTTTCAATACAGGTGGGCGTTCGATGTCTTCGGGCAAGCCGCACAGGCGCCAGCGCACAAGCCATGCGCCAACGCGTGGCGAGGCTGTCAGCACGGCGAAGGGCGCCGCGAGAACATAGCCTGCCGTCAACGGCAGCGACCACAACGCCAGCGCATGCGACTGCGTCCATGCAAGCGACAGCACAAAAACGCCAACCAGGGTTTGCGGCCACAGGCCTTGCAACGCCTGGCCAAATGACAGCGCGCGGGCGTCGCGCATTTGCCCGCTCCAGATGATGGAGCGTCCGAACAGCAGCCCGATCATGAACAGACTTGTACGCAGGGTTGTCGAGGCGCCGAGCAGGAACGAGAATTTCAGTTCGGCAAGACAGCCCAGCGTAAAGCGCAGCCCGCCGCCGTAGCGCGCGACGCCGCCTTTTGTGAGCGCGATATCGAGAAAGCCGCAGAGCTTCGGCGCGAGATACATCAACAGGAATACAAGATAGAACGCGATGGCCGAGCCTTCGGGAAAGCCCGACATATCTTTGCCATCAATCGGTTTGATCGCGCACAGAAGAATGATCGCGGTCCATGCTGGCACACCCACAAACATCATGATCGCCCAGATCAGCTGGAACCGGCTCATCGGTTTGAGGCCGGGCAGCCCGAGCAGACCGATATATTGCATGTTGCCCTGACACCACCTGAGATCCCGGCGCGTGAATTCGAACAGATCGGGTGGATTGTCTTCATAGCTGCCGCATTCCACCGGCAACACCCGCGCCTCGAATCCGGCGCGTCGCATCAGGGCGGCTTCGATCTGGTCATGGCTGAGAATGGCGCCGCCCAGTGGCGGGCCGCCAGGCAGGTCAGGCAATTCGCATTGCTCGATGAACGGCTTGATACGCACCAGCGCATTGTGGCCCCAGAAGGGTCCGCAATCCCCCGCCCACCAGGCCGAGCCCATTGTATAGGGACGCATTCCATGCCGCATTCCAAACTGGAACAGGCGCGCGAATGCGGACGCAGATGGCGCGCCGACAACCAGACTTTGCAGGACGCCAAGCTGCCGATTGGCCTGCCCGATGCGCGCCATGCGCAGGATCGTTTCGCCATCCATCAGACTGTCTGCGTCGAGCGGAATCATGAATTCGAAATCCGCGCCCCAGCGGCGGCAGAAGTCCCGGAGATTGCCCGCCTTGAAACCGTCATTGGCTTCGCGGCGGCGGTAAAACAGCCGCGCGTCAGGGCCAATTTCATCGCGCCAGCGGGCGAAGGCGGTCTCTTCTTCTGTCGCGATTTCAGGTCGGTTGGTGTCGCTCAGCACAAACCAGCCAAAACGCATTGCCTGTCCGGTGGCGTCCACACTTTGCTTCACCACACGCAGGCGCGCGAAGGCGCGCTGGGGGTCTTCATTGCGCAGCGTCATCAACACAGCGATATCGCTGGCAAGCGCGCTGGGCTCGTCGCCCGCAGCAGCGAAGGGCGCAACCGCCGCCATCGGATCTGAGGTAAAATGCAGAAGCCAGAAACCGAGGCATGCATTCCAGACGCCGAGCACGCTCCACGGCGCGGCAATGGCGAAACACATAAAAATCAACGCGTCGATGGGGCTCCAGCCGCCGGCGCCAAGGATGCTTGCAAGCCAGACGAGCAGGCCGAGATAAATTGCGGCGTTCGCGAGCGCGGAAATCCATCGCCGCCGCGCCAGCATCGCCGTCGACTGGAGACCCGCCGGCGTCAAATGTTCGCGCGGCAGGGCCCGGGCGCTCTCGCTCACGCCAGAAACCGCCCGGCGTCCACCGTTATGTACGACCCTGTCGTCGCCTTCAAATGCGTGATGCAGGCCATGATCGCCATGGCGACATCTTCCGGCTCGACAATTTTTTTCAAAGGCGTCGCCTGCGCGAGCTTTTCCAGTTCCGGGCGTCCGCGCCCGGCGACAAAATCCGTCGCGACAGCGCCGGGCGAAACGCCCATAACACGAATTTTCGGTCCCAGCACGCGCGCCAGTGAAATCGTCATCGTGTCCAGCGCGGCTTTCGATGCGCAATAGGCGATATTGCTGCCCGAACCAGTGAATGCAGCGATCGATGAGACATTGACAATCACGCTCTCGCCACCAGCCTCAAGCAACCCGCGAAACGCCCGCGTCATGGCGAAAGGGCCGCGCACATTGGCGACCATGATGCTATCGAACAGCGCGTCATCGAGCGCGTCGAGGTTGTTATGCGCCACCGGCCTCGTGAACCCGGCCGAGTTCACCAGCACGTCGAGTTTTCCGTACTTCGCTTTGGTCGCTGCCGTCGCCGCAGCGATGGAGTCTGCGTCCTCAAGCGTCAATTGCTGCACGCTGTGGCCGGCGCCGGGCAATTCAGCGAGCACGGACTGCGCGCGTTCCATTCCCTTGTTGTAAGCGATAATGACGCTGGCGCCCTCAGCCGCCAGCATCCGCACGGCGGCGCGGCCAATGCCATTGCTGCCGCCTGTCACGAGCGCGGCCTTGCCGGCGAGCGATTGAGAAGTTTGAAGCGCCATGGCCGCAGTCTCTGTTAGATTGGTCCGGCATGGATGCCTGTCGCCGGGACGCCCGTCAAGACAAGGCAGGCCTCAGGGCGCCCATTCCACTTTTTCGAGCGCGCGCGTTTCCTCGCGCTTTGCGACTGCGATGTTCGAGGCCAGTCCGCGCAAGGCCTCCGCGACGCCCTTGTTCGTGGCGGCGGACAGCATCAGCGGCGGGCGCCGTTTTTCGCCTGCGGCAGGCTCCGGCCCGTAAGCGCGGACCGCGCGTTTCAAGCGTTCGGTCTGAAGTTTCAGGGTGGCCTCATCGACCGCATCGACTTTCGACAGGGCGACAATTTCCGGCTTGGATTCGATGTCGTGGCCATAGGCCTCAAGTTCGCGGCGCACGATGCGATAGGCGGTTCCGGCGTGCTCGCCCGTGGCGTCGACCAGATGCAGCAGCACGCGGCAGCGCTCGACATGACCCAGAAATCGGTCGCCAAGGCCAAGGCCTTCATGCGCGCCCTCGATCAGGCCGGGGATATCGGCCAGCACGAATTCGCGCTCGTCGATATGCACGACGCCAAGGCCGGGATGCAAGGTGGTGAAGGGGTAATCGGCGATTTTGGGACGCGCCGCGCTGACGGTCGCCAGAAACGTCGATTTGCCGGCGTTGGGCAGGCCGACAAGCCCGGCGTCGGCGATCAGTTTGAGGCGCAGCCAGATGGTGCGCTCGATGCCCACCTGGCCTGGATTGGCGCGGCGGGGCGCGCGATTGGTGGAGGTGGTGAAATGGGCGTTGCCAAAGCCGCCATTGCCGCCCTTGGCGATGACATAGCGTTGCCCGGCCTCCGTGAGATCGGCAAGCAGGGTTTCGTTGTCCTCATCGAAAATCTGTGTGCCGACGGGCACTTTCATCTCAATATCGGGGCTGCGCGGGCCGGCGCGGTTGCGGCCCATGCCATGCATTCCGGTTTTCGCCTTGAAATGCTGCTGATATCTGTAGTCGATCAGCGTGTTGAGGCCATCGACGCAGATCGCCACGACATCGCCGCCGCGCCCGCCATCGCCGCCGTCAGGGCCGCCGAATTCGATGAATTTCTCGCGCCGGAACGAGACGGCGCCCGCGCCGCCATCGCCCGAACGCACGTAAACTCTGGCCTGATCGAGGAATTTCATGAGCGTGCTTTACGCTGAAGGGCGGGGAGAGGCAATTGAAATGGGAGGGAAGTTCGCCTGGTGACAGGCTAAAGCTTTCTTAAGGCGTAGATCGTTAAAATCGACGACATTGGGAATTCTCATCAACCTGTTGAAGAAAGAACATCAAACGTCATGCGGAATTGAATGTCTGCGCCTGTTGTTTTGGTGGAACATTGAGGGAAGCTTGCGATATGAAACCAATGTTCAAATCGCGCGTGGCCGATTTTGGCCGAGACCGATGCGGCGGCCTCGCAACGACTTTCGCCATGGCGTTGCTTCCCCTGGCGCTTTCGGTCACGGCGGCGGTCGATTACTCGCATTTCATTTCGCGACGAACCAAACTCCAGGCTGCGGCTGACAACGCCGTGCTTGCTGCGCTCGGGACGAGTCCGTCCGGGCCGACGGATGCGCAGACGAGCCAGTACCTGTCAGCAGTCATCGGGCCTCTCGCTGACGTCACCGTCTCATCCCAAAACTTTGTTTTTACGCCGGCGACCTCGACCTCCCCGGCCAAATATAAGGCAACAATTTCCGGTTCAATCGCGGCGCCGACGTCCTCGCTGCTTCCGAACCTCGGGACGTTCACCATCACCGCGACCGCTGCGCTCCAGTCCCAGAACATGCCCACGTCCGCCCAGATCGTGGCGACAACGGCGAGATGCGCCTATTGGAAATCGCTGCAATTTTTCGTTCACAACGTCGGCGCCACAAGCGACAGCGTCATAGCGACCTACACATATCAGCCGACAAATCTATCGGGTTCGGGACCTTCAGGCTCGATTACCTTCACATTCCCGGACGGTACGACGGCGCTGTGGGACTCGAACGGAAACTTCATATCCGGATCAATCGAGGCGGTGTCTCTCGGCTCGGCATATGACAATGCCTATCTCGTGCAGACAGTCAGCCCCTCGGGCTGTCCGGCTGGCCAGACGCCCGATCCAACGCAGCCGCTGACGAATATCACCTGCATTGCTGCGGGGTCGACGGTCCAATCCTCCAACGGATCGCTGCAGACCTCGCCCCGGTACAATCTGATGGAAACGTTTTCGTCACCGACATGCGTATCGCCGGGATGCTCAAGCTACGCCTATACAGTAAACCCCATCGGTTCGCCCTGGACCTCGGCGACGAATGATCCGGGCACGTCGAACTCGCTTTTCGTGAGCCAAAGCGCCATCCCTCAGCCGCCGACCAGCGCTGTGCAGATACCGCTTGGCAGCACCCCGACGATCACGACGCTCATCCCGTGCGGTCAGGTCACGTACTGGGCGCTTGAAGATACGCCGTGGAAGTCCGGTGGGCTCACGGACGGCGACTGGCAATCGCAGGATTTCTTCTTCACGATTCAGGGCGTTCAGTGCGGAGCAAATTCCGATCTTCGCGGTGGCCCGATCCTGACCCAGTGAATCCCGAGGCGGTGGCAAAGCGTTATGAGTTGTGGATCTCATTCCACACATGATCGAACGCCTTGCGCACAGCGACGTTCGCCGGCACGCCCTCGCTCGTTAAGTCGCAATAGCGGTCAGACGCCCGTATGCCCTCGCCAACGGCCGCGAAGATGTCGGAAATCTGGCGCAATACGCCGTTCAAATCGAATCGCGCCGGTTTGAAAACGGCCATATTCATTGCGGTATTGAACGTTCTGGCCTGCATTGTCAGTGTCCTGTTGCGATCACAAGCTGTCAAAAGCTCGAACTGATCATTGTGCGATGCACAATACGCCTTTCGCATCTGCGAGAAAGGGTGCTGGGAACATGGCTGGCCCGTGAAATTCGCATGATGAATTGCGCAAAATTTTCAGGCTTCTGCGGCTCGCGATGGGGAGAAGACATTTCCCCCATTGGCGCAGGCGCGCGTTCCAGTGTATTCAACAGCTGCAATGCGGGATTTGGCGTGGAGCGTCCGGAGTGATTTCAGCGTGAGCCATTCTATCCCGCAATCCCTCGCCTCGCGCCGCATTTTGCTCATCGTTGGCGGCGGCGTCGCCGCCTACAAGGCGCTTGATCTTGTGCGCCGGTTAAAGGAGCGCGGCGCGAGCGTCCACGCCGTCCTGACGCCAGCGGGCGCGAAATTTGTGACGCCGCTGTCGCTGGCGGCGCTGTGCGGCGAGCCCGTGCGGCAGGACCTTTTCTCGCTCGATGATGACGCTCGCATGGGGCATATCGAACTCTCGCGCGACGCCGATTTGATTGTTATCGCCCCCGCCACTGCCGATCTGCTGGCCAAAGCGGCGAATGGGTTCGCCGGCGATCTTGCCTCTACTCTGCTGCTGGCGACCGACACGCGCGCGCTCGCCGCCCCCGCCATGAACCTGCGGATGTGGCTGCACCCGGCAACGCAGCGCAATATCGCCAGGCTGAAAGCCGACGGCATGGCGTTTGTTGGCCCCAACGAAGGGGAAATGGCCTGCGGCGAATATGGGCCGGGCCGCATGGCCGAACCGCTGGATATTGTCGCGGCGGTTGAAAAAGCCCTGCAATCGCCAACCGCCATTCCTCTGCCGGCGGGTGTGCTCGCGACATCGGGAGCGCTCGCCGGTAAACGCGTCGTAATCACGTCGGGCCCGACCCATGAACCCATCGATCCCGTGCGCTATATCGCCAACCGCTCCTCGGGCAAGCAGGGCCACGCGATTGCGCAGGCGGCGGCATGGGCGGGCGCGGATGTGACGCTCATCAGCGGTCCGGTGTCCATTCCAGATCCGGTCGGGGTCGACATGCGCCATGTCGAAACCGCCGCTGAAATGCTGGCGGCGGTTGAAGCTGCGATGCCGACGGACATTTTTATTGCCGCCGCCGCTGTGGCCGACTGGCGCGCCGCTGCGCCCGCCGCAGGCAAACTGAAGAAGGTCGCCTCCGGCCCGCCCGCGCTCATGCTTGTCGAGAACCCGGATATTCTTGCCGCCATTGGCGGTCGCAAGCAGCAACGGCCCGCTTTGGTGGTTGGATTTGCTGCGGAGACAGACGATATTCTCAATCACGCGCGTGAAAAACTCTCAAAGAAAGGCTGCGATCTGATTGTCGCCAATGACGTTAGCCCGGAAAATGCCGTACTGGGGGGCGATCTGAATACGGTGCATCTGGTTGACGCAAAGGGGGTCGACTCCTGGCCCAGGATGCGCAAGGAAGAGGTTGCGGCGCGGCTGATTGCAGCGCTGGCGGAGCGGATCGGGGGGTCAGGCTCTTGAGCGTGCAGATTCATGTCAAGCGTTTGCCGCATGGAGAAGGCTTGCCTTTGCCTGCCTATCAAACGCACAGCGCCGCAGGGCTCGATCTCATGGCGGCCGTCGCGGCGGGATCGACGGTGGTTATCGAACCGGGCGCCTATGAGCTCGTGCCGACGGGGCTCGCCATTGAATTGCCCAACGGCTTCGAGGCGCAGGTGCGCCCGCGTTCGGGGCTGGCGCTCAAACATGGCGTCACCGTATTGAATGCGCCCGGAACCATTGACGCTGACTATCGCGGGGAAATCGGCGTCATCCTGATCAATCATGGCGACAGGCCGTTCGAGATATCGCGCGGCGACCGTATTGCGCAGATGATTGTTGCACCGGTTGCGCAGGCTGAACTGTTTGAAACGAAGAACATTTCCGTCAGTGCGCGCGGCGCTGGCGGCTTTGGCTCCACGGGTGGAGCGTCAAAATCATGATGCTGCTGCCAAACCGGGCGCTGCTGGCCATTGCGGCGGTTGTCGATGTGGCGATTCACGCGCGGCCCCAGCCAGTGGCGGCCAAAGCGCTGGCTGCGCGCCATCAATTGCCGCCGCGCCATCTTGAAACGCTGTTGCAGGCTCTGGTGCGCGCCAATATTCTCAAGGGCGTGCGTGGCCCGCGCGGCGGTTATGAACTCGCGCGCGAACGTCGCCGCATCAGCGCGGGCGATATTGTGCGCGCCGCCTTTGAAGCGGGCGATGAAAACAACGAGGGCGGTTCACGCCTGATTGAAGCTGTTATCACGCCGCTCGTCTGTGAAGCCGGCGCCGGATTTCTGGCGGCGCTGGACCGGATCGATGTTGATGAACTCTGCGCGCGCGCGCAAGCGGGCGCAGTCTTCGGCAAGCTCGACATCAAATCCGATTTCACCATCTGAGTTTTGTGATATAAAGCAAATACCAAAAAGCGGTGGGACACATCAGCTCCGCCGCAGCCAGGGAGATTTTGCCATGTCCACCAAGCAGACTTCGGGCCGCGGCCGCATCTATGACAGCATCACCGACACGATTGGCGATACGCCGCTGGTGCGCCTCAACCGACTGGCAAAAGAAAAAGGCGTCAAGGCCAATCTGCTCGCCAAGCTGGAGTTTTTCAATCCCATCGCCAGCGTGAAGGATCGTATTGGCGTTGCGATGATCGACGCGCTTGAGGCTGCGGGAAAAATCATTCCGGGCAAGACCGTGCTGGTCGAACCCACATCTGGCAACACCGGCATTGCGCTGGCTTTCGTCGCCGCCGCGCGCGGCTACAAGTTGAAACTGGTCATGCCCGAAACCATGTCGATCGAGCGCCGCAAGATGCTGGCGCTGCTCGGCGCCGAACTCGTGTTGACGCCTGGCCCCGCAGGCATGAAAGGCGCCATCGCCAAAGCCAACGAGATTGTCGCTGAAACGCCTGGCGCGATCATTCCGCAACAGTTTGAAAACCCCGCCAATCCCGAGATTCATCGCAATACGACAGCGATTGAAATCTGGAACGACACCAAGGGCGAGGTCGATGTGCTGATCTCGGGCGTTGGCACCGGCGGCACGATCACCGGCGTCGGTCAGGTGCTGAAGGCCAAAAAGCCTTCGGTGAAAATCATCGCCGTCGAACCTGAGGATTCGCCCGTGCTCTCGGGCGGCCAGCCCGGCCCGCACAAAATTCAGGGCATTGGCGCGGGGTTTGTGCCCGCCATTCTCGATCGCAGCGTCATCGATGAAGTCGTGACTGTGGGCAATCAGACGTCCTTCGATACAGCGCGTCACCTGGCGCGATTCGAGGGCATTCCGGTCGGAATTTCCTCCGGCGCGGCGGTTGCTGCGGCCATTGAAGTCGGCTCGCGCGCGGGCATGGAAGGCAAGAACATCGTCATCATCATCCCGAGCTTTGCGGAGCGCTATCTGTCGACGGCGCTGTTCGAGGGGCTGTGATTTTTTGGAGACATGCGGCGGCGCGTGCTGCCCTCCCTGTTGATGGGGAGATCAGCCGAAGCATGGCTTCGGCGGGGTGGGGGATGGGACGTGTCCTGACGCTGGCGGGAATGACCGGTTTTGAGAGTCTCGCCGCCGCCCATTCCGAGAAAATCGGGGGATAGCGGTGCTTGGGCGCCCCGCTCGGCGCGCACCTTTCTGTCGCTCCTGGAGGGCGACGTGGCCCGGAGCGCGCAGCGCGGGGGCGCGATTTTTTGCGGGCGCGCGCCAACCCTCGCCCCGTTCTTACGGGGAGAGGGTCGGTGCGAAGCACCGGGGTGAGGGCGATGAAACGCGCTCAACATCGCCGTTTTGACTCGCTGCCGCCGCCCTCATCCGGCCTGTCGGTCCCCTTCTCCCGCGTCGCGGGAGAATCGCCTGATCGCCCGGGCCGACACCCGTTTCGAAGAACACGCGCGCTATTTGTTGTCGCGGCGCAGAAAACATGAAAGCCAACTATCGCCCCATTCCCGTCCGCGACATCCTCGCCACCCTGCCAAAAGCGCGCCGCGCGAAAATCGCTGCTCGATCGAAGGAACGGATCGCCGGGGAAACGGCGCTGCGTGAGTTGCGCCAGTCCAGGTCGATCACTCAGGACGAAGTCGCGCGCCGTGTGGGCGGCAAGCAGGTCTATATCTCACGGCTTGAAAAGCGCTCGGATATGAAGCTCTCGACATTGCGCGATTATATCGGCGCGCTTGGCTGCGAGTTGCAATTGCTGGTGACCTTTCCCGAGGGCGAGACAGCAAGCCCTGGCGGGATTGGCGAAATCAAACAGAAATCCAGGCGGACGGCACGGGCCTGATCGTTGCCCATTGATGGGGGAATTAGAGCGACAGTTTGTCCATTCCTCCAGATAGTCGCGCGCAGCCGGCTCCAGCCTCTCCCTCCCACCAACGCTATCCCTATCCCTCGCTCGCGCCCGTCTCGTCGACATCCGCAAACTGAAGAACGCGCAAACCCTCAACGGACCGGATTCGCGCATCGTTGGTGACAAAGATCGCGCAGTCACCGGCAACAGCCGAGGCGATGTGGATCGCGTCGAGCATTTTCAGGTTCGAAACTGCCGCCAGCGCGGCGGCGGCGCGGATGATGTCGCGATGGACAGGTATGTTCGCGATGTCCTCAGCGCCAAAAAAATCTTCATAGATCGCTATAAGCTTGGCATTCCGGTCGCGATGCGGACGGAACAGGCATTCGCCAAGCGTGATTTCGCTGGTAAAGATTTCGCAATGTCCCGCGTGCAGGGCTCCGAACAGGGCGCGCGTTCGCTCGCCCAGGCCCGCGACATCTTCGACGAAATAAATCAGGATATTGGAATCAATATAGACGCGCGCGCTCGCGAGGCTTTCAATCCTCGCCGCGCAGGCGGTTGATTGTGGCGTCCACATCTCCGGTGGATGTATAGGTCGAAAGTTTGGCGCCGGCGCCAGCGAATTGCATCAGCCCGTCAAGGCGTTTCTTGCGCGCTGCGGCATCCGCATAATCGCGCGCCAGATGCGTCTGCAACACTTGCTTGACGATGGCCGAACGCGTTCTGCCGCATTTGCGGGCGACCGCGTCGAGCGTTTTCATCAGGTCCGGCGAGAGCCGGACGGAGACAGAGGGATATTCGTCTGGCATTGGCCTTCGTTCCCGATTGCACACACTGTATGCAAAATGCCGCCGGGCTCAAGAGTTTTTCCAAAAAATCCAGAAGCAGCTACAATGCGCCAATGGCTCGCGTCACCCATTGTGGAGCTGTCACGCCCTGGAAAAAATCGCTTCACCGCGCGGCTTTTGTCGCCGCAAAGGATGGAACCTGCCCCGCAAAACGCTCGAGGAATGCGACCAGCGCGGGACGACTTTCGCGCCAGCCGCCGCCGCGCCGCAGATCGAGAAAACCGAGCGCGCAGGCCAGCGCGATATGGCCGACGTCGATATCGCCGGCGATGGCGTGAATGTCGGGCGCAGCTTCGGCAAAGTCGAGCGCGGTGGCGATCTTGCCTTCCTGAAGGGCGATCCATTTGGGGGAATGCTGATGCGGTTCGCGAAAGCGCGTCTCGTAGCCGAGCAGGACGGCGGCATCCATGACGCCATCGGCCAGCGCCTGATGCGTGAGCGTTTTGAAGCGGCGCGCGGGATCGCCGGGGATGATCCGTCCGCCGCCCGCCAAAAAATCGAAATATTCGAGAATGACGCGACTGTCGTACAGCGCCTCGCCGTTCTCCAGCAGCGCGATGGGGATTTTGCCGAGCGGATTGTTGTTCCGCAGCGCGTTGTCGCGATCGTCGGGCGCATCGATAAATATCACCCGGTCCATGAGGCCGAGATGCGCGGCGGCGATGCGGCATTTGCGCACGAAAGGCGAGGCGGGAACCATGCGTATCCTGATCATTTTTCTCTCCCTGATGCGTTGCTAGATTCAATCGCCAAAGGGTTTGCCGGGCAACAAATCGGGCCGGCGCTGACGCGTAAGTTCTTCCGATCGCACGCGGCGCCATCTGGCGATTTTCGCGTGATCGCCGCTGAGCAGCACCGGCGGAATGGGCCGACCCTCAAACTCGCGCGGCCTCGTATATTGCGGATATTCCAGCAGCCCCTGCTCAAAACTTTCTTCGCCGCCCGATTCCAGCTTGCCCATCACACCCGGAATCAAACGCACGCAGGCGTCCAGCAGCGTCATCGCCGCAATTTCGCCGCCGGACAGCACATAGTCGCCGATCGAAATTTCCTCGAGCCCGCGCGCTTCGATCGCGCGCTCGTCAACGCCTTCAAAGCGCCCGCAGACAAGAATGACGCCGGCGCCTGCGGTCAATTCGCGGACGCGCGCCTGCGTCAGCGGTTGTCCACGCGGCGACATCAGCAGTCTGGGCCGTGGATCGGACGCAGGCAGTCCCGCATCGAGGCTTGTGGCGAGGACATCGGCGCGGATGACCATGCCCGGTCCACCGCCCGCTGGCGTATCGTCGACCGCGCGATGTTTGCCAAGACCGTGATCGCGAATATTGAACGTCTCCAGCGACCACAAGCCACGCGACAATGCGTCGCCGGATAGGGAAAATCCGAGCGGACCGGGAAACATTTCGGGATAGAGTGTGAAAATCGTCGCTTGGAACATGCTGTTTTTTGGGCCGTGATGGCCCGCTTGGCAAGGGGCGGCGGGCCAGCGCTTGCCGGATGCGGAAATATCGCAATAGTGCGCCTGTGCTATTGTCACGCTGACCGAGGGAGGGGACCATGCTGCGAATTCTCGCGTTGCCGATCGTGTTCGTATTTGCAGCCTTCCCCCTGAAGGCTGACGAAATCCGCGTTCTGAGCGGCAATGCCGTTGCAGCCCCGCAAAAGGCCGCAGGCGAAGCCTTTTCTGCAAAGACCGGGCATCGCGTGAATTTCACATTCGCCAATCCTGCGGTGATCCAGCAGAAAATCGATGCTGGCGAACCCTTTGAAGCCTATGTGATTCCGGCGCAGTTTCTCGCAGTCCTGGCGAAAGAGGGTCGATTGCGCTCGGGTTCGGCGCATCCGCTCGCGCGCGTCGGGGTCGGCGTGGCGGCGCGTGAGGCGGGGCCGCGTTATGATTTTTCAACGCCGGAGGCCTTCAGAAAGATGCTGCTCGACGCCAAAGCCATCGTCTATAGCGACGCCACCACCGGTGGATTGAGCGGGCTTTCCGTGCAAAAAGTGCTTGAAAAGACCGGCGTTGCGGACGCCGTGCGGGCCAAGGCAGTGATGTCGCCGCAGGGGCAGGCGCTGATCGCCAGTGGCGAAGTTGATTTTGGCCTGTTCAACGTCAGCGAAATCCCGCGCGCCAAAGGCGTTGTGCTGGCGGGCCCGGTTCCGGCCGCCGTTCAGGCCTATCTTGATTACGACACGGGTGTTCCGGCTGCGAATGCTGCGCCCGAACCGGCGCTGCAATTGCTGAAATTTCTCGCCTCGCCGGATGCGCGCGCATTCTGGCAAGCGGCGGGGATTGAGCAGGTCGCCGACAAATAGCGGCTCGAAACGCTTGCATCGCTGCGCGCTCTGGCGCAAAAAGCGGCATGTCCAAACCACCGCTCCTGCTTCTTCTGTGCGCGCCGCGCGGTTTTTGCGCCGGCGTCGTGCGCGCCATCGATACAGTGGAGCGGGCGCTCGAAAAATACGGCGCGCCGGTCTATGTGCGCCATGAAATCGTGCACAACAAATATGTCGTGGACGATCTGAAGGCCAAGGGCGCGATCTTCGTCGATGAACTCGATGAGGTCCCCGATGGCGCTGCGCCAGTGATTTTTTCCGCCCATGGCGTGCCCAAAGACGTTCCAGCCGCCGCCAGCGCGCGGCGTCTCACCGGCATCGATGCAACCTGTCCGCTGGTGACCAAGGTGCATCGCGAGGCGATGGCGCATTTTAAACGCGGGCGGCGCATCCTGCTGATCGGCCACGCCGGACATCCGGAAGTTGTTGGCACCATGGGCCAACTGCCTGAGGGCGCCATTGAGTTGATCGAAACTGTCGGGGATGTCGAAGGACTGACGCTCCCCGATTCCGCAGATCTGGCCTATGTCACACAGACGACGCTTTCGGTCGACGACACCGCAGCGATCATTGCGGCTTTGACGCGACGGTTTCCCGATATCGCAGCGCCGCAGAAAGACGATATCTGCTACGCCACGACCAACAGGCAGGAGGCGGTCAAGGCTGTTGCGCCGCGCGTCGAGGCGATGATTGTGGTTGGCTCGGGCAATTCGTCCAATTCCCTGCGGTTGCGCGAAGTCGCCGAACGCTGGGACTGTCGCATTTCGCAGATGGCTTTGCGCGCGGCGGATATTGACTGGCCCGCATTGGCGGGCGTCAAAAGCGTCGGTCTGACAGCTGGCGCTTCGGCGCCCGAAACGCTGATCGATGAAATCGTCGCAGCCTTTCGCGAACGCTATGACGTAACGCTTGAGGTCGTGACGACAGCCCGGGAAAACATGTTCTTTCCGCTGCCAAGGGAGCTTCGCGCCGAAACGGGAGCGTGATAGGCTTGCCTGAGCGCAACCGCCAGCCATAGGCGGGATGCACAGGGGAGACATCGATGAACAGAACTCGTTCATTTCAGGTATTGACGGCGCTTGCGGGCGCGACGCTCGGCGCAATCGTATCAGGCGCCTCGGCGAGCGAATTGCGGCTGGTGTCGAGCC
The DNA here is from genome assembly GCA_903931945.1 of uncultured Hyphomicrobiales bacterium. Lineage (GTDB taxonomy): Bacteria > Pseudomonadota > Alphaproteobacteria > Rhizobiales > Beijerinckiaceae > Terripilifer. Next base: position 7,089 of record CAIZEI010000155.1, on the reverse strand, counting down.
CGGCGCTGCGGCCCGCCGCCAAGGCTATCGCCGCCGCGTTTGAAAAGACCACCGGCAATAAGGTCACGCTCGATTTTGTAAACGGCGAAGCGGCGATCAAATCGGCCAAAGAGGGGCAAGCGCTCGATGTGACGCTGCAATCAGCGGCTGATATTGAGGGTATGGAAAAGGCCGGAACGCTGATGGCGGGCTCGGCGGCAAACCTCGTAACCTCGCGCGTCGCGCTTGCTGTGAAAGCAGGCGCCGCCAGGCCCGATATTTCAACCCCGGACGCCCTCAAGAAAGCGATGCAGAACGCGGGGACGATCGCCTATAGCTCGGGCACCAGCGGCGGGTTTTTCATGGCGTCGATGGAAAAGCTGGGGATCGCCGACCTGGTCAAGGCAAAAGCGCAGGGCCATGTCATTCGCGGTTCGGTTGGCGAGGCCATCGCGAGGGGCGAAGCCGAAATCGGCGCGCAGCAGTATGGAGAGCTGCTGCCCGTTCAAGGCATCGATATCCTTGGCCTGACGCCGGCTGAAATTTCGACGCCAATTGTCTACCGTGTCGCGACGGGCGCGAAACCTGCCGATGCCGCCGCCACTTCGGCGCTGGTGAGTTTCATCAAGAGTGAAGCTGCGAGCAAGATGCTAAGCGAAGCAGGATTCACGCCGGGGAAATGATAGGCGTGGTGAGTGGCGTGAAAAAGCACAGGCGCGTGTGCTTTTAGGGCTTGGTCACGGTCATTTGGTAAACGAGGCGGGTGCAAGGCTTCTCGACGCCAAAGTGATAGACGAGTCCGGCGATGACGCCCGCCAGGATGCAAAGCGGAAGTGTTATTTGCAATGAGAGCATTGCTGCCGCCGAAAGGCGGGCCGCGATTGAAACGACCGTAGCATGAACCAGATAGATCGAATAAGAGCCGTTCCCGAGTATCAACCACCCTCCGATTGGCGCCCATCTGGATTGTCGTTCCAAAACGGCAATTCCGAGCACAATGGGAGCCAATGATATACCGAACAAAACTCGATTCGACTCCGCGTCAAAGAAATAGAAATAACCGACGACGGCGACAAGTCCACAGTAAATCAACAGTTTGGACATATGATTCGGTACACGCGGATAGGCTTGGGCGAGCCCCATTCCCACAATGAATTCAATATTCAACGGTGATAGGAGAAACTCTGCGAACGGAACACCGGATGTCCAGCCGAGTGACCATTTCCCGAGAATGGCAGCGAGCCAGACAACAATAAGCTGCATGGAATTGCCGGTAAAATATGAAACTAGAAAAAGGCTATAAAAAATCATTTCATGGATCAGTGTCCAGGCAACTGCAATAGCGGGTGGATGTTCCGTCGGGATCAGCGTCATGGATGTCAATAGTCCCCAATCCCGGTTGCCTTGAGAAACATTCGGCAGCAGGAGATACAAAGCGACCAGACATATGGAAATAGGCAGGTAGGGAATGTAAATACGGCGTAGTCGTTTTTTGATATAGACAAGTGCGGATGTTGGAGATTTCGGGTCGTTCGCATGGGCATGCATGATGATGAAGCCCGACAAGACAAAGAAAAAATCCACGCCAAGGTAGCCTCGGTACAGGGGAATGGCAGCCAACGGCAAATGAGAAGGGACAAATGCGGTCGCGGCGGCTACCGAGTGGTGGGCCACAACAGCGATCGCGGCGCAGGCGCGCCCATATTGCAGCGATTTAATGGTTTCAGCCACGAGTCGATATCTCTCACACGAATGAACGCCCGCATGACCTTGAGAAGATCGACGCCAATGTAAAGGCGACTATCGACAATGAGCAGGATTTCTTCGCAAAAACAAATGCCTTGGCCTTCCCTGCCGGATGATTCAGTGGCGGTCAAGTATCGGGAGGGTGTCTCGCTCTATTCCGGTCGGTGAACTTGCCTCAGTCTAGCGTCTCTCTTTCGCTGGAACATTCAAATACTCCAAACCCGTCATCGCCATCATGCCTCCTGATTTGAAACGGTCTCTACGACCGCGTTACGGTGTGTTCCATTTTTGAAATGATCAACAATGAGATCGCCGATCTGATGGTTGAACAGGGGGCCCGGCCCGATATCAATGGATTTATAATAGAGATCGCCGGTCTGCGTGTGCGCGCCTGTGCGCTCGCACACCAGCGCGAAGAGGTCGTAGAACGCGACGTCAATCCCGGTTCCGACGATCCGGGCGTCCGGCGGAACCGGATTGTCAATGCAGATTTGCGCAAAGACTTTTGTGGGATGGTCGCGTTCTAAGAACAAAAGCGGGCTCCCATCGCCGAGCGTGAGCGAACGCAATTGCTGTTCGGCGGCGTCAGCCTCCTGAACTGTGTCAAACAGGATATGCGATTCGTTTGTCATGCATTGCTGGACGGTACCGCCGGCAACCCCAAGCCGGTTGATGGTTCTGTCCGGATCGATCTGCCGGTAGACAAAAAATCCCCGACCGGCAACATTTTCCTGACGCATGGAATTCATGCAGATCACAGCCTCGTCTGGGTCCAGAGACTCCAGCAGCAGCGCGACAATCGCGTCGGCGACCCGAATTGCGTAGAGCAGTCGCTGGTCGTAATCGCGGCCCGCAGTCCAGAAATGATGCTGGCTATGCGCCACGAGATTGAGAAAAATGACGCTCAGATCCGGTTTGCTGCGCATTTTCTCGCGCAGGAAAACCAGCGCCCCAAGATAGTCGAGCAAACCGGCAAATGTGTGCACATTGGCGCCGCAGGCAGCTATGCCCGACAGAAGTTTGGCCGCAAATCGCGCGGCGATCGGCCATTGCGACGGCGGCAGGAAGTAGCTCGCCGAGCGGAGCGTCGACAGCAGCAGTTTTGAGGCGCCGGGGTCGAGATAATGGGTCGCCATGTGGCGCGGCAACGCCAGCAGCGTTTCGAGTTGCGGGGGGGTGGCGCGTTCATCGTAGGACCATGGGTCTGGGACATACAGCTTGCAGCCCTGCATATCCCCGCGCGGCGCGTTCATTACGCCCCAAGCGGCCCACGAATAGCCCATCGCAGCGACCCGGTTCCATATCTGCGGCGCCGTTTGCCGCGCGGTGTCGCCCAACCGCCTGACGCCATGCTGGTGCGAGGGGAGCCCGCTGTGGACATTCGCCCACTGAACCCAGGGGTCAAGGCCTTGATGCTCGATTTCGTCCTGCGTTGTCGTTGCGCAATGCGGGAGCGCCAGAAGTTTTGGGAGATTTTTCAGCCCGAGCTTTCGGGAAACATCCAGAATGAGGTCCGGATTGAACTCGTTCAATTCGATCAGCAGCAGTTTAGGCATCAGGCGCGGCCTCGCCGTCATCAGGTCCGATCGTCTTGAAGACAGGAGCAGCGATGGCCGCCAGCATCAGGACGATGGCTGGCCACATGCCCATCATGTAGCGCGGTCCGCCCACGCCGGTAAAGGCGTTGAACGTAAATACCAGTACGATGGCGGTCGCGGCCAGCCCCGCGATGCGGGTTGCAGGCCCTGGCGTGGCGCGTGGCATGAACAAAAGAATCGTCGACGCCAGAAAAGCAAGATGCGTGAGCGCACCGACGCCAATAAAGGCTGGACGCACGATATAGGCCAAATTCGAGGCCGGCCGGGGCGTCAGCAGGAAAGGGGGGATCGATGCCTCGAATGGCAGCGGGCGATTCGTCGCGATAAAGGCGTCCACCACGGGCGCAAACGCCGGATAACCTCTGGGAAACAACACCCAAAGGTCCTTGTAATTTTGCCAGGTCAATTGGAAAAACTGGAGTGGCGCCTGAAGAATTCGCTCAAGCCCCAACCTGAATCGAATGTCATTGAATCTCGCTTCGGAAAGCGGGATTTTATCCCGGAGACTTTGAATGCACTCCAGTTGCAGACAGCCTTCATAAAACGATTCCAGGACAGGATAGGGAATTTCGTCGCGATGCGCGTTCAGCAGGGCGCGGATGGGCTCGAAATCGGTGGTCAGTCCGGATCGCAGGATGTCCTCAGGATCGGACGAGGCGGGGGCGGCATGGCTCGCGTCATCCGGCAGCGAGAGCAAAGCGGCTTTGGCGTAAAGATGCTTGCCCGCAATCGTCGTCAGTTCACCGCCATGCAAGGCTCTGGAATAGATGCGTTCGGCGCCAATGACCCCGACAGCGCCGGCAAGCGCCAGGACAAGCGCTGGCCGGACCGCCTTCAGGGAGAGCGAGCGCGCGAGCAGCGCCATGACAATGAACGATAGAACGAGAGGATAGGCGATGGGACGCGTTGAAACGCACAGGCCCGCCAGTGCGCCAATCGCCGCTGCGCAGGAGGGCGAGGGGAACCTGAGATAGCGAATGCTGAGCGCCAGAAAGCAGCACAGCAGAGGTTCAAACAGACCTTCAGACAATATGCTGCGGGCAAAGCCAAGCATTCCGGGATTGAGTGCGATCGCCGCAAGGCACAGCGGCGCCGCCAGTGGGTGCGTTGCGCGCCCCAGTTCAAACGCCAGCCAGACGGCAGAGGCAAGCAATAACAGAGTTTGCGCAAACACCAACAATGAAGCCGGTATCAGTCTCAAGAAAACAGGATAGATCGCGGTGATCGTAACAGAGAAGTTCTGATACAGAATTGAGTCTGGCGTTGTGAAGGGCTGGGATGGCGATGTCGCAATGGCATAGGCGCTGATGAGAATGGCCAGGACCGCCAGCGCGAGGCGATGACTAGTTCGATGAAGCGGCATCGGTCGTCGTCCCGGTCGAACGCAGGGCGGGCAAATAGGGATGGATCGGTTCTCGCGGAGAGCTGTCGATGTCGTAATGCAGGAATGACAGGCCGAACTGGATTCCAACGATGATAGGAAGCGCGGAAAGCATCACCTGTCCCGGCGTTGCAAGCTTGCCGCCGAACCATGATTGGGCGAGATAATAGAAGCCATAGGAAAACCCGATCGTCAGAAAAATGAGCGAAAACATCAGAAAAACCGAGGCAATCGCAAAATCGCGCAATATATAGCGAAAGAAAATCCGCTTGAAAGAGTTTCTGACGGCCTTTACGAAGAAAGGAATCATGACGTTCTGAATCTTCAGATTTGAGTCTTCGTCGCCATATCTGGCGGCGATCGGGATATCCTTGACGCAGGCGCTCAGACATCCCAGGCGGAACAGCATATCGGATTCAAAATAGAAACGGCTGTCGATCTTGGCGAGCGGCAGCCGCTCCAGAACGCGCGCATGTATGGCGGTATAGCCATTCGTCGGATCGAACACATTCCAGTATCCGCTCGAAAACTTGTTCAGGAACGACAGTCCAATGTTCCCGATCAAACGAGCCCTGGGCATATCGACGAGGTCTTCGACATTAAAAAAACGATTGCCTTTCGTGTAATCGGCGTGTTCGGACATGATGGGCTCAACGAAAAATGGAATTAGCGAGGGGTCCATTTGTGCGTCGCTGTCGATTTTGACGCAAATGTCGGCGCCTTGCGCCAGAGCCATTTCGTAACCGTCAATGGTGGCTGCGCCGACGCCGCCGTTGACCGGCCGGACATGAACCGTGACGCGCGGGTCGATATTGGTCGCTGTAATGTAGTGTCCGGTTTGCTCCGGGCAGGCGTCATCGATGCAGTAGATTGCGGTCACTGCGGGCGGAATCGCGCGCAGAACCTCCATCACATGCCTTTTCGACCTGTAACAGGGGATGATAACGGCAATATGCGTTCCGTCCGGCAACAGGCAACCTCGCATTCCCACGCGTGTAAGGACGCTCCCGGTGCCGCTATGATACGCCGGGCGCTCCGGCGCAAGGGCCGCGATACCATAATTGCGCTGGCGCAGCCTGTATGACCGGATTGCGGCGTTGCCTCTTGAGCTCCGCACGCAAGTCCGGGAACAGGGTTTGCGTGAACTCGCGCGGTCTGGCATAGGTCGGTCGACGGGGTTGACGACGATATCGTCGGATTGGGAGCGCCGCGACGACCGGCCTTCGCCGTATCGATGGCGGGTTTTCCTCCCGGGGCGCAATCGTTTTTCAAAGAGGCCAATTCGTTCGTGAGCACCCGAAAACATACCGTCTACAATTTGCTCGGCACGGCGCTCCCGCTTGCTCTCTCACTTTTGACGATCCCCATTTACATTCACGCTATTGGCGAAGCCCGCTACGGCGTTCTGGCCGTGGTATGGGCTTTCCTTGGCTATTTCGGGCTGTTCGATCTGGGTCTTGGGAATGCGATCGCGCAAAGTATCGCCGCAACGGGGCTTCAAGCAGGTTTTTGCCACCAAACGCCCGTCCAATCGACAACATTCAGCGTCGCACCGATATTGTTTTCACGCCGATAATCATCAGTCGCTTTCCGGCAGCCCTCCACCGCACCGTAGTCGTCGACAATAATGAAACCGCCCGGCGACAACTTGGGATAGAGATTTTCGAGCGCCACAATTGTCGACTCGTACATGTCGCCATCAAGCCGGAGTAATGAAAAGGAATTTGAGCTCAGCGTCGGCAGGGTTTTGTCAAAAAATCCCTTGATGAATTCGACATTCGAACTCAGTAGATCATATTTTGCAAAGTTTGCTTTCACCTCTTCCATTGAGACAGCCAATTGCGAATATTTGTGGAGTGGGTCATCTTTGTCCCAAATATAACGTTTCGGTTTTGGCGTGGGTAGACCCTCAAATGAATCCGCTACGAATACTTTCCTTGTCGTGTCGCCGTAGGCGGCGAGAATGCCACTCATCAAAATACAGCACCCCCCGCGCCAGACCCCGGTCTCAATGAAATCACCGGGAATATTTTGCTTTATCGCCTCTTGCGCCAGGTCGGCCAGATTGTGCAAACGCGCCACGCCAACCATGGTATGCGCCGACCGTGGCCAATCCTCGCCAATTGCCCGATTTTTCTGACTGAAACCGTCCTTTTTGTGCCAGGGATCCATCGCGGGATCCTCATAAATGGTATTGACCAATATTTTCAACAACAAATCGACGTAAAGAGACCGAACGCGATCGATCGAGGGTTGGCTATCCATACAAACTACGGTGGCCCCGGTTAGTGAGACAGATTTCTAGGAATCTAAGAGAAAGTCTCTGCCCTTGGTTGACCTACCTCTACCCGCAGAGCGTGTGAGGCGATGACGGATTGTATCAGT
>CAIZEI010000154.1 GCA_903931945.1 uncultured Hyphomicrobiales bacterium | reverse complement strand
CGGCGGCAAGGACTATTTCGAAAAGCTCATGGCTGCTTTCGACAAGAACCGGATGGATCACATCGCGGTCTATGGACCGGACAATCACATGCGACTGACCGGCCACCATGAGACCCAGGCCATCGACAAGTTCAGTTATGGCATCGCGGATCGCGGCGCGTCGATCCGTGTGCCGCATAGCTTCATCAACAATGGCTATAAAGGTTATCTGGAAGACCGCCGTCCCAATTCCCAGGGCTGCCCTTACCAGATTGCCTCCATCATTCTGAAGACGGTCGCAGAAGTGCCCACCAAGTAAGAATTCGACCTGCGCAAAAATCAAGCACCCGGACGCCGCTGGCGTCCGGGTTTTTATTGGCGGGACCGAAAAGCGCATTAAAAAGGACCCGGACAAGGTCCGGATCCTTTTTTATTTCGGAAGCATTTTCAATGCGCCAAGCGATACCCGTTTTGCCTGAAAACGCTTTATGCGATTTGACCTCAGAGGTTCGAAGCAACCTTCGAGAAATCGTTCGAGATTTTGGTGCCGAGAGTCGTGGCGGCATTGATGATCACGACAGAAATGAGGCCGGCGATCAGGCCATATTCAATCGCGGTCGCGCCGGATTCGTCGTTCAGGAAACGGGCAAACAGGGTCTTCATGGGTCAGCTCCAAAAATTGCCGGGAACGATGAATTCGTTGACCCGTGAAACAGAGATTAGCGAGGAGTTCTAGCTGAATTCTTAATCGCGACGACGGCAAAGGTTAATTTCGAGAAATTTTGGCGCATTCCGACTTTCTCCAATTGAAATTGCGTCGAGACAGCGATCATGGTTAATGTTCCGTCGCCGCGTTTCTCATAACCTGGGGAATAAAACTTGTATCCAACTCCAGGAGCTCCGCCTAAGCTTCGGATTCTCGTCACAGCGTTTGGCGCTTTCCCCGGCGCGCCCTCCAATCCAACGTTGTCCATCATCGCGCGTCTCGGAAAATCACGCCGCGCAGCGCTTTTCGATGTCGAGATCGTCACACGCGCCTTGCCGGTCGTTTATGCTGGCGCTTTAATACGATTAGCCCGGCTGATCGGGGACATCCAGCCGGACGCGATCGTGCACCTCGGACTTGCCGGCAGGCGCAAGGCGATGAGCGTCGAATCCCGCGCGCTCAACAGGTTGGGTCCGCTACGTCAAGACGCCGCGCGCCAGACGCCTGAATCGAACCGAATCCGGCCCGGGGGTCGTGATGCGCTGAAAGCCCGTTGGCCCGCCGTCCGATTGGCCACCGTCCTGAAAGGCGCTGGCGCCGGGGCTCAACTTTCGATCGACGCGGGAGACTATGTCTGCAATCAGACGCTGTACCTCTCGCTGGAACTTTCAGGAGTCCCCACAGGGTTCATTCACATTCCCCGGCCACGCCCCCGGCGCCCGGAATGGCGAATGGGCGCGGCCGCCCATTTGCCAACGCTGGCGCAAATGACGGGCGCGGTTGAGGCCGCAGCGCTCGCAATGGCTGCGCATGCGCGCCGGACGTCTCGACTTCGCGCCCAATGCGGTTCAAATATCGTCCATGGCTCCTGATTCCACAACATGGATTGCGATCGCGGAGATTGTCTGGATTAACGTTCTGCTGTCCGGCGACAATGCAGTTGTGATTGCGCTTGCCTGCCGTTCACTGCCGCCAGAAAAAAGGCATACAGGCATAGTTTTGGGCGCGGGCGCGGCCGTGGGGCTGCGCATCATCTTCACCGCCCTTGTCGCCAGCCTGCTTAATTTGCCGTTTCTCAAGATTGTCGGCGGCCTTCTGCTGATATCGATCGCGATCAAATTGCTGATCGAAGAATCTGACGAAAACGAGGTGGCTCAATCCACCGATCTTTGGGGCGCGGTCGGCGCCATAGCGCTCGCAGATATGGTGATGTCGCTTGACAATGTGCTGGCGATCGCCGCTGCGGCGAGAGGTTCGCTCGCCCTGATCGTCTTCGGTCTGTTACTGTCCGCGCCGCTCATTGTCTTTAGCGCGAGCATGATGAGCGGCCTCCTGCGACGCTTCCCCATTCTGGTGTGGGGTGGCGCAGGTTTGCTGGGCTGGGTGGCCGGGGAACTTCTGACCTCCGACCCCGCATGGACACATTTTGCCGGCTGGACGCCTGACGAAACATGGGTAACCGCTGCTCAGGCCCTCGTTGCCATATTCGTTGTGGCAATTGGCTGGGCCGCGCAGAAATGGCGGAGGGAACGCCAACGCATCTGAACGCAGCCTCAGCGCCGCCCGAGGAGCCGAACGCCCCAATGCTGGGGTATGTCAAGTTCCGCACAATTGCGCCGGCCAGCTTCAACGCACATGCGCTCTTTTTCGTATTCGTCCATCGCCTCAACAGTCCAAACAGTTGCAATACCTATTGAAAGCAGGAAAGCGGCAGCCAGCAGATTGACGAAATGACGATGTTCATAGTCAGTGGGGTCATCCGCCAAAGGCTGGCGCAGACGCGGTGTGGCTGCGCCATTCGGCGAGCTGGGCAAGGACGAATGGGGTACGACAGCCATATCGCAAAATTGCGCTGATTTTGAGAAAAGCGCAATATGCGAGACTGAGCGTCAGCTATGCATTTTTGGCGGGCGCCGCGCTGGCGACCGAGTCAAAGCCCGTACGCCGCTCATCCCGCGCTTACATTTCCAGAGGCAGACCGGCGTAGTTTTCCGCCAAAAACGTTCGTCCCGCCCGCGAGCCAAGCACCGCGCGCAATTCGGCGAGCTGCCGTTTGCGGTCAAACGCGCTCTCATCTGGCAGATTGTGCATCATTGATGTCATCCACCAGGAGAAATGCTGCGCGCCCCAGACGCGCCGCAGGCATGTCCCGGTATAGGAGTCAAAGCGCGTCGTCGCGCCGGTCTTGTAAAATTCGGTCAGCGCGCGAGAAAGAACATAGACATCCGATATTGCGAGATTCATCCCCTTGGCGCCCGTTGGCGGCACAATATGCGCGGCGTCGCCCGCCAGAAACAAACGACCGTGACGCATTGGTTCAGAGACAAAACTCCGCATGGGCGTGACTGATTTCTGCGTGATTGTCCCGGTTGAAAGCGCGATGCCCTCATGTTTGCCGAGGCGCAGGCTGAGTTCATGCCAAATCCTGTCATCGCTCCAGTTGGCTTCATCCTCATACGGGGGCACCTGAAGATAGCAACGCGAGACTTTGGGCGAGCGCATTGTGAAAAGAGCAAAGCCCCGCTCCTCATTCTGGCAATAAATAAGTTCAGGCAAAGTTGGCGGCGCATCCGCCAGAATGCCAAGCCAGCCAAATGGATAGTCACGCACGTAATCGCGCCGGATGGCGTCGGGGATCGCAGGCCTGGCAATGCCATGAAAGCCATCGCATCCCGCGATAAAATCACATGTCAGCGTTTGCTCCATACCCCGATGAAGATACCGGATCCAGGGCCGGTCTGTATCGAGTCCGCCGATCTCGCGCGCCTCCGCTTCAAACAGGACGGGCACGCCAGCAGCAGTGTTGACCGCGATCATGTCTTTAACAACTTCCTGCTGTCCGTAAATATAAATGCGGCGCTGGATCAGGTCCCACATGTCAACGTGGGCGCGCTGGCCGCCAGCAATATACTCGGTGCCATCATGCACCATCCATTCCCGGCGCATCCGCGCGTCAAGGCCGGTCTGCGTCATCAGATCGACGGACCCCTGTTCCAGGAGTCCCGCGCGGACCCGCGACTCCACATAGGCCTGCGAGCGCGATTCAAGCACCACGCAGGAAATGCCATTCAATTGCAGCAAGCGCGCCAGCATCAGCCCGGCTGGACCCGCCCCGATAATCCCGACCTGCGCGTGCATGTTATCTCCTCCCGACTGGTTGCGACGTTATCGAAATGACGCCGCGCAAACAATGGCGCCGCGCCTTTGGCGGATCAGTCCGCCCACAACCCGTTGTCGCGCAAAAAGGGAATAACATGCGCGTCAAAGCCATCGGGGTCTTCAATGACGCAAGCGTGCCCGGCATTGGCGATCACGGCATGGCGCGCGCCCGATATCAGCGACGCCGTCCGCTGTCCGCGACCAAGCGAATTATCGAATTCGCCATTGACCACCAGCGTCGGAACCTGAATTGCCGGCAATCGTCCGGTCATGTCGCAGGAACCCCGCGCACGAAAAATCCTGGCGATACAGGCGGGCGACAATGTGTCAGCCCGTTCGACGAACAATCGCAGCAACCAGTCTCCAGTCGCCCCGTCTGCAAAGCCGGGCGCCACATATCCGCGCATGAGTTTGAGGAGATAGTCGCCAAGCGTCGCGCGGTTCAATCCACGCACAATGGTTTCAACATCCTGCGGGCCGCTGCTGGAGCCGCCGACAAGCACGATCGCTTTGGTGCGCCCCGAATGTTCGAGCGCCGCAAGCATTGCAATGCCGGAGCCGACGCTCACACCCATGAAAATGGCGCTTGCAACGCCTTCGTCGTCGCATACGCCAAGCACATCATCCATCATATCGGCGAGCGTGAATGGCGTATCCGGCTTGTCGGACAGGCCATAGCCGCGCAAATCCACCGCGATCACGCGGTAACGCGCGCAATAGCGCTGGGTCTGATAGAGCCACAACCGTCGATCGAAGGGATTGGCGTGAATGAGGACCATGGGAGGCCCCTCGCCATGGACATCATAATGAATCCGCAGTCCGTTGCGCGTGGAATATGGCATGTACGAGCCCCGCCCTGTGTTTCCGTGGCGTTGCAAACCCGGCTTCCCGCGCTGCGCTTGCCTTTACCGGACGCCAAGGATTATGACCTACAAATCAACGCCTAGCCAAGGAGGAAACGGACATGCCGGTCAATATCGGCGCCGCAAAAAGGCGTCCAGAACGCTGGCCGCAAAGAACTGCCGGCATTCCTCGCAGTCGATGGAGCGCACCAACATGCGCGCGTTGAACCTGACCCTCGACATGATCAATGCTGAACGCAATTGCAGTTTGCCTCTGACTGGCCCCATTTCGCTACCAACGCGCCCGCCTCCATTTTTGAGCTTCCATTTCTGTCCGATCAAGGCAGGCGCAACATTCCTGGCCTCAATGCGGCGAAGATTTACAATATCGAACCGGTGAAACGCGCCACGCGCGCCACCTGAGCGCGCCACGTCATATTTGCTCGCGTATCCCTGCCTTGCCGCCCTTCAGCGCGCCGATTAAATGAAGCTATCAACCGGGCGGAAACATGCTGAACCGTTATGCAACCAACTCTATCCATAACCGCGCGGCGCGCGCGCTGGCCCCTGATATCGCAGCCGCTGCGTCGCGCATTGAAGCCGAACGCTGTTTGCCCGCAGATTTGCTGGCGAAGTTGCATCAGGCGAGGCTCTTCCACATGCTCGTGCCGAAGTCGGTCGGCGGCGAGGAGGTCGATGTCCTGACGTTTTTCGCCGCTGTGGAAGCGGTCGCCTCCGGCGACGCCAGCGTCGGCTGGTGCGTTGGACAGGCCGGCGGCGTATCCACAGTCGCCGCCTATCTTGACCCTGCTATCGCGCGCGAGATTTTTGGCGGACACGATAGCGTTGTTGCATGGGGGCCGAACGCCCGCGCGGCCAGAGCTGTCATTGCGCCCGGCGGCTACCGCGTTTCCGGGCATTGGCAATTTGCCAGCGGCAGTCGTCACGCCCATTGGCTGGGCGCGCATTGCCCGGTTTTTGAGGCCGATGGCGTTACACCCGCCAAAGGGCATGACGGGCGCCCGCGCGATCGCACCATGCTGCTGTCCAAATCAAAGGCAGTCATCACCGACGTCTGGCAGGTAATGGGCCTGAAAGGCACCGGCAGCGACAGCTACGAAGTCGCCGACCTATTTGTGCCGGAGGAATATACGTTTACGCGCGACGCCGCAGCTGACCGGCGCGTTCACGGTCCGCTCTATTCGCATTTCAGCAATTTCAATATGTTCGGTCTTGCCTTTGCCGGCGTTTCGCTCGGCGTTGCCGGCGCCATGCTGCGCGATTTCAAAGCGCTGGCGGGAGAAAAAGCCCCGCAAGCCACCGGCTTTCAGATTTTGCTGCGCGACAATGCTGTGGTGCAGGCCAAAGTCGCTCGCAGCGAGGCTCGCCTGCGCGCGGCGCGCGCGCTGGTCGTGGATATCTATGGCGACCTCTGGGATCAGGCCACGCGCGACGAACCGTTTGACCTGCAGGACCGCGCGCGGATGCGGCTTGCCTCGACGTTCGCAATGAATGAAGCGCGCGAGGTCGCCGATGCGCTCTACAATGCCGCTGGCTCGACGGCGATCTTTGAATCGCAGCCGTTCGAGCGCCGGTTTCGCGACATCAACGCCGCATCGCAACAGGGCCAGGCGCATCAATCCAATTACGAATTGATCGGTCAGGCGCTCCTGGGACTTCAACCCAGGGGCAGGTTGTAAAGGGTCGTCGATTTCGCAACCGACCTCTTACTTCACGCCCCGCACCATTGTGAAAAATCGCGCCTGCTCGGCAGGCTCTTCCCGGAACAGTCCAGTAAACCGCGTCGTGATCGTCGAGGCGCCCTGCTTCTGGACGCCGCGCATCGACATGCACATATGCTCCGCCTCGATCAGCACCGCGATGCCGCGCGGCCGAAGGGCGTCATCAATGGCTTCGGTAATCTGAGCAGTCATCGTCTCCTGCGTTTGCAGCCGGCGGGCGAAAACCTCCACCACGCGCGCGAGTTTCGACAGGCCAACGACGCCATCGCTGGGAAAATAGGCGATGTGCGCCTTGCCGACAAACGGCACCATATGATGTTCGCAATGCGAGGCGAAAGGGATATCGCGAACCAGCACCATGTCGTCGTAGCCTTCGACGTCCTCGAAGACTGTGGAGAGGATTTGCGCCGCGTCCTGTCGATAACCCTTGAACAATTCTTCATAGGCCTTGACCACGCGTTTCGGCGTATCGATCAGGCCCTCTCGCGCGGGATCGTCGCCTGCCCAGCGCAACAGAACGCGCACAGCAGATTCAGCTTCCTCGCGCGTGGGACGGATCGCCGGGTCTGCAGCAAATTGGTTGCGGGATGAAATCGGCTTTAAGGTCTTAACCACAGCGTCCATGTGGCGCCTCCAGTTTGTTGGCTTCAAAACGAATACGCATGAAGCCTGAAGCTGGACCACACACGTGAAAAAAATTGCCTCATCTTCCAGTTGCGCCCACCGACCATACGGTGAACCAGCGCGAGGTGGTTCCGTTTCCCGGACCCTGCGCCTATATAGTATGACCGGCTTTGCCAAAAAAGGCGAGCGCTGCGCTAAAGTTCCCGCAAGGGCCTGACAATGCTGAACGATGTCTACAACAAACGTATCCTGGAACTTGCCGCCGATATTCCGCGGCAAGGCCGGCTGGCCGAACCGGACGCCTCCGCGACCGCCCATTCAAGGCTTTGCGGCTCAACGGTCACGGTCGACGTTGCGATGCGCGACGGCAGGGTCGCCGACTTTGCCCAGGATGTGAAAGCCTGCGCTCTGGGACAGGCGTCCTCGTCCATCATGGCGCGCAACATTCTGGGCTCAACGCCTGACGAATTGCGGAACATCCGCGACACCGTGCGAAAGATGCTGAAGGAGAATGGCCCCCCGCCGCAGGGCAAATGGGCTGACATCGCGGTGCTGGAGCCTGTGCGCGATTACAAGGCGCGCCATGCCTCGACCCTTTTGACGTTCGACGCCGTTGTTGATGCTGTCGGTCAGATAGAGGCGAAAGCAGGTTGAATCATACGATTCAGGGCGTCGGCGGAATATCCGGCCTTTGAGCTGGAGCGACTATAACCGCCGGCGGGTCGAATACATGAAACATGAAAAGACCTGCGAGAAACCCGCCGATATGCGCCTCCCAGGCGACGGGGCTGGGCGTAATCCCAAGCGGCCCGGCAGCGATGCCGAACACGAAATTGACGCCAAACCAGACCAGCAGGAATGGCACAGCGCGAGGATCCCGCAACAACCGGGGCAGAGGAACGAGCGGCGGACGCGTTCCCTGAGGGCTGTCCAACCCGATCATGCCACCGGACTGGAACATGAAACGGGTGGCGGCCGCCATTAATCCGGAAACGGAAGCCGAAGCGCCGATCACTGGCTGCAGATCATAGATATGCGAAAGCCAATGGGCGCCCGCGCCGGCCACAGATGTTACGGCAAACAGGGCGGCAAAACGCCACGGACCGATCCGCCGCGCCACAGGCGAACCGAAAGCGGCCAGCCACAGGCAGTTGACGCCGCAATGCGCCCAGTTGGCGTGCAGTGCGCCATAGGTCAAAGGCGTCCACCATTGCAGCGACCCGTCGCCAAGAAAATAGCGTGCGATCTCTTCACGGTCGGTCGCCCCCGGACCTGTGAAACCGGCAAACACGTCGGCAACGCCATCCGGGTCGATGAGATAGGTCCAGCGCCCCGGAACGAAACCGAACGTGGCCAGCGCCAACGCATCCTGCGCATCGCTGGCCAGATATTCGCGCCAGCCATGCACAACGACGAGCGCCGCAATGAACGCCAGAACGATGCCGGGCACGTTGAAAACCGGCTGTCTTTCCACCTGAACTCCCATCGAAAACTGCCTCTCTATAGCAGACTGCGAGTTTAGAGACAGACGCAGGGTCGCCGGCGCACGCAAAAACAACACGACCGACTCGTAAAATTGGAATTGCCCATAGTCGAAAATTCGGGAGGCCGCACAGCAGCCATGAAAAAGGGAGGACCTGGAGCAGGTCCTCCCAATTTTCAGGTTGGGCGCGCATGCCCAATTATGCAACCGGAGGTTGGTCCTTCCGGCCTTCGGGGGGCTGCGTCTGGCCTGGAGCAAAGGTTGAACGCAGCGCCCAATTTCCCCGTCGTCGGGCCATTTGCAGAACAGGCCGTCAACGCCGGGACAACCGGAGATTGCACCCCCTGCGGCGGCTTTGCAAGCCTGTTGTGACCGCAAGGTTAATTTCTTCGCGGCATTCCTCTCCATTCGATCAATCTTCCGGCACGCCTCTGGCAACCAATCTGACGGAACGGCGTGCGGCTTAAAAATGCGCGTCAAAACATGACAATAACGAGGCGGACGACCGCCAGGGGCGCCGAAATGAAACAGTCCGTGACACGCCAAATGTTCGACTACTGGGACAGTTTGCGCGCCGGTAGAATGGCGCCCGAACGGGACGACATTGATCCAGCAGAAATCAAGGACATTTTGCAGGACACGTTTATCCTCGAAGTCGATGCCGAATTGACCTTGCCGCTGCGCGTGGCGGGCACGCGCATTTCAGACCTGTTTACCCGTGAATTAAAGGGAGTTTCATTTCCCACGCTTTTCCAGGAAGTCGATCGCCCTGCACTCGCCGCAATCATGCGCGCTGTGCTGGAAGACCTCGCTCCTGTCGTTGCGGGCATAGCAGCTGCGCCGTCCGGACGCTCGCCTGCAGATATGGAAATGCTGCTGCTGCCGCTTCGGCATCTTGGCAGAGCACACGCGCGCATAATCGGCTCGCTGACGCCGGTGGCGACGTCTGCCTGGATGGGGCTCGTGGAAGCCGCGCCGCTGAGCATAATTTCGTTTCGCACATTGCGACCGACAGCCTGGTCGCAGACCGCAGAAGTTGAATTTCCGGTTGCAGCGACGCGAGAGAGAGCCAGCGCCAATCCATTCATGCGAATATTCACTGGCGGGCGCATATTAAAACTTCCGGTTGCATTGCTAAGCCGAAATTAACCCGTCGGAGCCATAGTGCTTGCTGGTTCGGGCTTGCAGGTGCTGGGATGAAACAGGTTGCCTCGGCTAAATCGCCAGGAAACGTTGAACAGGTTTTGGCGCGCGTGCGCGACCGCCGTCGAACGCAGCGCGTCAAGGTTACGGTTCTCGGTCGTTATATGCTGGAGGACCGGCGTGAGTTCCCTTGCCAGACGATCGATATGTCGCCCGGCGGCGTCGCCTTGTTTGCCCCTGTGAAACCGGATGTCGGTTCGCGCGTCGTCGCCTATCTCGATGACATCGGTCGTATTGAGGGAACAACCGTCCGGCATCTCGGCATTGGCTTTGCAGTCGCCCTCAATGTTTCTCCCGTCAAGCAGGAGAAACTGGCTGACCAATTGACCTGGCTCGCCAATCGGCGCGCGCTTGGATTGCCCGAAGATCGCCGTCACGAACGGATCGCGCCGAGAAACCCTCGTTCGACGCTCATCTTGCCGGACGGGCGCGAGCATCTCATCAAGCTGATCGATGTGTCGCTGTCCGGCGCCGCAATAAAAACAGACGCACGTGCGCCGTTCGGAACCCACGTCACCGTAGGCAAGACGCCGGGGCGGGTCGTTCGTGTTTTCGAAGGCGGGATCGCTGTGGAGTTTCTGCGCGCCCTGTCGGCCGAAACGTTTGATGAAAACGTCCGTCTGTAGTCACACCGGGTCGGGTTTGAACAGCTTCAGACCATCCGCAAAACGCCGGTAATTGCGAACATAACCCGTCGAAGCCCGGCCGAAAGCCGCGACAGCCTCGTCGTCCAGCTTGCGCGCCACGCGCGCAGGCGCACCCATAATCAGGCTGTTGTCGGCAAATTCCTTACCCTCCGTAATCAGGGCGTTGGCGCCAATCAGGCAGTTGCGGCCAATGCGGGCGCCATTCAGGATCGTCGCGCCCATTCCCACAAGCGAATGCGCGCCAATCTTGCAGCCATGCAATGTGACGTTGTGCCCGATGGTGCAGTCTTCGCCAATATCGAGCGGAAACCCCATATCCGTGTGCATCACACAGCCGTCCTGAACATTCGATCGGGCGCCGATCGAGATCCATTCGTTGTCGCCGCGTAGAACGGACCCGAACCAGACGCTGGCGTCTTCGCCGAGGCGAATTTTTCCGATCAGCGTTGCGCCTGGGGCAACCCAGTAACGTCCGTTCCCTGGTAAATCGGGCCCCTGCCCGTCCAGCGTGTAAATCG
Organism: uncultured Hyphomicrobiales bacterium; assembly: GCA_903931945.1. Taxonomy (GTDB): domain Bacteria; phylum Pseudomonadota; class Alphaproteobacteria; order Rhizobiales; family Beijerinckiaceae; genus Terripilifer. The sequence continues at coordinate 16,376 of CAIZEI010000154.1, read as the reverse complement.
GCATCCTGTTCCCCGGACCAATGAATCTGGCGGCATCCCGTTGCGGGACGTCAGAGCCGCATAGATATACGAAATGTCGGGATTGGGGGATTCCCCTTCCGCTGTATGGCGCGCCGAAAAAAATATTGCCGCCCCCCTTTTGGCGCGCAGAATGTAAATGTATATTACATTTAGATTCAGGCGGGCGAGACCCATCGGAATCAGAGACGGACAAACGGAGCCAGGCGATGACATTTTCAAACGGAGATACCGGCCAACCACAGCCGCGCTGGGACGGAAACTGGAAGCGCTGCGCGCCAGGTCGTGGATTTGCGCGCTGGCGGCCCTTCGAGTTGGGCTTGATGATCGTCGGATTCATGAGTTGGTGGCCGTTGGGTCTGGCGGTCATCGCGTTCAAGATGTGGCAGAGCCGAACCGGCTATCAGGGCGATCTTTTCGCTTTTGCAGGCGATAAAGTGGACGGACTCCGGTCAGCCTGCAGCAACTGGGGCGGGTACGGTTTCGCACAGACAGTGGGGCGCGGGTTTTCAGGAGCGGGCTTCACCCCACGCTCCAGCGGCAATGCCGCATTTGACGCCTGGCGCGCCAGTGAAATTGCACGGCTGGAGGAAGAACGGAAAAAGCTGGAAGCCGCCGAACGCGAATTCGCAGACCACATCACCCAATTGCGCCGCGCCCGTGATAAGGAAGAATTCGAACGCTTCATGCGCGACCGCGAAGGTCGCCCCGCAGCAGGGCCGTGAGTCTCGGTCCTTTGCTGGCTGCGCCTGGCCTGATGCAGTTTCACATAGCGGCGGCGGTCCTTTCCCTCATAAGTGGCGTCGCCGTTATGGCGACGCCCAAGGGCACGTCAGCGCATGTCGGAATTGGGCGCATTTTCGCGGCGGCAATGCTGACGACAGCATTCACCTCGTTTGGGATCACGGGTATCGTTCCGGGCCATTTCAGCCCGATCCATATTCTTTCCATCGTCACCCTGACCACCTTGCCCTGGGCGATCTACCAGCGCAGGCTGGGCAACATTCGCAGTCACGCCATCGGCATGAGCCTGAATTTTGTCGGCCTGATCGGCGCGGGGTTTTTCGCACTTGCGCCGGGCCGTATTTTGGGTAAGGCGGTGGCGCCAATAACGGGCGGATGGCCTTTCTAGACCATTGCAGCAATCTGGATTCGCCACCCCGCCAGCATCGCGATATAGTTATCGTCGCGTTAACGCGCCACCACTGCGTTTTCCTGCGAGCTGAAATCATTTCGTTTATTTCATCTGACGAAACCACTCGAAATGATGCATCTGGAGGCATTTTCCCATCCCGCGGATTGGAAATTGCTCCGGGAATCGAGGAGCTGGATTTTGGACCATTCGCAATCTGACGCGGCCCCCGACGCGCCGACGCCCGTGCCCAATCTGAGGCTGGCGATTCGCCGCGCGCGTATCGAAACCGCCCAGCATTCCGAAGCCCTCGCAGAAATGCGCGGCGGCGAAACCGCGCGGCTGGAAATTCTCGCCGATGCATTGAAGCCGGTTCTGGCGCAAGTGCCCAAAGACGTCGATCTCTTCGACGCGGGCCTCACGCCGGGCGAAAAGCCCCGCTATTTCATTGACATGCTGGGCTTTGTCGAGATGGCGCGGGACCGTCGCACCTATCGCTTTCTGCAGGACACGCGGCACGGTCGCGTGACCGTGCTTGAAAGCGACAAGGCGGATGAGATCATAGAGGCTGTGACAGCCTATATCGCGCGGCGTCTGGTCGAGCGGCAGCAAGCCCTCGTGTCCGATCAGACGATCGAGATGGCGGCGCGCGCGTTTGCCGCGCGCACGGCGCCTGCGACTGGTGTAACGCCCACCACCGAAGCAGCGCTCCCCGCGACACAGACTCTCGACGGCGTCCTGTCCACGCCGGTCGCGCCTGCGCCCACACAAACGCGGCGACATCGTAGTTTTTTCGCCACTGCGATCATGTTCATTGTTGAATTTCTCGGCGCCATCGTCCTTTGCCTGCTCTTGAGCGCACTCGTCTATTTCCTCTACACGACCGGAACGCATCAATGGGCGTTGCATTTTGCCGGTCCATACAATTAAACAGGCGTCCTGATGGCGACGCGCGCCTGCGCAACGCATAACAAGACCGGGAAACGCCATGCGAATCGGAACCGCTGAACGGGGCAGCACCTTCTGGACGCAAGGTCTGGCGCTGCAAACGGTTCTGCGCGCCGCCGGGATCGCAGAACCGATTGACGTTCTCGACTCTGTTGCGGCCAGCATTGAAAACGCGCAGCGGCTGGCCTCAAGCGATCTCGACTACGGCTTTATGGCGGCCAACTGGATCGGTCGCGCCCTGCGCGGGGAAAGCCCCTTTACCGCTTCCATTGGTTTGCGCATGGTCGCGCCGATGAACGCAGGGCCGATGTATTTTATATCGCGAGCGGAGTCCGATATCCCCGGCGTACGCGACCTCAAGGGCAAGCGCGTAGTTGTGGGCGCGCCTGGCAGCGGCACCGTGCAGCACGCGCTGTCGATCTTCTCCACTCTCGGCTTTGGCTTTGACGACATCACGCCGGTATTCCTCGATTATCGAAGCGGTGGCGAGGCGCTCGCTGCGGGTCAGGTCGATGCGCAATTGCAATGCCCGATTCCCAACCCTGTGATGACGGCGCTCGACGCCAGATATGATTTTCGCGTCCTGCCCTATGCTGCAGGCGATCTGGAAACAGTGCTGGCGAAAAACTCCGTCTATCGCCGCGTTGTCATGCGCAAGGGCGCCCTGCGCGCCCTGCTCGACGATGTAGCCCAACCCGGCGTTGTCAATGTGCTTGTCACGCATGAGCGCCAGAAACGCGAAGACGTCGCCTCGGTCGTGCGCGTGGTGATTGCTGGCGCCGAAGAGTTGCAGCGCCTCAATCCGCTCTTTACCGGCCTGGCCGAGCTTTGGGACCCACTCAAAAGCGCTGGCCCCGGCGCGCTGGAATTTGAAGGCGTCCCCCTGCATGAGGGCGCGCGCGAGGCCTATCGCGCGGCGGGTCTCCTCAACTGAAATTCATTCCATCATAAAGGCGGTTTTGCCATGAGCGGTGTGCAATACAGACTTGGCGTCGATGTCGGCGGCACGCATACCGATCTGGTCCTGCTCAATGTCGCGAGCGGGGAATTGCTCGTCGAAAAAGTATCGAGCACGCCCAAAAACCCCGCGCTTGGCGTGCTGAACGGCGTATCGCGGTTTGTCGCGCGCGGCGTACCCGCCGATCGGATTGATTTTTTCGCGCATGGCACGACCATCACCACCAATGCGTTGCTTGAAATGCGCGGCGCAAAGGTTGGATTGCTGATTACAAAGGGATTTCGCGCAGTTCAGGAAATTCAGGCGCAGGCGCGCGATGGCAATCTGTTTGATTATTTTTACGCGAAACCGACACCGATCGCGCCGCAAGATCTGACGCGGGAAATTCCCGAGCGCTCAGATCATGCTGGCGCCGTTCTGACGCCGCTGGACGCGGACGCCGTGCGACAGGCGGCCCGCGAGTTGCTCGCAGCAGGCGTCGATTCGATTGCCGTCTGCTACCTTTTTTCCTTTATGAACCCGGCACACGAAGAGGAAACGCGGCGCATCCTGAAAGAAATAGCGCCCGGCGTCAGCGTCTCGATTTCAAGCGAAGTCCTGCCAAGGCTTCGCGAATGGCCGCGCATGTCAACGACCTTGCTCAACGCCTATCTTGAGCCTGTGCTGACGCGCTACATCAGTCACCTCAACACGGGCCTCGATGAGGCTGGCGTGGTGACGCAACAACGCTATCTCATGCAATCGAATGGCGGCGTGATGCCCTTCGCCACGGCCATTGCCGGCGGCAAGACAGTCCATACCCTTTTTTCCGGCCCAGCCGCCGGCGCGCAGGCCAGCGCCTGGCTTGCCGAAAGCGACGCCGAACGCGGCCTTGTAACGCTCGATATGGGCGGCACATCAGCCGATATTGCTTTCATTCAGGGCGGCGCGCCGCTTGAAGTCACAGAAGGCATGATCGCCCGTCGGCAAGTCGATGTGCCAGCCCTCGATATGACGACAATCTCGGCGGGCGGCGGCTCGATCGCCTGGATCGATGGCGCGGGGTTTCTGACCGTCGGGCCCCAAAGCGCAGGCGCCGACCCCGGCCCTGCCTGTTACGGGCGCGGGGGCGCCAATCCCACCGTAACCGATGCGGATATTGTCTGCGGCTATCTCAATCCCGATTATTTCCTTGGCGGCGCGCAAAAACTCGACCCGGCGGCGGCGCGCGTGGCGATCAAGGACAAGATCGCGCGTCCGCTTGGCATGACCGTCCTGGAAGCTGCGGCGGGCGTGCGCCGGATCGTCGATATGCGCATGGCCGATGAGGTGCTTGTGTTCGCGGCCAAACGCGGCGTCGATCTCTCGGCTTTCACGCTGTTGCCTTTTGGCGGCGCTGGCGCCGTCCATGCCGCGGCTGTGGCGGACGAATTGAACATGCGCCGCATTCTCGTGCCGCCGCGCCCCGGCGCTTTTTCTGCGCTTGGACTTTTGTGCACGGACGTCGTGCATGACTATATCCGCTCGGAATTATCGCCGCTTGCGGACATCGCGCCCGCTCATGCCGAGGCGATCTTCACAGCGCTCGAGACGCGTGCGCGCGAAGAACTTGCCGCCGAAGGATTGGGCGCTGCGGCCGCAACCTTCTCGCGCGAACTCGACATGCGATACACCGGTCAGGGCTATGAATTGCGCACGCCCCTCGATGGCGCGGCTGCAGGAACGCTCGATGCAGACAAGCTCATCGTGGCGCGACAAAAATTCGACGAGCGCCATGCGCAAATTCATGGCCACGCCGCCAAAGAGCGCCCTGTCGAAGTCGTGAGTTATCGCGTGCGGGCGCGCGTGGACGCGCCGAAATACGAGCAGCGTGCAGGCGATGCGCCTGCGCATCCCCGCCCCGTCAGCGCCGCAGTCAAAGGCCAGCGCGACATGTATTTCGATGGCCGCAATCGAGCTGCCGCAACCATATACGAGCGCGACGGGCTCGATATCGGCCTGTCCATTGCAGGACCTGCGGCCATAGAACAATTCGACGCAACAACGATTGTTCCCCCCGGCTGGCGCGCGCGCGTGGATCGCTATCGAAATCTGGTTCTTGAAAAGGGAGCGGAATGACCATGGACGCGATCACCATCCAGATTCTGCGCAACAAGATCGCCAGCCTGGTCGATGAAATGCACTATCATTTCTACCGTTCGGGCTATTCGACCATCATCCGCGAATCGAGAGATTTTTCCTGCGTAATTCTCGACCGCGCGGGGCGGCTGATTGTTTCTCCGCCGATGTTTTTTCATGCGCCCGTCTACCGCCATCTCGTGGGGCGCGTGCTCGAACTCTACGGCAATAATATTCGCGAAGGCGATGTCTTTGTCTCGAACCACCCCTACGAGGGCGGCTTGCCGCATGTCTCCGACATGGCGTTTGTCGCGCCTGTTTTCGTCAATGGCGAGATTGTCGCCTTTTCCGGTTCAATTGCGCACAAGGCGGATGTCGGCGGCACAGTGCCGGGTTCAACCTCCGCCAACGCCACTGAAATGTACCATGAGGGCGTGCTGGTGCCGCCCATCAAGATCCGGGACGCCGGCCAACATTTGCCGGATATCGAACGGTTCATTCTCGCAAACTCCCGCCAGCCCGCGCTCGTTGGCGGCGACATGACCGCGCAAATTGCTGTGACGCAAATGGGCGCAGCCCGCGTGCAGGAACTCTGCGCGCGCTTTGGAGCCGCTACAGTAACCGGCGCTTTTGAGGCGATCCTGCGCGGCGCAGCCGAGGAATTACGCAGCGCCATCGCGCGCCTGCCGCAGGAAACTTCGTCCGCGCAAGGGTTTCTTGACAATGACGGCGTCGCCATAGACAGACCGGTGAAACTGGCTGTGACGATCGAAATCAAAAATGGCGTCGCGCAATTCGATTTCTCGCAAAGCGATCCGCAGGCGCGGGGACCGATCAATCTGCGACCTTCGATGGTGGAAGCCTGTGTGTTTTATTCTTTGATCGGCAGCCTCGGTCCAAAGCTGCATTTCAACGACGGGATGCGCGATTGCGTCAAAATCATCGTTGCGCCCAACACTGTGACCAACGCCTCGCCGCCGTCGCCTGTTTCCAATTATCAGATGGTCAATCTGAAACTCGTCGATATCATTCTGGAAGCCATGGCGAGGCTGAACCCCTCGCGCGCCTGCGCCCATGCAGGATCGTCCAGCGCACTGCTGATCGCCTGGGCGAAGGGTCGCCCCGGCCAATCCAGTATGCAATATGAAATCGTAGGCTCCGCTTATGGCGGCGGCCAGGGGCATGACGGCGCGTCATGCACCGCCGCGCATCTCAGCAACCTGCACATCACGCCAATTGAAATTCTGGAATCCGAATATCCCTGTCGCATCCGGCAATTCAACATTGTTCCCGACACCGGCGGCGCCGGCCAATGGCGCGGTGGCGTCTCGTTCCAGCGCGAATATGAGCTTCTGGAAGACGCGATGATTATCCGTCGTTTCGACAAGAGCCGTTTTCCCCCAGGTGGCGTGAACGGCGGCCAGAGCGGCGCAGGCGGGCGTTTTGTCGTGCGCGTTGGCGCGCCTGACGAAATCGAAACCCGGGCGTCAGGTCGTTACGATCTGAAAGCCGGAGACCGCTTTTTGATCCAGAGCGCGGGCGGCGGCGGCTTTGGCGATGCGGGCAAGCGCAGTCGCGAAGCAGTGGCGGCGGACGTGGCGCAGGGCTATGTTACGCCAGCCAAAGCCAAAGAGATTTTTGGGCTGTAATTCCGGCCCTCAGGAGAACGTCATGACCAGTATAAAAGAGCGCGTCGGCATTATCGGAGCGGGCCGGATGGGCCAGCCGATGGTCAAGCATATGCTCGCCCATGGCTTTGACGTGACGGCGGTCGATATCAGCAAGGACAATCTCGCGAAGGTCGCAGCGATGGGCGCGAAAACCGCCGGCCATCCGTCCGAACTCGGCGCCTCCTGCAGCTTTGTCATTCTCGGCGTCGGCTATGATGAAGAGGTCAACGAAGTCTCGCTGGGCTCCAGCGGGCTGCTGGAGACGCTCCGCCCCGGCTCGATTATCGCGGTGTCATCGACAGTCGCGCCGGACACTGTCAAGGCGCTCGATGCGGCAGCGCGCGTACGCGGCAGCGATGTCCTCGACGCGCCGATCTGCCGGGGCCGCTGGTTCGCGGACGAGGGCAAATTGCTGGCGCTGTTTGGCGGGCGCGATGAGGTTGTCGCGCGCGGACGCGCCGTCTATTCGGCCTTCGCCAGCGATATCGCCCATCTTGGCGAAGTCGGTCATGGGCAGGTCGCCAAGGCGATGAACAACATGCTGCTCTGGGTCACGAGCATCGGCCTCATCGAGGCCGGACAGGTCGCCGCCTCCACCGGCATCGATCTGCCGAAATTGCGCGATGCGCTGATGCTGAGTTCAGGCAAAAGCCAGGCGCTGGAAGATTGGGACCAGACGAGTTTCACATGGGCGCTGAAAGACATGCAGATTGTCGCGAAAATGGCCGATCACGCCGGCCTGTCAATGCCGGTGGCCGGCGCTGTCAAGGAACTCGTCAAGGAGGCGCGACGGCTGAAGGCAAGCGGCAAGGCGCCGGGCTGGACGCGCAGGAGTTGAAGACGGCGCCAGCTGCGCCGCATTGAAAACCGGGGGAAGACGCCATGAATTTTTTATCGGGCGCAATCGCATTGGCTGGTCTGGCTGTGGCGCACATAGCCTGCCCTGCCCTCGCCGCCGACCATGTGCGCATCGGCCATCTCAACACCATCGGCGATATTCACGTCTATATCGCGGAAGCCCGGGGCTATTTCGCGCAGGAAAACATCGATCCCGAACTCATCCAGTTTGACGCCTCCTCAAAGATGATTGCGCCGCTTGGCACCGGCGACCTCGATGTCGGCGGCGGCGCCACCGCCGTCAGTCTTTTCAACGCCATTGACCGGGGCATCGGCATACGCATTGTCGCCGACAAGGGCCGCACAGAGAAAGGCTATGTCTATCAAAGCCTGGTCATCCGCAAGGACCTGATCGAGAGCGGGAAGTTCAAGGGCTACGCCGATCTGAAGGGGCTCAAGATCGCGGTCGGCGCCCCCGGAGTGGGCCCGCTCTCGGTGCTGAACGAACTGGCGAAAGCGGGCGGCGTCAAATATGCGGACATCGAAAAAGTCTTTCTCCCCTTTCCGCAGCAGGTCGCAGCCCTGCAAAACGGCGCCATTGATGGCGCTGTCATCAACGAGCCCTACAAGACCCTGCTCGGGCGGCAGGGCTTTGCTGTCGAGTTTGCGCCAACCCAGGACGTCTATCCCGATTACGAGGTTTCGCTGATTCTGTTTGGCGAGAAATTCCGCGGCGAGCGCAGGGATGTCGCCCGGCGCTATCTGCGCGCCGTTTTGCGCGCCGCGCGCGACTATAACGACGTACTGGCAAACGGGCGCTGGAAAACAGACGGTTCCGCGAATGACGTCATCGCGATCTTCGCCAGGCGGGCAAATCAGTCCGAAGATGTGATCCGGGCGATTACCCCGCCCGCCGCCGACCCTGATGGCGTTATCAGGATGGCCAGCGTGCGCAAGGACCTCGCCTTTTTTCAGGACCAGGGCGATGTTGCAAACAAGGCGCTGACCGCCGATCAATGTGTCGACACAAGCCTGACAGAACAAGCGACGAAGGAATTGGGGCCCTACATACGCAAGGCGCCATGAAACGCATTTGACCGGACGCGCTGGCGACCCCGGCAGGATTCGAACCTGCGACCTGCCGCTTAGAAGGCGGCTTACTAAACTCAGAAAGTATCAATAAATACAGGCATAAATTGATGATTCTTCGAGATCATAAAACCTACGAGGCACGGAACGAGACACATTTTTTTCGTGACCTTATGCACGCCCTCACTGGCGTTAAGCGCCAGTGACGCCGCGCACGGGCGATATTCAATCGCTGCACGCGCCTCGCGGCACAATGTCCAACGCCCCATCCGGCAACTGCCTTTGCAGCGCCTTCCCCTCATTCCACGGCGCCCGCAACCAAACCTCGCGTTCTTCGTCAGTCGTCAGAATGACCGGCATGGCCTTGGGATGGATTGCGCCGACTTCTGCATTGGGCTCGCATGTCAGAAAGGCGAACAGGTCCGCGTCAATCTCGCCCTCCCGCGCCTTGCGTGTCGATTTCCAGTTCTCGACAAAAATTCCCGCGAAGGCCGAAAGCGGGCGTTCAGGATCGAAGGCGAACCAGACGGGGGACTTTTTGCCTTCGGGCGTCGTCTCGTATTCAGAAAAACTGTTCCACGGGACCAGACAGCGCGACTCCGGCGAGAGCCAGCGCCGCCAGTGCGGCGACGCCCCGTTGCGCACGTTGGTTACGCCGGGATCGGCAGCGCGCCCCTTCAGCGCGAAGGCTGGCGAGGGCAGGCCCCAACGCGCCAGCGCCAGCGTCCGGCCTTCTGGCGCGTCCCGGACGATGGGCGCGGGATAATCGGGGAAAACGCCCGGCATGGGAGGAAGGTTGCCCGCAAGATCGCGCATGGCGCGCGCGGCCTCGCGGATGGCTTGCTGGCCCTTGGTGATGCTGTAGAGATTGCACATGCGGGCGACCATGGCATTTTGGCGCGCCGCCGCAAGAGGCTTGAACCGCGTTGCAACCGAAACCCGCCCCGCCTTCTATCGACCACCTTCGCGGCATGGGCGTCACGGGCTTGCTGGCGACGTGCGCGGCGCCCAAGTGCTGGCATTCCGCCGGGGTGGCCTTTGACCGGCTGGCGCTTCCCGGCGCGACGCCCTTCCCTTCCATCGTCCGGGCCCGGCGCTTCGTTTGCGCGGCTTGCGGCGGGCGCGTGATTTCGATCATGCCGGACTGGCGCAGATATAAGGCCAGCGGCAACGCGCGGGGCTGAAAATGAAAACGCCCCGCCGTACATCTTGCTAGGCCAAGCCGATCTCGAATCGTTAGCTATGGAATTCCAACGCGGAAACGCTCGGCGGTTCCGTTCACGACAGCCCGCCCGCATGACTTCACGCGGGAACGCTACACGACGATTCAGGAAAGTCACGAGATTCGACAATCGACACGGCGTCAAAAACGACGGCTGAGTAGCGCCGTAACAACAACTGATTGGGGTTCGGGGATTGACCCACCTCTGCACCGTGGCTCAAGTAAGTATCCCCCTTGATCTAATCCTAAGCCATTCGGTCGTCCCGGTCTATCGATCACATATTCGGTAATTCCGCGGCCCGGGGATCGTCCCGAAAATTAAAAGCCCTGTCAAAAGCGGGGCGGGCGCGCAGCGCCGCTTCCCACGCCGTCAACGTGGGATATTTCTCGGCGGGCATAAATTCCGGACGCAGGTTCCGGATACGGTCGATAAACGGAATCATCGCTATATCGGCGAGCGAATAGGTCTCGCCCGCCAGCCAAGGGCCGTGCGCAAGGGCGGCCTCGATCCGGTCGAGGCACTGGCGCATCTTGTCATAGGCGTCTTGCATTTCGTCGTCCGTGAATCCGTTTCGGGCGACTGTCTCCCAGCGGTCCCGGCGTTCCTTGGTCGGAATGCGCGCGAGCACATCTTGCAGTTTGTCCCCGGTGAAAGACGCCGACGCCCGCTTGCTCAGTATTTCCCAAGTCGGCGCGTAGACTGCTTTGTAGGCGACTTCGTCGGAAAACTTGGTCCACAGGCGCATCCGGGCGCGGGCAAGGGCGTCGAACGGTCGCAACGGGACAGGTGGAAATGCGTCGTCGATATATTCGATGATAACAGAAGATTCGATGATTGGCTCGCCACGATGTACGAGCGTGGGAACCACGCCATTGGGATTGAACGCGAGATATTCTGGCGCGTGCTGCTCGAATTTCTGCAGGTCCATCAGCCGGCTTTCGAAGGCCAGTCCCTTTTCAAACAGCGCGAGGCGGACCTTCTTGGAGCAGGTCGAAGCCAAGCCGTGATAAAGAACAATTTCGAAATTACTCATTTTTTGTTTCCTCGCGACTCATGGGTACAAACAATGGTTGCCGCAGTGATCAGGCGCGCGATGCTTCCTTGATTATTCTAGCTATGGCTGGCCACTCACGCTCGCCCTTCTCTTCCATGAGAGAAAGGTATTTTGCATTGAACCATTGCTCGAGGGCGACCTTATAAGCCTCGCGGTTGCGTACACGTTCGAACCAGTTCGCCAAATGAGGGCGCTCCATCCAGAGTTCCCTCATCCGCAGATGTTCCAGTCGAGTGAGGTACGGTGCATAGGCGACATCCGCCAGAGAATATGTATCGCCCGCGAGCCAAGAAGAGCTCGCGAGCGTCGCCTCCATGCGCGCGAGCAATCCGTCGAAGCGCAGCACCGACTCCTTGAAGTACGGAGAATTCACACCCTCGAAAATATTGGCGCGGACGCGTTCCCGTTTCACCGGGTCGGGCACATTATCGATGAGCGATTGAACCTCGCGTTCGCCTTTGTCCAACTTTTGAAATCTGAATGCGATCGATGTGCTCAAGACCCCCGTATCGGCATGCAAACCCTCGTCAAGTTGCTTGGTCCAGAGCCGCATTCGAGCCCTCCCCACGGCGTCCGCTGGCCGCAGCGGGACGCCATCGAACGCATCGTCGATATATTCGTTGATCACCGTTGACTCGAAAATGACAACGCGCTCATGCACGAGCGTTGGCACCACGGCATTAGGATTTAGTTTTAGGTATGCAGGGGTCTGGTGATCCCGCGCGCGCAGGTCGAGATGCCGGCTTTCCCAACGAACGCCTTTTTCGGCCAGCGCCAATCGAACCTTTTGCGCGCAGGTCGACATGTCGTTGTGATATAATTCGATCATATGATGTCTGTCCCTTAGGTGTCAGATCGCCGACGACTACGGCTCGTCCTGCCGCTTCGCCTAACCGAGTCCCTCGCTATCTTCCGGGTTCGGCGTACCCTTGCCGCTTTGCAAGTATCGTTTGAGACTGAGAAGGTAAAAGCCCCAACGCGTTGTCGCGCTCGCAAATCCCTCGTCGGCAAGCGGGAAACCTCGATGGGCAAAGAAAAGGGTCGTGTCGTTTCCCTCGGCTCTCAAGTTGAACTCAATGTCGTTAGCCTGCCAAGCCAAGTTGGCCACCTTCCACCGCACGCGAGTGACAGGTATAAGCTCTTCGACAGTTACCTTTGCTATAAAACGCTTCCCGTTGAACCCAAACTCTCCGGCGGCGCCCACCTTCGGCTCGATTTCCGCGTCGCGCGTCCACCACCGACGAATTCCATCGACCGTTGTGATCGCCTCATAGACACGTTCCGAGGGCGCATGAATTACGATCAGGTGCATGATATCTTGCATGGCGTCATCCTTTCCCAATACAGCGCCGCTAGTCAATGCTCGCGGGCAAACCGCGATGCTGGCCCCAAGGCCCGCGTTTCGAGGCCACTGGCGACGTGAGGACTGTGCCCGCTCCATCGCCCAAGTCGTAATGCCGGGATGCACTTCTCAGCCCCCGCAATTCCCAACCGACCGCCGAGTCCCGAAGCTCCTGATTTCCGGGCAAATCACCCCGAGCTTGACCAAACACGGACAGTCGCGTATCGCAGACGGGGGCAATCTTTGCTCGCCAAATTGGGATCGCTATTGCATGTTGGGAATTCCTCGCCGATATGCCCATTTCGTTTTTGGCGTCATCCAATCAGGGCTAACCTCCGCGATGGCAGCGGCCATCGCAAGCAGGCCGTTCATCGCGGATGGCTCCTTTGTGCGGCAATGGCTCCAATCTTGGCTAATCGCTTGGCTCCTAATGTTACCCGTGGTGGTGTGTGCCGCGTCTGCAATCCGCAAGCTGTCGCACGTCTTAACGCGAGAAGAGTCGTCCCCCAATTCGTGATTGGCAACCGTGAGCCGTTCAAAGGTTCGACGCGACTTTCGAAAAGTCGGTGGATATTTTCGTGCCTAATTTTGTAGCGGCGGAAATGATCACAACCGAAATCAGTCCCGCGATCAGATCGTATTCAATAGCGGTGGCTCCGCTTTCGTCGAACCAAAATCTCGCAAATAGCGACTTCATTCGAAAATTCCTGCCGTCTTGGACGGGATATCCATTATGGGATTCAGCCCGATACGAAGTTACCTGCCCCAACTCTTACGGCGACAATATTAACGAAAAGGACGGAGAATTAGGGAGTTAGCGGGTGTTGTTCGAGATTGGCGCGTTGCCCCGCTAACTGCGTTTCCAAAAACCCGCCGTGGCATCCGCTGGCGGTATCGCGCGAATCGTCCGGCACGTTCGCCGCTCGCGCCGCTGGAATGTAACTGTAGAGCGTCGCCAGCGACACGAAAGCCGCCCATGACGACGCCCCCAAATTTAACATCCGGTTATGCATGCGCGCTTTCTGGACATTCTCCGCGATTATGGGCGCAACCGTAACGGCCCACGCTTTCGGTCAGCTTTGTGAAATCGCCGCTAAATGAAACGAATACGTCATTCGTTTCGGACATTTTCAAACCTCAAATTGAAAGGACCGCGCGATAACGAAGCATCGAATGCGGCCCGGATCAAATAAGCCATCATTGGCGTGTGTGGCCGGAAATCCGCGCTCTGGTTCAGGGTCGCGATGATGTTCGAGATAGCACCAGCGACGATCGCTTTGGTCGCGTGAATCGTTTTTTCTTGATCGCATCGCGGCCAATTTGTGTCACTGATCATGACATCGGCGAAACGCTCGCCCCATGTTTTCGAAAGCTCTCTGAGAAACTCGCGGTCCACGTGTTCGTCGCATGGCGATGGCGCCAGCCGAGGTCGATTCCCGGTCGGCGTCATCTTCCCCAGCGATGCGCAGGATGAGCGGTCGCCACGCAATTCAAACTTCATTTGTTCCCCGCCATGTGGGAGTCGACGACGCGCCGGAAATTGTGGGCTTCGACGAGACGTTGTTCACGTGTCTGCGGCTGGCGATCTTCGCCAATTCGCGCGATCGTCCTTCGTATTTTGAAAACGAGTTCCGCCGCCTCGCGGCGGCGAGCCTCCAGGCTTTGCGACCGCGTAGAGAGGTTCAGTCTGTCAACATTGATCCCGGCTGCGCGAGCCTGAACCAGCGCATTCGGGTTTGCAGGTATCGGGACGACAGAAATTTCGAGGAGCGATTGTTTTTCAAAGGAAATGCCACCCTGTTTGTCGGGCTTCCATTCCAATGGCAAAAATCCCACACTGACCGCATTCAGAAATCCGCCTTTGACCATCCGGAAGACGATATCCGCGTTCGGATTGACTGACGCTTCCATAAATTCGATATCGCCCATCAGCTTTGAGCCGGTCACGCGAACATTTCGAGCCCGTCCGATCACATTCTCGACTGAAGTCGAGTCGTGCCCAAATAGCGCAACCGAATTTTTTGCAAACTCATCCAACTGCCATCCCCGCGCTTTGATCGTATCGCCGCAACGGTCGGGCGTTTCGTCCGAAAACACGAACGTGATCGTTCGAGTGTCGGCGTTTACCCGCGGTTCTCCTGACGTAGCCAGCCGAACCGCCATGCTTGGACGTTCGCCGTTTTTCACTGCGTCTCGGAATTCGGAAATATCGATCATCGTGCGCGGCATTTTTTCCACCTCAATCCGATCCGCAATTCCGAGACGCCTTGTTGATCTCGGAGCGCGTTGCAATGTTGTCAGCAATGAGTCGTTCCGAAGCCCAAGAGACTTCGTCGTCGCGATGCGCAAAGCCCAGCAACTCCGAAGAATCTGTCGGCAAAAGTCCCGCGCCACCCGCCGCGACGATCTTTTCGCGAAGCCGTTCGCGAGCCTGATTCACGCTCTGTAATTCTCGCGCCAGCATGATGCGGCGTTTTTCGATCTTCGATATATCCGGAAAATAGCTGGCCCAAATATCGCCCGCGAGTTCGGTAGCGATCCGGACCTTTTCCGAATTTCCAATCTGTTGCGCGCGCTTGATTACAGCGCGCTCGGCGACGATCGCATCAAATGCCGCCATCGGTCTTACCGGGGACGGATTGAACTTCTCGCCGTGCAAAATCGCCTGCGCCTCGTTCATGGTCGCGGCGTTAGCGTCGCTCCTTGAGGAATGCGGCGTGCTCTCGATTTCAATCTGGCGGGCGAGCAATTCATTATCGCGTGCGGAAAGTTCGGCAAGTCGGCGATCTAAAATCGCGAGCAAGTCGGCGCCATTCACTGGCGAATCGGGCGGCGTGGGGTTTAGTGCGATGAGTTTCATGTTTTGAAATTACTTCCCGCTTCCGGCGGATTGACCCCTTTTTTCCGTTTCATTTTCGCGCGCTTGTGGCGCAACCGGCGCGCGATGGCATCAACACGCGCCGGGTCCGCGTCGCGGCCCCCCAACTCTTTCGCAACAATGCCGATGGCTTCGCGCCGGCGAGACAGCGGGAATGTCGCGATGCGGCGCAGCGCCTCTAGGTCGTTTATCGCCGGCCTACCGCTGATCGCGCCCCTCACAAAAGCCGCCGCGTGCCGGAAGGTATTTTTTTCAGTGTCAGCCGCCAACAGTTCCAGAGCATCGCAAATCGCTGCATCGCCGGACTCGTGAAGCGAATCGAGCATTGCAGCGAATAGTCGCTCGGCAGCCGGCGAGGTCATTCGTCACCCTTCCCTAAAAATTCAAAACTTTTTTCCGCTCCGCCAGTTCGGCTTGCCATCGATCTTGTTCGGCAATTTTTTCCGCAACCCGCGCCGCCCCGCGCCAATCGCCCTTCGCAGCCATTTCCACCATCGATCGGCGCATAATTTCGCCCGCCGTCATGTCGCTGAATCGCGCCAAAGCCTCCGGAGTGGGCGTCTTGCGTTTGCGACCTGCGCCGGGGCGCCTGCCGCCGTGCGTTGATTTTGGAGTTGAATTATTCATCGCGCTTTTCCCAGAGTTCTATGCTTTCAACGCTCGCATTTGATTTCGGAGTGATTTTGCAATCGCCACGAGGAAAAAAAAACGTGCATGTTATGTACGGCGGTTACAGCAAAAACGGCCTCGGGAGGATTCAAACCCCGCCGTACCCTCAGGAAGGGCCAACCAGCGGCTTGGCGTGGCCGCATACGGGGGTTGACGGCCCCGGCCCACGTTGCGCCAGCCCCCAAGCATGGGCGCGGGCGACGCCTCGAAGGGGCGCTCGCGACCTATAGGGGTATGGGGGTATTGGAACACACCCAATTGGAAGGGGGATTGGAAGGTTTTTCGAGGGATTGGAACCCGGATTGGAATAGGGATTGGAATCGCGCTGGAAGGGGATTGGTAGGGGGATTGGAAGGTCATTCGTCACCTTTTGGCTTGCGGAATATGAGCCGCTTTCTGCGATGCGATGGCGGCCCGAACTCGACGGATTCCAGCCTGCCTCCCGCGAACAGCCGGTTCAT
>CAIZEI010000153.1 GCA_903931945.1 uncultured Hyphomicrobiales bacterium | reverse complement strand
TTCAGCCCATCGCGCACGATTCCGTCTTCGCTCATTTGCGCCTCTCCCTTTCCGTGTGTAGGTGTATTTATCTGACGCGTTGACAGCCCTGTCAAAAGCCGGGATCAATTGCGGCGTCACAGAAACGTAAACGCCGGTGGAGGGGCGCGCTTGCCGCAGCATATCAAGGACTACAGCAGTCATGGCGTGACATTCGGCATCGCGGAAGCGGGCGCCGGACGCGATATTCTGTATCTGTCATCCGGCATGTGGTTCGCCGACGACAGGGCCTTTGTGGAAAGACTCAGCGGCCATGGCCGGGTGCTTGCGCCAGTGCTGCCGGGCTTCGGGCGTGGCGATCCCGGGCGTGGTCTGACAGACGTCGACGACCTCGCCTATCTCATTCTCGATCTGGTCGAGACCCTGCAATTGAAGGATGCGCTTCTTGTGGGCGCATCGTTCGGCGGCTGGATTGCGGCTGAAATGGCGATCAAATCCTGCAACTCGATTGCCGCCATCGCGTTCATTGACCCCCTCGGGATCAAGGTTGGGGGTCGCGAGGTCCGCGATATCGCCGATCTCTTCGGTCTGCCAGATGCCGATTTGCGCGCCCGCGCCTATGTCGATCCCTCGATTTTTGTATCCGATGTCAAGGCGATCGACGATGTCGAACTCGAGCGGCGGATGCGCGCGCGCGAATCGCTGGCGCGGTATGGCTGGTCGCCCTTCATGCACAACCCCAAATTGCCGGGCCGGCTGCACCGGATTTCGGCGCCGTCGCTGTTTGTGTGGGGCGCCAGGGATCGCATTGTCGCGCCGTCTTACGGGCGGCATTTTGCGGAGCGCACGCCGGGCTCGCGTTTCGTCGAGATCCCTGGCGCGGCGCATTTCCCGCATATCGAGCAACCCGCCGCAACGCTCGACGCGCTCTTGTCATTTGCGGACGCGCATCGCGCCGCCAGACGCTGAAAAAGGCCGCAGCCATGCGTATCTATCATTTTTCCGAAGAACCCTATCCGGACGCCTGGGGCGCGGAGCGGCCCTCGCTGCGCATCACGCTGCCCAATTCCGTCGTCGATCCCCAGCAGGCGCACCGGCTTTACAACCGCTACATTGATGAATGGATGCTCGCTGATGAGCTTGGCTATGACATCATGCTCAACGAGCACCATTCCACTGCGACAAGCCTGACGGCTTCGGCCAATGTCATCCTGTCCATTCTGGCGCGGGTGACGAAGCGCGCGCGGCTGCTGGTGCTCGGCGTGCCGGTGGGCAATCGTCCAGACCCTATCCGCGTTGCCGAGGAAATGTCGATGATCGACTGCATTTCGGGCGGGCGGCTTGAGTTCGGCATGATCAAGGGCGTGCCGTATGAAATCGAGCCCGCCAACTCCAACGCTGTCAGTCTGATGCCGCGCTTCTGGGAGGCGCATGATCTCATTCTGAAAGCCATGACAACGCATGATGGCCCGTTTAATTTTGAGGGCGCGTTTTTCCACTATCGCAACGTCAATATCTGGCCGCGCCCGATGCAGCAGCCGCGCCCGCCCGTCTGGATATCGACAGCGACGCCCGCCAACGCCACGGAAATTGGCGCAAAAGGCCATGTGATGGCCAGTTTCATGGGCGGCATTGCCGAGACTGTGAAGCTCCATAAAGCCTATGCGCAGGGCTATCGCGCAGGCGGCCATGGGGCCGAAGTTCCTGTCAGCAGGTTTGCCTATCTCGCCATGTGCGGCGTCGGCGCGAGCGAAGAGGAGGGCCGCCGCCGTTGCGACGTGATCGCCGACTATTTGCGCACCAATGCGCAGGTGGCGGACCCTTTCAACAAGCCTCCGGGCTATATCAGCGTGGAAGCGGCGATGCGCTCGGCGCGTTCACCCAATCCGCGCGCTTTCCGCACGCTGATGACGCCCAAAGGCCGGCCGGTCGAACTTTCCACTGCGACACTGGATGATTTTGTCGAATGCGGCATTGCATTTTGCGGCACGCCGGATCAGGTGTTCAACCAGATATGCGCATTCCTCGACGGCATTGGCGGACTTGGCAATCTGCTGCTGATGGGGCAGGGGGGAAGTCTCAATGCCGCGGATACAACGGACAGCATGAAATTGTTCGCCCGCGAGGTCATGCCGCGATTGAAGGAACGCCAGGCGAAGACGCGGATTTTCGAAGCCGCGTAACGCAGTGTCGACTGTAAACAAACTCTCGTCCCTCAGGAGGATGCATTGAAGATCGTTGCGTTTGAAACCAAAGTCAGCATCATGCGCAAGGATGATCCGACGTGGCGTTTTGCGCTTGGCGCAAGCCCTGTCACCGAAGGTCATATCCTGCGCATCGCGACGGAGGATGGCGTTGAGGGCTTCGGCTACGCCTCGACGACAGCTCACATGGGGTCGCTGACGGGTTCTTTGCAGGCAGAGCTCGAATATCTCAAGGCGTCGGTTCTGGGGCGCGACAGTGACGAAATCGAATCTATCCTGATCGGGCTTGATCGGGCGATGCGCGGCGCGCCTCAGGCCAAGGCTGCGATCGACTGCGCGCTGTTCGATCTTCAGGCCCGGCGGCTGGGGGTTCCGCTGTGCAATCTGTTTGGCGGCAAGGTGCGCAGCCGCATACCGATCCTGCGCATTCTTGCCATCAAGACGCCCGCTGAAATGGCCGCACAGGCGCGCAAGCTCGTCAATGGCGGATACAATTATCTGAAAATCAAGGTGCATGGCGAAGTTGCCGAAGATGTCGCGCGCGTCGCGGCCATTCGCGCAGAAGTTGGCGAGGGGGTGCATCTCACCATTGACGCCAACCAGTCCTATACGCCCAAGGACGCCATTACGGCGCTGAATGCGATGGCGAAATATACGATCGATCTGGCCGAACAGCCGGTGCCGGTGGAGGATTTTGCCGGTCTTGCGCTGGTGACGCGCTCTGTGCCGATCACCATCGAGGCTGACGAGGGCGCGGGATCGCTGCGCGAAATCTACCGCCTTGTGACCGAACGCGCGGTTGACGCTGTCAGTCTCAAGATTCCAAAACTCGGCGGCTTGCGCAACACGGTCGCCGCCGCGCGTATCTGCGAGGCCGGTGAAATCAAATATCGTCTGGGCGCCGCCGTCGGCAGTCGTTTGCTCGCCGCGCATGGCATGCACATGGCCTGTTCGCTTCGCGACGTCGATTACGCCTGCGAACTCGGGGAATTCGCCCGGCTTCTGGACGACCCCTTTGAGGGGCTTGAGGTGAAGGACGGCTTTATCGAATTGCCGCAAGGGCCAGGCGTGGGCGTGCGGCTGGCGGGCGCGAAGGCGTGAGCGTTCTTGCGGATCAGGCTGCGCCAGCGTCGGGCGCAAGCGCGCGCGGCGGTTTCCTGCCGTCGCCGCTGGTTGCGGTCCTGATCGCCATCCTGCTGATCCTGATCGTTCCGCCAGTCGTTTTTCTGATCAATGTCAGCCTGCATGAGACGGCGGCGAACGGCGGTCTGGGGGCCTTCACGACCCGCTATTACGGCGAGATTCTGGCGGAGCGTCATTTCGCGCAAAGCCTGCTGAACACTTTGATTTATGCGCTCGGTTCGGGCGCCGTGGGGCTCGCCATCGGCACTGCGCAGGCGCTGATTGTCGAGCGCACCAATGCGCCCGGGCGGAGCCTGGTTTTCTATGGCGCGATCATGTCGCTTGGCGTGCCGCATGTGCTCTACGTCGTGGCGTGGTTGCTGTTGCTCGGACGTTCGGGTCCGGTCAACGATCTGATCGCCATGCTGCCGTTCTCGTCCGGCGGCATTGATGTCTATTCCATGTGGGGGATGATCCTGATTGAAGGCGTCGGCTTTGCGCCGCTGACCTTCCTGATGATGTCGGCGGCGCTGGGCGCGACCGATCCTTCCTTCGAGGAATCCGGGTTGATGTCCGGCGCCGGGCCCTTGCTGACCTTTCGCCGCATCACGTTGCGTATGGGCGTCCCCGCCTTTGCGGCGCTGCTGTTGCTGATTTTCATCAAGGCCTTCGAGAGTTTCGAAGTGCCTGCTCTGGTGGGGCTTGCAGGCAATATCAATGTGCTCACCACAACCATCTGGCAGTCTGCGCACAGCACGGGCACGCCAAACTATGGCGAGGCGGGCGCCTATTCGGTCTGCCTGATCCTGATCGTGATGGGATTGCTGGCGCCACAATCGCGCCTTGCGCGCGATGCGCACCGCTATCAGAGCGTGACCGGCAAGGGATTTCGTCCCCGCACTGTCGATCTTGGAAACATGCGGCATCCCGCCGCCGCATTGTTGCTGGCGCTGTTTTTTATCGTCACGGTCATTCCGGTTGCGATGCTGGTTTTCACGTCGCTGCAACCCTTCTACGAAGGCGTGACGCGCGATTCATTTTCGCGGCTGTCGCTGGAGAATTACGCGGTTCTGCTGGAGCCCGGTTCGTTTCGCGATTCCATTCTGAACACATTGATTCTTGGCGTCGCGACGGCCAGCTTTGTCGTGCCTTTCACTGCGCTCTGCGCGTGGCTGGCGGCGCGGCGCGCGCGGGGGGCGTGGATTCTCGATCAGCTCGCCAGCGCGCCGCTGGTGTTTCCCGCGCTTATTCTCAGCGTTGCGTTCCTCGACGTATTCGTGAACTCCCCGCTGCCGCTCTATGGCACGCTGCTGTCGATCATCATTGCTTCGTCGGTGCGGTTTCTGCCCTATGGCATGCGTTATTCGTTCGCGGGCGTGCTGCAAATCCATCCTGATCTTGAAGACGCGGCCGGCCTTGCGGGCGCAAGCCGCGCGCGCATGTTCGTGCGCATTCTCATGCCGTTGCTGTCAGCGTCGCTGATTGGGTCGTGGTTGCTGGTGTTCCTGCTCTCGGTGCAGACGGTGTCGCTGCCGCTGATGCTGGCTGGTCCGGGGTCCGAAGTGATGGCGGTGACCCTGTTCGATCTCTGGCAGAACGGGCAGGCGACGGAACTCGCCGCCATGGGCGTCGCCTGGATTGTTGTGATGACAACCGTCAGCGCGGTCTTTCACATGCTGGTGAAGCGACGGGTCGTGGTGGAGTAGGGCCGCGAGGGACGCTGCAGCGACTCCCGCCGCTTTATTGCGGCGGCGCGATTTCCTTTTCCACCTGAATCGCAGCGACATCGAGCGAACCGTCGGCCAGTCTGGGTGCGCCAGCGACGAATACTTTCAGGCCTGGCTTGAGGTCCGCCAGCGTAGCGGGAACCGTGGTGGCGATAATGGTGCTTGCCGTAACGACTATTTTTTGCTCCCGATCGGGTTGGTCCTTGACCTTGTAGGTCACCGTCAGCACCTCGCCCTCGAAGTTCGCAATCGCCCCCTGCAGGGAGCCATTGGTCATGGTGGTGTTGGGCGCCAGATCCCAGTCGCCCTGGAAGGAATTGAAGGGCTGCCCCGCCGGCGAGATGCGCAATTCAATCGCCTCCTGCCCGCCGTCCGCCCGCCGTTGCGACGTGATGGCGACGTTGTCGGTCGGTTTAAGATCGGTGAGCCTGGCCTTGACGACGCCAGCCACGCGCGCGTTGTCCTTCAGGACCAGCTTGAATTCCGCGCCCTCGCGCGACTTGACCATGACAGCATTGCCATCAACTTTTTCAATGGTCCCGCGCACCCGCACATTTTGCGCCTGGGCGCAGGCGAGGCCCGGCGCGAGGGTTGCAACGCAGGCGGCTGCGAACATGACTTGCGACATGAATTTCATCTAACTTCCTCCCGTTGTGCGCGCGATCAGGTCGCGCTCGTTGGCGCTTCCGGGCAGATTGACCGGTTACCGGGAGTTTCGCAAGCGTGACGCAGCGCTAAAGCTGCGCCGGTCAGGACCGGCGTTTCACCCTCAACCCCGCGCGTTCCATGCGCGGCAGCAGTTCATCGCGGATGCCGGCCATGTCCCGGACATAATTGATCATCCCGCAGGCGAGGCCGTTAATGCCGATCGATTGCAATTGTTTGAATGTCGTCACCGCGTCGTCATAGGATCCGACGATGGGATAGCCGGCGCCAGAAATCAGCCGCGCCTTGATGTCCTGCTCGTCTTTCATCCACGAACCCGGCCGCTTGCCACGGTAATTGGCGGCGTATTCGGCGGCCTCCCAGTCGCCCTGCTCGTAAACGATGTAGTGGTGATAATCCTTCGCCTCCTTCGTTGTGGCGCGCACCATCAGATGCGCGCTGGCGAAGGCTTCGCGGGTCTGGCCTTCGGGCGTGAAAGCGCGGAAGGTTCCGATTTTCTCGGCAATTCCTTCAAGCTGCGGAATGGCGGTAAAGAGGCAATCGACATTGCGCGCGGCAAATTCGCGACCTTTGACCGAGTTGCCTGCGCTGACAAGAATGGGGCGCTTGTCATCGAAGGGTTTGGGTTTGCCCAGCACGCCCTTCAGGTCAAAATATTTGCCCTTGTGATCGAAAGGCTCTGCCTCGCTCCAGATCCGTTTGACGATGTGGATCCATTCTTCCGCATAGCCATAGCGGTCGTCATGGTCCTTCAATTCCACGCCGAACATGCCAAATTCTGTCGGATTCCAGCCTGACACGATATTGAGACCAAATCGTCCCTGGCCAATATGGTCGGCTGTGATCATCTGCTTGGCGGCGAAGACCGGATTGATAAAGGCGACATGCACCGTGCCAAAGGCTCTGATCCGCCGGGTTCGGGCGAGCAGACCTGATGCCCAGGTGAGCGTTTCAAAGGTCGTGCCCTGCGTATCGGTCTCGCCGCGATAACCATGCCAGCGACCAATCGGCAACAGAAATTCGAGGCCTGCTTCGTCAGCAAGCTCCGCCGCCTTTACATTGCTTTCCCACGAGGCGTCCCAGCGTTCGGGCGCCTTGGTGAGGCTGAGGCCGCCTGAGCAATTCATGCCGAAAAGGCCGAGTTTGAATGGGTTGTCGCCAAATCCGCGCGGTTGCGCGCTCTTCACTGACATTGATTTTCCTTCCCACCCGCCTGCCGCGGCTCTGCCTGACAATAGAATATTCTTTGCGACAGCATTTTTCAAATCGCATTGCGCTGTCGCAAAGCCGCATCGGGAAATGCTATGGATTCGCCCTCGCCCCCGCTCCGGCAGCGCAGCAAAAGATGACGCCATGACCAAAGCCCGGCTCGACCTCACCCTTTCGCCTCCCAGGCCCGCAGAGCGGCGCCCGCTGCTGCGCTCCGCGCATGGGGTCGATTTCCCGGACGATTGGGCCTGGCTTCGCGCCGACAACTGGCGTGAGGTGCTCAAGCGCCCGGAAGCCTTGCCCGCAGACATCAAAGCGGTGCTTGACGGCGAGAATGCGTTTGCCGACGCTGTGCTCGCGCCGCTGGAGGGATTTCGTGCGGCGCTTGTGGCCGAAATGCGCGGGCGCGTGAAAGAAGACGACAGCGACCCGCCGCAAGCCGATGGCGCGTATGAATATTACGATCGCTATCGTCCGGGGGGCGAACATGAGATTGTTTGCCGTCGCAGGCTCGATGGCGGCGCAGAAGAGGTCTTGCTGGACGGCGACGGGCTGGCGCGCGGCAAGGCGTTTTTCGAATTCGGGGCGGCGCGCGTTTCGCCCGGTCAACAGCTGCTCGC
This sequence comes from uncultured Hyphomicrobiales bacterium, assembly GCA_903931945.1. Lineage (GTDB taxonomy): Bacteria > Pseudomonadota > Alphaproteobacteria > Rhizobiales > Beijerinckiaceae > Terripilifer. The sequence goes on along the minus strand of CAIZEI010000153.1, from coordinate 18,669 downwards.
CTGGAGCTGCGACGACAAGGGGTCCGAGTACCACACGATCCGGATTCGCGATTTGCGAAGCGGCGCGGATTTGGCGGACCGGATTGTCGACACGGAAGGCGATTGCGTCTGGAACGCGGGTTCCTCGGCGGTTTATTATGTCCGGCTTGATGAAAATCACCGCCCCGTGGGCGTTTTCCATCACGCGCTGGGCGCCGATTCCGCCACCGACGCGCCTGTGTACCGCGAGTCCGATCCCGCCTGGTTTGTGCGGGTCAAACGCAGCCGGTCCCGACGTTTTGCGATTATTGCGATTTCAGACCACGATTCGGGTGAAAACTGGCTGATCGATCTGGCGAGCGGCAATCCCGCGCCAGTTCTGATTGAAAAGCGTTGCAGGGGGCGTCGCTATGAGGTCGAGCACCATGGCGAAAAACTGTTCATTCTCACCAATGACGACGCCGAGGATTTCCGTATCGTCGAGGCGCCGCTGAGCGATCCCGGCCACAGCCGCTGGCGCGATGTGGCGCCGCACCGGCGGGGCCGGTTGATTGTCCGCATGAGTGTTTTTGCCCGGCATCTGGTCTGGCTTGAACGCGAAAACAGCCAGCCGCGCATCGTCATCCGGCACATCGCGACAGGCGAGGAACACAGTATTTCCTTTGCCGAGGACGCCTATGCGCTTTCGCTCGAATCGTCGCGTGAATTCGAAACGGACATTCTGCGCTTTTCCTATTCGTCGATGACAACGCCGCGCGAAATCTACGATTACAATATGGTTTCCCGCGAACGTGTCTTGCGCAAGCGCCAGGAGGTGCCGTCGGGCCATGATCCCGCGCGCTATGTCACCCGCCGCATCATGGCGCGGGCCGGCGATGGCGAGGACATCCCGGTGTCCCTGCTGCATCGGGCTGACGCCAGACTTGATGGAAGCGAAGCGCTATTTATCACAGGCTATGGCGCTTATGGCCATGCTTCGCCAGCTTCTTTCAACACGCGGCGATTGTCGCTGGTGGATCGCGGTTTCATCTTCGCCATCGCCCATGTGCGCGGGGGAACGGACAAGGGCTGGCATTGGTACGCCGATGGCAAGCTCGAACACAAACCCAACACCTTTGGCGATTTCATTGCCGCGACGCGCAGTCTTGTCGAGCGCGGCTGGGTCTCGCCGCATCGCATTGTGGCGAGCGGCGGCAGCGCCGGCGGCATGTTGATGGGCGCCATCGCCAACAGAGCGCCCGAACTCTATGCGGGGATCATAGCCGACGTCCCCTTCGTCGATGTCATCAATACCATGATGGATGCAAGCCTGCCGTTGACGCCGCCCGAATGGCTGGAATGGGGCAATCCCATTGAAGACGCGGACGCCTTCCGCGCGATGTTCGCCTATTCGCCCTATGACAATGTGAAGCCGCAGGCCTATCCCGCCATCCTGGCGCTGGCGGGCCTGACGGATCCGCGCGTCACCTATTGGGAGCCGGCAAAATGGGTCGCGCGCTTGCGGGCCACGATGACCTCAGGCGGGCCGGCATTGCTGAAAACCAATATGGCGGCAGGCCACGGCGGGGCCTCCGGAAGATTTGATTCGCTCGGCGATACCGCGCTTGAATTTGCTTTCGCGCTGGCGTGCGCCGGTCTTGACGAGACGCCGCCTGAATTCACGGACGTTTAGCGTCAAGCAGCGAACGCCGGGCCTCGCCATCGATATAGGCGCGCAATTCGGTCATGGATGTGAAGCGCAAGGGGCCATCGCGAGTCAGGCCTTCGATCATGCCGTCGTCGTAGAGCGCGTATTGAACGCCAGCTATGTCATATTCGCCGACGATTTTACGTTCCGGCGGGGCTGGCTCTTGAACTGCGGTTGGCCTCAGCCGTTGCTCCAGAGGCGCAACTGACGTTTCTATTGGCGTCTCATCAAGCCACGCGCCTGGCGCCTCGACCGGCGGCAACGCCCCAACGTTTTGACTCGCCGGGACGCGTGGTTTGACCTCGACCGGACGAGACACAGATTCGGACGGCGGCGCGGGCGGCTTTGCGGAGCGGCTTTCGGCGGGCGCCGGAGCGATCTTCTCGACCGCCCCGATCAGAAATCCGATGGCCGTGGTGACGACGCCCGCCGACAGGGCGCTCGCGCCGGCTATGACTTCGGTCCAGCCGCGCTCGACCTCGATGATGTTATAGCCCGTCGCAATTGACATGGCGCCGCCAATGACCAGCAGTGCGCCCATCGCGAATACGATTCCTTTTGACATTGCCGGTCCTGTTTTGCGTGGCGCGCCGCCTTGACAATCTGAATAATCATTCCGCGCGACAGCAGTCAAAGTGCGTGGGGAGCTGGGCAAGACTATGGCGAGCGCGGCCAGACCCTGATGCGCGCGCAGACCGCTGGCATGCTCAAACCAGCCAAATCGACCCTGACACTCAAGACAGTCCTTTCTCCCCATGGGAGAAGGTTCGTGCGCGCTCTCAACGTCCGGCGCGCTTGCCGGAGGATTCATCCGGAACTCGTTTGAGCGGGATAGTTCAATTGATGGTGGCGGCTAAAATCGCCCCTCTCACACCCGCTCGAATTCCCTCACCGTCACGCGCCGCAAATCGCGCACATATTTTGCATCCTCAAAATCTGTCGCGCGGTGCATGGTGCAGCGATTGTCCCAGATCACCATGTCGCCAACGCGCCATTTGTGGCTGTAAATCCATTGTGGTTGCTGCGCGAAATCCATCAGTTCATCGATCAGCGCGCGGCCTTCATCAAGCGGCCAGCCGATAATATGCGAGACATCGCGCCGCGATCAGCAGCGAGCGCCGGCCCGTGTTGGGGTTGGTCTTTACCAATGGATGACGGGCCGGCGGCCGGGCGATCAGCTCTTCGGGCGTCGGCCTGTAGCCGCCGAGTTTCCCGCGCGATTCCCAGATCGAATGTTCGGCGGTCAGGCCTTCGATGCGCTTTTTGGTGGCTTCGGGCAGGGCGTCATAGACGGCGCGGGTGTCAATGAATTGCGTGTCCGCGCCGGCGGGCGGGACGACCTTGGCGTGCAGCATGGAATAGGTCGAGCCTGTTTGCCGGAATGTGCTGTCGGTGTGCCAGAGCGCATTGGCGAGTCGGTATTGGCGCGCAGCGTCATCTTCTTTCTGGAATTGCCCGGCTTCCGTCAAATTGGTGATCGGGAATATTTCCGGCGGAAAATTCTGCGCGGCGTCGCCCCGGCTGCCGCGCACGCGCGGCGGACTTTCAAGCGTTCCAAAGGTTTTGGCCAATGCGACCTGCTGGCCAGCATCGATGAACTGGTCAGGCAGGACGCAAACGGCGTACCGGTCCATCATCGCCTCAATTCCCCGGCGCAATTCTGGCGTGGGATGGGCGGTATCGGCGCCCGAAATCTCGGCGGCGAAAACTGGATGCAGGCGTTTTGCGCTTAGCAGGCGATCGTCCGGCACAGGCTCCTCCACAATTCTTGTCGGAACGATGATAGGGCGTTTTGCGGGACGCGCCAATCGGGGCGACCCATTCGCGCAAATAGCTGCGCGGCGCCCCTGTTAATTCGCGAAATCGTGATTATGTCCCGCACTGTCGCTGTTATTGAGAGCGGCATCCCTGCAAAAGGAGACGCCGCGTGATCAAGGTCCAGACCGTGCCGCCGGACAAGGCCGCGCTCGCGGCACGCCAGAAACGGGACCTTCTGAAGGAAATTGGCGCGAAATGGCGTAAATTCTCTGAAACCGAATTGAGCGGTTTTGCGGTTAAGGACGAACTCGTAACGCAAGTTGCGCTGCTCTATGGACTCGAAAAGTCTGACGCGCTGCTGCAAGTTGATGCTGTGCTCAAGGGCCGCCGGCTCTAGCTATCGGCGATGGCGCATTCCTGCGCCAACCGGAATTCAAATCGTTCCGTAACGCTTTCATTTTGACCGGCGCTCATCGCGCCCAGCAAGGGACCAGCCTTTGGCGCGAATTACTGACGATATCAGGCGCATGAGCGCCTCGACCAAGAAATTGCCGTTCAGGAGACAGGAAGAAATGGCCGATACGTTTCGATTCGGACGACGTGTGCCGCTGCCATCGACCCGGCAAATCAAGCACGATCTTCTCCAGATGCAAGGCGCAGAAAAGATCGCGGGTCTTGAAGCCGACTTGAAGGCTGCCGCGCTGGCGCCGCAACCGCAATTGGCGGTCAAGCCAAAAACCTGACTGCAGTCTTGCGCCGGGGAGGGACTATGGCGGTCAATTTTCCCAATGCCAGCCGCGCCTACGATGCGCGGCGGCAGTGCGTGACGTTCTGGGGCCATGTCGATGCTTTTGAAGTGGCGTTCCATCTCGATGCGGATGCGCTGCGCGTGCTGAGCCCTGGCGTCGCGCCGGACGAAGCTGCCTTGCTCAATGCATTTGACCAGCATCGCGCGCGGATTGAATCCGTCGCAGCTCGCGCGTGGCGGTCGCGCGGGCCGACTTTTGTGCGGCTCACCGCGACGAATTTTTGAGGCGAGAATTTTAGGATTGACCGTTGCGCGCCAATGCCTAATCTACGCTCCAGCGAGGGAGCGTCCCGATGGATTTTATCTGCGATGCGCCGGGCGGCAAAACCTGGTTCAAGCTGCTGAATGAGGCTGAGGCCGCCGAAGAATCCAGTCTCATGGGCCACGCAGTCGAAAAGCATTTCCTGCGCTTTCGCGACGCTGCGGTTGTGAGTTACGCGCCGCCAATGTCGCTGCCCTATATCGAGCGGGATATCGGGCTGAACGATCATGTGCGCCGCACGATGCCCACCTTCCTGACATTGCGCGATGGCGATGGCCATGCGCTCGCGACAGCCATGTTGCCGCCGGCGGGCGTTCCTGACGATCGTTTCCACTGTATCATTGTTGGCGTCGCCAATACCGACCCGTGGCCCGAGCACGCCAAAGCGATCGAGGCGCTTGCCCGGCATTTCAAAATCACACTCGACAGGGCGCATTGCTACCCCTACAGGCAGCGGTAACGTTCAAATCTGCGCGGTCTGCCGCGATGAGACCCCATGGCCGCTGCTGATCACGCGCAACCCCAAGCCGCTCACTCCTATGGCGCAGAGGCCCTGACGGTTGCGACAGGCGCTGCCGGCGGCGTTCTTTTTGCGTCGTTGCATATCCCCGGCGGGGCCATGTCAGGCTCGGTTATCGCAGTAGCGGCCCTTTCGGCGATTGGCCGGGCTGCGCCCATCAGCGCGCCGTTGCGAATATCGGCTCTGGTGACAATGGGCGTGGCGATCGGCGCGGTGGTTGGCCCGGACACTTTTGCCAATATTGCGGCTTATCCCGCCAGTATTGCGATGATGGGCCTGTGTGTGATTGTGATGACTCTGGCCTCGACGGCCGTGTGGAGCCTTGTCTTCGGATGGCCGCCCGCCATGTCGTTGCTCGCCTCGGTGCCAGGCTCGATGTCCTATATCGTATCGGTCTCGCTCACCATGGGAGCGGATGCGGCGAAGGTCGCCGTTGTCCAGATGTCGCGGGTGATTTTTCTTGTCACGATTCTGCCGTGGATCATTGTCTGGGAATCGGGCGGTCACATGGGCGCGCCGGCGGCTGCCGTGGTCGACACTATCCCCGTCCTGCTGCAGACGATCGTCGCCGGCCTGTTCGGCGGCTGGCTGCTGCAGCAAATCGGTATGCAGGGCGGGATGCTTCTGGGCGCGTTGATCGTCTCGGGCGTCATACATTTTTATGGTCTGGCGCCAGGCCGCGCCCCCGCGTGGTTTCTTAATGGCGGGCAGATTCTGCTCGGCGCCTGGGTTGGGTCGCGGTTTGTGGGTTTTGACTGGCGACTGTTTGGCGCGATCTGCCTTGGCACCGTCGCCGCCGTTGGAGCGGCGATCGGTCTTTCAATGGCGTTCGCCGCGCTGGCGGCGAATTTTTTCGGCGTGTCCTTCGGCACGGCGCTGATCGCCTATGCGCCGGGCGGGCAGGACGCGATGATGGTGCTGGCGCTGTCTTTGGGCGTTGATCCCATCTTCGTCAGCGCGCATCATCTGGCGCGCTATTTCATGATCAATGTGTCCCTGCCGTTTCTCGTCGCCTGGCTGCGGCGGCAACCGTCAGGGGCGCCAGCTGGAGAGGAAATCCAATGATATTGCGGACATCGATCACATCGCCGTTCGGTCGCAAGGTGCGGCTGGCGGCGACGCATCTCGGCCTGATGGGCCGCATCATGCTGGAACACGCCGAGGCGACAGACCCCAACGATATCCTGCGCAAGGACAACCCGCTTGGCAAAATGCCGGTTCTGACGCTGGAGGATGGCCGCAAGGTGTACGACAGCCGTGTGATTCTGGAATGTCTCGACCATCTGGCGGGCGGCGACAGGATTTTGCCCGCAGATTGGGACCAGCGGTTGGCGGCTATGACATTGCAGGCTCTTGCCGATGGAATTATGGACGCCGCGATTCTGATTGTTTACGAAGGCCGGCATCGGCCTGCTGAGCTTCATCACAAGCCGTGGCTGGATTATCAGCTTGGCAAGGTTGAACGCGGTCTGGCGGCGCTGGCGGCCCATCCGCCACATCCAGAACAGGTGAATGTCGGTACAATCGCGACGGCTTGCGCGCTCGGCTATATTGACTGGCGCAAACAGTCGGATTGGCGCAAGCATCATCCCGCGCTGGTTCAATGGCTCAACGCATTCCGCGCCGCGACGCCTGCGTTCGATGCGACAATTCCGCCGGTTTGAGTTAAAGCAGGCCTGACAGGGGAGGATTTCGATGCGGCGTGTACTGGCTGGACTGACAGGCGTTCTCTGGGCGATCGCCCCTGCGATCGCGCAGACATTTCCCGATCATCCGATCCGGGTGATCGTGGTCTTTCCAGCTGGCGGGCCATCCGACATTATCGCGCGCGTGGTCACGCAGGCGATGTCGGAGCGACTCGGCCAACCGATTATCATTGAAAACCGCGGCGGCGGAGGCGGCGTGCTTGGCACGGATGTTGTCGCGCGCGCTGCGCCCGACGGATACACGCTGGCGCTTTCCAGCGCAGGCGCGCTGTCCATTTCGCCCAGCTTGCAAAAAATGCCCTACCGCTCGACGATTGACCTGAAGCCGGTGTCGCTGGTGGCCAAAGTGCCTGATGTTCTTGCCGTCGCGTCGGCGTCTCCGGCGCACAATATGGCCGAATTTATAAAGCTTGCGAAAAGCACGCCCAAAGGGCTCAACTTCGCTACGTCGGGGCCGGGCGGTATGCCGCATCTGGCTGGCGAAATGCTGAAAGCTGAAGCCGGGATCAACATGGTCGCAGTGCATTTTCAGGGAACGGCGCCGGCAACCACCGATATCCTTGGCGGCAACAGCGACCTGGAATTCGCCGACATTCCCGCAGTGCTCGGAAATATCAAGGCAGGCGCAATGCGAGGCCTTGGCATTGGCGGGACAACGCGTTTCGCCGGATTGCCAGATGTTCAGACCTTTGCGGAACAGGGGTTGCCGGGCGTGCAACCGACGAACTGGTATGGGCTCGTCGCCCCCGGCGCCACGCCGGCGTCTGTCGTCGCACAGTTGAATGCAGCTGCAGAAGCCGCCATGCACGACCCGAAGGTGATCGACAATCTGCGCGCGCAGGGCGTCGAGCTTGCCGGTGGAGCGCCCGAAGTCTTCACCGCCTGGATCGTCGCGGAGGAGAAGAAATGGGGCGATGTGATCCGCGCTGCGAAGATCACGCTGGAATAGGGAATCGCTATGAAGGCGCCATTCATTCTTGCGATTGCGCTCGCGCTTGTGGCCCCGCCTGCGCTCGCCCAGAAATATCCGGACCATCCTATCCGTCTGATCGTGCCGTTTCCGGCCGGCGGCCCGACGGATATTGTCGCGCGTGTGCTGTCGCAGGCGATGTCGGCATCGCTCGGTCAAGCCATAGTGATCGAAAACCGGGGCGGCGCGGGCGGGGTCAATGGCACTGACGCTGTCGCCAAGGCAGCGCCGGACGGTTACACCCTTGCGCTGACGAGCGCGGGCGCGCTTGCGATTTCGCCCGCTTTGCAAAAAGTCCCCTATGACTGGCGGCGCGATCTGCAGCCAGTGATTCTTGCCGTAAAGGCGCCCGAAATGCTGGTTGCGCCGGCCAGCCTTGGCGTCAAAACGGTTCCCGAATTCATCGCCGCTGCAAAAGCGAAAGGCAGCAGCTTCAATTTCGGTTCGACCGGAACCGGGAGCATGTCGCATCTGTCCGCCGAACTGTTTCGCACGGCGGCCGGACTCGAGATGACGCATGTGCCCTACAGCGGCGCTGCGCCCGCGCTCAACGACCTTCTGCCCGGTCGGTTGCAGATGCTTTTCCTCGATATTCAGGTGCTTCGCCCGCATGTGGCCTCCGGCGCGCTGAATGCGCTGGGCGTTGGCGGGGCGACGCGTTTTCCGCAATTGCCCGATGTGCCAACCATCGCCGAACAGGGTTTGACGGGATTTGAAGCCGCGAACTGGTATGGCATTGTTGCGCCAGCGGCGACGTCGCCCGACATTATCGAAAAGCTCCGCGCTGCGGCCTCGGGCGCGCTTCAGGCTGGTCCGGCGCGCGAAGCGCTCACCAATCTGGGCGCGACAATCATGGGTGAAGGGCCCGTCGCCTTTGCCGAATATATTTCGGCGGAAAGCGTGAAGTGGGCCGCAGTGGTGAAAGCCTCCGGCGCGAAGCTGGAGTAGCGTCGTTAGAGGCCATAATTCGCAACGATTAGCCTGGAGTCTGTGACGATGGCAAAATTGTCGACCCCGCTCGCCCGCGCCGAGGCTTTTGCAAAGACCTATAACCTGCGTCTTCCAATCCTTCTGGCGCCGATGGCGGGCGTCAGCGCGCCCGGGCTTTCAATTGCTGTCGCCAACGCTGGCGGCATGGGGAGTTGCGGCGTCCTGCTGATGCAACCCGAAGCCATCAGGAAATGGGCGTCCGATGTCAGAGGCGGCAGCAATGGCGCCTTTCAACTGAACCTGTGGATTCCCGACCCGCCGCCGCGCCGCGATGCGGCCTCTGAAGCGACGATTCGAACCTTTCTGGGCGCCTGGGGGCCGGAGGTTCCGGCGGAGGCGGCTGATTCTGCGCCGCCCGATTTTGCAGCGCAATGCGAGGCCATGCTCGCGGCTGCGCCGCCTGTGATCTCTTCGGTGATGGGGCTTTATCCGCCGGCCTTTATCGCGCGGATGAAAGCGCGCGGCATCAAATGGTTCGCGAACATCTCGACGGTGAGTGAAGCCATTGCCGCACGGGATGCGGGCGCTGACGCCATCGTTGCGCAGGGCATGGAAGCGGGCGGTCATCGCGGGGCCTTCGAGGCTGCGACGGCGGAAGCGCGCATGATCGGCCTTTTCGCGCTGCTGCCCGCAGTGGTTGACGCCGTCGATGTGCCGGTCATCGCGACAGGCGGAATCGCCGATGCCCGCGGCGTTGCGGCGGCTTTGGCGCTGGGCGCTTCGGCGGCGCAGATCGGTTCGGGGCTTTTGCGGTGTCCCGAGGCGGGGATACCAGCGGCCTGGGCCGACGCACTCGGACGCGCGCGGCCCGAGGATACGATGATCACGCGGGCCTTTTCCGGCCGTCCGGGCCGCTCCATCGCCACCGCTTACGCGCGCGCCGCAGCATCGCCCGACGCGCCCGCTCCGGCGCCCTATCCGGTTCAACGGGGTCTGACGCAGGCGATGCGCGATCAGGCGGTCAGGGACAACAATATCGCGGGACTGCAGGCCTGGGCCGGGCAATCCTCAGGGCTGGCGCAGCAGCGGCCTGCTGGCGAACTCGTCCAGGCGTTCTGGGACGGCGCGCAGACGATTCTCGGCGGATTGTGACGTCGTATACCAAGGGCGCTTCGGCTTGACCGATGGTCAAACCGAAGCATTCGGCGCGTCAGCGCCGGCGCGCGTTCGCGCTTGCCAACGGCGATGTGTCAAGACGCATCGCCGTTGGTATTACGCCGCCGCCGCTCCGTGGCACTTCTTGAACTTTTTGCCCGAGCCGCATGGGCAGGGATCGTTTCGACCGGCTTGCGGTCCCTTGACGACAGGCGTTTTGGCGGGCTGGATTCCATCGACGAAGACCCAGGCCTTTTCGGCAGGCTCGAAGCGGAAAATGGCGGTTTCACGATGCGCCTGTTTCTTGCCTTCGGTGCTGAAATGCGCTGTGAACGCGACCGTGCCCTTGGCGTCGCCGGGTTGGCCTTCGCTTGTTGATTCGATCTCAAGCCCGAGCCATTCCGATCCGCTCGACCAGCGCTGGACTGAGGCGCGGTCAAAACTCTTGCGCGTTTCAGGCGCCATTGAGGACCGCAGGAAATCAATCTTGCCCGAGGCATAGGCGCTGTAGCGCGCGCGCATCTGCGCCTCGGCGGTCGGGGCGAGCTGTGCGCCCTCCAGAATGGGGCCGCAGCATTGGGCGAGCGTCAATTTCTCAGCCGCCATCAGGCGGCAGGGGCAGATCTGATCGGTCATGGGGGTTCCTTGCATGGGCGTCTTTTGGCGGGATGAGCGATGGATTGCAAGTGGCGCCGAGCGTTCGCTATCCGGCGAAAAAATGTTATATGGAGAAAGTATCTATCGATCACTTTTTTATAAGAGAGTCTTTCGAGTGTCGCTTGAACCGGCCTTGCCTTTCGAATTTCTTGTGCTTGGCACCGCAATCAGTTCCCAGAGCTCAAGCCGTTCGAAGGATTCATGGAAGGAATGTGTCAGAAATTCAGCTCGCGATGCGTTGTCGACGGGCTCATGGCTTTTGACGGAGGCTGTCGCCGTCACGATATTTCTTTTTCCGCGAGCCGCGATGAAGGGCGATATAGACAACTGCGTAAAACCTATTCTCGACGCAATGACAAAATGCGTGTATGTCGATGATGTTCAGGTTGGGCGTCTGGTTGTTCAAAAATTTGAACCCGGAGGGATATTTGCGTTTGAAAGCCCAAGCTCGACGCTTGCCAACGCGCTGTCAGTTGATGGGCCATCGGTTTACGTCCGGGTCACCGACAACCTGCACGAGGAGTTGTGCTAATGCTTTCCGAGTCGTTTATTGAGCGCGTTGCCCTTGATGAGTTTGCGCCTCGATGGATCAAACGGGGATATACTTTGATACGCGAGCCTACGCTTGATCAACTGCCCAAATTTCTCCAATCACTCCGCCCTAACGCGATTGCGATTGGCGTTAAGCCCTCGCTATGGATCGAGGTGCTGTCGAAGCGCGGGGACGCGGCTTTGACACGTCTTAAGCAGCTTCAGGGCGCGTTTGATGGACAAGAGGATTGGCGGCTGGAGGTTGTTTTGGCGGAAAGCGACGACCTCGCGCCAAAATCCGCCAGCGCCGGCGAAATACAAAAATCACTTGAGCAGGTTGACGCGCTCGCGGATTCGCAGCCAGGCGCAGCCTTGCTGATGGCGTGGGCGACATTGGAAGCGATCGCGCGTAGGCTGCAATCCGAATTGGCCGTCCGGAGCCTGTCGGCGGCATCGTTGATCGATTTGCTTATTTCTAATGGCCTCGCGGAGCAAACGGATGGTCCGCGGTTGCGGCAACTCGGCAAAATGCGGAATCAAATTGCGCACGGGCAATTTGATACACAGCCATCGCGCGGCGACATCCGTTATTTGATGGCGCTGAGCCGGTCCATGTTGATGCACCGGGTGAATTAGCATCGCGGCTGGCTGGCGGAACACCGCTTGCCTTTTGGCCGCCCGCGCTCCACAAGGCGCGTCAAAATCCCTCTCAATCAACGGCGATCCCATGGGCTTCAAATGCGGTATCGTCGGCTTGCCGAACGTCGGCAAATCGACTCTCTTCAACGCGCTGACGCAAACGGCGGCGGCGCAGGCGGCCAATTACCCTTTCTGCACCATCGAACCCAATGTGGGCGATGTCGCAGTGCCGGACCCGCGCATTGAGAAACTGGCGGCCATTGCCGGTTCGAAAGAGATCATTCCGACCCGGCTGACATTCGTTGATATTGCCGGTCTTGTTCGCGGCGCCTCGAAGGGGGAGGGGCTTGGCAACCAGTTCCTTGCCAATATCCGCGAGGTCGACGCCATCGCCCATGTAGTGCGCTGCTTTGTCGACGGCGATATCACGCATGTCGAGAATCGAATCGATCCCGTCAGCGACATCGAGATCATCGAAACCGAATTGATGCTGGCCGATCTCGAAAGTCTCGAGAAACGTGTCGTGGCGATGGAAAAGAAAGCGCGCGGCGGCGACAAGGAGGCAAAAGAGACGCTGGATATCGTCAACCGCTGTCTCGTATTGCTGCGCGACGGCAAACCGGCGCGGCTGGCGGATGTTGCGGCGGAAGAACGCAAGACGTTTGAGGGCCTCGGACTGCTGTCGTCAAAGCCTGTGCTCTATGTCTGCAATGTCGAGGAAGCCTCTGCCGACAAGGGCAATGATTTTTCTGCGAAGGTGTTTGATCAGGCGGCTAAAGAGGGCGCTGTCGCCGTTGTGGTGTCCGCCCGCATCGAAAGCGAAATTGCGGTGCTGCCGGTTGAAGAGCAGAAGGACTATCTTGAGGCCGTCGGTCTCGATGAGCCTGGCCTCAACCGCGTCATTCGCGCAGGCTACGAGCTTTTGCATCTCGTCACCTATTTCACGGTCGGCCCGAAAGAAGCGCGCGCCTGGACCATCGAACAGGGCACGCGCGGCCCCAAGGCCGCCGGCGTCATCCATACAGATTTCGAAAAGGGCTATATTCGCGCCGAAACCATCGCCTATGACGATTATATCGCCTGCAAGGGCGAGGCGGGGGCGCGCGAACAGGGCAAGTTCCGCCTTGAGGGCAAGGAATATGTCGTGAAAGACGGCGATGTCCTGCATTTCCGGTTCGCAAACTGAACGGAGCCAATATGGCTGCGCTGGCTTTTGAAGACCTGAAACCCGGCGCGCGGCGGCGTTTCGGCGCCTATTGCGTCACCGAAGCGGAAATTCTCGAATTCGCCCGGCAATTCGATCCGCAAAGGTTTCATGTCGACACGCATACGCCGGGCGGGGTGATTGCGTCGGGCTGGCATACCTGCGCGATGACCATGCGCATGTTTTACGATGGGTTTCTGCACGACTCCACCGGCGCCGGCGCGCCGGGGATTGACGTTGTGGAGTGGCTGCGGCCGGTGCGACCCGGCATGATTTTGTCCGCAGACGTGGAAGTGACCGGCGCGCGCGTGTCGCGTTCGCGCCCGCAAATGGGGCTTGTGGCGCTGGCGATGGAAATTTCCGACCAGAGCGGAGAGGTCCTGATGCGGCAGAAAAACGCCGTCATGTTCGGGCGCCGCGACCCCGGCGCTCCCATCCCCGAGGATGCGGGACTGGCGCCCCTGGCGCAGGAAAGGCGCGTGGAGCCTCCTGTCCACGCCGAAGACGCCATCAACCGCACCCGCTTTGCCTCCGAATATGAGGACGTTGTGCCTGGCGCCTGCGTGAAACTCGGCTCCTACGCGTTTACGCACGAAAACATGATCGCCTTCGCCAGCAAATACGATCCGCAACCCTTTCACCTCGACGATGAAGCCGCAGCCAAAAGCCATTTCGGCAACCTCGCGGCCTCGGGTTGGCACACGGCCGCCGCCTATATGAAATGCTTTGTCGCCACGCGGGATCGAATGCGGGCGGAAGCGACTGCGCGGGGCGAAAAAGCCTCGGCAGGCCGGCCCTCGCCGGGGTTCACCGGCCTCAAATGGATACTGCCTGTCTTCGTGGGCGATGTGATTTCCTACGAGACTGTTGTGATGGGCAAACGGCCCTCGTCGAAACCCGGCTTCGGCAAGATTTTTACGCGAGCACAGGGTTTTGAACAGACCGGCCGGCTGGTGTTCGAACAGCATGGCGTCGGGCTGGCGGCGATGCGGGATTAGCGCGCCGGCAGGCGGCGGGGACGCCGGGATCAGTGCCCCTCAAACTCCATCAGCGTGCGCACCGGCGCCCCGAGCGCGCGCAGTTTCGCTGCGCCGCCCAGATCTGGCAGATCGATGACGAAACAGCAGGCGACGACCTCTGCGCCAATTTTTCGCAACAGTTTGACCGCGCCTTCCGCCGTGCCGCCGGTCGCGATGAGATCGTCCACGAGAATCACGCGCTCGCCGGGATGCACGGCGTCTTCATGCACCTCCATCTCGTCGAGGCCATATTCGAGCGAATAGGCGATGGACACTGTGGTGTGTGGCAGTTTTCCTTTTTTGCGAATTGGCACAAAGCCCGCCGACAACTGATGCGCCACGGCGCCGCCCAGAATAAAGCCGCGCGCTTCCATGCCGGCGATCTTGTCGATCTTGGCGCCTGCCCATGGTTGCACCAGTTCATCGATGGCGCGGCGAAACGCGCGGGCGTCGCCGAGCAGGGTCGTGATGTCCCGGAACAGGATTCCGGGTTTGGGATAATCCGGGATCGTGCGGACGGAGGCTTTGAGTTCGGCTGAAATGTCCGGCATTGCGAGTCCTGTGTGTGTTTCTGAGCCCCACCCCTGGCCCCTCCCCGTCAGGAACGGGGAGAGGAGTTGCGGGCCTTGTGACACCGGGCGATTCGCCGGGCGCACGTTGGGTTGTTTGCCTTTCCCGCTGGCGGGCAAGGGCAGGGATGGGGCCTTTGGCTATAACCTATCTTTGTCCGTTCACTCGCGCCATCAACGCGTCAAGTTTCTTTAAAAGCGCGGGGTCGCGGGCGGATGGCGCTGTCATGATCGCGACATCGAGGGCGCGGTCGGAGCCAGCGGGGCAGGGTTCATGCTCGGCGGGAAAATCCAGCAGCAGGCGGGTGAGCAACCGCGCTGCCTTGCCGGCGTTCTCATGCACGATCTTGACGACAGAGGCCACATCGACGGCGTCATGTTCGGGATGCCAGCAGTCAAAATCCGTCACCATGGCGATGGTGGCGTAGGATATTTCCGCCTCGCGGGCGAGTTTGGCTTCGGGCATCGCCGTCATGCCGACCACATCATAGCCAAGGGTGCGGTTGGTCAGCGATTCGGCGTAGCTCGAAAACTGCGGCCCTTCCATACAAAGATACGTCCCGCCTTTGATGAGCGGGATGGATTCGGCCTTCGCCGCCGCAACAATCCGTGAAGCCAGTCCGGGCGCGACAGGATGCGCCATCGATACATGGGCCACGCAGCCCCTGCCAAAGAAACTGGAAGCGCGACCCTGCGTCCGGTCGACGTATTGGTCGACGAGAACGAAAAGCCCCGGCTGCAATTCGGGCTTGAATGAGCCGCAGGCCGATACCGACACAAGGTCGGTTACGCCAACGCGCTTCATGGCGTCGATATTGGCGCGGTAGTTGATATCGGACGGCGAATAGACATGTCCGCGACCATGGCGCGGCAGAAAAACAGCTTGCGTCGACCCGATCCTCCCAAATCGCAGGGCGTCGGAGGGGTCGCCCCAGGGCGTCGACAATGTCTCTTCGCGTTCGATGACCAGACCCGGCAGATCGTAGACTCCCGATCCCCCGATAATTCCCACAATCGCCTTGGTCATGCCTGTCCCCGCGCCGCGAACGATTCGCCTAGCCTCAAGATGTCGTGATTTGCTTGTTTCGCGGGCCTGCGTCAGAATCACGACAATGGAGGCTCCTAGATGCATATCATTCACAAAAAAGGTTGGGAAATTCCCGAACGCGAGGCGACCCCCGAATCCGTTGCGTTCAATCGCCGCGCCTTTATTAAAGCGAGCGGACTTCTGGGCGCTGGCGCAATTGGCGCGGGTTGGCCGAAGATTTCGCTCGCAGCGACCGATCCCACCGCCTCCCTTTATCCCGCCAAACGCAACGAGGCTTTTACGCTCGACCGACCGCTGACGCCCGAGCAGACGGCCTCACGCTATAACAATTTCTACGAATTCAGCCTAAGCAAATCGGCCTTCATGCAGGCCGAAGCGCTGAAGACGCGGCCGTGGACGGTTAAAATCGACGGACTGGTCGAAAAGCCGATGGAACTGGGCATCGACGATCTCATCAAGGCCATGCCGTTGGAAGAGCGGCTGTATCGGCACCGCTGTGTCGAGGCCTGGTCGATGACCATGCCCTGGACCGGGTTTCCATTGAAAAAGCTGGTCGATTACGCAAAACCGCTCGGCAGCGCCAAATTCGTCCGCTTCGAGACTTTCCTCGACCCCAAAATGGCGCCAGGGCAGAGGGGGTTCTTCCCTTGGCCCTATGTTGAGGCGCTGACGATGGCCGAAGCGACCAATGACCTCGCCCTGATGGTGACGGGCGCCTATGGCAAACCGCTCGCCAATTCATTTGGCGCGCCATTGCGACTGCATACGCCGTGGAAATACGGGTTCAAATCCGCAAAATCGATCGTCAAGATCAGTTTTGTCGAAAAGCGCCCGGAAACCTTCTGGGAGGCGTCTGGTCCCGGCGAATATGGCTTCTGGGCCAACGTCAACCCGCAGGTGCCGCATCCCCGCTGGAGCCAGGCGAGCGAAGAGATCATCGGCACGAACGATCGCAAGCCGACGCTGCTCTTCAACGGCTATGGCGAATATGTCGCCGATCTCTACAAAGGTCTCGAAAAGGAAAATCTCTATATTTGACAGGGATTTTTCTGACCCTCGAACGCCGCCGCCGTCAGCTTGAAACCGGAATGGTTCTGAATTGTTGGCGCCAGCGCGGCGTCGGGAATCCGATGCTCCCTGCACTTTGAGGGATGGCGCGCCGTCGCGCCATCGGGATTTCTTGAAAAAGCCATTTGACAGCGGGCTTTCGCCCGACTAACCCCAGCGGCCAAGTTGTGGAACTTGCAGCGCGAATGGCGGGCGCCGGCGCGGGTAATCCTTCGAGAGGTCAGTTAAACGTGGCGAAACCAGATCTTGGCATGAAGCGCCAGTGCCAGCATTGCGGCGCAAAATTTTTCGATCTCAATCGAAACCCGATTATTTGTCCGAAATGCGCGACGGTGTTCCAGGCGCCAGCGGCGCTGCGCGCTGCAGCGCGGCCCGCAGCGGCCGAAGATGACGACGAATCGGAAGTCGCGCCTGTCGAGTTGGTGTCGCTCGAGGATGCGGACGCCGGCGATGAGAAGGCCGTAGCCGCTGTGGTCGATGATGTCGAAATTGAGGACGATCCGGCCGCCGACGAAACATTCCTTGAGGAAGAGGAAGAGGATGCGGACGACGTCGCTGGTCTCATCGACAGCGATCTTGAGGGCGATGATGAGGCGTAAGCCAAAATCGTCAAAATGTGCGATGATTTTATTGCAATGTTGCGTTTTTAGGGGTTGACGGCTGAAATGAGGGCGGGTAAGTTCCGCCCACTTTCGAAAGGCTGTAGGTTCGAAGGCTCCAGGGCGACACGCCTTGGACGATGGACCTAAACGCTTTCAGTCCCACCGTGACTTGAAAGTTATCGCAACCCGGTTCTGGCCGGATTGCAAGGAGGCAAGACCGGGACGCGCTGGCGTGTTGGTCCTCTGCTTTGCAACGCTGAGACCCGAAGGGGTTCTCCGGCGTTGTTGTGTTTTGCGCGGGTAAATCCCCGCGATTTCATGGGGTTTCCGTTCGCGGAGATCCTGACCGATATGTTGTTAGCTTTGCCGGGAAGGGCGAGGAAGAATGCCGACGATCAGCCAGTTGATCCGCAATCCGCGGCACCCCAAGACCTATCGCGAGAAGGCCCGCCACATGCAGGCCTGCCCGCAGAAGCGGGGCGTCTGCACACGCGTCTATACGACCACGCCGAAGAAGCCGAACTCGGCGCTTCGCAAGGTCGCCAAGGTGCGGTTGACCAATGGCTTTGAGGTCATCGGTTATATTCCGGGCGAGGGCCACAATCTGCAAGAGCATTCGGTGGTCATGATTCGTGGCGGTCGCGTCAAGGATTTGCCCGGCGTTCGCTATCACATTCTGCGCGGCGTGCTTGACACGCAGGGCGTCAAGGACCGCAAGCAACGCCGTTCGAAATACGGCGCCAAGCGTCCGAAGTAAGGAGAATTCTCGATGTCGCGTCGTCACAGCGCCGAAAAGCGGGAAGTTATTCCGGACGCCAAATTTGGCGATCTGGTGCTCGCCAAGTTTATGAATTCCATCATGTACGATGGCAAGAAGTCCGTCGCCGAAGCCATTGTCTATGGCGCGTTCGACGTCATGCAGGCCAAGGCCAAGGCTGATCCGTTGCCGCTGTTCAAGCAGGCGCTGGAAAACGTGGCTCCGGCCATTGAAGTTCGTTCGAGGCGCGTTGGCGGGGCGACCTATCAGGTGCCGGTCGAGGTTCGGACCGAACGCCGGCAGGCTCTGGCGATCCGCTGGATCATTTCGGCCGCGCGCGACCGTAATGACAAGACCATGGTGGACCGCCTGTCCGCCGAATTGATGGATGCTGCGAACAATCGCGGCAATGCCGTCAAGAAACGCGAAGACACGCACCGGATGGCGGAAGCCAATCGCGCCTTCTCGCATTATCGCTGGTAGTTCAGGTTCACGGCGCGCTGCGGCGCGCCATCAGGGAATATGACGATGGCCCGCCAATACGCACTCGAAGATTACCGTAACTTCGGCATCATGGCTCACATTGACGCCGGCAAGACGACGACAACCGAGCGCATTCTTTATTACACGGGCAAAAGCCACAAGATCGGCGAAGTCCATGACGGCGCTGCGACCATGGATTTCATGGAGCAGGAGCAGGAGCGCGGCATCACGATCACTTCTGCGGCAACCACCGCGATCTGGGATGGCAAGCGTCTGAACATCATCGACACCCCGGCCATGTCGATTTCACGATTGAA
>CAIZEI010000152.1 GCA_903931945.1 uncultured Hyphomicrobiales bacterium | reverse complement strand
AAGCCGATCTCCTTCGCCTCACGCCGCGCCCGGATGAACGCGCCGAACTTCTCCCCTGACATGCTGGTTTCTCCCGTTCCCTGTTTATGAGGCACTTTACACTCGATTCGCACGCCGTCGTCAACTGATATCTAAACACTTCAAGGCGAGGCGCTTATGCCGCAAGTCCAAGTTCGCGAACATCTTCCAAGATGCGCCTGAAATCGGCGCTTGGAGCGAGGCAAATCGTTCGATAAGTGTTCAAGAACGGCAGCCAATAAAATCAATAAGTTAACCCGAAATGCTCTGATCGCGATTTCTTTGGGCTACCATGGGGCTACCTGCGAATTCGATATCGACAGGATGTCATGTTTCAGGCGCTTTTCCTGTCACCTGCGCGCAATGGCCAATTTGTTCTGGCGAATGTTAGACAGCCCAAAATCGAACGCCGATGGCGTATCGACACAATGGCTAGTGGGCGAGCGCCATGACGACTGCGGCACCGCCCCGTTTTGTCACCATTTAGGTCGTGGCTTGGATGCGGGGAGGGGGCAGTCGATCGGCTCAAACTCGGGGAAAATCCGGGCAACTGACCCCACTCGCCAAAATGTATTGCACCGCATTCGAAAATCGCGAGCATTTTTGAAATTCGACCCAAGTGGCTCTGCGGTTCACTTTGCTTACCCGAAACCGGTTTAGCTGGAGAACCATAAGCTGCCACTGGTCGGAGGCGATCAAAGGGGGCTTACTGGCCCCACCTCTTAGCCGCGGCCTTCTTCGCAATCTCGGCGTGCCTCTCAGGCGTCATAGCCTTCGCCCTCGCGGTGCCGCCCTTTGCACCAAGCGCTTTCGCGGCGGGATATCGTCGGTTTCTTCGAACGCGGGATAAACTTGATCTTCACGGCGTTGCCGATAACGTCGACGGGGCGCTTCTCGCCTTTAGGTCCGGTAGGCAATCGCGAGGACTTTCTTCGGGTGAGGCAGCAATCTCATCGCGCAGGGTGCTTCGGAATGCTTACGATCTGGCCATTGTCATTACACACCACAGCGCTGGGCGTCTCGTGGCAAATTTTGAGCAGGCGCGCGCGGGCTGCTGCTTCGGTCGCTGAACCCTGCCACCATGTCTCATTGAGATAGCAAAGCCATGGCGGGTTCAAGGCGCACCCCGGCTGCGCTGCATCAGCAGCAAAGACCGAACTCCAGACGACAAACGCGATCGCGAGAGCTATGACAAAAAGGCTTGAGATTGATTTCACGGAGCAACCCTGCTTCCCGCCAAACATAGCAAGAAATTTGAAGTGCGCGAGCGGGTGCCCCGGTCGCCGAATTTCAAACCGAGACACTACCCCGAGATTTAATAATTCGGCACTCGATGGGTTCTGCAATCGAAGTGGCCTTTGATCGACCTGCCGAAAAATCGCCCCATGGAAACCGCTGATTCGAGGCCTGCCACAACGTCCGGATCGATCTCGCAGTATTGATAATAGGTCCCATTTAGTTTGATCAGCATGTATGTGTTTTTCGCGTCGTAGCAGACACCTTGAATAAAACTACTTCGCGTGACCGCATCACAGACGAAGGGCGCGAGACTGACGGGTCCTCGATATTTTACAAAAACTGTTTCAGTTGACTGGGCACCGGAAGGCGTTGTCGAGCCGCCGGAGCTTGCGCCGGTTGTTGCGGGAGCATCGGCTCCCCCCGCCTGAGGTCCGGGCGTGGGAGCCGGAACCGGACCTGTCTTTGAAAAGGGATCGCCCTCGACCGGCGATAGTTTAGGCCCCGACTGTTTAGAGGCGAATGGATTGCCATCCACGGGCGTCAGCTTGGGGCCGGGCGCAGTCTGCGCGGCGAAGGGGTCGAACCCTGGCGGCATCAACGTGGATTTCCGCGGGGCCGGGCCCGAGGCTCCAGAGGGTGCAAGCGGGTCGAACCCGGGAGGCATCGGTGTGGACTTGATCCCAGCCAATCGCGGGTCAAACCCGGGAGGCATCGGTGTGGACTTGATCCCAGCCAATCGCGGGTCGAACCCGGGAGGCATCGCCGTGGACTTCACCCCTGCACCTTTCGTCCCCGCAGGTGCAGATTGCCTTTTATCTTGCATGAATTTGGTCAGCGCCCCCGCCGCTTTGCGAAAGTCATCGGTTGGATTCTGAAGGCAATAATTTTTGATCCAGGCTTCCCCGCCATCAAAATCTGTTCCTTGCAAGATATCATTGACGTCGTCGGTAAATTCGTTAAAGGCCGTCAAATAACCAGTAAGCCATCCTTTGAATGTGCGTTCCAGTTCCACAAATTCATTGCTTGATAGATAAGTTCCACACGACGAATTCCCGAAACCCCAAACAGCGAAATGCCCGGTTGTGTCTTCAGCTTGGAGCGACTGTGGCAAAGCCGCGAAGAGCGCGACTGGGATAGCGACGCGGAGAAATTCGCAGGCTCGCATGGCTCCTCCAGGTTCTGGGCGGACCAAATTTGGATGGAAAAAACCAGGCCCTCCACCAAATATGGATTATAACACATAGCTACGAGCCGCAGCAATTTCTTTTCTCGCCGTTATGGACATACGGCGGACTGTAGGTGAGAACATCCGCCGATTTCGAGCGGCGGCCGGGATGTCACAGGAGGAATTAGCGGTACGGATGGGCGTTGACCAAGGCTATATCAGCAGCTTGGAAGCCGGGAGGCGCAACCCCACAGTCCTGACTCTCTGGCACGCGGCAATCGCGCTCGGCGTGATGCCGGAACACCTACTTCGGCAAGACAGCGCGGCGATAGGAGCTAGCTTTTAACGTATGCCGGCTCACGGGTGGCAAGCCGCGCCCGCATCCTTGGCGTCGTCCAAGCCGCACCGGACTTTCTCCCGCAAGGTATCTTCGTACCTTCGGCTTTTAGCCGCTCAATCCATTTGCCGCGCCCCTCAACCATTGCGGCAATGACGCGCGCCTTTCCTTCCGGCGTTTTGGGTCCGGTCGAAAGGCCACCATGCATGTGACAGCGCGCCTTGCCCTTAATCGCCCATTTGCGGCAGCGCGGATTGCGCGCGCGAACGGCACCGGTCGGGGAAACCGTCACCTTGCCTTTGACCAGCGCGCCGCAACGCTTCCGTTGACCTCGCTTGCGACGCCGAGGGCGACTGCTCGCGGCTTCGCGCCGAACAACTCTCAGGACTTCGCTTCGGAATTTGTAGCCTCCCATCCGACCATCCATATTTTAATATGGTATCATAATACCACATGGATGGTCGACCGCAAGCAGCTTGAAAATTCCGATTGCGTAGCAAATTGTGCTTCCCGTGCGACAGAAAAATAATGGCTGACAGCGCTCGATCGATGGCTGCCTAAGGACTTCATCCAACACAATGGAATCGAACCCGCCACACCGCCACATCACTCTTATCAAACGATTTTTTCGAATTTGAAGCCGCCACATTATTCGCGGTGTGGCGGGCGCGAATTCGTCAAATGTGACTGTGGCTCTAGGCTTGTGGCGGTGTTGCGGCTTCCGGAGGCAAATATCTGGAGAAGGCATCCTCCAAGGCCAACAACGTGTAGCCCTTTGGCGTCTCATTGCCGATTCGAATGGTCCCCGGAAAAATCTCAAAGGGCTTGAGCATCCGCGCGATTCCGGCTGGCGTGATCGGCCTTCCCCGGTCGAAGGTCGGCCAAGGTCGATCATTCATGCCGGCCAGCAGTCCTGCCAACGCCTCGCTTTTGAACCGATCTCCGTTTCTGGAATGGAACAAATCGCGAATGTCCGACAGTAGCAGGGTGCGCATTGTGTCCGCCTCGCCCGCCCTTCCGGTTGAAAGCTCAAGTGCCGCTTGGCGAGCTTTCCTAGACCAAACGCCGCCCGCCCGGTCGGCAATCGCAAGCAACGATCGCCAATTGTCGGCGGCACGGTCGTGGAGTTCGTCTGGAATTGACGGATCGGCTGCTTGGAAAAATTGCACATTGTCAACGACCCATCGGGCCACCTTGCGGCAATGGTCCTGGAGGTGTGCGACCCTGTCGGCACGAAATCGCGCCACTGATTCGTCCTTCCGCCGCCGCCGCATGGAGATAACGATGCTGCGATCCTCAATGGTCCCTGGGATCGTTCCGATCGAGGCGAGCGCGGTCGGGCACCATGTCGAAAAGGCGCGTGGCTCGTGATCCTCGCCAACCAGGCGAATGACCTGCCCGTCGCGGGCATGACCGGAATTGAGAATACCTCGCAATTCCTCGTTTTCGGAAAGGAATGTATCGGCCTCGTCAATTAGCAGCGTTGGGCGCGCCGCCTCGACGGTCCTGAACATAGCGGCGGCGGTGATGTTCCCGGCCAACAGTGGCTTCGGAACCAACGCGGCGACAACCCTAAGAAGTGTGGTTTTTCCACACCGTTTTTCCGGCGATGTGATCGCGAGCCTCGGGGTAATAAACGACGCGTCGAACGCATGGGAATGAACGCACCAGAGCGCGACGGCAACGGCCGCCCCCTCAGGCATTTTGACGTAATTGGCGATTGCGTCGCAAAGTGCGTCGAGCAAATCAGCGCCATCGACAGGCGTTGGCCAAGGCTCAGGCGTCGGCAGAGACAATGTGCGCCCGGAGCCGCCCCTTTCCGCGATTTCTGGACGACGACGATCGA
Source organism: uncultured Hyphomicrobiales bacterium (assembly GCA_903931945.1). Lineage (GTDB taxonomy): Bacteria > Pseudomonadota > Alphaproteobacteria > Rhizobiales > Beijerinckiaceae > Terripilifer. The sequence continues at coordinate 9,398 of CAIZEI010000152.1, read as the reverse complement.
CCTCATCATCCAACGTGCCAACTCGAATGTTGAGCCGTTCGGCCTCGTCCTTTCGTACGCGGTCGTATTCCACCGAGGAGAGTGACGCGAGGCGTGCGAACGTGGCTTGCGCTTCAGAATCAGGCAGCGGCGCCGCTATCGCCGCTGTCCTCTCTGGAGCTTGACGTGACTCGGGCAGCCCCATCGCCTCCCCTGGCGCCGCTATATCGACAGGCAGGGCCACCGGATCGCGGCGAATGTTGGCGAGGATATCCTCGGCCCATGGCCGCATCGGCGCGCGCGCGGTCCAACCATGGCGCTTGGCGAGGTCGAAGATCGTTCCGGCAGTCACGCCACCTTCCGGCCTGAATGAATTCCATTGGCTCTGTTGGCTTCCCTCCGCGAAATTATCGCGAGTGGTTGTCCGCGACCAGCCGTCAAAAATCTTGAAACACAATTCCTCAGGCCATTCGTGTGCAGTCAACGATTTCAGGGCAAAACCGACGGCGAGCCAAGTCTCACGTTCCTCTGCCGGAATGCATCGGAGCGCCGAGCAAATCCGGTCGACTTCGTTGATTGTGTAGGGCGGCGGTGCATGAACATTTAGGGCTGCTTTAGCCAATTTCGACTTGCGTTCATCTCCGCCAGGTAGGTGGGCCGATGAATTCGACACGGTCAGCCTCACGCCATGCGAAAATTCCGCAGCATCGAGCGCCGACAAGAAAGTGTCCCGGCTGTAAGGTTCCCCATGCCTCAAGGTCTTGAAGCAAACTTCGAAGGGCTCTTTTTTTCTATGCGCAAACCCCGGCAGGCGCATTACGCGCGACAAATCATTGACGCTTTTGTCGCTGCCAATGAGATTGATCATGCGCTTTTGAATCGGCTGGAATTCATCCCTTTGGATTCCCGCCACGAGCCAATACAGATGATATCGTTTCGGACTGGTTTGCACCGCGATTGACGGTAAGAAATCGAAGCGCTTTGCATTTTCGAGGGGCGTGCCGTCGAGATCGACGAAGATCGCCCGAACAGCGATCACATTTTCGGCTTTTCGACCTTTCATATCTGTCCGATTGACGGTGGCATAAATGCCCGCGCCGCGGGAAGACAATCGCGCCAGTTCTGGAAAGTGCGAATCGAGAGAACCGTGAAAAACGTGAACCAGTTCGGTGCGTTTAGACTGCCCGTCGTCGAATGTTTGGAAGCTGAAATTTGTTTCGCCCGGCGCGAGCTCCGCGAGGAACGCACGCGCGATTGCGATGTCTGGCGTGATCGGCTCAGTTGTGTTGCCGTCCAACATCACGCTTTCCCTCGCCGCCAGTTTAAGGGAAATCGCTTTAATCCAATGCTGAGGCGTACGACTTGCGCCGCCTCGAGCCAACGCCCGCCAAGTTTAACGGACCATGTTTCATCGTCCAGGTAATTGGGAAACCAATCACGGAATTGCAGTTTCGTTTCACCTTGCGCAATACCGCGAGACCAGTGAGCCCACGCCGTGTTTAGGAATGCGCGTATCCAATCAAGCAGAGGCTTATTTTGAAGCGGTTCTTTATATTTGATTTTCTCGCGCGCGGTGAAGCTCAACAAAATCCCAGGATAGCGGTCTTTCAGCGCACGCTCTTTTTTCGACCACGAGCGGGCTGCGTTCACCCAATTGCCATTGCGGCGAAGCGCCTTACGACCATCGCAATAATCAACAACTTGTGGCGGCACAAACATGCCCACGAAGTCGAATTTGGTCTCTCGCCCGGCTTTGAGCGCGGCCGTCAGAAAATCATCCGGTGAAAGGTTTGCACTTTCGCTCGCGGCTTTCTCTCCGCGCGGAATTGTGTTAGCTGTCATTTGCTTAAACCTTCATTTAGCCCGGTCACGTCTTTACGTGCCGGGCATTTTTTTGACGTTGATTAGGCCATGGCGACCGCAAGAGCGCCGCGATCTGACGTGCTCGTGCGCCGTCGCGCATGAAGCCATTCATCAAGGTCACAAACCTCGTATATGACGATCTTCGGCCCGCTCTTGTGGAAGGCAGGGCCTTCGCCGGTCAGGCGATATTTTTCGAGCGTGCTTGCGCTCAGACCTATGTATGCCGCGGCTTGCGGCGTTCGGAATTTGTTGACGGAATTCATTGGGTCCTCGCTGAACGGAATGGAGAGCAGCGAGGCGGAATAAGCCGCAATTCGTTGGATATTACCTTCCCGATAACTCGCCCGAGTCATTGGTAACCCTCGTTTTCGGGGCAGTATCCTGTTTTACCCGGGCGGCTTCATGGGGATTGGTAGTTATGTGCATGGCGAGCGCTGGCAGAAGCGCAACGGCAGCGTCGAGCACATTGAATGCGGTGGATACTTCCTTGTCCGGGTCGGCATAATTTTCGAAGAGCCACTCTCCGACATCCGCACGCCTGAATTCGTTGCCTTCGGGATTACAAACGCGCCATTCCTCGAGCTCCGAAAGCTCAACGATTTTGTGCCTCACCCACCGAGAGTATACTTGGGCGTCAAAGGTAGCGTTCAGTGTCGGCGGGCCGGGCACCTTTAAGAGCGATGGAAACTGTTGTCGCGCCGCTTCGATGGCCTTTTTCACTTCACACATGATGTCCGCGTTAGCCGCGCGTAGGTTTATTTTTAGAATCAACGCCGGCCGTTCGATCGCGTGTAGTGTGGCTTGATCTGCCGACTCAACAACTTCCACGGCCGGCGTTGGAGGCCATGCGAGGGGCAAATCGACGTCTTCGCCTAAAATTTGTCGCCACATGCATTCGTAAGAGGGCTCGCCGGCATTTTGCCGCCTAATATTCTCCAGGCGCTTCACGCAATGACCAAGTTCAGTGTGCCAGCCGCTTGGAGTGAGATTCTTTAGGTAGCTGTAGTCCTTTTGCAGAAACCATTGAGGTTTGTCAGCGCGCGGCTTGGGTGTCACGGAAGCCCCCCGCGAACAGTGATCACGGAACCGCCGGACGATGTTTCTTTTTCCATCATCGCCGCAAGTCGCGTACCGACAGCCTCATTCGCCGCGCGCAATGGGTCCGCCGAAAGGTGCGCATAGCGCGCTGTTGTCATCGCCTGTCGATGGCCGAGCAATGCTCCTAAGACTGGCAGCGACAACCCGCCGGCGACGCCGACGGAGGCGAACGAATGGCGCAAATCGTGAATGCGTACGTCAGTAAGCCCCGCGCGCGTGCGAACATTCGTCCAAATCTTGTCGAGGCCCTTCAGGTAACTACCCGATTCGTTGCCGACGATCACATGCGGGTTGTCACCGATTCGCGGCAATCCCTGCAAAATCGCGAGCGCGGGTGCATTCAGAAAAATGACTTTCTCGCGGGTCTTGGAGTCGCGAAGTCGAAGGCACTGCCGTTCAAAATTCACGTCACGCCATTCGAGCGATAGAATTTCATTTCGCCGCGCGCCGGTCAGCAAAAGAAGCCTGAGGGCGGCGACGGCAAACTCGTTGCCACCCTCGGATCGATATGCGTCAAGCGCGAGTGCAAGCCGCCCGATTTCGACTTCGGAGAGAAAACGCTCCATCTTGCGGACGGGCGGCTTCTTCACGCCATGCGCCGGGTTGTCACCGCGTAATCCCCTACGAACGGCAAAGGCCATCAGCGTCCCAACAAGGGTCGCACACTGCCCGGCGACTCCCCGGCCGCCCTTCGCCAACGTGCCGCGCCCACGGGGATTTGGTGCGGATTGCGCGGTCTTGCCCGCAATAACATCGACGATCAGCCGCTCAACGTCGCCCCGCGAGATTGCGTCCACCCGTTTTCGGCCAAGAAGGGGTTTGATGTGGTGTTCAATGCGCCCCACGTCGGCCTTGAGTGTCAGAGGCTTCTTGTGACTCGCGCCTTCAGCCAAGTAGAGGTCGCACAATTGCGCGACGTTCAAGGCTTGCCGGTCCGCCCCCTTGGTTGCGGCCGGGTCATCGCCTCGCGCCACTTCACCAAGCAATCGCTGCGCCTCTTTGCGTGCTTGCTCGAGCGTCCAAGGCGATCCGTGCCGCCCGATTGAAAACCAGCGTTGGCCGCCCCTGTGGCGGTATTTCAGGACGTAGGTGCGCTCGCCGGCGGGCGTCACGCGCAAGCCAAAGCCGTGCACTTCACTGTCCCACAGCACCGTGCGCTTCGCGATCGGCTTTGCTTCATCAATGCGGCGCTTTGTGAGTTTCGCGGTCGGCATCCTGCTACCTCATGGGCTACCACTGGGCTACCAGAAGGGAGAATACTGCCAGACACGCTCGGAAACAAGACGAAATAAAAGATCAATGATTACGTGATATTCGGCATCGTCCGGCGGGTTGTGGCAACGGGCGGAATTGTCGATTTTAGGACTCTGACTCCGTCAATCTTGGTTCGAATCCAGGTCCCCCAGCCAAATCTCACTTTTAGCCGATTTGGCGTTCTCGCCCACCTCGGCGCGGGCAGCGGCGGTTGCCGTTTCTGAAAGCATGTCAAAGGGTTGGCGGAACGTCGCGACCACTTCGCCGACCTCCCAAGTGCAGTTCGATAGTAAGAAATTCAGCAGGCGGCGTTTTTCGCGCGGTTCCTGCACTACGAACAGCCTTTCGGCGTTGCGGGCGAGATCCAGAAGCGCAACGCCTTCGTCCTTGTAGGATTTATCGGCGTTTTGGTGCCGGTCAATCTCCCGTTGGCAACGGTTCTGTTCTTCGCGCCACTGGTTCGACATTTTTTCATAGAAGGCGGTGTCCACCAGTCCGTCGAGCTTATCGACATACATGGCGTTGATGCGGTCCTGAAGGCGCTTGTGTTCGGCCTGATGGCGCTTGATTGCTTCCCCGTGCTCGCGGCGTTCGTCGGCATGGCTGGCATGAAGCGCATCGCGCACCCATTCCAGCACTTCGTCGTCGAAGCGAAGCCGCCCGAGCAATTCGGTGAATTGCGCTTCAAGCGCTTCTTCGCGCACATGCTTGCGTCGGCAGGAGGCCGGGTTGCCCTGGCACTTATCCGCGTAGCCTGTGCAATGATAATAGATGTAGCGTTGTTTCTTGATCTCGCCGACTACGGCGCAGCCGCAGGCATGGCAGGCGATCAGGCCCGAGAAGGCGAAGTCATGCTTGCCGCGCTTGGCCTTCTTGGCGAAGCGGCCATCGAGCACACCTTGCACCCGCTCCCATAGTTCGACCGAAACCAGCGGCTCGTGCTTGCCCTGAATGAGCTTGCCATTCCATTCGAACGAGCCCGTATAGAGCCGGTTGCGCAGGATAGTGTGGACGGTGCTCACCGGCACCTTCGCGCCGCTTTTAGGATAGAGCAGGCCCGCCGCATGCGCCTTGCGCGCCGCTTCCTTCAGTGAAATGTCGCCGCGCGCATACCAGTCGAACATCTGCGACACGATCGGCGACAACGCCGGATCGACGGCGATGATCTTCTTGCCATCCGGGCCGGTGATGTTGCGATAGCCAAGCGGCGTCTTGGTCGGCCAGATGCCCTGTTCGGCCTTTTCCTGCATGCCCTTGCGGGCTTCTTCGGATAGGTTGTCGATATAGTTCTTGGCCATCAGCACCTTAATGCCGTGCATGAACTTTTCCGAGGATCGCGACTCGCGCGACAGCACCACGCCCTCTTTCGGAAAGTGCATTTCCACGTCGAGTTCATCAACCGTCACCCAGTCCTTGAGGTTACGATAGAGCCGGTCGGTCTTCTCGACCAGCATCACGCGGATGGACGGATGCGCCTTGAGATGGGCCACCATTTCGCCGAAGGCGGTGCGGCCCGTCTGCTTGGCGGTTTCAACGTCGATGTATTCCTGCGCCACTGCGAAACCATTCGCCGCCGCATATTCCTTCAGCAGCTTCAACTGCGCAGGAATCGAGTAGCCTTCCTTCTCCTGCTCCTTTGAGGAGACGCGGGCATAGATCACCGCCTGCTTGCGGGCAGGGTCGGCGGCGGGTGCGGACTTTGATGCTTTTCTCATGACGTTTAGTGTAATCTAAACGAAGTGATGTTGCAAGACGCTTGATCGTCTTTCGCCATGTTCGAACGGATCAAGCCGGGAACGCCGAGAATCCATCCCTCGACTCGCGCCAGCGTGCGTTCGGGCGGTGACAGATCGGGCTTGAGGAACGCCGCGAGGCTGCCGTCGCGGTCTGAGCGTGAAAGCCAGGCCGCGATGCTGAAGGCGTCGTGCTGGTCGCCGGTGCGGCCCTCTTTGGCAAAGCCGCGCGACCACAGGGCCGGATAAACCTCGGCAATCGCCGAGCGCCCCGCCGGAATGTCCCAGCCGTCGAATGGCCAGAAGTGGACACGGGCGCCGAGGCGCTGGCGGATGAAGCGCAGCCAGGAAATGCCGGCATGGGTGGATTTCGCCACCGATCCTTGCACGTCGAAGTGAAACACCGATTTCGCGCCGCCCGCGCGCTCCTCGGTCAGGCGCCGCCAGCGTGGGTTGCCCATGCGCGCCGCGCCGTTGCCGGCGATGCCGTCGCGTATGAACTCGACATAGACGTGATCCTCGTCGGTCGGCCAGTGCCGCTGGAAATCGTCGAGGAAGCGCGGCCAGTCGGGCAACAGCCCGTGCGTTTCGAAATAGCGCAGCGGAAAGGAAAAGCCGTGGTCGATGCCGACCAGCGTCGGCGCGTCCTCGGCAAGACGTTCCACCAGCCATTCGGCGATGCCCTTGCGGGTCCAGTATTTGCGCGTGCTCGGCGGCGGCGGAACTTCCACAGGAAGCCCCTCACCCTCGGCCAGATAGACGCGCAAGCCCTTGAGGCTGGCGGTCGGCGTCTCAGCGCCGGAATAGTCAATGCCGATGGTGCGGGCGAAGGCGGGCATCAGTTTCGGTTCAATCCGTGTTCACCGCGCGTCAGGAGAATGCGCTTCCAGAACGCCTCGCGCGCGAGGATTACCTCGTCGGGCGTCGGCGCGGGGCGGGCTTCCAGTAGCGCGAAGCGGAATGCCCTGCGGCAATATTCCAGCGTCGGATCGTTCACGAGGGCGCGAAGCTCCACATTCCCGCCGTGGCCGCTGGCGACATAGGCGCTCCAGCGCCACCAGACGCCCTGATCGCCGTAAGCTGATCCGATGTAGCGTTTGCCCGTGGTTATATCCGAAATGAGATAAATGCCTTTGATGCTGGAAAGCGCCGCCTGCCAGTCGGGGCGGGAATTGCGCACCAGCGTTTCAAGTTCCTCGAAGGACAGATCGATGTCTTCGAAGCCGGGAAAAGATCGCCCGGAATAGGGTTCGCGCAGAATTTCCTGAATCTCCAGGCCGCGATAGTGGTTCTCAAACTTCACCCGCGTCGCGCGCTCGCGATATCCAGAACGCAGTTTCAGCCGCCCGAGAAAGCCTTCGCCTTCCTTTGTGAGTTCGACCTCGTAGCGATCGGTGTGCCGCGCAACGACGCGGAACACCCCGCCGAATAGCCAGATGTCCGTCTCGTGATAGAACTGAACAAGCGAGAAAATGAGGGGCCGGTTGAAGTCATCCCGCGCCGGTCGATACTCTTGCCAGCCCTGCCATTCCTGCCTGTCGCGCGCCCAAACTTCGAGCGGTTGGTTCTCGCCATTCCAGCGGGCGAAGTGGAGCTTGTATTGCTCGGGAGAAGCAATCGGCCAGATATCGGCGAGCGGGATCATCGTTCACCCTCGAAACGTATGTTCGTTGTGCCAGCGCAGCGCCTCGGGATCAGGGCGCCGCAAGATGCCCTCGGGCGCGAAGATCGCCTTCCCGTGCAGTTCGTAGTAGTGCCGCCCGTTGTCGAACTCTTCCTTGATGCGGCGACTCACTTCGAAGCGAAGATCGGGCGCAACGGTGACATAGCCCGCATCGAACAGGCTGTGGATGTCGCGCCGAAGCAGGAGCCCGTTTCGGGCCTCGTGTTCGCCACCGTCGCCATAGGGCCGGATATGCGCCGCTTCGAGCGCCGGCAGGGTCCGCTCATGCGTGATCGCGCAGCGCCGGTTGTAGATGTCCGTCACGAGCACCCGGAACGCGCCTTGCCCAAGGCGCGGACGGATGAGCTGCGGCTCGCCGAACCGCGCCTGTGCTTCGGCCATGCCGAGGAAGCTTGGCCGGTTCAGTCGGTCGTTCACCGCATGCCAAAGCGCAAGCCCGTCCGCATCGCCGGTATTGTAGGTCTTGAAGGAAACAATGTTCGGTGCCCAGCTTGCCGGAACGGCAATCCAGTCGGCCTCGGCGAAAAAGAACGGTTGCGTGAGGATACGGCAACCGATCTCGAAATCGCTCCGATCGGCCGGATCGGCCCGTCGGTAACGCGCAATGCGGGCGCGCATTTCGGGCATGGATCGCGCGCCGTTCGCCTCGCGGAAGGCTTCCCAGGCGAGCGAGCACGGCAGCGCGTTGGCATAGGCGAAGATGCCGCCGCCGACGATGACATTGCGCGGGGCGTGCAGCTTGAACAGAAACATCTCGCCCGGTTGCAGGGCGCGGAAATTGGCGGAGGATGGAGCCCAGAAATTGACCTCGGCAAGGTCCGCTTGCTGGCGCAGCATGTCGAACCAGTCGCCATCCGTGACGGCGATGACAAGGTTGATGGCCATCCTATTCCGCTGCCTCAAGCGCGGCCTTCACCATTGGTGACGGATCGGCATGTGGGTTTGTCCAGTCTGCGCTCGAAGGGTGCGTGAGTTCAAACACCAACATGCCAGACCGGCTTTGCCAAACGCGACTCGTCCAATGGCGGTTGTTATAAGTTTCTTGAAACTGATCTAAGCACTTTACCGCGCCAAGACGCCTCGCCACTTGTGTTGACGCGTCCCCGCCAAAACAAATGATGCCCTTGGGGCACAGTTTATCGATCACAGCTTCATGGAAGGGCCAGCACAGATCGGCAAGTTGGTCATAATCGCCGTCCAGATGTTCGAGCCGACGCGAGCGAGAAAACTCAAGATTGCTGGCCGGAACCAGTCTTGGGTTCTGGCCCAGGCGGGACAACAAGTGTTGAACGTGGCGCTGCAACGGCGCTTGGCCAACGGGTCGCCCAGTCCAAGATTCATCACAATAGGCAGACCAGCGTTCCGGCGCTGCCTTCAGCACAAAATCAGAATGGGTTTGCACGGTCTCGTCGCGCTGCCGGATCGGGTCGCCGCCGGGATTCGCGCCGAGAACGTAAATCTGGGGCGAGCCTGAAAAGGCCGCGCGGCCAGAGTAGAACACGCTGCCACTGACATTGCGCAGCACATCCGGCACCAAAACGGCAAGCTGATCGGTCATTCCGCCGCCTCCATTTCGGGCACCACGAGCCCGCAAAAGCCCAGGCGATCATCGGCGAGGAAAAGGTCGATCAGCGACAGATAGAACGCGGACTTGGCGGGCGAAACCTTGGTCCATTTCGCCTCGAAGCTCGGTTTCAGGCCATGCGCGGTTTTGAGCGCCCGGATCAGCGCGGGCGCGTGCTGCGGATGCATGTGCTCGATATCATTTCGGATTTCGGCAAGGCGTT
>CAIZEI010000151.1 GCA_903931945.1 uncultured Hyphomicrobiales bacterium | reverse complement strand
CTGGCGGGCATGACGGCGGCGCGTGCAGACGAGACGGCGGATTTTTACCGGACGCATCCGGTGTCGATTGTTGTGGGTCATGAGGCCGGCACAGGTTACGATATGTATGCGCGCGTGCTGGCCCGGCATTTTGGCGCGCGTCTGACCGGAACGCCTCTGGTCGATGTTCGCAACATGCCGGGCGCATCGGCCATGGTCGCCGCCAACTGGCTGTACAATCTGGCGCCGCGCGATGGTTCGGTAATCGCGACATTTGCCCATACGGTGGTGTTCGAACCGCTCGTCGGCGACAATGCCGCGCGGTTTGAAGCGCGCAAATTCACCTGGCTTGGCAACCTTGAAGAGGGATCGCCGATCTGCGGGGTATCGGCGCAATCGGGCATCGATTCATTCGGCGCGCTCCTGAATCATGAAACCGTATTTGGCGCGTCAGGCGTTGGGGCTGGCGGCCCGCTGGTGCAATCGCCAAATGCGGTGCGCGTGTTGACCGGCGCCAAAATCAGGGTCGTGCAGGGATATCGCGGCTCCTACGATATTAAACTGGCGATGGATCGCGGCGAAGTGTCCGGCATCTGCGGGCTCAGCTACTCCACAATCAAGACGGAATGGCGCGACATGCTGGACTCCGGGCGTTTCAGGGTCATTTTGCAACTTGGGCTCAAGCCCAACCCGGAACTGGCGGGCGTCCCCCGCATCTATGATTACGCCAGAACGGATGAAGACCGGCAGGTCTTCGATCTGATTTTTGGCGTGCAGGCCCTCGGGCGCCTGTACGTTGGCCCGCCGGGGCTCCCCGCCGCACGAACCGCAGCCTTGCAAAAAGCTTTGATGGAGGCGGCGAAAGACCCCGCATTTCTGGCCGATGCGCAGACGGCGGGTCTCGATCTGACGATCTCGGATGCTGCCGCGGTTGAAAAACTCGTCGAAGGCTTCTATGCCGCAACGCCCCTGGCGACTGCGCGCGCCAAACGCGCCATTCGCGGGGACTGAGATTTTCTCGGGATTTTCAACAATGGATCAGCCTCAGCCAACCCCGCCGCGCAAAGCCTTGACGCCGCAGGCGCAGCGCGCTCTGGCGGAAGCCGACGAACGCCGTCGCGCCGCCGAGGCCGCGCGCACGAACCCGCCGAATGAAATCAATGGCAGGGAAGGGCCGGACCCCGTGCGCTATGGCGACTGGGAAAAAAACGGGATCGCGAGCGATTTTTGATGGGGGCGGCGAAGGGGCTTGCGGACAAATTCAAGCGGTCGCGCACTGTCTGTTCTCAGGGGTGTTGCGAACATTTCGGAGAGCGGACGTTTTGCATCGGGTTCATCAGTCTACGAGCCCAATCCGAAGTCGTGGTCGCGCTAGCGTATCAAGCATCGATACGGTACATAGAATTAGCTAAATTTCGGTCCCCATCTTTCCCAGAATTCGAAGAGCGCCATACCCGCGATCATCGCAATCGCAAAAATCCATCCCTTTGAGATTCCTGCGCCTACCAGAACCAGAGCCGGTCCCGGACAAATCCCGCTCAGGCCCCAGCCGATTCCAAAAACGGCGCTCCCAAAAATCAATCGGCGATCCAATTTCCCCGACGTCGGCAATTGGATCGGCAGGCCGAGGAACGAACGATTCCTGCGCTTTGCAAACGAAAAGGCGACAAACCCCACGAGGATTGCGCCGGCCATCACGAAGGCCAGTGAAGGGTTCCAATTTCCCGCCAAATCGAGAAAGCCAAGAACCTTTGACGGGTCGGCCATGCCGGCGACAATCAAGCCGACGCCAAAAATTAGTCCGGCGACGAAAGAGAGCAGAAGGTTCATGGCGTTCCGCCTCCCAGTAGATGGCGGACAAGGAAAACCGTTAAAAAGCCAGCCAACATGAATGTGATCACCGCGATCAACGAGCGCCAAGACAAGCGGGACAGGCCGCACACGCCATGTCCACTCGTACACCCAGCGCCGTAACGCGTTCCCAGCCCCACAAGAAGTCCAGAGGTCAGTAAGACGCCCCATCCAGCATCGATCCGGAATTCGGGCAAAGCGGCGAGCCCCCGATATACGGCAGGCGCTGCGATCAAACCGGCAGGAAACGCCAAGCGCCAGCCGATCACACCTGACTGCGGTCGAAACAGGCCGCCTAGAATACCGCTGATGCCGGCGATCCGCCCGGTAAACAGGACAAGGCAAGCCGCCGCCGATCCGATCAACAGGCCGCCGACGAAAGCCGGGAGCGGACTAAAATCAAGCCAGTCAATCGACAAAAGGCTCTCCTTATTTCGTTGGGCAGTACAAATCATAGAGTGTGCCAAGAAGCGTCAAAACTTTCTGGTCCGCGACAGTGTAATAGATTCGCTTCCCCTCGCGACGCGTTGTGACCAGCCCTTCCGCGCGCAACACCCCAAGCTGCTGAGACAATGTGGGCTGGCGAATATCGAGCTCGGCTTCCAACTCACCCACGGATCGTTCGCCCTGTGTCATCTGACACAACAGCAACAGCCGGTCCTCATTGGCCAGTGCGCGCAGCAAGGCCGTCGTGATCCGGGCGGCGGCCCTCATACCGGAGACATCCAAGACAGCGTCCTTTGCATTCATGGCCTGTACTCACTTATATCAAAAATATTATATTGAAAAATATAATATATGCAAATATGATGATCGCGGATGGCCAGAGGGCCTCCGAACGTTGGAAGGAGCTTTGGACATGAAAGCGAATGTTGGAACAATCGACCGGATTATACGTGTTGCGTTCGGGGTCGTATTGATCGCCGCTACTCTCACGAGCGTCATCGGGCCGTGGGGATGGATCGGAATCGTTCCTCTTGGAACAGCCGTGATTGGCTTCTGCCCGGCCTATCGGCTGTTTGGCTTGAGCACGTGCGCAACCCGTAATCACTGACCTGGAGTGCTGAAACATGAGCCTGTCCGCTGCGTCATATCGTGAACTTACACGAAACGTCTCGAAAAAAACTCGCAACCCTGCGCGCTGATCTTCCCGAAGTCATGAAGGGCTTCGGTGATTTGGCGCGCGCAGCGACACAAGATGGCGTCCTTGACGCCAAGACCAAGGAATTGATTGCCCTTGCGCTTGGTGTCGCCGCCCGATGCGACGCCTGCATCGGCTTTCACGTTCAGGCTTTGGTGAAACTTCAAACCTCGAAGCCCGAACTTGAGGAAATGCTTGGGATGGCTGTCTATATGGGTGGCGGCCCCTCTCTGATGTACGCGGCCAATGCGCTTTCGGCATATGACGAGTTTTGCGCTGCCGCCTGATGCGCTGACCGCGACGATAATGGAAGGATTTTAGCGCGGCGCAAAAGAGGCCAAGAAATTTTGACGCATTCGATCTCGTCGCGTTAAAATCTGAGAGCCCCAGCCTTGCCGATTAACGAATTCGGCTGCGCTGAAGTCTGACTCGCATTTCTCCTTGTAGCGCATAGCCAACGAACGGAGCATGTCTCATGTCCATGCGGCAGCATATGCTCTCAGGCCAGTTGCGTGTTCTGCAATCTTGTTGCAACAACCCTACGCAAACCCGCGCGCCTCCAGCAGCGGTTTCACGTCGGGCAGGCGCCCGCGAAAGCGCGTATAGGCCTCTTTGGGGTCGCGCAGATTGCCCGCCGCGTAAATATTGTCGCGCAGCTTTTGCGCAAGCTCGGGATTGAAAACATCGCCCGTCTCCCTGAAAGCCGCAAACGCATCCTGATCGAGCACCGCTGACCAGAGATAGGAGTAATAGCCCGCCGCGTAACCCTCGCCGGAATAGATATGTCCGAAATGCGGCGAGCGATGTCGCATCGGAATTTCAGCAGGGTTTTCGATGCGTTGCAGCGTCGCAGCTTCATGCGTCAGCGGATCGTCCTGCAAATCGGCCATATGCGCGTCCATATCGACGAAAGCCGAGGAGCAGAATTCGACAGTCGCGAATCCCTGATTGAATTTGTCCGCTGCATGGATTCGATCGATCAGCGCGTCGGGGATCGGCGCGCCGGTTTCGTGATGAAGCGCAAATCGCGTCAGCACTTCGCGCGTCAAAAGCCAGTGCTCATAAAGCTGCGAAGGCAGTTCGACAAAATCCGGACTGACGGCGGTGCCTGACAGACCGGGATAGGTGAGATTCGACAACATGCCGTGCAGGGCGTGGCCGAACTCATGGAACAATGTATGCGCTTCGGTGATCGAAATCAGCGCCGGCGCGCCTGCAGCCGGCTTTGCAATGTTCAGCACATTGACGATGATCGGGCGCTGTTCGCCATCCAGATTGCGCTGGCGACGGAAGGCCGACATCCATGCGCCGCCATGTTTTGAGGATCGCGAAAAATAATCGCCGAAAAACAGCGCGACATGCTTGCCATGCGCGTCGCGCGCCTCAAAAACCCGGACATCCCCATGATAGACCGGAATATCGCGGCGTTCCTCGAACACGAGACCGAACAATTTTCCTGCGACGTAGAACGCGGCCTCGATCATCCGGTCAAGATCGAAATAGGGGCGCAATTGCGCATCGTCGATGGCGTAATCGGCGCGCCGCAGTTTTTCCGAATAATGTCGCCAGTCGTGCGGCGCAAGCTCAAAATTGCCGCCTTCCTGCTCAATCAAGGCCTGCAACCGGGAGCGGTCCTTCAGGGCCTGCTCGCGTCCGGGGCGCCAGACGTTTTGCATCAGTTCGTAGACAGCATCCGTGTCGCCGGCCATCGTGTCGTCAAGCTTGTATTCAGCGTAGCTCTTGTAACCGAGCAAACGCGCGCGCTCCTGCCGCAACGCCAGCGTTTCAGCAATAATGGCGCGATTGTCCGTTTCGCCGCCGCCCTGTCCGCGCAGCAAAAAGGCGTTCAGTAATTTCTCGCGCAGATCGCGCCGCGTGGAATGGGTGAGAAAATCCTCAACCGCGCCGCGCGACAGCGACACCGCATGTTTGCCAGCGTGCCCGCGCTCGCTTGCCAGCGCCGCCGCGCCGGGCAAAAACTCTGGCGGCAGGCCGGCAAGATCAGCCTCGCCATCGAGCAACAGAATGTAATCGCTTTCATCTTTCAACACATTCTGGCTGAATTGCGTGCCCAGCATCGAGAGGCGTTCGTTGATTGCTGCGTGGCGTTCTCGGTCATGATCGTTGAGCGCCGCGCCGGAGCGCACGAATCCCTTATGACTGCGCTCGACCAGCCGGAGCTGTTCGGCGTTCAGACCCAGCGAATGCCGCGCCTGGAACACGGCATCGACGCGCGCAAATAATTTTGGATCAAGATTGATGGCGCTGTAATGCCGGGACAGGATCGGGGAAAGTTCGCGATCGAGCGCGCGAATGGGTTCGTCCGAGATCGTGCCGGAGAGATTGTCGAACACCGAAGACACTTTTTCCAACGCGGCCCCCGATCGCTCCAGCGCTTCGATCGTGTTGGCGAATGTCGCGGCGTCCGGGTTTGCAGCAATCGCATCGATTTCGGCGCGATGCGCTATGAGCGCTGCGTCATAGGCGGGCCGGAAATGCTCCATGCGGATGCGATCGAAAGGCGCGGCGCCAAAAGGCGTGGTCCAGGTTTCGAAAAAGGGATTGCCGTTGGCCACTGCGCGCTCCTGAAATAAAAATTCAATGGTGGTGTTCGGCGCCATCGCCATGGTCGTGGCCGATGGAGGCGCCTAACCTCTCGGCCTCTGCATAGCCGTGCATGAAGGCTTCCATCACGCGCCGCATCGGGTCTTCATTGAGCGGCAGATGCGAGGCGAGAAAGCCCGCAAGCCGCGCAAACACAAGCGGTTGAACAGAAAACACGCCCTGCCGCTGGCTGGAGTCCGCTGCGCCGGAATCGCGCAAAGCGCGGTTCAGCGCGTCGCCCATCAGGCGGTCGGCATAGGCGCTGACCGAACCTGTTTCATGTTTGCTTGATGTCGCTTCCTTGATCAGCAGGCGGGCATGAACGGTGAACGCGGCAAACAGGCGCGCTTCAAGATCGCTCGGGCCGTCATCGTCGAGTTCGCCGCACATATGGGTCTCCTTGAGAAGTTAGCGCGCGCGCCGCCCGAATGTCTCGTTGAAAAGCCGCGTCCATCGCACGCCATCGTCGATCTGTTTGCCCGCATCGCTGAAAACAATGTTCATGTCGGGAATCGATTTCGCGGCTTTCACATTGGTCGGAAAGAACTCACGCCCGGCGAGAATCGCTTGCCCCTCGCCAAGCAAAAAATCCATATAGAGCAGCGCAGAGGCCGGATGTGGCGCATTGTTGGAGAGGCCAATCCCGTCCACGCGCGCCACCGTTGGGTCAAGGTTGAACGTATCGACCGGAGCGCCCGCCTGCTTCATCTGCGCAACCTTGTAATAATAGGTCGTGATCGCGAGCGGGGCTTCGCCTGCAGCCACCAGATTGGCGATCAGCGAATGGCCCTTGCGCAATGTCACGCCATTGGCGGCGACAATATCCTGGAGCAGTTTGACTCCCTTGTCTTCGCCCATCGAGGTGACAAGGGTCGCAAACCAGTCGATGTCGTCGGTCTCTACTGTGAGTTTTCCTTTCCAGCGTGGGTCGACAAAATCCGCATAGCTCGTCGGCAAATCCTTCGAGGCGATCAGATTGGTGTTATAGGCGGCGGAAATGATTTGCAGCCGCGTTCCGGTCCACACGCCAGGCGCGATCGCCTGCGGCATGAGTTCAGCGAAGACGGGCGAGGCCACAGGATGAAGCAGACTTTCGCGCCGCAGGCCTTCGAGGCCGGCGGCGCCTGTGTCGAAGAGATCGGCGCTGTGGCGCCCGCTGTGCTCTTCGGTGACGCCGCGTTGCAACACGTCTTCATTGCTGGCGCGCCAGAATTGCGGCTTGATCCCGGCTTTCTTTTCGAACGCCGCGCTGAGCACAGCAAGATCGTCGGATGTCAGAGATGAATAGACGTTGAGGCCGCCTTCGGCTTTGGCAATTTCGAGGAGCTTCTGCGTTCGGTCTGGCGCAGCGTAAGTGGCAAGATCGGCAAGAGAGAGAGGTTGGGCGAGAGCGGGCGTGGCGAGGCCAATGATCCAGCCTAGCGATATGAGGAAAAGCCGGCGCACGGCGCCCTCTCCCCGCAAGAACGGGGAGAGGGAGGCGCACGACAATTCTCGAATCATGCGCATGGCGACCCCGCCAGCTCCAGGGCTCAAAACCCCTCGGCGTTTTCGATCTGCTCGAACCAGTCGAAACCCATCGGTTTCAGAATGCGGCTGTTGCAGACGATGATGCGCGCCTCGTTCGTCGGATCGGCGTTGAAATGCTGATGCGCGCAATAGGGCGGGATATAGACAAAATCGCCCGGCTTCCAGTCGAAGCGCTTGGGTTCGGTTTCCCAGTCGAATTCCATTTTGTCGTGGCAGTCAAAGCGCAGATCCCAATGGAGATCGTAGCCCTCGCCCTCAACGACATAGAACACTTCTTCGGAGAGATGGCGATGTTTGCCCGAGGCTTTGCCGCCCGGCAGGAATTGCATGTAGATATCGAGGCAGCATTCCTTGGTGTTCATGCGCTCGTTGATGATGTGTTTGATCAGTCCGTTGGGCGAGCGCTCGAATGGCATTTCGTTCGCTTTAACGATGTTCATACGGCCATCGTATTCCTTGCGGAATTCGGCCGAGGCCTTGAGCGCTTCGGTATAAAATTCGACGTTTTTCGTCGGCAGATGGGCGGCGGCGCGTTCACGCGGGTCGAGAAATGACATGGTTTAACCTCAGAGATCGGCTGGGGGCGTATAGACCGCCTGCTTGGGCGTGGCGACTTTCGGCGGGAAATCGACCACCTTCTGGAAAAGCATGTGCATGAACAGGAAGAGCGGCTTCGCCTTCATCACAAGCGTGATGCACTCGTCGTCCTCTTCGGTCGAGAAATGCTGATGCACGCAGGCGTTCTCGACAATCAGCGCATCGCCCGGACCCCAGTCGTAACGCACGTTGTCATGGACGTCGTAGCCGTTGCCCTTGAGTACGAAGAACACCGCGCTGTTCATGTGGCCATGTTTCTGCCCATAGCCGCCCGGTGAAAAAACTTCCACATGCGTTTCGATGGATTGCGCCACCTTCACCGCCTGCGGATTGATGATTTTCTTCCCGTAATGGCCGGGGCCGCCGTGCCATTTATGGTCGCGGGTCGGATAAACCCGGGGCTGATTGAACAGCTCGCGCACCAGCTCGCCATAAGTGCCCTCAAGCGCCCGCACGAACACGCGCTTTTTGGTCCAGCGCTCCCACACGACCTCGGTTTGGGGTTCCAGGGCGCCGCTATTGTGGCCAAGGCTGGCCACGTCTGACTGGCTCATGTTGATCTCCGTCGAAAGACTTTGTGGCGTTCGTGTAACACAAGCGCCCGTGGCTGCAAGTGGCTCCGGCAGGCTTCACCGCGCCCGCGCCTGATTCACGAATATTTCCCTGAAAAGACCGCTCCATTTATCGCCTTCGTCAAGCGCGCGGGCGGGGTCGAGGAAATGAATGCCGGGCGGCGGCGCCTTCACCTTGACATTGGCTGGCGTATTATCCTGCGCGAGCAGGATGCGCTGTCCTTCGGTGAGCAGATATTCGAAGAACAGCGCCGCAGCGAAGGGATGGGGAGCTGTCTTTGCAACGCCCACGCCTGTGGGCAACGCCAGCAGCGGCGGCAGCGCCAGCGGCGTCAGGGGCGCGCCGGCATGGGCCAGTGCGTCCGCCTTGTAGCCGTAGACATCCATCGCAAAGGGAACCTCGCCCGAAACAACGAGATTGGCGAGCAGCGTGTGCCCCTTGCGAACCGATACGCCATTGGTCCGAACGATGCGGCGAAAGAGATCGAGCGTGCGCTCTTCGCCCAGTACGCCTGCTATCGTCATCAGCCAGATGGAATCCTCGGTCTCGATAGCGAGCTTGCCCTTCCATCGGGGGTCGGCGAGGTCGTCCCAGGATTTTGGCGCCTCTGATGCGCGGACAGTGTTTGGATTAAAGGCGGATGTATAAAGGCTGACGCGGCTGAGCGCCCATTCGTCTTGAGGTCGCCGGGCCTCGGGGATAATGTCGGCCAGAACGGGCGAATGCAGGGGCTCGAAGACGCCATCCCTGCGGATGGCTTCAAGATCAGGTCCTGCAGTCTCTATAGCGTCGACTTCGGACCGGCCTGCGGCGTGCTCGGCAATGGCGCGGTTGCGGATGTCCTCGGCGCTGCCGCGCCAGAGCTTGATCTTGAGCCCATAGGTCTTTTCAAAGCCAGCTGCGATGGGCGCCATATCGTCTGGCGCGGCGGAGGAATAGAGGCTGAGCGCGCCCTCTTTTTTCGCGCCGGCGATGATCGTCGCCATCCGGTCGGGCCCCGACAGGCGAGCGACATCGGCCATGGTCTGGGCATGGGCGGCGGGGGCAAGCGCGAGAAGCGTCAGCACCGCCATGGCGACGCATCGCCCCCTCTCCCCGCGCGCGGGGCGAGGGTTGGGGTGAGGGGCATGGCGATGCTGGAGAAGCTTCTTCAACATGGGACAACAACCTGAATGTTTAAATAATTGATTGTCTCCTGGCCGCTCACCCTGTCCCTCTCCCCGTAAAAACGGGGCGAGGGAACGCTCCTCGCCAGGACCGCGTCAAAACTTTCACGCCACTTTTGGCGGCAGGGTTTCCAGTTCCTTCTCATAGGCGTCGCCCATGTTGGGCGTGAGGCCATGCTTGGCCAGCGCTTCGGCGTACATTTTGCGCATCGCGGGCGTCTCGTCGGCGTAATCGATCTGGTTGCCGCCAAGCCTGCGCGAAATCCATGACATCGGCACGCCCTGCGCATTGCGCGGGGAGGAATGCTTGAACGCCAGATAGCGGGCGGGCGTCGGGCCGGTGTTGAAATGCTGGTGGAACGTGGCGTTCGGCGGCACGATCAGCGTGCCGGGCTGCCAGTCATAGCGTTTGGGCTCCTCGCCCTCCATCCACATCAGCGAATAGCCTTCGCCGGCGAGCAGAATGACATGCGCTCCGGGGCCATGCGCATGGCCCTTCTTGTAGGTGCCGACCGGGAATTGCGAGATGTGGCTCGCCATCGAGCCTTTGGCCATGTTGAAGCGGATATGCCCGCCGCCCGCGCCACGCTCCTTGGCGGAAATCAGCGGCAGGTTGACCGCGTCAGGCACGAAATTTGTTGTCAGCAAAAAGCCCTTCTGCTCGCCCTTGGCGGCGAAATAATCGGGCTCGCCATTAAAACGGTTGAGGAAGTCGTATTTCGTGTTGAACACGAAATCCGGGTCGCCATACATATTGAGCACAGACGGCAGAAAGGTGACGCCGACATAGCGCGCCGGGGCCTGGCCCGAGCCGTTGAAATGCTGATGCCAGCAGTTCAGCGGCACGGCGAAAATCGCGCCGGCCTTCCATTCGAAGGTCATGCGGTCGCCCTTGTCATTCCACACGGTGGTCGAACCGCGTCCGTCGAGGACAAGGATCATTTCCTCATAAAGCTGGCGTTGCGGGGTGAGCTTGCCGCCCGGCGCGATTTCGCAGACGTAACAGTCGTTCGAGGTGCGGGAGGCGTCGTGGTTGATATAGACGCCCTTGCCGCCGCGCCGCGCCCAGGGTTTCAGTTCGACATGGCGCAGGTTCGGCACATAGTTGGCGGGAATGACATCAAGCCCCTCGGCTCGCACGAAGGCGAGATAGGGCGTGTCTTTTTCCGTGGCGAATTTGCCGGCGAGTTCTTCCGAAACGACTGCGTTCTTGGCCATGGGTCCTCCGGGATTTGTTGGTAGCGGCCTTGCTGCAGGCCCGTCTCCCCGCGAGCGGGGAGACGGTGGCCGAAGGCCGGATGAGGGGCGGCGGGAACAGGCCTCGATGGCTTGAGTCGCCGCTTGCCCCAACCCTCTCCCCGTCGGGACGGGGAGAGGGCGTTAAGCCACCTTTGGCGGCAGTGTGGCGATTTCGTCCTGATAGGCCTGTTCCATTTTCGTGGTCAGGCCGACCTTGGCGAGTTCTTCCTTGAACATTGACTGAATCTTCGGCGCCTCATCGGCGTAGTCGATCTGGTCGCCACCGACGCGCTTGGAAATCCAGGCTTTCGGCACGCCCTGCGAATTGCGGATCGACACAACCTCATGCTTGAACGCGAGATAGCGCGAGGGCGTGGTGCCGGTGTTAAAGTGCTGATGGAACCACATGTTCGGCGGCACAATCATGGTGCCGATTTCCCAGTCGTAGCGCTTGGGCTCTTCGCCTTCCGCCCACATCAGCGAATACCCCTGGCCGCCCAGAATGATGACATGGGCGCCGGGGCCATGCGCATGGCCTTTCTTGTAGGTGCCGATCGGGAACTGCGAGATATGCGAATTCATCGAGCCCTTGGCCATGTTGAAGCGGATGTGGCCGCCGCCCGCGCCGCGCTCCTTGGCGGTGATCAGAGGAATATTCGGCGCATCCGGCACGAAATTGGTAGTCAGTTTGAAGCCCTGCTGCTCGCCCTTGGCGGCGAAATAATCGGGCTCGCCAGCAAAACGCTCCTTGAAGTCATGCGGCGTGTTGAAGACGAAGTGAATGTCTTCATAAAGATTGATGACCGGCGGCGCGTTGGTCACTGAAACGAAGCGCGCGGGCTCAGTGCCTGAACCGTTGAAATGCTGGTGCCAGCAGTTCAGCGGAATCGCGAACAGTGCGCCGGCCTTCCATTCGAAGGTGATGCGCGCGCCAGCGTCATTCCAGACCGAGGTGGAGCCGCGGCCTTCCAGCACCAGCACCATCTCCTCAAACAACTGGCGCTGCGGGGCGAGCTTGCCGCCTGACGGGATTTCGCAGACGTAGCAATCGTTCGACGTGCGCGAAGCCTCGTGGTTGATGTAAACGCCCTTGCCGCCGCGACGGGCCCAGGGCTTCAGCTCAACCGTCCGTAAATTGCGAATGTAATGTGCGGAGATGATATCGAGCCCTTCGTCGCGCACCCAGCGCAGATAGGGCGTATCTTTTTCCGTGGCGAATTTCTGGGCGAGTTCGTCGGAAACAACTGCGTTCTTTGCCATTCGGCGGTCCTTTCGTTCGGGTTGTTCAGGCGGCTGCCTGGGTGACGGCGGCCGGTTCGGCTGGCAGCGCCACGCATTTCATGGGGTCCATCCGGATATTGATCTTGTCGCCAATCGGAGTGCGCAAGGATGGATGCGCCCGCGACAGCAACATGACGTCACCGACTTTGACCTGGAAATCCACGATATCGCCGAGGAACACTTTCTGGTCAACCACCCCGGTGGCCAAATTCAGCAAATGGTCGGCGGGCGCAGCGTCTTCTGTGAGCTCCACGTCCTCGGGGCGGATCGACAAAGTCGCCTTGCCGCCAGGCGTCAACGGGGCGTCGCTGGAGGCCATAAGATCGCCAAGCGGCGTGCGCAGCCGCCACAGTTTGGTCTGGCTATCAAGACCAAGCACATCGCCATCCACAAAATTGGTCGTGCCGATAAAGTCCGCAACGAAGCGGTTGGCGGGCCGTTCGTAGATTGTGCGCGGCGAGCCGATCTGCACGATACGGCCTTCGTTCATGACCGCAATTTCATGCGATAGCGCCAGCGCCTCGCCTTGATCGTGCGTGACGTAGATTGTCGTCAGGCCGAGTTCGCGCTGTATGCGTTTCAGTTCGAAGCGCATTTTTTCGCGCAGCTTGGCGTCGAGGTTCGACAGGGGTTCATCGAGCAGCAGGATTTCCGGTTCCATGACCAGCGCGCGCGCGAGGGCGAGACGCTGCTGCTGGCCGCCCGAAAGTTTCGTCGCGTCGCGATCGGCCAGATGGTCCAGCCCCACCGCGTGCAGCACTTTCATCACTTTTTCGCGAATTTGCGCTTTGGGCAGTTTGTTCTTGCGCACTTCCAGCGGGAAAGAAGCATTGGAGAAGACGGTCATGTGCGGCCAGATCGCATAGGACTGGAACACCATGCCAAAATTGCGCTTGTTGGGCGGCACAAAAATTCCATTGGCTGACGAATAAACGACTTTTCCATTGGCTTCGATCGAGCCTGAGGTTGGCCGCTCCAGACCGGCGATCGACCGCAAGGTTGTCGTCTTGCCGCAGCCTGACGGCCCAAGCAGGGTGAAGAACACGCCCTTGGGCGCTTCAAACTCGACATTCTGCGCGGCTTTCACAGCCGGGCCCTTCTGGGTCTTGTATTCGGTGTTGAGACCCTTGACGCTCAACATGCAGCTATCCTCCCCTTCATTTCAAACGTCCCGCACGCCAAACTGGCGGCTGATGGCCTGCGCGGCAAGAACAAATATGAACAGAGCGACGATCAGCATAACCCCGAGCGCCGACAATTCCACATACTGCCCATTCTGCCAGAGCTCCCATATCACAACCGATAGCACTTCTGTACCCGGACTATAGAGCAAAATCGAGCTCGACAACTCCCTGACCGAAACAATGACGATGTAAATCCAGCCGGCGGCGAGGCCGGGCTTCAGTAGCGGCAATACAATTCTGACGAAAGACCGCCCGAACGAGGCGCCGCACATGGCCGCCGATTCCTCCAGTTCATGGTGCAACTGGATCATCGATGTCGAATTGTACCGCATCCCGTAAGGCAGGAAGCGGGTGATATAAGCGATCAACAGGATCCAGATCGTGCCATAGATTCCGCCGCCAACCGCCAGATAACAAACCATGATCGCCAGGCCGAGCACGAGTCCGGGCAACGCCAGCGGCGTCGATGCAATCAGATCGAGCAGCCACCGGCCTGGAATTCTGGTGCGGTGAATGATCCAGCACAGCAGCGCCGTCAGCGCCATCACGATGGTCGCGCTCGACAGCGCCAGAAATGCGCTGTTCCAGAGCGCTGCGGCGACGTTGGGATAGTTCAGCACCGCGACATAGGCTTTGGGCGTCAGGTTTTGCAACGCCTTCCAGGATGGAACGCTATAAAAACGCTGAAAAGAACTCCACAGCAACACCAGAAACGGCAAGGCGATCACCAGCATTGCGTAGAGGACGAAGAACCCGCCTGTCGCCCAGCGCCAGCGGCCGATGTCCATGACGCGCGGGCGAAATCCCTTACCCGTCACCGTGGCGTAGGTCCCGCTCCGTCCGGCGATGCGCGATTGCCAGAACACGCCGCCCGATGTCAGCGCCAGAAGCGTGACGGCATAGGCCGAGGCGAGGCCCACGTTGCTTGGATAGCGGTGAATGGCGTCATAGATCGCCGAGGTAAAAACCTCTATGCCGACCGGCAGACCGAGCAGCGCTGGCGTTTCGAACGATTCAATCGAACGGACGAACAGGATCAGGAACGAAGCCGCCGCCGCTGGCCAGGCGAGTTTCAGCGTAACCCGCCGGGCGATCCCTGGGACTGACGCGCCGCTCATCATCGCGGCCTCCTCCAGCGAGGGGTCCATGGCGCGAAACGCTGCTGTCATCAGCAGGAAGGCGACGGGCGAATAATGCAGCCCATCGACGAAAATCATCCCGGGCAGGGAATAGACATCGACCAGCGTTGCATCCGTATCGAAAATGTTCCGGAACACCAGATTGACAATGCCGATTTTGGGGCTGCCGAGCATGATCCAGGCGACGACAAACAAAATGCCGGGAATGACCAGTGGCACAACCGAAAGCGCATAGACCAGCCGCTTGAAGGGCGTATTGGTGCGCTCGTTGATCCATGCGAGCAGCACGCCAAGGGCCAAAGCCACCGATGACGCGCCCGCTGCAAATTCCAGGGAATTGACAAGCAGCGGCCATGTATCCGGGCTTGCATAGGCGCTGGCGTAATTGTTGAGGGTGAACGCTGCGGGCTTTCCGCCCGCGCGCGGCGATAAAAAGCTCTGCCAAAGCAGAAAGCCGAGCGGAACCAGCGCGAGCCAGGCAGTCAGGGCTGCTGCGGCGGCCATTCCGAGGAATCGCGGTTCGGGGGAGAGCATTGGCCCCCTTTCTACGCTTCCATCGGCGATGCGCGCCGCGCTTGTCAATCTTCCCCCCATTTGTTTTCAAAACATTGCTATTATTGCCTTCTCCCCGAAGCGGGGGAGAAGGAAAGCGCCTGTCCCCTAATGCTTGTGTCCATGGTCATGCCCGTGGTGATGGTGGTGGTGGCCATGGTCGTGCCCATGCCCATGCCCATGTCCGTGCCCATGGCTGTGATCGTCTTCCTCGCGATGGTGGATGCGCTCTTTCGCGCGCGGACCGCGCGGGTCCTCGGAAAACACGAGCGACTTGATGGTGACCGGCACGGTGTAGGAGGGGATGCGCACCTTGCCAAGATCGATGTAATCGAAATCCATCAGCATCACGCCATCGATGACCAGGATCTCGCTCATCACCTTGCAATCCTCGCGCAGCACGGCGCCGAGCGTCTGCGCGATGTCGCCATCCAGCATCACATAGATCGGCTTTTTCTGCGCGATATGGTCCGCCATGCCAATGACGATTCCTTTCGCCATCGCAAAGATTCGACCAAATTCCGGGGAGCCCGTCCAGTGGAAAGCGAGCGCAATATCGATCGCTGCATCCTCAACCTCGAAGGCCTTGCGGTGCGAGATAATCGATTTGCCCAAGGCTTCGGGGTCGATCGCCTCGCCAAATTCATACGGAGGTTGCAACACCTGCAGATTGCGGCGCGGCAGCAGCGCTCCGGGATTGGAAATGTAGCTGGTGTTTCCCGACAGTTGCACCGAATATTCGGACGCGCCCAGCGCCGTGGCGCGGATGCATTCGCGCGCCGGCAGCAGGGCCCAGGGCAATTTTCCTGCGGCGACTTTTCGCGCGATGGCGGAGCCGAGCCGCTTGCCGAGATCGCCGAAATCGCGCTCTTCGCGGGCGTAAACATATTCGGCGACGCCGCCGGAAAACATCATGCCGCCGACATCGCCAAAATCCAGGATCGGATCGGTCAGGTAGAGATGCTCGACATCATGCGGCATGGGGCGGGCCGCCAGCGCGGCGACCAGCGTTTCGGCCATGCCATCGGCCACCTTGTCGAGATCGGCGGACGAAACGGCGTCGCCGAGCTTCCAGTCAAATCCTGCGCGGCGGGCATGATGCGCGCCGGCGGGATCGAGCCGCGCCAGTCTGCCATTCTCGACCACCATCAGGCGTCCGCCAATATGAACCGCTGCGGTCACCTTGCACTGGCCGCCTTCCACAAGACCAAGCTTGGTCGTGCCGCCGCCAATGTCGATATTCAGCACGCGCTTGCCGCTATCGAGCGAGGCTTGCGCCGCGCCCGAGCCATAGGCTGCAAGCATGGATTCCATATGGTGGCCGGCGGTGGCGCAGACAAAATCGCCCCCCTGCTCGGACAGCATTTTCGATATGCCCTGGGCGTTCTCGCGTCGTAGCGCCTCGCCGGTGAGGATCACCGCGCCCGCGTCGATATCGCCCGGCTTCAGGCCCGCGCCGTCATAGGCGTCCTGGACGATCTGCTTGAGCGCAGCATCGTCGATGCGGGTTTCGCTGGAATAGGGCGTCAGAGACACCGGCGAAAGATAGAGCGTATCGCGCGAGACCACATAATAACGGCTCGTCAGGTCTTCGGCGAGGCGGCGCAGGTGGATTTTCGAAAAAATGATCTGCGTGCCCGACGAACCGATGTCGATGCCAACGCTGGTCAGGGTCACATTGTCCTGAATCCACAACGGATTTTCTTCCAGCGGGCCGTCATTGTCGTATTCGTCGTGATCGTGGTCGGCTTCGCCCTCATGCTCATGTGACCAGCCCTGGCCCATTGTGTGCTCGGCCATCGAATGGGCGGGCGGTTTTGTGTCGTCTTCTGCGGCCATGTTGGCGTCGAGCTCCCGGGTTTGATCGTGGGAGCTTGGTTCGCCTATGCGGGGGAAGGAGTCAACTTTGGTTGAAATCAGCCGCCGGAGGACTGGAGCACGGGAGCAGGCGGCGCCCTGCCAGGTTCGGCGCCAATCGCAGCTATCAGCCGGTCAATGATCCGGGCCATCGAGCTTTTGCACCTCCGGCCAGTTCTTGATGGCTTTGCTGATATTGCCCGCGCGGTCCTTGTCAAATGAGGCCTGCGCGCCCATGGAATGGTTCAAATACAGCTTGTTGTCGATCACGGCGTAGGCGTGGGGATCGATCGTCACTTTCAAACCGTTGGCGGTGGCGATGGCGCAATAGCCGCCAAATTGCGGCAGGTATTTTTGGGGATCGGCGAGGAAGGCGTCGCGATGTCCGGCGCTGGCGAAAAGATACGTCACCCCGTCGTGGACAGCGGAGAATTTAGGCAGGCCCTGGACCGGGCCGTCGTGCTCGAAATAGGAGACGGCGTCGTAGCCGCTCAGGCCTGTGCCGGTGACATCGTTCACAGGGCCGGCGCCCGAGCCTGCAGCGGCGGCACCAATTATCGCAACCGCGAGAGCAAAAACGAGGTAAGCAACGCGATGAGCGTTCATGGCGGGCTCCATCCCATGCGATGGCCATTCATAGAATTCGTGCGCTGCTGGGGCAATTGACGGCGCAATCACGTTTGCGCGAGAGATCGGGACGAAAGACGCAAAGGTCTCAGGCCGCAGCGGGCTTTCGGGGTCGGCCACCCCTGGCGCCATTGGCGCGCGCTGCGCGGGTCTTGGCGGGCGAGGTCGCCTGTCCGGCGTGGCGGGCCAGCTCGCGCGCCATCCAGGCGCGGGTTCCGAAAATTCCGGACACCAGCGCCGGCACGAACATGTCAACGTCGAGCTTTGGCCAGTGAAGATTGAAACCAGCGCCATCGACCTCGATTGCGGCAAGGTCCTCCACGCTGGCGCCCTGCAAGTCCTGCGCAAGCGCAGCGGGAAACCCATAGACGCAGCCGTTGGCGAGTTCGATGGTCACGCGTCCTGTCAGGCGGTCGTAGCTTGCGGCAACGGCGCGCGGCTCATTCCTGAGCATCGCCCGCCCCTGCGCTTCGGCGGTCTTCAACTGCGCTTGCGTTAGTTCAGCCATGCATGCGCTCCATTCCGCCAGAAACTGTTCTCGCCGCGCTGTCGCTTCCGCAATCAGACGGCGGAGATCGGTTCGTTTGACGCCGATGTTGTAAACAAGTTCTGGGGCCCCACCGGCCCCGCGAAGATTAATCTTGGCCTGTCCTGCGCCGGTTATATGCACGTGGGCGGGTTCGTGGTCGCCCGTATAAATCACAAACCGGAACCCGTGCGCGCGGTGGATCACGACCATGCGGCAAGATAACCTATCTGTTAGGTTTTGTAATCCTTTTGTGGATATGCCCGTAGGACACGCATGAACGCCGTGCTGCGGGCTTATGTCGAGGCGCAGAAATAGGAGTCGGCGCAGGTAGGCGGGATCAGGTGCGCGCCAACGCGCGTTTCTTCGGCGCTCGACGCCGTCGGGCAAACGGGTTTGATCGTCGCCAAAGGCTTTGATAAATATTTCGGTGGCGAGGTCGGTCGCCACTGGATAGCTTGCCCCTGGTCTTCGGTCATTCGGTCTTTTGGCCGCGCGCTGCCCCATGCTATTGTGAGTGCAAGGAGCGTAGACGGCATGGTTGAGCCCAGACAGACGCCGCCCCGCATGAGCGCGGATGCATTCATGGCCTGGTATGACCAGCAGCCTGAGGGCGAGCGCTATGAGCTTCATGATGGCGTTGTCTATCCCAACCGGATGCAGGGCGAACGCCTTGCACATGCCGAAACCAAGCTTCGCATTGCGGAGAGTTTTCGCGCGCAAATCCGCGCCGGCAAGTTGCCCTGTTCCGGTTTTGGCGATGGAATGGCCGTGCGCGTCGATCAGGACATTATCTATGAACCCGATGCGATGGTGCGTCGCGGGCCTCTGTTGCCCGGGGACACGACCATTATTCTCGATCCCATGATCGTTGTTGAAGTGGTGTCTCCCTCATCGCATCGCATTGATGTTTTGACCAAATTGACTCATTATTTTCGCAACCCGAATATCGTTCACTACCTTATTGTCATTCCCTCAACGCGGCAGGCGATCCATCATCGGCGCGGGGTGGGCGAGCGGATCGAGACGACGATTCACCCTGCCGGCGTCATCGAGTTCAGCCCGCCCGGCTTGAGCCTCGATCTTGCCGATATTTTTGCCGGCGATGTGTTGGAATAACGATCGCCGGTCGTCAATCCCACCCCCACGAACTCTCGAAAAACCCGCCGGCTTGGCCTGATGGCGGCTTTGTTCGCCTTTGCCTGGGTGGGCTCGGCCTATGCGCTGCTGCCGCTCGCCTGGCGGCATTACGAATATCAGCGCGGGCTCGATGGACATGCGATGGTCACGCGCACGTCGCAGGGGATTCCCGGCGATCCCATCAATTTCGGTCTGGTTGGCTCGGAGGCGGATATCGCCTGCGCTTTTGAGGCGGCGGGCTGGTCGCCTGCCGATCCCGTCACGCTCGCCACCAGTCTGCGGATTGTCGGCAGCGTCGTGCTCAAGCGGCCCTATCCCGATGCGCCGGTCAGTGCGCTGTTTTACGCCGGACGGCGCGAGGACCTCGCGTTCCAGAAGCCCGCAGGCAACAGCGCCGACACACGCCACCACATCCGCCTGTGGAAGGTTCTGGAGGACGGCGACGAGCATCGCCCGGTCTGGCTGGGATCGGACAGTTTCGATCGCGGCGTCGGCGTCAGCCATTACACGCTGCAAATCACTCATCATATTGACGCCGACATCGACGCCGAGCGCGATGCTTTGGGCGCTGACCTCAGCGAGGCCGGCGTCGTCGACGATATCTATTTCGTGACGGGCGTGGGCGTGACCATCAATGGTCGCAACGGCGGCGGCGACCGCTATTTCACCGACGGCGAAGCGCTGATGGCGCGACTGTCCGCCGATTGCGGGAGCGGCGCAAAAAAGGCGCCGACCATTCTGCCAGATCCACCTGTGGTCGCAGGCAAGAACGCTGTATGGCGCGCGCTGTGCAAGTGGTTCTGAACCCGATGCGGCTCAGAAAAACGCCTGAATTCCGGTGATCGCGCGGCCGAGGATCAGCGCATGCACATCATGCGTTCCTTCATAGGTGTTCACCGTTTCAAGATTCTGCGCGTGGCGCATGACGTGATAATCGGCATGAATGCCATTGCCGCCATGCATATCGCGCGCGACCCGCGCGATATCAAGCGCCTTGCCGCAATTGTTGCGCTTGATGACGGAAATCAGTTCCGGCGCCGCCGCGCCCTGATCAAACAGGCGGCCAACGCGTAAAGCCGCCTGCAAGCCAAGCGCGATTTCGGTTTGCATATCGGCAAGCTTCTTTTGCACCAGTTGCGTCGCCGCCAGCGGCCTGCCGAACTGCTTGCGATCGAGTGTATATTGCCGCGCGCGCTCAAAACAATCCTGCGCTGCGCCGAGCACGCCCCAGCCGATGCCATAGCGCGCGCGATTGAGACAGCCGAATGGTCCCTTGAGGCCGGCGACATTGGCGAGCAGATTGCCTTCCGGCACGATGACCCCGTCCATCACAACCTCGCCGGTGACGGACGCGCGCAGGCTGAGTTTGCCCTCGATTTTTGGCGCTGAAAGACCCTTCACGCCCTTTTCCAGTACAAAACCCTTGATGTCCCCGCCATGCGACGCAGACTTCGCCCAGATCACAAACACATCGGCGATCGGCGCATTCGAAATCCACATTTTGGTTCCGGTCAGCCGATAGCCGTCGCTGACTTTTTCCGCGCGGGTCGTCATCGAGCCAGGATCGGATCCGGCGTCCGGCTCTGTCAGGCCGAAGCAGCCGACATATTCGCCCGTCGCGAGTTTGGGTAAATATTTGCGTTTGAGTTCTGTGTCGCCATAGGCGTAGATCGGATACATTACGAGCGAGGACTGCACACTCAGCATCGACCGGTAGCCTGAATCCACAGCCTCGATCTCGCGTGAGACAAGCCCGTAAGCCACATAGTTTGCGCCCGCGCAGCCATACTCTTCCGGCAGGGTCAGGCCGAGCAGCCCGAGGCGCCCCATTTCGTGGAAGATCTCGCGATCGACCGTTTCTTTCGCATAGGCTTCGACAATGCGCGGCAGCAGCTTTTCGCGCGCGAAATCCCGCGCTGTGTCGCGGATCATGCGCTCGTCTTCGCTGAGCTGGCCCTCGAAATCGAAAGGGTCGGCCCAATTAAAGACGGCCTTTCCGCCCGCGTTGCGAGATGGAGGCTCAGAGTCGGACACAGTCATTGCGGGCTCCGGAAATCGCGTTTATGGGCGATTGAAGGGTGGTGCTGATCCACCCTTGCTCCCTAACCCGCCAGGCCCCAGGTTCCTTTGGCGAAAAGGTCCTCGACCGAAACCCTTTTTGTGATGATCCCCTGGCTCAGCGCATGGCCGATCAGGGTCTCGATTACCTTGCGATTGGGTTCGACGCCGTAGGGCAGGGGGTCGGCGCCGCTGGCCTGCATAACCTTCAGATGCACAGCGTCGGCGGCGTCTGGCTTCTCGATCTTCCCCGCCTTCAGGTCCGCGACATACATCTGCTTGGATTTTGCGAAGGCGTTGAAAATGTCGGCGGCCAGTTCGGGATGTTTTTCCAGCAATTCATCCCTGATGACCACAAGATGGTTGATCGGGAAAATGCCCTTGCTCCGGAACAGGGCCAGTCCCGCTTCAGCAGCATCGGGGATCAGCGGCGCGATATCGGGGTGTTTCACGTCAACGCCAATGGCGCCAGCCAGTTCGCCTGAAATCAGCATGTCTTCCATCTTTTTGCCGGGTTCAATCGGCACAACATTCTTGGGCGCGACATATTCGGCGACATGCTCATCGCCGGAAAGAACCCACGTCACTTTTGAAAGATCGAGCCCGTATTCGCTCGCCATGATTCCGCGCGCCCACACGCCTGTCGTCACCGTATAGCCGCGGTTGACGCCAACGCGCTTGCCCTCAAGGTCTTTGGGAACCTTGATCCCCGCGTTCTTGTTCACAAGGATCGCGCCATGGTGGAACTGGCGCACCAGAGGTACGGGGATTGCTGTCATTTTCTTGCCATGCGCCTTCGCGCAAATATAGGTCGTGATCGCCATTTCGCAGATGTCGAATTCACTGGCGCGCACCATGCGGCGGAAGGCGGCGATCAGCGGATCGACTTCGATGAAATCGAGCGTGCAGGTGGACGGTTTCACCACGCCATCCTTGAGGGCGCGATTGTTGCCCTGCGTGCGGGAAACAGCTTTGTAGGCGGGCAGGGGCATGGTTCACTCCGGAGGGTTTGTTGCTTCGCGGTCAGTCTAAAGGCTCGCGGCGGCGCTGGAAAGGCCCGGCCCGTGCAGTGAGCGCGCAAGGCGCTGGCGAGCCTGAGCCGACGATTGAACGCGCGACGAAAGCCACGCGCGCATTTCCTGCTTGAGCCGGAGGCGGCCGCCGCCTATTTTACCAGCGACAAATCTCGGGAGGTTGCAGGATGGCGTTCGCCATGGACGAAGTTTCGCTTGGCGCCGCCAGGGTCGCCATGCGCCGGGGCGGCGCCGGCGAGCCTCTGCTTTTCCTGCACGGCGCGGAGGGCCTGACGGAATGGCCCGGCATTCTCGACCGGCTGGCGACGCGTTACGACGTGATCGCGCCTGACCTGCCGGGGTTCGGGAATTCGCCCATTACCAGCAATGTCGATGATCTCTCCGATGTCGCCTATCTTTATCTCGACCTCATCGAAAAACTCGATCTCAAAGGCCTGCGCGTCATTGGCCATTCGCTGGGCGGGTGGGCGGCGCTGGAAATCGCCATCCGCTCCTGCGAGCGCTTGCGTTCGCTGGCGTTGATTGCGCCGGCGGGCATTCACGTCAAAGGCCATCCCAAGGCCGACATTTACATGATCGATCCCGATCAGCAGGCGCGCATCGCCTATGCCGACGCGCAGATGGGGGAAGCGGCGGCCGAGCGCGCCCTTGCGACGAAATATCAGGAACAGGCGATCCTCAACCGCATCGCCAGCGCACGGTTTGGCTGGAACCCGCGCCTGTTCAATCCCCGGCTGGAGCGTTGGCTGCATCGCGTCCATATCCCGACTGTGATTTTCTGGGGCGATAGCGACCGCATCATTCCGCCGGTCTATGGCGAGGCCTTTGCCCGCCTGATCCCGGGGGCAAGACTGGAAATGATTGGACATGCCGGGCACTATCCCCATGTCGAGAAAATTGACGCTGTCTTAGCTCGACTGGACGCGTTTCTCGCGCAATAAGGGTCTCCATCCGGACTTCGGTCCCCATCAACACACAGAGGTCACGTATGAGCGCGCGCAAGCCCTTTATTGTCGGTATCGGCGGGACAACGCGCGCAGGCTCATCGTCCGAGCAGGCGCTGTTGCTGGCGCTGAAGCACGCAGGCGCGGCGGGCGCCGAGACCGAAGCCTTCACCGGACCGAAGCTGGGCGAATTGCCGATGTACGATCCCGATCCAGGTCACCTCGGCGCCACAGGAAAACATCTGATCGACAGCCTGCGCCGCGCCGATGGCGTCATCATTTCCTCGCCCTGTTATCATGGCGGCATGTCAGGCCTGATCAAGAACGCCATCGACTATATCGAGGAAATGCGCGCCGATGATCGCGTCTATCTGGATGGCCGCGCCATGGGTTTTATCGCCTGCGGCTATGGCTATCAGGGCCCCGGCCCGGTGCTGAACCAGTTGCGGCAGACGGCCCACGCGCTACGCGGTTGGCCGACGCCGCTTGGCGTAGGCGTCAACTCCTTCGTCGTGAAATTCAAGAATAGCGAATGCGAGGACGAGGCCATCGCCAAGCAGATCGAAATCATGGCTCAGCAGGTCGTGGAATTTGCGCGTCACAGGATTGGCGGCCTGGGGTGAGACTGGGCGCGTCTTCCCTCCCCGTGAAGAACGGGGAGGCGAGCGCTCACCCCGTCATCCCCGACCGCTTCAATCGCACAATCGCCAAATCCAGCGCCGACAAAAACGTCGAGCGGTCGCGCGGCGAAAACGCCTTTGGGCCGCCGGTGACCTCGCCCTGTTCGCGCAAGTCCTGCATCAGGTTGCGCGTCGCCAGCGCAAGACCGATCGAGGTTTCAGAAAACGGCTTTCCATTGGGCGCAATCGCCTCGGCGCCCGTCTTCACGCAACGCGCCGCCAGCGGCACGTCTGCGGTCACGACGACAGCCCCGCGCGCGGCGCGTTCTGCGATCCAATTGTCGGCGACATCAGGCCCCTGCGGCACGATCACGCGTTCGATCAGGGGATCGCGCGGAATGTTCATGAACGAATTGGCGACGACGAATGTTTTGACGCCATGGCGCGCGGCGACCTTGTAGGCCTCGTCCTTCACCGGGCAGGCGTCGGCATCGATGTAGAGGATGATTTTCGCGGTGGCGTCATTCATTGGCGGGGGACGCCAGTCTGACGATTGGCGAATGGCTTCAAACGAGGTCTTCCGGCAATTTTGTTGTCTCGTCGATAATTGCGCGCTGGATTTGTGCGCGTGTCAGATTGCGTGCGCCGGTGAGGTCAGCGCCTTTCAAATTCGTGCCGTCGAGAATGGCGTCCTTGAAATTGGCGCCACGGAAATCAACATGCGCGCAATCGGCGCGGCTGAAATCGGCGCGTTCAAAGTTGGCTTTGCTCAAATCGGTTCTACGAATAAAGGCGCCGCTAAGATTGATGGGAGTCCGCGCACGGCGAATGGGCTTTGCGTGTGTGTTCATCAACGGTCCTCCGGGCTATCCCGAACGATTTTCGCAATTTCCCGTACGTCTGCTGGCGGATTGCTATTGCCGTAATCTACCGCATTTTCAGTCAAATATATAGTCAGCAATTGAACCACGGGATCAGACAGGTCGGAAAAATCCCGGCAAATCTCGCGGAGCGTGAAGATAGCTCCAAGCCTGACCTCCAGTTTTTCGTCCGTCAACTGCCCGATCGCGCGGTTGAACAATTCCGCGACATGGTCCCGGCGGGTAAGCTCCGCTTGGCGAATTTGCGCCTCAGCCTGACGATTCGCCGCGTTCACGCGTTTCCAGGCGAGAACAATACCGACAGCTCCACCAACGACGATGGCATAGTTTCGAACGACCTCCGAGAGATCGCGGTTCTGCAAAAATTCCGCAATCCATTTCCAGAGGTCCATAGTCCCACCCTACGTGTGGATCACCTTGCCATAGGCGTCCAGCACGCTTTCGTGCATCATTTCCGACAGGGTGGGATGCGGGAAGACCGAATACATCAGGTCTTCTTCCGTCGTCTCCAGATTCATGGCGATCACAAAACCCTGAATGAGTTCGGTGACTTCCGCGCCGACCATATGCGCGCCGAGCAACTTGCCGGTCTTGGCGTCGAAGATCGTTTTGACCAGCCCGTCGGGTTCGCCCAGCGCAATCGCCTTGCCATTGCCGATGAAGGGAAAGCGCCCGACCTTCAGCGTGTAGCCGGCCTCTTTGGCTTTGGCCTCCGTCAATCCGACAGACGCCACCTGCGGGTGGCAATAGGTGCAGCCGGGAATCATCAGCTTGTCCATCGGGTGGGGATGCAAGCCCTTGATCGCCTCGACGCAGATGACGCCTTCATGCTCCGCCTTGTGCGCCAGCATCGGCGGCCCCGCGACGTCGCCGATAGCGTAAACGCCCGGCACGTTGGTGCGCCCGAACCCATCGATGACAATGCAGCCGCGATCGGTTTTGACGCCCAGTTTTTCGAGCCCGAGGTTTTCGATATTGCCAACCACGCCAACAGCGGAAATCAACCGTTCCGCCTTGATGGTCTGCTTGACGCCCTTGTCGTCCTCAATGTGGCAGGTGACCTCATTGGCCGACTTCTCGACCTTCGTGACCTTGGTCGAGGTCATGATTTTGAGGCCGAGCTTTTCAAAACGCTTGCGCGCGACGCCGGCAATCTCTGCGTCCTCGACTGGCATGATCTGCGGCAGCACTTCGATGACTGTGACGTCGACGCCCATCGCCTTGTAGAAGGAGGCGAATTCGATGCCGATGGCGCCCGAGCCCATGACAACCATGGATTTGGGAAACGCCGGCGGCACCATGGCCTCAAAATAGGTCCAGATCAGTTTGCCATCCGGCTCGATCCCCGGCAGCACGCGGGGCCGCGCCCCCGTGGCGACGATGATGTGTTTCGCGCTGTAAACGCCCGCGCCCAGAACGCCCTTGGGAATGGGGTTCTGCGGCAGCATTGGCGCCTTTTTGGTGGCGGCGACCGTGACTTCGCCGACTTTCGAAATCGTCGCCTCGCCCCAGATCACATCGACCTTGTTCTTCTTCAGCAAAAAGCCAACGCCGCCGTTGAGTTGCTGTGACACGCCGCGCGAGCGCTTGACGATGGCGGTTGCATCGGGGCTCACCTTGCCCTCGATCTTCAGGCCATAAGCGTCTGGATGCTGTGCGTAGTGCAAAATCTCCGCCGAGCGCAGCAGCGCCTTGGTGGGGATGCAGCCCCAGTTCAGGCAGATGCCGCCGAGATGCTCGCGCTCGACCACGGCGGTTTTGAAGCCAAGCTGCGCAGCGCGGATAGCGGTGACATAGCCGCCGGGGCCCGAGCCGATGATGAGAATGTCGTAGGGAGTGGTCATTGTTTACGCTCGTATATGTTGGTGGCGTCACAAGTGCGATTTATGGCGACACGCGGTGCCTGTCCGGAAAATAATTGGTATGGAAGCGCGCTTAAAGCGCATTGCATGTCATTCCCGCGAAAGCGGGAATCCAGAACCGGCGTCCGCCGCGAAAGACTCTTTTTCTGAAGCACAAGAGTGGATTCCCGCTTTCGTGGGAATGACATAGCTCTGCTGGAAAGACATGGGCTTTCGACGCCTCGATATTTATCTCCAGACGTACGATTTGCGCTCACACCAGCATTCCCATTGGGTTCTCGATCAATTGCTTGAACGCGCTGAGCAGCTGCGCGCCGAGCGCGCCATCGATCGGGCGATGATCGCAGGAGAGCGTTGCGGTCATGATGGTCGCAACCGCCGGCGCGCCCTTCTTCACGACGACGCGCTGTTCGCCGGCGCCCACCGCCAGAATGCTGGATTGCGGCGGGTTGATCACGGCGGTGAAATTCTTCATGCCGAACATGCCGAGGTTCGAAACCGCGCTGGCGCCGCCCTGATATTCCTCGGGTTTCAATTTACGCTCCTTGGCGCGCGTGGCAAAATCCTTCATCTCATTGGCGATAGCTGCAAGGCCTTTGGTCTCCGCTTTGCGGATGATCGGCGTGATCAGCCCGCCGGGGATCGAGACCGCGACAGCCACATCCGAATGCTTGTGTTTCAGAATCGAGCCTTCGGTCCAGGTGACATTGGCGTCGGGGACGCGTTGCAACGCGACCGCCAGCGCCTTGACCACGAAATCGTTGACCGACACCTTGTAGGCGGGTTGCTT
The DNA here is from genome assembly GCA_903931945.1 of uncultured Hyphomicrobiales bacterium. GTDB lineage: Bacteria > Pseudomonadota > Alphaproteobacteria > Rhizobiales > Beijerinckiaceae > Terripilifer. The sequence continues at coordinate 90,230 of CAIZEI010000151.1, read as the reverse complement.
GTCCTTGTTCTTCGGCGCGGCGGCGTTGATGGCTTCGCGCGCGGCGAGCAGCACATCGATGTCGCAATCGACCGTCAGGTAGAAATGCGGGATGGTGGAGGCGGCCTCCGTCAGGCGCCGCGCGATGGTCTTGCGCATGGAATCATGCGGGATTTCTTCGTAGAGCGCGGGGTCGAAAAGTTTTTTGGTCATGTCCTCCGACATGGACGGCGCTGCTGGCGCGCGGGCGGCTGCCGGCGTTGGCGCGGCCTTTGCGCCGCCGCCCGAGATCGCCGCTTTCACGTCTTTTTCGACAATGCGCCCATGCGGGCCGGTGCCGGATATTTTGGCGAGATCGAGGCCTGAATCCCTGGCGATGCGACGCGCCAGAGGCGAGGCGAAGACGCGCGCGCCATTATGCGCGGGCGCAGCAGGAACAGGCGCAGCGACGACGGGCGCGGGGGCTGCGGACGCAGGCGTCGCAACAACGGGCGCTGCTGCTGCTGCAGGCGCGGGAGCGCCGCCCGCCGCCACGGCTTTGGCGTCCTCGCCCTCGCTGGCGATCACGCCTATCAATTGATTGACCGGCACGTCTGCGGTGCCATCGGCGACGACAATCTTGGCGAGTACGCCGTCATCGACCGACTCGACTTCCATCGTCGCCTTGTCGGTCTCGATTTCGGCGAGCGCGTCGCCGGCCTTGACCTTGTCGCCGACTTTCTTGAGCCAGCGCGCGAGATTGCCCTTCTCCATCGTGGGCGACAGGGCGGGCATGAGGATGTTGATGGGCATGATGTGTCCTCGAAAACGAATTCAGCCTTGCGGCACGGCGTTGGGATCGATGGGTTCGTCGAACGGCCAGAGCAGGCCAAGGGAGAATGGCGCGGCGTCGAAAGGCGGAATTTTGACTTCGCTCGCGCCGACGACTGTTGCTTGCAAAAGCCAATGCCTGGCGGTCAGCTGAAAGGCTTCGAGTTGCTGCGCAACCGGATTGATCAGCCAGAGATACGAAACGCCCGCCAGCGCGTAAATATCGCGTTTGGCGCCGCGATCGTAAAATTCGGTCGAAGGAGAAAGGACTTCGCACGCCCAGTCAGGCGCAGTCTCGATGTATGCCTTATCCGGCGAGGGCAACCGCTCGCGACGCCAGCCCGCGATGTCTGGCACCAAGACATTTGAACCAAAATGTAACTCGGGTTCAACCAGGAAGACCCATCCCCCGGGTCCGGCGCGGCCCTTTTGAAATGGGCTGGATAATTCGTCGCCAAGCGATGACGAAGCCGCCGCATGTCTCGGCGGCGGCCTTGGATGCGTCATCAGCGCGCCATGGATAATTTCTGCGACGAGGTGCGGAGGCGCCGCCTCAAGATCGGCATAGGTGGCGGCTTTGGGCGCTCGTTCGGCCATCGTCACGCTCCCCTCGATCATCCGCCTGCCGCCGCTTCATCCTCGGCGTTCAACCATTCCTGGTCGAAACTCTGGCCGATGTCGCGCAAAATCTGGCTGCGCGGGAGCTTTGTGGCGCGCTCGCGCATGGTGACAATATGCCGCGCGATATCGACCAGCATGACGCCCCAGACGGCAGTGTCCTCAAAAGCGTCATCGAGCGTCACCTGCAATTCGCCATTGATAACGAAGGCGCGCAACACTTCCTTGCCGCCAAACAGATTGGCGTCGAACGGCAGGGGAAGCTCCTCGACGAGGGGTTGAGCGACTACGCTTTGGGAGACCTGGGGCTCGGACATTGGACCTACCGGTACAAAACCGCCTTCGCCGCGCGGACGACATCGCTGACAGTCGGCAGCGCGAGCTTCTCAAGATTGGCCGCATAAGGCATGGGCACATCCTTGCCTGTCACACGCGCGACCGGCGCGTCGAGATAATCGAACGCGGCTTCCATAATCCGCATGCCGATTTCAGCGGTGACGCCCGATTGCGGCCAGCCCTCCTCAACAGCCACGCAGCGGCCCGTTTTCATGATCGAGCGGACGACTGTTTCAGTATCCATCGGGCGGATGGTTCGCAGGTCGATAATCTCGGCCTCGACGCCTTCCTTGGCGAGTTCGTCCGCAGCCTTGATGCAATAGGTCATGCCGATGCCAAAGGACACCAGCGTCACATCCTTGCCCGCACGGTGGACGCGCGCCTTGCCGATGGGGATCAGAAATTCATCGAGCTTCGGCACTTCGCCGCTCTGCCCGTAGAGGATTTCATTTTCCAGAAAAATCACCGGATTGTTATCGCGAATGGCCGATTTCAGCAGGCCCTTCGCATCGCTGGCGTTCGAGGGCATCACGACGGACAGGCCGGGGATTTGCGAATACCAGGCGGCGTAGCATTGGCTGTGCTGCGCCGCGACGCGGGCGGCGGCGCCGTTGGGGCCGCGGAACACGATCGGGCAGCCCATCTGACCGCCAGACATGTAAAGCGTCTTGGCTGCGGAATTGACGATCTGATCCATCGCCTGCATCGAGAAATTCCACGTCATGAATTCAACAATCGGGCGCAGGCCCGTCATCGCCGCGCCGACGCCAACGCCGGTAAAACCGTGTTCCGTGATGGGCGTATCGACCACGCGGCGCGGCCCGAACTCCTGCAGCAGTCCCTGCGTGACCTTGTACGCGCCCTGATATTCGGCGACCTCCTCGCCCATGACGAAAACGTTGTCGTCGCGTCGCATTTCTTCGGCCATGGCGTCGCGAAGGGCTTCGCGCATGGTTATCAGAACCATTTCCGTTCCTGCCGGAATCTCTTCGACCGCATGAGCCTGCGCATGAACCGGCGCAGTGTGAACGACCGCGGGTGCGGGCTCGGGCGTTGCGGCAGGCGTAGACGGCGCTGCGGACGCAACTTGTACGGGGGCTGCGGATGCGTCCTCGCCTTCCCCCGCGATCACGCCAATCGGCGTATTGACCGCGACATTCTCGGTTCCGTCGGCGACGAGAATGCTCGACAGCACGCCCTCGTCGACGGCCTCGACCTCCATCGTCGCCTTGTCGGTTTCTATTTCGGCGATCACATCGCCCGATTTGATCTTGTCGCCGACCTTTTTAAGCCATTTGGCGAGTTTTCCCTGCTCCATCGTTGGCGACAGGGCAGGCATGAGAATGTTGGTAGCCATGGTTGCTGTTCCCCGCGACCCGATTAAGCCAGAATGTCCGTCCAGAGCTCCGACACATCGGGCTCGGGATTATGGCTGGCAAATTCAGCCGCTTCATTGACGATGGCGCGCACCGTCTGGTCGATCGCCTTCAACTCATCTTCCTTCGCGCGTTTTTCGCGCAGCATCCGGGCGCTGACCTGCTCGATGGGATCATGCTCCTCGCGCATCTTCTGCACCTCTTCCTTGGTGCGGTATTTGGCCGGGTCGGACATGGAATGGCCGCGGTAGCGGTAGGTCTGCATTTCCAGAATAAAGGGGCCTTTGCCCTCACGCGCCCAGGCCAGCGCCTTTTCTGCGGCGGCTTTCACCGCGCGCACATCCATGCCATCAACCTGTTCGCCCGGAATGTTGAAGGAAATGCCGCGGCGTGAAAAATCCTGCTGGGCGGAGGCGCGCGTGACTGCGGTGCCCATGGCGTAGCGATTGTTTTCAATCACAAAAACGACCGGCAGCTTCCACAATTCCGCAATGTTGAAGCTCTCATAAACCTGACCCTGATTGGCCGCGCCATCGCCGAAATAGGCCACGGAGACCGAACCATTCTTGCGATAGGCGTTGGCGAAGGCGAGGCCGGTGCCAAGCGAAACCTGCGCGCCGACAATGCCATGACCGCCGTAAAAATGTTTCTCTTTCGAGAACATGTGCATCGAGCCGCCCTTGCCCTTGGACAGGCCGCCGCGCCGTCCGGTCAACTCCGCCATGACGCCTTTTGGGTCGATGCCGCAAGCCAGCATATGGCCGTGATCGCGATAGCCGGTGATCATTTGATCGCCCTTTTTCATCGCCAGCTGCATCCCCACGACGACCGCTTCCTGACCGATGTAAAGATGGCAGAAGCCGCCGATCAGACCCATGCCATAGAGCTGGCCAGCCTTTTCCTCGAAGCGGCGGATCAACAACATTTCGCGATAGGCGAATATTTCCTGATCCCGCGTCAACGCGGGGGGCGCCGCAGCGGGAACTGACGCGGATTTGGCTGATTTTGCGCGGGCGGCTATTGCCATGAATGGACCTCTGGGGACGCTTCTTCCGGCGGGGAACATAGACGAAGCCGCAAAAAGAATCGAGGCCATCGCCCCGTTTTATTTTTTGGTCCAAGTTCTTAAAAACATGAGCATTTTTTGTGTTTAACCGATAATAGGTTATGAAGAAAAAATAACTCTATTTCAGTTATTTTTGGGCGACGTCGGGACTTGCGGGAGCATGACCACGAGTTCGTTGCGATGGGCGACGCCAAGGTCGGCGCGGGCCGCTTCTTCCAGCAGGTCGCGATCCACCGACTGGGTCTGGAATTGATTGATTTTCAGTTCGATTGCGGCGCGCTGCGTCTGCAAATCGGCAAGTTGCGCCGCCAGCGCCTGAATTTTGTCCTTGTAGATCGCTTTGGCTTTCAGGCCGCGATCGCCATTATCCGCGTGCCAGATGAAATAGGCCGTGACGCCGCCGGAGAACGCATAAAGCGCCAGCGGAAACACAATTGCGCGAAGGCCGGACCGGATAACCATGGGAGCACCATGGCAAGGTTTGGTTAAGGAATGGTGAGTGGGCAGTGGGGAGTAGGCAGTAGGCAGTAGGGTTTGATCTTACTGCCTACTGCCTACTGACTCTCCTCGCCTCTACGCCTCGGGATAATCCACGTACCCCTCAGGCCCCTTGCTGTAATGGGTTTTGGAATCCCCTTCGGCAAGCGCCAGCCCTTCACGGAAACGTCTGACGAGATCGGGATTCGAAACATACAGCTTGCCAAAGACGATCGCATCGGCCCCGCCGTTCGTCAGCATCGCTTCGCCGCTGGCCTGATCGAAGCCCGCCCCGGCGAAATAGACGCCCTTGAACAGCGGCCGCAGATGTTTGTGCGCCTCATAGGCGCCCTGCTGCGCGACATGCAGATAGGCGATCCCGCGCGAAGATAGCTCGCGCGCCAGCGCCGGATAGACTTCCTCGGCGTCGGGCTCGATCACGTCGTTGAATTTGATTCGTGGCGAAATCTTGATTCCGACGCGCGCCCTGCCCGTTGCGGCGATCATCGAATCCAGCGCCTCCAGCAAAAAGCGGATGCGGTTGGCGACGCTGCCGCCGTAGGCATCCGTCCGCGTGTTGATCGTGGGATCGAGGAATTGATGCACGAGATAGCCGGACGCCGCGTGCAATTCGACGCCATCGAAACCGGCGGCGAGCGCATTCTTCGCGGCCGCCCCAAATTCAGCGGCGACGCCGGGAATTTCGTCAGATTCCAGCGCGCGTGGAACGACGTAATCGATGGGGCCGAAGTCGGTGTAATTCTTCCCCTTGATCGCGATTGCCGAGGGTGCGACGGGCTGCGCTCCCGCCGGCAGCAATTGTGGCACGGCGACCCGCCCGGTATGGAATAATTGCGCGAAGATTTTGCCGCCCCTCGCGTGGACGGCTGCGACAACCCGGCGCCAGGCCTCCACCTGAGCCTGCGAATGAAGGCCGGGAATGCGCGAATAGCCTTTGGCTGCTGGCGACACATAGGTCGCCTCGGATAAAATGAGGCCCGCGCTGGCGCGCTGTCCGTAATAGTCGGCCATAATGGCTGTAGGGCAACCTTCATCGTCATTTCTCGACCGGGTCATCGGGGCCATGACGATGCGATTGTTCAGCGTGATCGGGCCAAGCGCGAGAGGATCGAAAAGACTGGGCATGAATTTGGCCTCCGGTTTGCCGTCTGACGCCGTTTATACATAAAGCCGGCATTGCGCCCAAGCGGCTTTTGACGGGGCGTCGTCGCCTGTTTGAGAAGGCTCAAATCGATTTAGCGGCCATTGTTGGCGTCACTGGCTTTCACCACGCCCATAGCCTGGAACGCCTTCAGCACATTCAGGAAATCAGCGTCGGGAATCGCTGGTCGCGGCAAGGGCCGGGGCGACTGTCCTTGGCGCCAGCCGCATGTCGCCTGCCTTGATCGGCATTGGATACGGCGTTTTGCAGCAGGTGGAAAGCGGCGCAAACGGTTCTGCTGTATCCTGACGTCAGCCTTTACGCTTCCCAGGCCCGCAACATCGCAGCCGCACATTCTGCAGGCCTGGATGCGCGCATCAATGCGCCCATAACTGCGACCCCCGCCGCGCCAGCGGATTTGACGGCGGCGATGCTCTGGGCCTCCACGCCCCCCAGCGCCAGAACGTGGATGTTCATTCGGGCGGAGTCCATCAAAGCCGACAGGCCCAACGCTGGCCCATAACCGGGCTTGCTTGAAGTTAAAAAAATGGGGCTGAGCGTGACATAATTCGCGCCCGCGATAAGGGCTTCAGCTACGTCTTCCAGCCGATGAGCCGACACGCCCACCAGCGCTGTCGCGCCAAGGCGTCGGCGCGCCAGACGGGCGTCGGCGGGCGTTGAGAGGTGGACGGCGTCCGCGCCAATTTCGCAGGCAAGTTCCATGTCGCCGCCGAGAGTCAAACGCCCCCCGGCAATCCGGACCATTGTCAAGAGCCGTGTCGCAAGTTCGCGCCGCTCAGGACGGGGCAGGTCCTTTTCGCGAAACCAGAGCCAGCGCGCGCCGCCGGACAGCAGACCGGCAACCTGCTCGTCAAGGGCAAAATGCGATTGCGTTCGGTCTGTGACCGCAAGCAGCGAACACGGAAGCCGGTCGCCGGTCACGATCCCACAAGGCCAAATTGCGGGCTCGAGGGTTCGGCCCGGCCGCGTTTCGGTATACGCCCGGCGCGAAACGACAGCCGCCCCGCCTCGACGGCATAGCGCATGGCGGCGGCCATCATCACCGGATCGTCCGCCTTCGCGACGGCCGTATTGAGCAGCACTGCAGAGGCGCCAAGCTCCATCGCAATGGCGGCGTCGGACGCGGTGCCGATCCCCGCATCGACAACAACGGGCACAGGAGAGCGCTTGCAAATCAACTCAAGATTGGCGGGATTGGCGACGCCCATGCCGGAGCCGATGAGCGAACCCATCGGCATGACGGCAGCCGCGCCGAGATCGGCCAGACGCTGGCAAACCACAGGATCGTCCGTGCAATAGGGCAGCACCACAAAGCCGTCATCGACGAGATGGCGCGTCGCCTCCAGCAGTTCGACGACATCGGGATAAAGCATCTCGCGATTGCCGATGACCTCGACCTTGATCCAGTTTGTGCCCAAGGCCTCGCGCGCGAGTTCGGCGGTGAGGATCGCGTCGCGCGCGGTCTCGCATCCCGCCGTATTGGGAAGAAAGCGATAAGATTTCAGCAGCGTCAGAGTGTCCGAGCCCCGCCGGTCGAGCGACACCCGCCGGATCGACATGGTCACGATCTCACAGCCGCTCGCGACGACGGCCTCGGTCATAAGGGACTGGTTGGGATAGCCCGCCGTGCCGAGGAACAACCGCGAGGATAATTCGACGCCTGCAATCTTCAACGTATCCTTGGTCTCCATTCATCCCCCCTGCATCGGGCGCACGATTTCAATCCGGTCGCCCTGCGTCACATGCGTTGACTGCCATTGCGTCTTGCGCACCAGCGCGCCGTTGAGAGCAATGGCGAATCCTTGCGGTCCCTCAATCTCGAGGCCCGTTGTAAATTCCTTCCAGAGTTCCAGCACATTGGCTGCTTGGCTCTCATGCGGCTCGCCATTGATCACGATTGTCATCGCGCGCCTCCTTGCGCTGCATCGATCCTGTTGAATCGCGTCAGCCCGAAGCGGTTGGCGGCGCCTTTCATCTGTCCGTGCAGCAGCAGGTCTTCAAAGGCGCGCGCGGTCGCCGGCGCGAGCAGGACGCCGTTGCGATGGTGACCGGTGGCGATCAGCAGACCGGGAATGTCGACGGACCCGAGAATCGGCGCGTCATCGTCTGACGTCGGACGGAAGCCCGACCAGATTGCCTCAATCTCCATTTCTTCGCTGGATGGCAGCGCGCGATGCACGCCCTCCAGCAAGGCCAGCGCGCCACCCGCTGTGATTGTCGCATTGAAGCCCATGTCTTCCACCGTCGCGCCGACAATCAGGCGACCATCGCTTTTGGGCGCCAGATGGATTTGTTCCGTCCAGACGATCCTTTTCAGATTGCCGGTCTGCCGGTTGGCGCGCAGCGCCAGAGCCTGGCCTTTCAGCGGGCGCACCGGAATGTTCAGACCCAATGGCGCCAGTGTGTCGGCGGCCCAGACGCCCGTGGCGATGATGATGGTTTTCGCCTGGCAGGCTCCAGACGCAGTGACCAGCCCCGACGCGCGGCCCGCAGTCCGCTCGAATGAGAGCACTTCGGTATTCTCGAACAACCGCCCGCCATGAGCGATAAAGGCCTGGGCCAAAGCCGGCGACATTAATCGCGGGTCGACCTGATGATCGCCCGGGCAAAAGACGCCCGCCGCAACGCTTCCCCTCAGCGAAGGCTCCAGCGCGCGGGCTTCGGCCCCGTTCAGCCATTGCGTATCGAGCCCGGCGCGGCGCTGCATGTCAAAGCGGAACCGCAATCGTTCGACTTCGTCGCGGGCAAGCGCCACGACCAGCGTGCCTTCGCTTCGATAGTCAATCGACATGCCCGACTGCGTCTCGAGCGCCGAGCGGAAATCCGGCCATTGCTCCTGGCTCTCCCGCGCCAGCGCGAGGAGATCGTCGCCGCCCGATTCGTGCTCGGCGGCGGCGGCCAGCATGCCTGTCGACGCGAGACTGGAGCCCGCGCCTGCCTCTCCCCTGTCAAACACAGCGACGCTCAGCCCCGCCAAGGCCAGTCGCCAACCGATTGACAGGCCGATGAAGCCCGCGCCCACGATTCCGACATCGACCGCGCGGGGGACGCCTCCGGACTGCGTCCGGTTGCCCGCCGTCGCTGGCGGCTTCAGACGTTCGCCGACATTGAAAGTTTGGCTGTCAAAGCGCCCCAAGAGTCCTCCACAAGGTCAGGCGGAGGTTTGGATCTGGACCAGGGCGCTCAAGAAGACCGGGCTCGAAATCCAATCCCTACGCCGGTATCAACCGGATCAGGTTCGAAGGATTTCCGCGCTGACGGGGCCATCGGGCCCGGTCCATCGGTTTCTCAGCCTCTTGTCGAGGATCTCCCTGGAATGGCGGGAATCTAGCGCAGTCCGGGATTTCAAGTCAATATGCTGCTGCGATATGCGGGCGGCCATTGAAACTTCGGGATTATTGATCATTCGGCTATTGTTACAATATGTAAGAAAGAGTGATTTTGCATCTGGACGCCGCAGCCTTAACCTCGTTGCAAGTGGCGCAAATGTGGCGAGCGATTCTCCCGTCTGGGCGCGATTTGGATTGGCGCATTCCGGCGTCCGGTTCCAACCGCAACGCTGCAATACGGATCGGTATTTTCATGAACTTTGGCAATCAGACGACCCTGCGCGATCAAGTCGTACTGAACGGCGCCGGGGTTCATTCCAATGAACCCGTCAGAATTGTTATCCGCCCCGCCGCCATTAACACAGGCGTCGTATTCTTGCGCAAAGGCCTGCCCGGCGGACGCGAGAGACGGATCGAGGCGCGGTGGAACAAGGTGTCGTTGACCGAGCTGTGTACGGTCATCGGCCAGAAGGACGATGCGTCTGTTTCGACGATTGAGCACCTGCTGTCCGCCCTGTCCGGCCTTGGCGTCGACAATGCGCTGATCGAGATCGACGGCCCTGAAGTGCCGATTATGGACGGTTCCGCCGCCGTTTTTGTCGAGGCGATCGACAGTGTTGGCCTGGCCAGGCAGTCTGCCCCCCGCCGCTTCGTCAAAGTGCTCAAGACTGTGCGCGTCGAGCATAACGGCGCCTATTCCGAATTGCGTCCCGGCGACAATGGTCTGAGCCTTGACGTTGAGATTGATTTTGCCGCCGGCCCGATCGGGCGGCAACGCAAGCGGCTCGATCTGACCCCCGACCGTTTCCGGCAGGAATTGGCTGGCGCACGCACGTTCGGCTTCCTGCGCGATGTCGAGCGGCTGACGAAAATGGGCCTGGCGCTCGGCGCATCGCTGAAAAATACTGTTGCGCTCGATGGCGAACGCGTTCTGAATCCCGAGGGGCTGCGCTTTCCCGATGAATTCGTCCGCCACAAGATGCTGGACGCTGTCGGCGATCTGGCTTTGGCCGGGCTGCCGCTGATCGCCCGCTACCGCTCTTTCAGATCTGGCCACAAGATGAATGTCGCGGTGGTTGAAGCGCTGTTTGCAGATCGTTCCGCCTATACGATTGTGGACGCCGAGGCGCGACGTGAGCCTCGCTCCGAGCTCGCCTATGGCTATCGTCCGACGGCGGTTCTGGCTGAAGCGAGATGAACTGGCGCCCGTGACCGCCCTGCATTAGCCATAATCTCTCTTTCTTTGCGGCCTGTGCGGCGCCGGTGGCGTTTTACCTTTGTTTAGGGTAAACAGCATTAAAGCCTGCATGGTGACCTCCGGTTTCCGTTGGGCGCGTAACTCACTCCTGCGAGTCCGGCGAAATGTTCGATATGAAATCCGCGCTTATGGCCAAGATTGCTGCACTGCGCCCTGCGCGCGCCGCCCGGGTTGCTGCGCTCATGTTGTTGGCCTCGCCGATGGCGGCCTGCTCGACGCTCGAAGGGCTCAATCCTTTCGGGAGCGGCGAGAAATATGAAACGAAGCTTCTGCCGGACGAGTCAGCCGATAACATCTACGATCAGGGCCTCGCGCGTCTGGAAAAGAAGGACGCTGAAGGCGCCGCCAAGAAATTCTCCGAACTCGACAAGCAATATCCGTTTTCGCAACAGGCGCGGAAGGGATTGCTGATGACGACCTATTCCTATTTCCAGGGCGGCCAGTACGACGACGCGATATCGTCGGCCAATCGTTACACCAGTCTTTATCCGTCTTCGCCCGACACGGCCTATGCGATGTATCTGGCCGGTATGTCCTATTACAATCAGGTGCCTGACATCACGCGCGATCAGGAACGGTCGCAAAAGGGATTGCGCGTGTTCGAGCAACTCGTCGAACGCTTTCCGAAATCCGAATATGTCGAAGACGCCAGATACAAGATCACCGTTCTGCGCGATCAACTTGGCGGCAAGGAACTGTCGGTTGGCCGTTATTACCTTGGGCGCAACAATTACACCGGAGCGATCGGTCGTTTTCGCGAGGTGATCGCCAAATATCAGACCACGCGCCACGTTGAGGAAGCGCTCTACCGGCTGACCGAAGCCTATCTGGCGCTTGGCATCGAAAGCGAAGCGGAAACAGCGGCGGCCATTCTCGGGCACAATTACCCGGACAGCCCATGGTATCAGGACGCCTATAATCTTCTGAAGAAGGGCGGTTTTTCGCCAAACGAGGATTCCGGCTCCTGGATTTCCAAAACCTTCAGGAAGATCGGCCTCGGCTGAACAGCAGGCGAACATGCTGGCGCAGCTTTCGATTCGCGACATCGTTCTGATCGACCAGCTGGATTTGCGTCTCGAAACAGGCCTGACCGTTCTCACCGGCGAGACCGGCGCCGGGAAATCCATTCTTCTGGACGCGTTTGCGCTGGCGCTGGGCGCGCGCGGCGATGGCTCGCTTGTCCGCGCCGGGCAGGCGAGCGGACAGGTGACGGCTGCATTCGATCCGCCGCCCGGCCATGCTGCGACCTTGCTTGCAGAAAGTCACGATATCGATTGCGATGGCGGCCTGATCCTGCGTCGCGTCCAGCTGGCGGACGGGCGCACCCGCGCCTTTATCAACGACCAGCCTGTGAGCGTTCAGGCTCTGAAAGCCATCGGCGCCACGCTTGTTGAAATCCATGGCCAGCATGATGACCGCGCGCTCGTCGATCCCTCGATGCACCGGGCTCTGGTCGATCAGTTTGGCGGCCTTGGCGAGCTGCTGGCCCGGACTCGCGCCGCCCATGCGGACTGGCGCGCCATTCAGGCGGAACTCGAGCGTGAGCAGGCGCGCATCGCCCGCGCCCGCACGGACGCCGATTATTTGCGGCACGCGCATGCCGAATTGTTGAAACTCGCGCCGCGCCCCAAAGAGGAAGAAGCGCTGGCGATTACGCGCGCGGCGATGATGCAGGCCGAAAAAGTGACGGGAGAATTGCGTGAAGCGCATGAAGCGCTCGGCGGCGAGCATTCGCCTGTCGCCGCGTTGTCCGGGCTGATGCGGCGGCTGGAGCGCCGCGCCGCGCAGGCGCCAGCGCTGATTGAACCGCCCGTCAAGGCGCTTGACGCCGCCATTGACGCGCTCGAACATGCGGCCCAGAGCGTCGAGCAATCGCTGCGCGAAGCCAGGTTCGATCCGCGCGAGCTCGAGCGGGTGGAAGAGCGCCTGTTCGCGCTCCGGGGCGCTGCGCGAAAATATTCAACGCCCGTCGACGACCTTGCAGCGCTGGCGCAGAGATTCGCCGCCGATCTGGCGGCGCTCGATGCAGGCGAGGCGGGGCTTGTCGCATTGACCAAAGCGCTGGCCGCCGCCCGGCAAACGCTCGAACGCTCCGCTGCGGCGCTGTCAGCAGCGCGCATCGAAGCCGCGCGACAACTCGATGCCGCTGTCAACGCCGAACTGCCGCCGCTGAAACTGGAGCGCGCCATTTTTTCCACCCGGATAGTCAGCGACGCCGATGCGCCGGGACCCGACGGGATCGACCGGCTGGAGTTTGTCGTGCAGACCAATCCGGGCACGCGGCCCGGCGCCATGATGAAAGTCGCCTCCGGCGGCGAACTCGCGCGTTTCATGCTGGCGCTGAAAGTCGCGCTGGCCGATCGCGGAACAGCGCCGACATTGGTCTTCGATGAAATCGATACCGGCGTTGGCGGGGCCGTTGCCGACGCCATCGGTCAAAGGCTTTCGCGCCTGTCGGCCCGCGCTCAGGTTCTGGCTGTCACCCATGCGCCGCAGGTCGCCGCCCGTGCGCTCGGGCATTTCCGCATCGCGAAGGACGCTGCCGACAATGGCGCGCGCGTCGCGACTACAGTCGCTCCCTTGCGGTCAGACGCGCGGCAGGAGGAAATCGCCCGGATGCTATCGGGCGCTGTTGTGACGACCGAAGCGCGCGCCGCCGCCGGCAGGTTGCTCGCCGGCAGCGACGCGTAAGCGTTGCAGCGATGTCCCCGTTTGCTCGTTTCGCCCTGCTGTGCAGGAAATTCCGTCCGCAAGCGCTCTTGCCGAACCCAATAGAGTCCTGCGCCGGAGCGACGGGACAGCGAGGCCCGTTTGGAAGCGGCAAGCGGTCCAAACCCATCGGTTACGCCAGTTTTGCCATGACGCGGATTTCATTGGGGCGAGATGGATCGATATCCAGTGCTTCCCTCTGGCGTGAACGATACTGTTGTGATTGTATCCAGCGTCTGTTCGCTGCGCGATAATCAGCGACTTGCCAGCGAAACCCGGCGCTGCCGGCGACGCATGAGGGGGGGAAAAGATGAACGCAATTCAATCAAAAATTTCGACCGCGACATTCCTTGCGCTCATTTTAGGGAGCCCGATTGCGCTGGCGACGCCGGCCAGCGCCGACGTTCGCATTGTAGCTCTGGGCGACAGCGGCATACGCGGCAAGGGCGTCTCGGAAAGCGACGCCTATCCGGCGCAACTCGAAAGGGCGCTGCGCGCCAGAGGCCATAAGGTCACGGTGACGAACGAGGGAATCAATGGAGATACGACGGCAGGCGTTCTTGCCCGGATCGACAGCGCGGTTCCTTCCGGGACGGATATCGTCGTTCTGAAAGTTGGCATTAATGACATTGTCCTGCATCATTTGTCGCAATCCTATGTCGCCGCCAACCAGCAGGAAATCATCCGCAAATTGCGCGGGCGCGGCGTCCAGGTCTACCTGATCAAAAAAATGGGGGACGGCATGCCGCCAAGCATGCACGTTGAGGCCGCTCCAACACCGGGAAAAACCGAGTATCATTTAAACGGGGCCGGCTACGCGGTGATCGTGGGACAGACGCTGCCGGCGATCGAGGCGATGGTCAGGTCGGCCGAAAAGCGTCATCCCTGAGGCAGGCTTTCGAGCTGTTCGCTGCGACCAAGTCGGCCTTCAAATCCAGTGCGTCGATTGAGCTTTGCTTGCGCCGCGATTTCAGAAATCCGGCGTTGCAGTCCCGGGTGACGGACGATCGTCCATTTGCGATATTTCGGTCGGCTTGCTAGCCTCGCGCAAGAAAATCCGGAGGACGTCGATGGCCGCGCCAAGGACAATCGAAAAATTGTTTCATTTTGCTTTTCCTTGCCGGGACGCAGAAGAAACGCGCGCTTTCTACGAGGATATTCTCGGGTTGCCGATGACCAGCTGCGTCAAGGTCGCCTCTGTGCCAAGCTCCGGCGACCCCGGACCCTATCTGCATCTGTTTTTTGAAATGGGCGATGGCTCCTATATCGCCTTTTTCGATCTTGGCGCCGGAGAAACGCCCAAACCCTCGCCCAATACGCCCCGATGGGTTCAGCATCTGGCGCTGGAAGTTCCGACAATGGACGATGTGAAGGCGATGCAGGCGCGCCTGAAAGCGGCTGGAGTCGAGGTCATCGGCGTCGTCGATCACGAGTTCATTCAGTCGATCTATTTTTTTGATCCCAATGGATTGCGCCTCGAAGTGACGACGCGCACAGAGCCCGCAGGTTTTATCGAGAAGCAGAAGCGCGAGGCGCATGGCGAACTTGCGGCCTGGCAGAGGTTCAAGAAAGAGCGCGCAAACCCTCTCCCACAGGGAGAGGGTCGACGAGGAACGGCGGGGTGAGGGGTTGCGATCTCCGCAAGTTTGTCCAGCAATCCCTGAGATCGAATCCGCTCATCCGGCGCTTCGCGCCACCTTCTCGCCATGGGAGAAGGACCTCACGCATAGTTGAGTTTTTCTTCACACGCATTGTCCTCGACGATTTCACGAACCCGCTACAGCGAACTCACGAGATGGCCTCCATCCACGGGGATAATGGCGCCGGTCATGTAGGATGAAGCCTCGCTCGCCAGCAGCAGGAATGGCCCGTCGATATCCTCCAATCTGCCAATGCGCCGCATGGGAATGCGCTTCAGCATTTCGGCGCCGCGCGGTGAGGCAAAAAATGCCGAAGTCATGGGCGTGTCTATATAGCCGGGCGCCAGCGCGTTGACGCGAACGCCATAGCGCGCCCATTCGAGCGCCAGCAGCTTGGTCATTTGCGCTACGCCCGCCTTTGAAATGGCGTAGGGCGAGACGCCCGCCGCCTGTCGCAACGCGAGAATGGAGGCGATATTGATGAGGCGCCCGCCGCGCTGGTCCTCGCGCCAGATGCGGCCTGCGGCGGTTGCGACCGCAAAGGCGCCGCGCAGATTGATGTCAAGCACCTGATCGAAGCGCTCGATGGGCGTATCCATGGCCGCGCCATCGGGCGCAATGCCGGCATTGTTGACAACCACGTCGAGCGTGCCGAATTTTTCGCGCGCCGCGCGGATGGCGGGTTCGATGGAAGCGGCGTCGGAGACGTCAAGTTCGAGGGCGAGCGTATCGGCTGCGCCCATGGCGATCAATTCGCGTTGAATCTCGCGTAGAGATTCAATGCGGCGCGCTGCAATCGTGACATTCGCGCCGAGGCGCGCGCAGAGACGCGCGAGATGTTCGCCAATGCCGGACGAGGCGCCGGTGATGAAAACGGATTTTCCCTTGATGAGCGGCGCAAAATCCATCTACCGCTCCTTGTGCTTGCGCAATTCGGCGCGCGCCACAACGCGATTGTGAACCTCGTCCGGCCCGTCAATAAAACGCAGCGCGCGCCCCCAGGTCCAGAAAAACGCCAGCGGCGTGTCATTGGTGAGACCCTTCGCGCCGAACACCTGAATGGCCCGGTCCAGAATCCGTGTCTGCATCCGCGACACCACAACCTTGATCGCCGAGACTTCCGTCCGCGCCGCCTTGTTGCCATGCAGGTCCATCATCGCCGCCGCACGCAGGACATAGAGCCGGGCCTGATCGATCTCCATCCGGCTTTCTGCGATCCAGTCCTGAATATTGGCGTATTCCGAAAGATGTTTGCCAAACGCCTTGCGTTCGATGGCGCGCGCGCACATCAGCTCCAGCGCGACCTCGCATTGCCCGATCGAGCGCATGCAATGATGAATGCGTCCGGGGCCGAGCCGCGCCTGCGCCAGCGCAAAGCCTTTTCCCTCCTCGCCCAGAATATTCGCGGCGGGCGCGCGGACATTTTCGTAAGCGACTTCGCAATGTCCTTCGGGCGCAAAATGCTGCATGATCGGCAGGTTGCGGATCACCCTGACGCCAGGCGTATCGAGCGGAACGATGATCATCGAATGGCGGTTGTGCGGATTGGCGTCGGCGCGCGTGTCCGACAGGCCCATGACGATGCAGAATTTCACATTCGGATGCAGCGCGCCTGTGGTGAACCATTTGCGTCCATTGACGACGTAATGATCGCCATCGCGAATAATGGTGGTTTGCAGGTTGGTGGGATCGGATGAGGCGACATCAGGCTCGGTAATGCCGATGCAGGATCGGATCTCGCCATGCAGCAGCGGATCGAGCCATTTTGTTCGCTGCTCGGGCGTTGCGAACATATGCAGGATTTCCATGTTGCCGGTATCGGGCGCGCTGCAGTTGAAGGCTTCGGACGCCCAGAACACGCGGCCCATGATTTCCGCGAGGGGCGCGTATTCGAGATTGCTCAGCCGCGTTCCCGGCTCATTGTCGCGGAGGGCGGGCAGAAACAGGTTCCACAACCCCTCGCGTTTTGCCGCCGCCTTGATGGGCTCCAGCGCTTCGATCGGAAAGCGCCCCTGTTCAAGCGCGTGCTGGAATGCAGCGTTGACGGGCAGGACATGAACCGACATGAACGCGTTAAGTTGCGCGCGCAAGGCGTCAACGCGTGGCGAATAGGCAAAATCCATGGCGTCCTCCGAAGGCAGTCGCGACCATGACGCCCGTTGCTATGGCTGACAAGGGGCGCGCCGACCCGTACGACAGCGCTCGCCTGCGGCCTTGTTTCCGGCAGAATCATGCTAAAAGATTGTGGTCACACACATTCCGGCCATGACTCACTCGATTGTCACGCATTTTCCTGTTGAAGTCGGCCTCACCGCCGCCATCGCCGCTGTGCGCGCAGATGAACCGCTGATTCTGGTGGCGGAAGCCGCGCATAACGAACGCGCCGCTGCGCTGCCTTCTGGCCCCTTCGACCCGCTGGCGCATCGGACCTTTGAAATCGGCCTGCGCGAATGGGTGAGCGAGCAGACCGGCGCGCCGCTCGGCTATGTCGAACAACTCTACACATTTGGCGATCGCGGGCGACAGGCGCGCGCGGACGACCGCGAGCCGCATGTTGTGTCGATTGGCTATCTCGCGCTGACACGCATGGGCGTTGAGGCGGCAGAACTGGCGTCCGGCGCCTCATTCCGTCCCTGGTATGCGTTCTTCCCGTGGGAGGACTGGCGCGCCGAACGGCCTGCGCTCATCGAGCAAAAGATACTGCCGGCCTTGCGGAAATGGGCGGCGCGCGATCCTGACCGCCCCAACGCCTATGGTCTCAGCCGGCGCGAGCGCATCCGGCTGCTGTTTGGCGGCGAAAATGGCCGGTTCGAAGATGAAAACGTGCTGGACCGCTATCAGTTGCTGTATGAGGCCGGATTGGTGGAGGAGGCGCGCCGGGATGGCCGCGCAAGCCCGCTGATTGACGAGGCCGGGCCGCTCGGCGCCCCGATGCGGCATGACCACCGGCGAATTCTCGCGACGGCGATCAGTCGTCTGCGCGCCAAAATGAAATACCGCCCTGTGATTTTCGAATTGATGCCGGAGGTTTTCACGCTTTCGGCGCTGCAACGCGTCGCAGAAGCCTTGCAGGGGCGGCGTCTGCACACCCAGAATTTCCGGCGCCTGGTGGAATCGGCTGCCGTCGTCGAGGCGACAGGCGAAATGTCGCATGGCACAGGCGGACGACCGGCTGCGCTGTTCCGTTTCCGCAGGGAGGTCCTGCAGGAGCGTCCGGCGCCCGGCCTGCGCCTCGGCGTCAGGGGCTGACGGCAATCGTCAGTCTGTCCGGGCGCCGCGATCCCCTGTATGCTGGAATGCATCGAATCAAATGGGATCAGGATCGCGACTTGACCTTCGGATCATTCAGGAAGGCCGCCGATTTCATTATCCTGTCTGCGGGATGGCGCCGCAGGGCCATCGCCTTTTTTGCCGGCGCCGCAGGCGCGCTGGCGTTGGCGCCGGTCGATTTTTTCCCGGCCATGTTGCTTCCGATGATGGCGGCCGTCTGGCTCATTGACGGCGTTGCGGCGAGCGGCCCCGCCGGCGCGGGGGTTTTGTTCGCGGAAATGCGTCAGGCGGCGGGCGCTGGCTGGTGGTTGGGCTTTGGCTTTTTCACAGCGGGGCTGTGGTGGATCGGTATCGCCATGCTGGTCGATGCAGACCAGTTTGCCTGGGCGATCCCGCTCGCAGTTCTGGGTCTGCCGGCGGTGCTGGCCTGTTTTCCAGCGTTTGGTTTTGCGCTGGCGCGGGCGCTGTGGAGTCCGCGAGCGGCGAGGCTGCTGGCTCTCGCGTTCGGGCTGGGCGCGAGCGAATGGGCGCGCGGCTTTGTTGCGACCGGCTTTCCCTGGAATGAATGGGGGATGGCGCTCGGCGGCAACCTTGCTCTGGCGCAGATCGCCTCCCTGTTCGGACTCTACGGGTTAAATTTTATTGCAGTCGTGATTTTTGCTGCGCCTGCCCTGTTGATCGACGCCCGCCGGGCGGGGCGCTGCGGTTCGCCTGCGCTCGTCCCGGCCTTGTGTCTTGCAGCGCTGGTCTGCATCGGGATTTACGGCGCGTTGCGTCTGTCGCACGGACATGTGGAAAATGTTGCTGGCGCGCGTCTGCGCATCATGCAGCCGAACATTCCTGAAGGCCCCGAGTTTCGACCGGAAAACAAGGACAAAATCCTCGACCGCTATCTCAGCCTGTCCGACCGCGCGACATCGCCGCAGTCAACGGGAATTGCCGATGTCACGCATCTCATCTGGCCGGAATCCGCCTTTCCCTTCATCCTCTCACGGGATGCGTCCGCCATGCAGCGCATCCAGTCGTTCCTTGGACCCAAAGCGATTCTGCTCACCGGCGCCGCGCGCATGAGCGTGGGAGAGAAAGGCCAGCGTCCGACGTTCTACAATTCCATCGAGGCGATCGATCAGCCTCGCGGCATTTTCGCGCAATATGACAAGACGCATCTCGTTCCCTTCGGCGAGTACTTGCCTTTGGGCGGCTGGTTCGAACGGATGGGGCTTCGCAATCTTGTCCCCGTTCCGGGCGGGTTTACGCCCGGCGCGTCGGGCAAACGCATGACAATTCCCGGACTGCCGGCATTGTCGGGGCTCGTCTGCTACGAAGCGGTCTTTCCAGGCGAAGTGACCGACCATGGCCTTGCCGTCGATCGTCCGGGTTTGCTGCTGAATGTGTCGGAGGATAGCTGGTACGGACGTTCATCCGGCCCCTATCAGCATTTCGCGCAGGCGCGGTTGCGGGCCATCGAAGAAGGGTTGCCGCTGATTCGCGCCGCCAATACGGGAATTTCCGCCATTGTCGATCCTTATGGGCGAGTGCTGTCGTCGTTGCCGCTTGGCGCCGAAGGCGTGCTCGACGGCGCCCTGCCAAAGGCTCTGGCGGCGACGCCGTTTGCGAAATGGCCGTTCGCGGGTCCGCTCTCGTTTTTGCTGCTCAGCCTGGCGGGCGCCATGGCGGGGCGGTTGAAAAGTGCGTGACCGCCGGCGACCTCTGTTGCGGCGATGCAATTATTCGCGTATTACGTGCGTAAAGTGAACCCTTTGAAATGAAAAGCGTTATAAAAGTGTAGGGACGAGCAAACCTGCCGCGAGCGATAAAAAGGAATTTCGATGTTGATCAAGAAGACCCCCAATCCGATCGACAAACATGTCGGCAGCCGTGTCCGGATGAAGCGTATATTGCTTGGGTGGAGCCAGGAAAAACTTGGCGAAGCTTTGGGTTTGACGTTCCAGCAAGTGCAGAAATACGAAAAGGGCTCCAACCGGATTGGCGCCAGTCGCTTGCAGGAAATCGCAAAAATATTGCAGGCGCCGCCGTCATTCTTCTTTGAAGGCTCGCCACAGGGCGATGACGCGCCGCTGAACGGCTTTGCCGAGGCGCCATCAAGTCAATATGTGGTGGATTTCATTTCGACGGTGGAAGGGTTGCAACTCAACCGCTCATTCGCCCGTATCAGGGACCCGAAAGTGCGAAAACGCGTGGTCGATCTTGTCGCTGCGCTTGCGGAGTCAGATCCATCCGCCGAAGCGCTTGCCGCAGATAAAGGCGTCTGAGAGTGTTCGATCTATCGAACGATATGGCCAAAATAGCTTGACGAAACGAACGCTGTCTGCAATACGCCCGGCGCGGCCAAGGGTCGTGCATGCAGCGTAAAGGTCCGGGGCCGACACCGCCGCAGTGCTTTTATGGAGCCCTTCTGGAGGCAAACGCGTGGCGCGTAAATCCTATCTCTTCACAAGCGAGTCGGTCTCTGAAGGTCACCCGGACAAGGTGAGCGATCGAATCTCCGACGAAGTGGTTGACCTGTTCTTCCGCGAAGGCGCCAAGGCGGGCGTCGACCCCTATCAAATCCGCGTCGCCTGCGAGACGCTGTGCACGACCAATCGCGTTGTGATCGCTGGCGAAGTGCGCGGGCCAAAGCTCTCCGAGGAGCAGATCGTGGCGACCGCCCGCCAGGCGATCAAGGACATTGGCTATGAGCAGGATGGTTTTCATCACGCCAACGCCAGGATCGAAGTGCTGCTGCATGCGCAGTCTGCCGATATCGCGCAGGGCGTCGATTCGGCCGGCAACAAGGACGAAGGCGCGGGCGATCAGGGCATCATGTTCGGCTACGCCTGCCGCGAGACGCCCGAACTCATGCCGGCGCCGCTGGCGTATTCGCATAAAATTCTGCGTCTGATCTCCGAAGCACGGCACGCGGGCAAGGAAAAGCACCTTGGCCCCGACGCCAAGAGCCAGGTGACCGTGCGCTACGAAAACGGCAAGCCCGTTGGCGTGACGCAGATCGTCGTTTCGCATCAGCATCTGATTGAAGATATGACATCGGCGCAAATCCGCGCTGCGGTTGAGCCTTATGTTCGCTCGGCCCTGCCAGAAGGCTGGATCAGCAAGGACACGGTCTGGCACATCAACCCCACCGGCAAATTCTTCATTGGCGGTCCGGATGGCGATACCGGGCTCACCGGTCGCAAGATCATTGTCGACACCTACGGCGGCGCAGCCCCGCATGGCGGCGGCGCTTTCTCGGGCAAGGATCCGACGAAAGTTGACCGTTCGGCGGCCTATGCCGCGCGATATCTCGCCAAGAACGGGGTCGCCGCTGGCCTGGCCGATCGCTGCTGCATCCAGTTGGCCTATGCGATCGGCGTTGCCCAACCGCTTTCGATCTACGCCGATCTCTACGATACCGGCAAGGTCGATGGCGAAAAGCTTGAAAAGGTGTTGGGCGAAATCATGAGCCTGTCGCCGCGCGGCATCCGCGAGCATCTCAACCTCAACCATCCCATTTACGCGCGCACGTCGGCGTTCGGCCATTTCGGACGCGAACCCGATGCAACGGGCGGCTTCACGTGGGAAAAGACAGATCTCGCCGACAAGTTGAAGGCGGCGTTCTGAGCGGATTGGAACCCTCTCCCAAAAGGAGAGGGTGGACCGCCTTTAAGCGGGCCGGGTGATGGGTTGCAATCGTCGCGGGTTCGCGCCCTGACTCTCCAACGGGTTACCCCTCATCCGGGCCTTCGGCCCACCTTCTCCCTATGGGAGAAGGAAAACCCGCGCTGATCGCGACCAGTTTCGAGACCTCCGGTGCGCCGCTCCTCCCCCGAAAAAGCCAGGCCGGCGCATCGCCAGTTGCATGGCCGCGCGCATGGCAAAAGGCTGCGCCTCTATCACGCCGGTCTCATCGAGACCCTGCTGCCGAAGATCGGTCTGCCGCCGGGCGGCGAACCCATAGACCCGGGCGCCCTGTTTGATTTTCCTGCGCAATCCCTGGTGATCGAGATTGGCTTTGGCGGCGGCGAGCATCTGGCCGCAGGCGCTGCGGCGCATCCCCAAACCGGCTTTATTGGCTGCGAGCCCTTCGTCAATGGCGTTGCAAAATTGCTGGCTGCAATCGATGAGGCTGGCCTGCGCAATATCCGCGTCTACAATCGAAACGCCCTAGACATCCTGCTGCGGCTGCCGGGAGGCTCCGTCGACCGGGTCGATCTGCTGTATCCCGATCCCTGGCCGAAATGGCGCCATCGCAAGCGCCGCTTTGTCTCCGAAGAATCGATCGCCGCCATCGCGCGAGTTTTGAAACCCGGCGGCGTCTGGCGGTTCGCCAGCGACATCGATGATTACGTTGGCTGGACGCTGGCTCGGGTGGCTGTGTCAACGGATTTTGCATGGCGGGCGGAAAAATCCACGGACTGGCTGGCGCCCTGGCCGGGCTACAGCCCGACCCGCTACGAGCAAAAGGCCCGGCGCGAAGGGCGCACGAGCGCCTATCTGACGTTTGAGAGAATGTAGGGGCTGAATTTTCCGCACGTAGCCACGACATGTGCAGGAGCCATCTCACGAAACGGTTTGCCGTCATTCTCCTACCAGCCGCCCTGCGCCTGTGTAGGATTTTCAACACATTTGCGACAACTCTTTAGCTACCCAACCGATTGATTTTATATATAAAGTCTTACGATTAGCGCATTCCGCCCCTTGTGCGCGTTCATCATGCCGCAGAATTGACTTGCAATTTTGCAGCGCAGCGATAACTTGACGCGGTGCAATAATTCTGATGCCTCAGGCCGCGTCTTTCATCGGCTGAGCCCGGATCGGGGAGAGCAATATGGAAGTCTTGCAAAGAGTCCGTCTTAAAGCCGCGTCGCGGGTTGCCCGCGATTGGGATATCGCGCCGGGGGCCGAAGGCGCCGTCCTCTGCCGCTATCGCATCCTCGGTTATCCCACGCGAACCCCTGACCGGCTTGACGTGCGTTTCAGCCCCAACCGCGTGATCTGGGGTAGCCGGGCCGACCAGTTCGAAGTCATTGCCGACGACACGCCGTCTTCGGACGCCATCAAGGACTGACGCGCCGGATTCGCACGCAATCATTCTATTTCTTCTGCATCCCCAGCAATTTCGCGATGGCGTCGACCTGGTCGATCTGGCCCTGCACGGCGGCGCCAAGGTCTTCGGGGCCGCCGGGCGCGGGCGTCTGTCCGGAGGCGGCAAGGCGTTCCGTGATTGTCGGGTCCTTCATCACATCGACAATATCGGCGCCGATTTTCTGCCGCAGGGCGAGCGGCATTTTGGCCGGGCCGAACAGGCCGGAGAGACCATCGAGTTCAAACGACGGCACGCCCGCCTCGCGCGCCGTGGGGATTGCGGGAAGCGTGGCGACGCGGGACTGCGCGCCAATCGCCAGCACTTTGCCTGTGCCTGCAACCGCGATGGGGCGCACGACGGCATAGGATGTGTACATGATGTTGATGCGGGATTCGACGAGATCGGGCACGGCCTGCACGACATCCTTGTAGGGCACTTTCTGGATTTCCAGCCCCTCGGATTTCACAAAACCGTCGAAGACCAGTTCTGAAATGCCCTGTGGCACGGCAGCGTTCAGCTTGCCCGGATTGGCTTTGGCCAGCGCCACAAAATCCTTCAGCGAACCGATCTGCATGGAAGCCGGCGTTGTGATCGCCATCACGGTGTTGGCGACATGGGCGATCGGCGCGAGATCGCGCTGGAACTGATAGGGCAGGTTCTCGATCTCGTAGGGATGCACAGTGTAGGAGCCGGTCCCGCAATACAGCAGGACATGATCGTCATTGGCGTTGAGAAAGGCTGTCATTGCGATGATGCCATCGCCACCAGGGCGATTGTCGACGATGATGGGCTGGCCCCATTTTGCGGCGAGCCTTTCGGTTAGCAGGCGTGCGCCGACATCGACGCCCGAACCTGCGCCGAAGGGCAGGATCCATCGCACGGGGCGGGTCGGCCATTTTTCCTGCGCGCGCGCGGCGAGGGGGGCGAGAGCGGAGGCGGCGAACAACGCCGAGAAAGTCCTACGCGTGTGCGCCATGTCTCGCTCTCCCATTCCCACACGTGCGTCAATGCGGTTGAACTGGACACGTCGTTGGTTGCCCATCAAGTCCCTCGTGCTTGTGCTCGAAGGCGATGGTTGGCGTCGTGCCATCGCGCGTGATTCTTAGCACATAGATGCTATCGAAATCCTCGCTATCCCATTTGGGCACGGACTTGGAGTCGCCGCCAAAATCGATCATCAACTTGCGAGCCAATTTGACGATGCCCGTGTGTTCCCAAGCCACCAGAACAAAGGCGTTTTTATAGGCGTCGGCCTCAAGCGCGCGCCGCAGCGCGCCCAATTTGGAAACGCCAAGAGTCGTGTCGACGGGCAGGCCGAACGCAATCGCGGTGGGTTCGATCGTGGCCAGTGGCCGGACATAATTATAGGGCTTGCCATGATCAAGCTTCGAGTCGGACGGATCGGGCGCCTTGATCGCTGCGGGCGGTCCAAATTCGCGCGCGATGACCGCGGACAACGCCAACGCGCGGTTGAGCCCCTGGCATGTGAGCTGTCCGAGTCCCAGCTCGGGTTTCTCGCCGTGCCGCACCAGTACAATCGTTTGAGTCTGCTGGCCCGTCTGGGCCTTGGCGTGGGCGATGCCGACGCAAACGAATAACGCGAGAGCGAAGCGAGGGGCCATGGCCTTGGTCGACAACGTCGGTTTCTCCTCAAATAAAGACAAAGGCCAAGGAGCGGAGCCAATCATTCCGGCTCGATGCCCAGTTCCTTTGTCACCGTCGCCCAATAATTCAATTGCCCGTTAAGGAAAGCCGCCGCTTTTTCCGGGCCGCCGATTCCCTTCGGATCGAAATCATATCCAAGCGCCGGCGCCATGCCGAGCACTTGCGGATCGCGCATGGCGATGTCCAGCGCTGCATTGACCTTTTGAATCACCTCCGGGGGCGCGCCTTTTGGCGCCATGACGATAAACCAGCCGCTGAAATCAAAATTCGGAAAAAGTTCGGACACAGCGGGAATGTCAGGCCGCGATGTCATGTGCGCCGTCGACGCGACGGCGAGCGCGCGCAGTGTTCCCTCATTGACAGCGGTCTGCGTGATGGCGACGGGAAAGACGCCCGCCTGAATGCGGCCTGCCAGCATTTCCTGCACGCCGTTCATGATGTTGGGATAGGTGACGAGCACAAATTTCGTTCCCGCGCGTTTGTTCAACGCCTGCGCCGTGACGCCGGCCAGATTGCGCGGTCCGTCAATGGCGATCGACATCGACCCCGGCGCCTTTTTCTCGAGCGCAATGAGTTCGGCCAGCGTCGAGGCAGGCACGTCCTTGTGAACCAGAATATATTGATGCGTGCGATTGAGCATCGCAATCGGTTCAAAATCCTTGCGCGGATCGTAGGGCAGATTTTTCACGAGATAGGGATTGGCAGCGAGCGCCGCAGAGGTTGCAAAAAACAGCCTGTAGCCATCGGGCGCGGCGCGGGCGACGTTCATCGCGCCGATGACATTGCCGGCGCCTGGTTTGTCCTCGATGATCACAGCCTGTCCGAGCACAGGCTCCATGCGGCTTGCAAGCAGACGCGCCATGACATCGGGGCTTGAACCGGCGCCGTTGGAAACGACCATGGTGACAGGCTTTTGCGGCCACGCGGTCTGCGCGTGCGCAGGCGGCGCCAACGCCTGCGCTGCGATCAGGGCTGTGAATGCGCGTCTGTCCAGCGTCATGGCTGATCCTCCCGCGATCATCGTCGGCGATTTTTGCCATGCGGGCAAGGGGCCGGTATGGTCTGCCAAACGACCGTCCGCGCAATGAGTTTAGCCCCATGAAAATCGCTATTCCTGACCTGATATCGAATTCCTATTTTCCGGTCGCTGCGGCGGTTGAACTCGGCTTCTTCCAGAAAGAAGGGCTGGATATGACGCTGGAACTGATCTTTCCGGTCGATCGCGCGTTGCAGACATTGCGCGAGGGCGGAGTTGATTTTGTCGGTGGCTCCGCCCACAGCGTTCCTGCCGCTTTTCCACAGTGGCAGGGGGCCAGGCTCATCGCCGCGCAGGCGCAAAACATGTACTGGTTCCTGATCCTGAAATCGACGCTTGGCGCGAAGCGCGGCGATATCGAGGCGATCAAGGGTTTGACCATCGGCGCGGCGCCAATGGTTGATCTCGGATTGCGCCAATTGCTGGTGGAGTCGGGCGTCGATGTCATACGCGACAAGGTCAATATTACGCCGGTTCCTATGCAGTTCCTCGATGCGACGAAGAACTTTGGCGTCGCTGCGGCAAAAGCCTTGCAGGCGGGCGCCATCGACGGATTCTGGGCCAATGGCATGGGCGCCGAAGTCGCGATCCGTTCTGGCGCCGGAACAATGGTGATCGATGCAAGGCGCGGCGATGGCCCGCCCAAAGCGCTACATTATACCATGCCCGCTATGATGACGACCGACAGACTGATCGCTGAAAATCCCGGCGCAGCGGCGGCGGCGGTTCGTGCGCTCGTCAAAACGCAGGAAGCTTTGCGTGCGGATGTTTCACTGGCCACGCAGGTCGGGCGCAAACTGTTCCCTGCCTATGAAGCCGGCCTCATCGCCGATCTCGTGAGGCGCGATCTGCCGTTTTACGACGCCAGCATTTCGCGCGAGGCGGTCGCCGGGATGGTGGAATTTCAGCGTGCGGTTGGGTTGCTTGACACGGATGTCTCTTACGAGAATGTCGTGGCGTTACAATTTTCCCCGCACTGGAAGCGATGACAGGTTATTGCACACACCAACAAGGAAGAGGCGGGCGAAGCAAAAATCCAGCTATGCGAGAAGTCCTTCTCCCTTGGGGACAAGGTGGCGCGAAGCGCCGGATGAGGGGATTCGATCTCAGGAATTGCTGGACAAGCTTGTGGAGATCGCAACCCTCACCCCGCCGTTCCACGACGACCCTCTCCCTGTGGGAGAGGGTTTGCGCGATCGACCCTGGGCCAGCCCTAATCCAGAGGCTGGATGCGCACCAGAAATCCTTCCTGATCGACATACCAGACTGTCACCGGCGTCGTTGAATTGTCGATCCAGGTTTCGCGGTCAATGCCATAAGGCTCGGGAAGCACATATTCCGTAAAAGTCTCCGTCTTCGGGCTGAAGCGGAAGTAGCGGCCTGCGTGCATTTCGCCGGCCCAGACGTCGCCGTTTTTGTCAGCGTTCGCCGAATACATCGACGCGTAAGGCGTCGGGATGCGATATTCGTGAATGCGTTTTTCCTTCATGTTGAATTCGACCAGGACGCCGCCGCGTCCGCCTGCCCAGTAATTGTCGTCGGAATCGAACTCGCCGCGCGCGGGCCCGGAATTGGGCGTCGAATCCGGCTCCCAGACCTCGCCGGTTTTCAGGTCTGCGATGACCACGCCATCCTTGGGCCACGCGCCGCCGCCGAAATATTTACCATCCGCGCTCACCGCCGACCCGTAGGTGCCGGCAAATTTTTTGGTCGGATATTTCTTGAGTTCGATCCCCGTCAGCGCATCGACCTGACTGACGCCCTTTTCGCGCGAACGCCAGATCTGGCCGTCGAGATCGAGCGCATAATTGCCGCCCATGGGCGAGTTGACGCCCTCCGGCACTTTCCACGGAATGCGTTTGAAATCCTTCGTCGCCGGATCGAGTCGCCAGATATTATGCGCCCAGTTTTCCGAGCCCCAGACGACGTCGTTCTTGTCGACATGAATCCAGTGCGTGCCGGGCAATGAGCCCGCCTGCGGCAAGGGCACGTGGAATTCCTCGACGACGCCGGTCTTTGGATCGAGGCGCCCGACGTAGGAGCTGCGATGGGTCGAATACCAGGGTCTTCCCTGGGAATCGCCCGTGACGTCATGTGTGGCCGTTTCGACGCGCGGCAATTCGTACTCTGTGATGACGACACGCGTCGCCCGGCCATGTGCGCGCGGCAGTTCCTGAAACGGAGGGTCTTTGGCGTCTGGACCGCGCGCCGTTGACAGGAAGTGCAGAAGCTTCGGCTCCTCGCCGGGCGCCAGCCTTCCGGGGTCGCGAATGTTGATGAGCGGCGAGCCCGCGCCGCGAGTCATGCGGTAGACGATCTTCGACCAGCTGCGTTCGTCGTAGCGGTTGCGAAAAATCTGCTGATAGGAATGACACCAATTACAATAATTGGTCAAAAGCGCCTTTTCTTCGGAGGTTCCCGGCAGGCTGAGCAGCCATTCGGCGCCTGTCATCTGCGCCGCGATTTCGGGCAACGGCGGCAGCAGTTCGGCGTTGGCGATGCGCGTCACAACGATGTCGTCGAGCGCGGAGGCGCCATCGATATGAATGCTGTCCTTCACGAAGGGGAAGAACTCGCGCGGCTGCGCGATGCGCAGCGTGTAGTCGCCCGACTCGAGTTTGGGGAATTCATAGGCTCCATTTGCGTCGCTATAGACGGTTGTCCGGATATTGGTCTTTTTCGAGATCAACTGCACCATCATGCCTTCGAGCAGGTCGCCCTTGCTCGATTTCACGAGGCCGCGCGCGCCGCCGAGCGCGACATTTTCCGCCGCCGCGCGCGCCGCCTGGGGCGACAACGCGCCAATCGCCGCTGTTGAAATGATCGCGGCGCCCAGAATGGCCCGACCGAAGGTGGTCCGTTTCGCCATAATTATCTCCCGTTTTCGACCGTGCCGATCAATGCGCGATGTAGCGTGGGTTGAGCGGCGGCGCGTCAGAGTCCCAGCAACATTTTTCGCGAATGAAGGCGACGAGATCGGAAATATCGGCCTCGCCCAGCGTCGTTTTGTAGGACGCCATGTTGGGACTGCCGTTGCGAATCTGGTTCTTGACGTTGTCCTCGTTGACGGGCATGCCCATCACCATCGTCTCGCGTTTGAACAGCCCGTCGAGGCGCGGCGCCTGTTTGGCGAATTCGTTGTGGCACATCCAGCATTTGAAATAGAAAATCTCGCGACCGCGCTCGACGCCCGCTGCAGCGGCGCGCTTGAATTCGAAAATTTCGAGCGAACGCTGCAAATAGCGTTGCGCGGGATCGCTGTCCTGGCGCCATTCGACATTGGGCGGCGCCACCGGGTTTTGCGCATGGGCCGGCATTGCGGCGATGAGAAACCAGCAAGTGGCCAACAATCCCAGGGCCCGCGCTGCGTCGCGCCATTTCATGCTCGCCTCCCCGTGGCATCCTTCGCGCTCGTCAGCGAAGTTGCGCGCATCATTTCACACTGGCGCGGCCAGTCAACGGGATTTCGCGGTCCCGATTGACATCAGGGCCGGGCGCGCGACAATTGCGCGCAAGAGCAGGGAGGCAGGAATGGCTGCGTTGAAATGGTGCGGACTTGCGGCTGGGTTGATGGCGTTCTCCGCCATGGCGCAAGATTACCCTGCGCCCAAAGACGGCGCCTTCGCCACAAAGGCATTTCGTTTTCACACCGGAGAGGTCCTGCCAGAACTGCGCCAGCATTACCTCACGATTGGCTCGCCCTCAGGCGAACCGGTTGTGATCATGCATGGCACTGGCGGGTCTGGCGCCAAATTTCTTGGCAAGGATTATGCGGGCGAGTTGTTTGGGCCCGGTCAGCCGCTCGATGCGCAAAAATATTTCATCATCCTGCCCGATGCGATTGGCGCGGGACAATCGTCAAAACCCTCCGACGGTCTGCGGATGAAATTTCCACGTTACAATTATGACGACATGGTGGAGGCGCAATACCTGCTGCTGACGCAGGGGCTTGGCCTCAAACATGTGCGCGCTGTGACCGGAAATTCCATGGGTGGCATGGAAACCTGGATTTTTGGCGAACGCTATCCCGATTTCATGGATGCGTTGATTCCGATGGCCTCGAGCCCATCAGAAATGTCGGCGCGCAACTGGATGATGCGCCGCCTGCTCATTGAAACCATCAAAGCCGATCCCGAATGGCACGGCGGCGACTATTCTGCGCAACCGCGCGCGCTGCGCCTCGCCAACGTCTGGTTAAGCACCGGAACATCCGGCGGTACGCGCGGCTATCGTGCGCTTGCGCCGACGCGCGAGCGCGCAGACAAACTGATCGATGACAGGCTGGCCGCGCCCGTGGGCGGCGACGCCAATGACACGATCTATCAGTTCGACGCCTCGCGCGATTACAATCCTGCGCCCGGGCTTGAGGCGTCAGGGCGGCGCTGCTGGCCGTCAATTCGGGCGATGACGAGCGCAATCCGCCTGAACTCGGGATCATGGAAAAGGCGCTGCCGCGCATCGCCCATGCGCAGCTTTATCTCATTCCCGCCAGCGACGAAACGCGCGGGCATGGCACGACGGGCATGGCGCGGTTCTGGAAGTAGCCCTTTGCGGCGTTCCTGAAGGATGCGCCGCGAATCGCGTTCAACCCGTGAGGCGCCGGGATGATAGTCCGCAAACTCGACGACGGCTCGATGCTGCTGATCAATCAGACCGATCACGCGGCATTGTCCGGCTACTTTGCCGCTCACTGGGGCAACGCCGAATTTGCTGCGCCCGCGCGGCGCGAGTCCACGGTGCGCGCGGCCGCCTTGCATGATTGCGGCTGGTCCGCTTACGAGACGGCGCCGCGCTATGACCGGCAGGCGAAATCGTCGCCAAGCTTTTTTCAGGTCCCCAATGACGCGAGCCAGTTGCAGGCTTTTGGCGCCGGCATTGACTGGCTGACGGGCCTCGACGCCTATGCCGGGTTGCTGATCTCACGCCATCGCACAGGACTTTGGCGCAACAGATATGGCGTGGTGAGAACGCCCGCCATGACCATGCGCCCGATCGATGCGCGCGTTGAGGCTTTCGCGGCGGACTATGAGCGCCGGCAGGAACTGGCGATGGCGGGCGTTGACCGGATGGAATTTGCGGTCAACTACCGGCTGCTGCAATTCTGGGATATTTTCTCGCTGGCCTTGTGCATGGGCGAACCGAAGGACCAGATTTTTGAGCCGGTTCCCGTTGCCTATGGCCAGGCGCCAGAGGACGGCGTCACAATCCGCATGATCCCGCTGGGCGGCGGTGACATAAAGCTCGATCCTTTTCCCTTCGATCAACACCCGTTGACTCTTGGCTATGTCTATAAACGCCTGCCGACGCATGTTTTCGCCAGCGAGGCGGAATTCCGCCTCGCGTGGTTTGCCGCAGCCCCGCAGGTGAAAAGCTTCAGGTTTTTGTGAGTGCGGCAAATACAGTCGCATGAGCGCGACGTCTGTCGGCGCCCGGGCAAGGCCCGCCAGATTGCGCCGCCACCCGGAAACAATGCTCGTTGACAGGATTCGCCGGCGCGGCGATAGCATGGCGCCGGAGAGAAACGCCATGAGCAAGCCCTGTATCCTGATGCCCGTGCCGTTGCCTGCCTTGCTCGACGCGGGCCTGGCGCAGGATTTTCACGTCGTGAAATCATGGGATGCGCGCCATCCGCAAACCGCTCTCACGGACATCGCCGAGAGCCTGCGTTTTATCGTCACCGGTGTGCCGGTGATCGCGGGCGGCGTTGTCCGTCCGATTGACGCCGCCTTTATGGGGCAATTCCCCAAGCTTGAACTCGTGGCGAATATCGGCGTCGGCTATGACAATATCGACGCGCGGGCGGCGGCGGCGCGGGGGATTGTCGTTACCAACACGCCCGATGTTTTGACCGAGGAGACAGCCGACGCGGCGTTCGGTCTGCTTCTGTCCGTTGTGCGGCAGTTGCCGCAAGCCGACCGCTTCGTGCGTTCCGGCAAATGGCTGGAAGAGTCATTTCCTCTCTCCGCCAGCCTGCGCGGGCGCACGCTGGGCATTGTCGGCCTTGGGCGCATTGGCAAGGCCATAGCGCGGCGTGGCGAAGCGTTCGGTCTGAAAGTGGTCTATCATGGCCGCCGCCAGCAGGACGGCGCGGGATGGCCATATTACGCCGACCTCAAGGACATGGCCGCCGCCTGCGATATTCTGATGGTTGCGACCCCGGGAGGGGCGCAGACGCGCAATCTCATCGACGCAGAAATCCTTGCGGCGCTGGGATCGAACGGCATTGTCATCAATATCGCGCGTGGCGGCATTGTCGATGAGGACGCGCTGATTGCGGCGTTGCAGAATGGAACCATTCTTGGCGCCGGGCTCGACGTGTTTCTCGACGAACCCCGGGTTCCTGCAGCCCTGCTGGCAATGGATCATGTGGTGCTGCTGCCGCATGTCGGGTCCGCCACCGGACCGACGCGCGAGGCGATGGCGAAATTGACTCTCGATAATATTTTTTCCTTCGTGCGCGGGACGGGGCCCTTGACGCCGGTGGCCGAAACGCCTTGGCCACGGTCCTGAAATCGTGCAGTATCGCTGATTGTTTCAGCAATTTTTGAGAATGGAACAGGAGGATTGCAATGTCGCGGAAGGAATGGCTCATCCGGTTCGGATTTCTGGCGGGCGCCCTGATCCTGATTGCGCCTGTATTGCCCGGCTTTGCTGCTCCCGTCGAGTCGCCTGCGATCGCGGCAGCATCCGGTCCGTGGGAAATCGCGCTTGAAGGTTCGACAAAAAAGTGCGGCCTTGTGCTGCATTCCGAAAACGCCAACACGATTGACCGGACTTTGGCGATTCCGAGCGGTTGCCGCCATTCCATGCCCGCGCTGGGGCCGGTGCGGGGCTGGACAGTCCGGGGCGACGGCGCCATCGTCTTTGATGCAAAGGCGGGCGAAGCCGAACTTGTCTTCACACGGAAGGCCGAAAGCAAATGGACTGCGAAGGGACCGGACGGCGAAGCTTATGAAATGACCCCGACAGGGCGTCAGGATCTTCAGAAGGGCTTTGCCGCAATTCCTGTCGCGGCGCCAGCCAACGCGGCCCCGAAACCCGTGAAGGAGCCGGAGCCGACGACCCGCGCCGCTGTGACGCATTACCCCGGAAAATTGTCAGACCTCGGCGGGCGTTACGTCATCCTGCGCGAGGGGGTGGAAGGCGGCAAGGACGTGGGCTGCATGTTGACGCTCGACGATCAATCGCGCGGACCGGGCGGTTTTCGCGCGCAACTCGCGCCGGCCTGCCGCGACAACGGCATCGTGATTTTTGAGCCCGTCGGCTGGAACTTCGAGCATGGTCGCCTTTTGCTGACAGCCCGTAAAGGCCATCACGCCACCTTCGATTACCATGCGGACGGCGGCTGGTGGAAAGACCCCAGGGTGGGTGGCAAACCTTTGGGCGTCAGGCATTTCTAGCGCTTGCAGCGCAACGATCGGTCGGGCGGCGCGGATTTCGGTTTGACATCCGCCCCCTCCATCCCCTAAACACGCCCAACTCTCGACAGCGATGTCCTGAAGCCGCCCACTTTTCCATCGAGAAAAGGGGTTCCCGTCCGGCGGCGCCGATGCGCTCCCGGGCGCGTTTGGCTTTGCGGCTGTGCATTCGGGAAATGGAGTGAACCCATGTTCGAAGGGCTTTCGGAAAAGCTCTCAGGCATATTCGACCAGCTCAGGGGCCGCGGCGCCCTGAGCGAGGCCGATGTCGACCTTGCCTTGCGCGAGGTGCGCCGCGCGTTGCTGGAAGCCGACGTGGCGCTGGATGTCACGCGCGCGTTTGTCGACAAGGTTCGCGGGCGCGCCATTGGCGCCAATGTGGTGAAATCCGTCACTCCCGGTCAGATGGTCGTCAAGATCGTCAACGATGTGATGGTCGAGACGCTGGGCTCGACCGCCGATCCGATCAATCTCGACGCCGCCGCGCCTGTCGCCATCATGATGGTCGGCTTGCAGGGCGCGGGTAAGACGACCACGACCGCGAAAATCGCCAAACGTCTCACCGAACGCATGAAGCGCAAGGTGCTGATGGCCTCGCTCGACGTGAAGCGCCCCGCCGCACAGGAGCAGCTGGCCGTCCTCGGCCGGCAGACCGGCATTGCGACGCTGCCCATTATCGCAGGCCAGAGTCCGGTCCAGATCACCCGTCGCGCCGAGGAAGCCGCGCGCCTGCAGGGTTTCGATGTTGTCATGTACGACACAGCGGGCCGCACCCATATCGACGAGCCGTTGATGCAGGAGATGGCGGAGATCAAGGCCGCCGCGCGCCCGCATGAAATCCTGCTCGTCGCAGACAGCCTCACCGGTCAGGATGCGGTCAATCTGGCCCGCAATTTCGACAGCCGCGTGGCGATCACCGGCATCGTTCTGACGCGCTGCGACGGCGATGGGCGCGGCGGCGCCGCGCTCTCCATGCGGGCGGTCACCGGCAAGCCGATCAAGCTGCTCGGCACCGGCGAAAAAGTCGACGATCTTGAAGATTTCGATCCCCAGCGCATCGCCGGGCGCATTCTGGGCATGGGCGATATCGTCGCGCTTGTCGAGAAAGCCGCCGCCAATTTCGACGCCGACAAGGCCTCGAAAATGGCCGAGAAAATGCGCAAGGGGAAGTTCGACCTTGAGGATTTTGGCGAGCAGCTCGCGCAGATCGAGAAAATGGGCGGCATGGGCGGCATCATGGGGATGTTGCCCGGCATGGCCAAAATAAAAGATCAGATGTCCGCTGCGCATCTCAACGAAAACACGATCAAACGGCAGCGCGCCATCATCCTGTCGATGACGCCGGCCGAGCGGCGCAATCCCGATTTGCTGAAAGCCTCGCGCAAACGCCGCATCGCGGCAGGCTCCGGCATGAAGCCCGAAGATGTCAACAAGGTGCTCAAACAGCATCGGCAGATGGCCGATATGATGAAGGCCATGGGCGGCGCGGCGGGCAAGCGCGGCCCGATGGGCAAGCTGGCCTCTATGTTCGGCATGGGCGGGGGAATGCCCTCGCCCGAACAGATCGAGGCCATGAAACAACAGATGGGCGGCGGCGGCGCGCTGCCGCCTGGAATGCCGAAATTGCCTGAAGCGCCTCCGCCGGGCGTGTTTGGCGGGCCGAGACCCGGAGGGCTGCCGGGCCTGCCGGGCAGTTTGCCCGGACTCGGCGGTCCAAAATTACCCGGATTGGGGGGAGGTCCGCTCGGCGGCTTCAACCCGTTCGGGAAGAAGAAATGAAGGCAGTAGGCAGTAAGGAAGCTCTTCTGACTATTGCAATATTCCCCTACTGCCCACTGTCTAACTCCTACTGCCTATGAACAACAAGGAACCCAAGCATGTCTCTTAAAATTCGACTGTCCCGCGGCGGCGCCAAGAAGCGCCCCTTCTATCGCGTCGTTGTTGCGGATTCCCGCATGCCCCGCGATGGCCGTTTCATCGAGCGTCTCGGCACGTTCGATCCGCTGAAGAAGAAGGACGACGCCACACGCGTGGTGCTCGACACCGAGAAGGCGAATGCCTGGATCGCCAAGGGCGCGCAGCCCTCCGACCGCGTCGCCCGTTTGCTGGAAGCTCTCGGCGTTGGAAAGCGCGAAGCGCAGAACAACCCGGAAAAGGCCAAGCCGAAGAAGAAGGCCCAGGAACGTGCGGCGGCCGCCGCCGCTGCTGAAGCCGCGCCTGCTGCGGCGGAGTAAGTTCCCTCCGCGCGTCCTTCTCCCGCCATGAGCGGGAGAAGGGAGACGCGCTCCTTCAGGTCTCTTCAAGACTATGGCGAAAAAGCCTCCAGCGCCGCCGACAAAACCCCGGCCCGGCCTTGTGCTCGTCGGTCTTTTTGGCGCAGCGGTAGGCCTGCGTGGCGAATTGCGTCTGCAATCCTTTACGCAGGACCCCCTCGCGATCGCAGACTATGGCGATCTCACGGATGTTGCGGGCGCCCGGATTTTTGCGATCGAGGCTCTGCGCGAAGGCGGCAAAGGCGCTCTTGTTGCGCGCGTCAAGGGCGTAAGCGACCGCAACGGCGCCGAGACGCTGACCAATCTCGAGATCTATGCCGACCGCGCCCGCATGCCCGCCGGGGACGAGGATGAATATTACATTTCCGACCTCATCGGGATGACAGCGGTCGATTCGCTCGGCGAGCCCATCGGCGTGATTGTCGATGCGCCGAATTACGGCGCGGGCGATATTCTCGAAGTCGCGCCTGTCGGGGGTGGCGAAACCCTGCTGTTCCCCTTCACCCGCGCCGTTGTCCCTGACGTCGATCTCATTGCCCGCCGTGTGACAATTGTGGCGCCTGTGGAGGTTGCGGGCGAGGGCGACAAAGACTCGATTTGACGCAGACCCCTCCAAAATTCCATTTCGAGAAAATATGTTAAGAGGCGGCTCAGCGGAGTTTGCTTTGCGATGGAATTGATCGTCACGCCTGATAACCCGATGCCGCCCGGCGCAGTGGCGACGACCCTGCGCGCCGTCGATGGCATGGCGTTGCGCGTCGCGCGCTGGCACCCGGAGGGCGAGGCGCTTGGCACGGTGCTGATTTGCACCGGGCGGGCCGAGTTCATCGAAAAATATTTCGAGACTGTCGCAGAATTGCTGTCTCGCAAGCTTGCCGTCGTTGTTTTTGATTGGCGGGGACAGGGGCTTTCGGGGCGCGACCTCGACAATTCCCGCAAGGGCCATATTGACGATTTCTCGCTCTATGATCGCGACCTCGACGCCATCCGGGACCAGACGCTGGAGCCGTTTTGTCCAAAACCCTGGTTCGCGCTGGGCCACTCGATGGGCGCGGCAATCCTGATTTCGCAGGCGCGTCGGGGCGTCTCGCCTTTTGAACGTCTGGCGTTGATCGCTCCAATGATCGCCATCCAGGGGTTTCGTGCGCCGCGCGCCGCACATTTTCTGGCGGAGGCGCTGGACTCAATCGGGCTTGGCGGCTCCTTCATACCCGGCGGTGGGTCAAAATCGATGCTCGCGCAACCGTTCGAAGGCAATATCCTGACTTCGGACCCCATTCGATTCCGCCGCAACGCCAATATTGTGGCCGCTGCGCCAGCGCTTGCCATCGGCGCTCCGACGATCGGCTGGATCAATGCAGCGTTCCGGCTGATGGATGAGTTTGCCGACCCCGAATATCCCCGACGGGTCCTGACGCCCGCGCTGGTGTTCGGCGCCGACGATGACCGCGTCGTTGACGCGCGCGCTGTGGAGCGCTTTTCAACGCGCCTTAAGGCGGGGCGGTATTTGCCGATCCTATACGCAAAACACGAAATTCTGATGGAGCGGGATATGATTCGCCAGCAATTCTGGCGCGCATTTGAAGCCTTTATCCCGGGTGCGCGCGCCGAACTCGCCGCGATTGCCGAAGCGCAAATGTGGATCGAGAAAGCGCGCCGGAAACGACGATTTTTCTGGCGCGCGCGCGCCGTTTAAAGAGCTGCGGCGCGGAACACCGGATCAACCGATTCATGCCACTCGCGATAATACAGGTCGAGCCAATGCTCCGCAGCCGTGCGACCGGTCGCGATGCGTTCATCCAGCACTCCAAGATAAAGCGTTTCGTCACGGCCCCGGGCGTCAAGCCGCCGCCGCTTGCGCAAGCCTTCGCGGGCGATCGCAAGAACTGTGCGGCCAATCTCGCGCAGACTGCGTCCCGCGATGGTCGCAGAAAGGCCAAGTTGCGGTATTTGGTCACGCAGCGACTGCCTTTGCTCGGCGCTCCAGCCCTTGACTGTGTCCCAGGCCGCGTCGAGCGCGCCGTCGTCGTAAAGCAGACCGACAAAGAGCGCGGGCAAGGCCAGGATATGATCGCGCGAGCCGACATCGGCGCCGCGCATTTCCAGATACTTCTTTAACCGGACTTCAGGAAAGATCGTCGAGAGGTGATTGGCCCAGTCCGACAGAGTAGCCGTCTCGCCCGGCATGGCCGCCAGACGTCCCGCGAGAAGATCTCGGAAATTTGCGCCTGTCACATCGTGATAGGTATCGCCGCGCTTGACGAAATACATCGGTATATCGAGCGCGTAATCGATAAAACGCTCGAAACCCATGCCGTCTTCGAAAACGAAGGGCAGCATTCCCGCGCGCTGGTTGTCTGTATCGCGCCAGATTTCCGATCGTTCAGAGAGTCTGCCGTTCGGTTTGCCGTCCGTAAAGGGCGAATTTGCGAACAGGGCGGTCGCCAGCGGTTGCAGGGCAATGGCGACGCGTAATTTGCGCACCATGTCGGCTTCCGAGGAAAAGTCGAGATTGGCCTGCACAGTGCCGGTGCGGTACATCATGTCGAGCCCGCGCGTCCCGACCTTCGGCATATAGTCTGTCATGATCCGGTAGCGGCTTTTGGGCATGTGCGGCGTCTCGGCCAGCGACCATTTCGGGCTCATGCCAAGCCCTAGAAAGCCGATATCGTGTCGGGCAGCAACCTTTCTGGACAGTTCAAGATGCGCGTCGAGTTCCTGTGCGGTCTGGTGGATGGAATCAAGCGGAGCGCCGGACAATTCGAACTGCCCGCCGGGCTCCAGCGAAATGGCGCCGCCCCCTTCCGGATCGAACAGACCGATCAGTGCGCCGGCGTCCTCAATCGCGTCCCAGCCCGTTTCTGCCGCCATGCCCTCAAGCAAAGCGCGGACGCCGCCGCGTCCCGAAGCTCCCGTCTGGTAGGGGACGGGACTAAGGTCGCTCCGATAGAACAGAATCTTTTCGTGTTCCGTACCCAGCCGGAACTCGCTGGCCGGTTTTGCGCCGCTTTCAAGCCATTCCAGAATTTCGTTGCGGGATTCAATTGGCGTTGAATCGGACACATCGCGCGCCATATCGGAGCCCCCCGGGACAGTCGGTCACATACCTACGGAGTGCGTCCGCGACGCTGTCTTAATGGGCCTTCGTCCGCGAAGCAAACGATCGACCGCCGCTTGAAAAGCGAACCTTCGCCAATAAGATTCATAGATGCTTTTGACCATTTCTAAGGCACTTTTGCATATACGCAGACTGATCCGACCTTTAGCCGAAGCGATTAACTCTATCCTAAAGACTGACGGACAATATGGCCCCGGACGGGAGCCATTTATGCATCGGGCGATGACTTTGCTGCGTGAACTTTGTCGCGATGAAGGCGGGTCGACGGCTATCGAGTATGGATTTATTGGCCTTTTGATATCTATTATCATCGTCGGCAGCGTCACAACCATGGGCTCCAAAATATCGTCGAAATGGATGGGGCCGATTGCCGGCAATCTGTGATTTGGGAGCGTCGCTTGCGCCGGCGGCCCAGCCTATTGCGCGCCGTTCACAATAGCCTGCCGGCTGCGCCTGACCGCGTCCGCCGGCGCGGCCAGCTCCGCGGCGACAAGATGCGCGACCGCCGCGCCATCGACGCCCGAGGTTTCGATATGCAAATCGTGGGCTTCGGCAATGAACGCCGGGTCCGAGGTCATTGCAGCAAAGGCCTTGCGGTATCGCTCGACAATTTCGACCGGTGTCCCGGGAGGGGCTGCGAGGGAACGGCCATGGGCCGCGTCGCTCGAGATAAAGCTTGCGATATCGCGGTCTCCGGGCGCTTTGACGATATCGCCCAGCAGCGGCGTGCGACCGAGTTCAGACAATCCCACTGGTCCGATCTGCATGAGAAAATTCAACTTGCCTTGCTGAAAGAGCGGACTTTGACCGAAGTTGAACTCCGCCCAGCTTGCCAGCCTCCCGCCGATCTCGCCTGAATCGATGGCGGCGTCGATTTCCCGGCTCGATCGGTAATTTGTCGCGACCTTGAAGCGGGTGCGAAAAAGCGCATTGAGCACGGCCGGATACCATGCCCCCTCGTTCATATCGCCAACAGCGCCGACCTCCATTTCCCGACGCGCGCCGTCTTCGAGCGTGCGGAAGCCGGTGACCCATGACGCCGCCAGCGTCATCGGCGCGTGTGACAGGGCGCCGATCCAGTTGAAAGCCCCCGCGTCATAGGCGGCGCCTGGAACCGCGAGCGCCTGCATTTGCGCGGTTATCGGCGGCGCCAGCAAGAGCGCCGATCCATCACGGGGCGCGGCAGCGGCAAAATCATTCAGAACGTCAAGGGCGGAAGCGGTGGTCCGGACCTCCACCCTGATGTTGACGCCGCCCAGCTGTCGCGACAGATACTTCGCGACAAGATTGGCGCTCGCCACCGGCAGATCGCCCGGACGACCGGCGACGCGCAAAACGATGGCGCCTGGCGATGCGCCAACTTGTTGGGCGAAGACCGGCGTTGACGCCCACAGGCTCAACGCCGCCATCCCCGGCATAATGAAGGCTGAAAGCTTCAGCGTTTGGCTCCTGCAGCCATCAGCTGGCCGAGAATATCCTGTAACCCGGCTTGCTGGCCCGCCGGCACCTGCACGCCATGGCCCAGCATATTTGTGAGCGTGCTCAAGCCTGCCTGCACGGTGGCGGGATCGAGACCGCCGGGCAGCTTTGTCGCGCCAGCCTGTCCGCCGCCAAAAAGGCCGCCAAGCAGACCGCCGAGCATTCCGCCCAGACCGCTGCCGCCGGTGGAGGCTTGCGCCGGCGCCTGGCCCATCGCCTGACCGAGCGCCGCGCCAAGGTTGCCCTGACCGGCAAGTTGACCCAGCATTCCGCCGAGTCCCTGATTGGACGCCGAATGAAACAGGCCACCCATCACCATTGAGGCGATCACGGGCATCATTTGCTGGATGATAGCGGGCGGCAGGCCCGTGCTTTGGGCGGCGTGTTGGGTGAGTTGCTGGACAATACCGCCATTGCCAAGAATCTGCCCCAGCACATTGCCGCCAGCCTGGGCAGCGGCAGGCGAAGCGGCCGCTGCGGCGTTCGTGTAGGTTTGCTGATGCGTCGGGTCGGCAAGATGCCCCAGAATATTGCCGAGACCGCCGGGGGTGGCGGCCTGGTTCTGCAAGCCTTGCGAGAGACCAGGCAATACGGCGTTGATGGCCGCCTGCGCCTGCTCCGGCGAAAGACCAAATTGCTGCGCGATATTGGTAATGCCCTGGCCGCCTTGCGCCGCCTGAAGAATGTCATTCAAATTCATTTGAGTTCGCTCCATTGCGCGCGCCCGAGCGGGCCGTTCAATCCCACAATATTTCGAACCTAGGACATTTTTATCTCGGGCGCCGCATTTTTTATGAGCTGCGGCGCTCTCAGTCTCCCCGCGAGCCAGTAGGCGCAGCCGATCGCTCCGGCGCCAAAGACTGCGGCCCCGACGACCGCGCCCATGATAACGCCCTGCGGGCCATAATAATGGGCGCCGATCGTGACGAACGGGATGAATCCGAGTGTCGCCCGCCCCCAGTTGAAGGCTGTGGATATCGTTGCGTGGCCAAGATTGTTGAAAGCGGCGTTGGCTGCAAAAAGGCAACCGAGAAAGACCCAGCCCAGCGCCCCCCAGGCGCAGAAAAACAGCACAAGATCGGCGGTCTGGCCCTGCGCTGAAAACAATTTTACGATCGCGGGCGAGGATAGATAGAGCAGCGCCCACGCAATGGCGACATAGACCGCCGAAAAGCCAAAGCTGCTGGTCAGGGTGGCCCGGACCCGCTCGATCAGCCCTGCGCCATAATTCTGACCAATGATGGGGCCGATCACACCAGACATGGCGAAGAGCGGACCAAAAGCCACCGGCACGATGCGGTCGATAATCGAACCTGCAGCCAGCGCGGATTCGCCAAATTGCGCCATCACGCTCACGGAGTAGAGGCTGGCGATGGGCGCAGCGACATTGGTGAGGATCGCGGGGCCGGCGATGGCGAAGATTTCGGGCAGGTCATCCATGGCCAGGACCCATCGGGGGCGCTCCACAAGTCTGTGGATTTTGATCGCGCCCCAGGCGCCGACCATTACCCACACGCAACGCGAGAAATCGGTGGTGATTGCGGCGCCCAGAACGCCCATTTTCAGACCGATGATCAGGATAGGATCGATGATCGCGGTGGCGATGGCGCCAAACAGGGTGACATACATGGCGCGCTTGGCGTCGCCCGCGGCCCGCAGCAGACCCGCCAGGGCCATGCCGATCGCCATGACGCCCGTGAAGGGGAGGGTCCATGCCAGAAACGTCGAAGCGGCTTCCAGCGCTGCGCCGCTGGCGCCAAGCGCACGCAGAACCGGATCGCGGAAGGGAAACAGCGCGAAGCCTGCTGCGCTCGACAAAACGAAAGATTGCAGCAGGCCAGAACTTGCGAGCCGCCGCGCCTGCGCGCGGTCTCCGGCGCCGATGGCGCGCGACACCAGAGCGCTGACGCCAATCGACATGCCGATGTTGATTGACATCACGAGGAAGACGACCTGGGTCGCAAAGCCGAGGCCGGCTGTCAGCGCCGGCGCGCCCTGCCAGGAGATGTAGAGGATCGACAGCAGATCGACGACAAATATCGCCATCAATCCAATGGAGCCGGTCGCCGTCATGACAAGCACATGCCGCAGCGGCGAACCCACCGTAAAGACGGCGCGCGCGGGTTGCGGCGCATTCGTCATTTGTTGCGTCGCATTGGTCATTTGAGGCGCGCCATTCGGGAATCGTCGCTGGTGAAAGAGGGTTTGCCGGCGCCCTGCGCAACCGGCTTTCTATCCTGCGTGTCCACAAAGACGCCGACGCAAATGGCCTGGCGTTAATTGGCCTCGATATGCGCTGCCCTGGCGACGCCGGCCCATTTGTCCATCTCGGCGCGGATCAGGGCTGCAAACGCTTCAGGGGTATCGCCGACGGGTTCGGCGCCCTCGGCTGCGAATTTCTGTCGCAGTTCGCTTGAGGCGAGAGCTTTGACGGTTTCATCATGCAAACGTTGCAGAATTTCCGCCGGCGCGCCGGATGGCGCCAAAAGTCCGAACCATTGGTTCGCCTCAAATCCCGGCACGCCCGATTCCGCGATGGTGGGAACGTCTGGCGCCAGGGCTGAGCGCCTTGACGACGAAACGGCGAGCGCTCGCAACACGCCTGAATCGATCTGTGGTTTGCCGGAGAGATAATTGACCTGCATCGCTGTCACGCGACCGCCCGCGACATCGATAAGAGCAGGCGCGACGCCTGTATAGGGGACATGTGTGAGATTGACGCCGGCCATGGATTTAAGGAGCTCCATCGCCATATGCGGCGCCGTGCCAATGCCGGCTGACCCAAAGGTCAATGCGCCCGGATCTTTCCGCGCGGCGTCGAGCAAATCGGCTGTGTTGCGATAGGGTTGCGAGGCCCCGACAACCAGCGCATTGGGCAATGTCACGACGCGTGTAATGGGCGCGAAATCGCGCACAACATCGTAGGGCAACTTTTTATACATCACATGATTGATGGCGAGCGTGCTTGCCGACATCAGCAGGGTATAACCGTCAGGCGCAGCGCGGGCCGCCGCCTCGCTGCCGAGCACATTGCCGGCGCCGGGCTTGTTCTCGATGATGAATGTCTGCCCCAGGGCTTGCGACAACCAGGCGCCAAGCAGGCGTGCGACCGTATCTGTCCCGCCGCCGGGCGCAGAGGCGACGATGATGCGCACGGGACGGTCAGGCCAGGCTGCCAGCGCAGGCGCGCAGGCGAGCGGCAACCCCGGCAGAGCGAAGGCGAGCGCAGCAATGTTGATCCTCATCCCACAGCTCCGAGGCTGGCGCTGCCGGTTTCAACAGGCCTGGCTGCAATCAGCACAAACGCGATGATGCAGGGTTCGACGCCACGGTTGATCCAGTCGTGAATCGTGCCGCGCTGCACCAGAACGTCGCCTGCGCGCAGATGCACTTCTGCGCCGTCGTCAAGGCGCATGTCGATTTCGCCGGAAATGACTGTGGCGTAATCGATTGTCTCGGTGCGGTGATTGCGCGGAGCGACGCCCGGATCGTATTGAACCACCCTGAATATGGCGCCATCCCCGGCGCATTGCCGGACATCGCGCAGACCGCCATCGCCCGCTTCCGTATTATCGACCGGCGTCGCCGCATGGGACCATATGACAGCGCTGGATTGACCAGGTCGCGTCGATATAACGTTTTTGGCGATTTCATCGACGCTGACGACAGCCCTGCCGCTGGAATCGTGTCCCGTGACGATGCGGCGAATGGCGACAGGCATTGCGAACCTCCTGAAGTGTTGCTTTTGTAATCGAGCGGATCAGACGGCGCTTTATGTGCCATGATTGAGGCCCGGGATAGACGACGACTCAATTTTAATTCAATTTTGACCGTCCTTTTCGTTAACCTTGCTTCGTAACCCAACACATACCGGCGGCGACGAAACTCACCCTGTCAAACATACAGAGCCCCCCAACGGGGCCCGGGGATGCGTTATGTCAATGCTCATTTTATCGGGGCCCGGAGGCCCGTTTCTGGATATCGCAGGCGGGCCCGCGGCCATGCCGCGGGCGCCCGGCCGGCAGGTCCAGGCGCGTCTTGTGCGGTGGTCGCTGTGCCTTGCAGGCGCCGCGGCGGTTTGCGCAGTAGTCTTGGCAGGCCTTTCAGGGCGGCCGGCGGCGGCTCCGCCAACGCCCGCGCCGGCGCCCAAAAGCGCCTGGCTGGAGGTCAATCATCCCCTGCGGTTCTATGGACTGGAAAGCGCCGCCTTCGGCAAGGAGCCCCGGATCTACGAAGCCCGTCGTCACACAACCGGCGGCGGTCGTCAGGATTATCTCGATTTTGGCGAGGCGATGCTGGGGCGCGGGCCGAGCCTCCATCTGTCGGTCTATCGCATCGGCGCCGAGCAGGCCCCCGAAGGCCGATTTTATGTCGAAATGGCGCGACAGGCGGCCCGTTCCGGCCTGTCTGTGGTCCGCAGCGCGCAGCCTGGCGACCTGCCCACGCGCTTTGGCGTCTTCGAGACGGCCGATTTGACTTTGGCGACGCCAGCTGGCGAAGTCCCGTGCCTCGGCTATATGCTCAATGTGTCAAAGCCTGAACTGCGCATTGCAGGCTATGCCTGTGGGGCTTCGGATCGACCGATCGATCGTCGGACGCTCGCCTGCGCGCTGGACAGGCTCGATATTCTGTCCGGCGGCGCGGACCGGGAGATTGGACGCTTTTTCGCCGCAGCGGAACTGGCGCGTGGGACGGGCTGTGGCGGCGCCAGGGGCGGCGCAGGCCGGACGGCGGAATGGATCGACACGGATTTGAACCGGCCAGCGTTGCGCGTCAGCGACGGCCCCCGCAAATTTGTCCGGAAATAAACTGCAAAGGCATTCGCTG
This sequence comes from uncultured Hyphomicrobiales bacterium, assembly GCA_903931945.1. Taxonomy (GTDB): domain Bacteria; phylum Pseudomonadota; class Alphaproteobacteria; order Rhizobiales; family Beijerinckiaceae; genus Terripilifer. The sequence continues at coordinate 45,280 of CAIZEI010000151.1, read as the reverse complement.
GGGGTGTGCAGCGGCTGGAAACAGGTTACAATGAAACGTTGATTTCCGCTCTGATTCAGGGATTGTCATATGCGCCGCGCTTCACCTGTTCTTTTTGCTCTTCTTGCGGTCGGGGTTGCGGGGCTTGTCGTTGCGCCCGCGCAGGCGCGGGCGAGGCATCATCGTCACGTTGTGTCGGCTCAGGCGCTGACTGTTCACAAGCGGCCCTTCACGGACAGCGGCAATGTCGTGCCTGTCGGCAGCCAGTCCCACTACGCCACCGACGGACAGGGCGACCATCGCTCGTTCCCGGGCGTGGCCGGTTACCGCTATGGCGGCGAGACCCTGCCGGGCCGCTGGGAAAACCCCGGCGCCGGCCCGCTGTTCAGCTTCTGATACGCCTGCGCAAACGTCGATCCGGCTTACGGGGCGATGAGCCCCGAAGCGATGTTGATCGTCAGCGCCAGGATTGCCGTGTTGAACACAAATGACAGCACGGAATGCAAAAGCGATATCCGCCGCATCACCGAGGACGTGATTTCGACGTCCGCCGTCTGTGAGGCGACGCCCACAATGAAGGCAAAATAGACAAAGTCGGAATAGACCGGGAATTTCGTTCCCGGGAAATCCAGGCCGCCACGAAACTCCTCCGGCAAATCCTTTTCCGAATCGCGCTCGATGAAATATTCATGAGCGTAATGTTGCGTGAACATCAGGTGCGTGAAGGTCCAGGCGCTGAGCACTGTGCAGCCCGCCAGCGCAAGATGCACAGTGTGATAAAGCCCGTGCGAATCCTTCACCAGCGTCAGTTGATCGAAAATGGCGGCGAAAGCGGCGGCCGCAGCCAGGCAAGCGAGGGACAATGCAACGAACCTGCCCTCATCCGAGGCGACCGCCCGGCGCTGGATGGATTCGGGCGTCGAGCGCGCAATCATGATGCATGCGGCGACGACATAAAGAACCGCCGCGAGATTCCACGACGACAATATCCGGGTCGATAGTCGCCAATCCCCTGGCATGATCGCGAAAACGCAAACGCCGATCAGGATGCAGGTCAGCAGACGCGCGCGCGCCTTCAAGTTGCGAATGAGGACATTCTCAAGAGCAATGACGGCGTCGGTCAAGGCGGAAACTCCTAAAAATCGCGCCTGGCGGTAAAATGCGCAGCATCGATCAGAAGGCCGGCGCGCGGTCCAAAATCCCTTAAAGCATAAACGGCCCTGGCAATATATTCATCGCAGGCTTTTCTGGCGCCCGCGAGCCCGAGCGCGCTGACCAATGTCGCTTTGTTGCGCGCGGCGTCCTTTCCGGCGGCCTTTCCCAGTGTGGCGACGTCGCCTTCTGCATCCAGAATGTCATCCGCAATCTGGAAAGCGGCCCCAAGCGCAGCGCCAAACCGGATCAGTTCGCTTCGCTCGTCGGCGGACGCGCCCGCGACGATCGCGCCTGCTTCAACCGAGAATCGCAACAGCGCGCCGGTTTTCATGGATTGGAGCAGGGCGATGCTGTCGTGCGGCAGAGGCGCTGCCTGACGTTCGGCGTCCAGATCGAGCATCTGGCCGCCCGCCATTCCACCGTGCCCCGAGGCGCGCGCCAGCCCGAGCGCCAGATCGGCGCGGATGGACGAATCGCGATGCGTGGCCGGATCGGCCATAACGTCGAAGGCGAGCGTCAGCAAAGCATCGCCGGCGAGGATAGCTGTCGCGTCGTCGAAGGCCTTGTGGACTGTCGGGCGGCCCCGCCGGAGATCGTCATTGTCCATTGCCGGGAGGTCGTCGTGCGCCAGCGAATAGCAATGGACGAGTTCAATGGCGCAGGCCGGACGTAGCGATTGCTCCACGGCTACTCCCAGCATTTCGGCAGTCGCGATGGCGAGAAACGGGCGAAGGCGCTTGCCGCCGCCGAGCGCCGCATGGCGCATGGCCGCCAGCAGGCGCGACGGGCGGGCGAGTTCGCCGGGGAGCAGTTGCGGGGAAAGCAGCGCGTCGATCTCTGTTTCAACGCGGGCGCCGAGTTCTGCGAGGCGTTGTTCAAAGGCGGTGGGTGCGGCGGCGCTCACGCAAGACTCCTGGAAATATGGCCCCGGCTTGCCCGAGGCGAGGCGTGCGGTCAAGTTCTGCGTCTGAACCGGCGATTGCCTCTGGCCTTTGCCGGGATTTCCGTGTATTGGCCCGGCTTCGAATTTGCGACAGTCCCGTTTTGAGGGCCGTCCGCCCCAATCCGGAGAGTAAAATGGCCGTTCCGAGACGTAAAACTTCCCCCAGTCGCCGCGGTATGCGCCGCTCCGCTGACGCCCTTGCCGCCCCGGCCTATGTGGAAGACAAGGATTCGGGCGAGTTGCGTCGTCCCCATCACATCGATTTGAAGACCGGAATGTACAAGGGCCGTCAGGTCCTGAACATCAAGTCGAAGGACGATTGATTTTTTCGCGACGACGCCTGCGAACAGGCCGGCTTTTGCCGGCCTTTTTGCATGCGCGTCAGCTGAGTTCGCGCGCCAGCGCCTGCAGAAAGCCGATGCCGGCGGCGAGCTGCGATTCCTCGATATATTCATCGGGCTGGTGCGCCTGCTCGATACTGCCAGGACCACAGACCACCGTCGGAATGCCAGCCGCCTGAAATCGTCCCGCCTCAGTGGCGTAGGAAACGGCGATGGCGTGATTGGCGCGCGCCAGTTTGAACGCAAGAACTTCGGCCGCTGAGCCCGGCTCGGCGACCAGGCCCGGCACCTCGACTTCCGTGATCGTCTCAACCTCGACGCCAAGCCCCTGCGCAAGGAACTTTGGCAGGAGATGCGCGGAGACGTAGTCGTCCATATGCCGCGCTGCGCGTCCCGCCGGGGCGCCGGGGAGGCCGCGATACTCCCAGAGGAACGAACAGTCCCGGGCAAGAATATTTCTTGCCACGCCGCCATGGATGACGCCGACGCTGAGCGTCGAGGCGCCCGGCGTGAAGCGCCCGGTCGCGTCGCCCTCGGCCCGCAAAACCTGGGCAAACCTGTAGATTTCGCTGACCAGATCGCAAGCCGCCTCAATGGCGTTGGCGCCCAGCGCCGGGTTTGAGGAATGCGCCTCCACCCCCTTGACGCGCGTGCGATATGTCGCGACGGATTTATGGGCGTCCGCGACCTGCAGCATCGTGGGTTCGCCCACAATGACGGAGCCCGGTCGAGGCAGATCGCGACCGAACTGGGCGATTGTATCCATCGGTCCCAGGCAGGTCGTTTCCTCATCGTAGCTCAGCAGAATATGGATGGGTCGCTTCAAACGCGCGTGTTGAAATTCCTCGATCATTGACAGCGCGAGGGCGTCGAAGCCTTTCATGTCGCAGGCGCCGCGCCCGTAATAGCGTCCGCCCTCATGCCGCAGTATGAAGGGATCGCCCGTCCAGATCTGGCCCGCCACCGGCACGACATCGGTGTGCCCGGACAGCACAACGCCGCCGTCGATCATGGGCCCGATGGTGATGAAAATCGCCGCTTTGTCGCCCTGCGCATTGGGGACCTTCATGTAGGCGACCTGGCGCGCCTGCAAAAACCCTTCAACGTAATCGACCAGATCGAGATTGGATTTCGAGCTTTCGGTATCGAAAGCTATCAGCCGCTCCAGAATCGCAATTGCGCTGTCGAGCCGGCCCGCATTCATGCGATATCGCTTTCAGTTCAGGGAGCGCCTGGTGTCCGGCGTGTCGAGCGAAAACGCCGGTATTTCCACGTCAAATGCGTTCCCGGCTTCATCCACCATCTGGTAGGCGCCCGCCATGAACCCCGATGACGTTGTCAGCGGGCAACCAGACGTATATTTGAATGTTTCGCCATGTTTCAGGACTGGCTGTTCCCCCACCACGCCGTCGCCGCGCACTTCCTCAAGTCGCCCGCTGGCGTCGGTGATGCGCCAGTGGCGCGCCACGAGTTGAATCGTGCGCGGGCTGTGATTTGAGATCTCGACGGTATAGGCCCAGAAATAGCGCCCGGCCCGCGGGTCCGAACGGTCGGCCATGAAGCGCGGCTCGACCGTCACCTCGATATTTTCGGTCCTGGCTTTGTACATAGGCCTGTCTACCCTATCGAGGCGACTGGCGTCGAGTGGCATGACGGGGAATCCGAAGCCTTTTTGTGTTCCTTGCCGGCGATCGGCCATGCGTTCCCCCGCCATCGCCCAGACAGAGTTGCGACAGCCTCCTATCGGGGCGGTTGGCCTGTCTTCATCGCCTCGGCGCCGCGCATGGTTCCCAAAGCCAGCGCCGCCTCCAGAAGCACTTGCCCATAGGCGCGCGCCACCGCAGGGGTGCGGAGAAAGCGAGCCGTGACGAGTTCGGACAGATCATGCAGAACCTCATCGTCAACGGCGTCGATTTCGGGCTGCGCCATGTTCGCTTTCACGCGAATTGATGCGACCAGGCGCCGGGCGGGCATGAACCTGTGACGATCGCCCGACAGGAGCGCTTTCCAGAAGCGCGACTGAGCTGCGGACAGGAGCTGTCGGGTTTCCGGACAGGCGCATGTCCCGCGTTCGTGACGCTCGGATATCAGATCGGCGCAAACAGGTTCGCTCCAGGCGACAAACTCTGCGCGGCTGCGGGAATCCAGTTTTTGGGACAAAGCGGTTTCATGCCTCGAAATACGGCAGTTGCAATCCAGAAAAAATTTTTGGCCAGGCGCGAAAAATCCCGGACATCGGCAATAGGATTTTCAGGCCCCTGGCAGTCAGAACAATTTCCATCAACAGAAATGATTGAACTCCAGAAAGGGCAAGCCGGCAAGCGAAAAATGCAATCGGATGTCGACCCGGAATGTAAATTGTTTTGGCCTTGATTCTGGCGCGCCAAACCTGCGCGCCTGCGATTCACGATCGACGTTTATTGAAACGCCCGCTTCGTCCTCACCCCACCGCTTTCAACCCGGCCTTGATGTCGTCGATCAGGTCCTCGACATCTTCAAGGCCGCAGGACAGGCGCAACATGCCATCGCCAATGCCACTTTCGGCGCGCGCGAGCGGCCCGATGCGCTGATGCGTCGTTGTCGCCGGATGCGTCAGCAGGCTTTTTGCGTCGCCCAGATTGTTGGAAATTTTCACGATTTCAAGCGCATTGCCAAAGCGGAAGGCGGCGTCCTTGCCGCCTTTCACGTCAAAGGCGATGACGCTGCCGCCGCCCGACATTTGCCGCATGGCCAGCGCGTGTTGCGGATGGTCCTTGCGGGTCGGGTAAAGCACGCGCGCGACCTCAGGCTGTGCGGCCAGGAAATCGGCGATCCGCTCGGCGCTCTTCTGCTGGGCCATCAGGCGCACCGGCAGCGTTTCCAGCCCCTTCAGCATGATCCAGGCGTTGAACGGCGAGATCGCGGGGCCGGTCTGGCGCAGAAAATTGTGGATATGCGTCTGGATGAAGTCTTCCGACGCCACGATAACGCCACCGAGCGCCCGGCCCTGCCCGTCCATGTGTTTGGTCGAGGAGTAGACCACGCAATCTGCGCCCAGTTTCAGCGGCGACTGCAACAGGGGCGTCGCGAACACATTGTCGACCACCAGCGTGGCGCCCGCCTTGTGGGCGATGTCCGCGACGGCGGCGATATCGATGATCTCAAGCTGGGGATTTGTCGGGCTTTCGAGAAATGTCACCGTCGTATTAGGGCGCATCGCAGCTCGCCACTGGTCGAGGTCCGTCCCGTCGATGAGCGTCGAGGATACGCCAAAGCGCGGCAGCAATTCCTCGACGATGTAACGGCACGACCCGAACAGGGCTTTGGGCGAGACGACATGATCGCCGGCTTTCAGCTGCCCCAGAATGGCGGCAGTGACGGCGGCCATGCCCGTTGCTGTGGCGCGGGCGCTCTCGGCGTCTTCGAGCATGGCGACGCGTTTTTCGAACATTGCGACGGTCGGGTTCGAAAAGCGGGAATAAATGAAGCCGGGGTCGTCCCCTTTGAAGCGCGCCTCGGCGGACTCCATGTTCGGGTACACGTAACCCTGCGTCAGAAACAGCGCCTCCGAGGTTTCGCCAAATTGCGAGCGGAGCGTTCCGCCATGCACGAGATTGGTGGCGGAACGGAATTTCCTGGGTGTCGGGGCGGCGCTCATGTTTACTCCAATAGCCTGCGATCGCATTGCTGCGAGGGGACGACAGACGGGCGCTCCTGGAAAGCACCGATCTTTTAGCCCCTTGTTTAACGTGGCGGCAAGCCGACCGGCTCAAATGACCACATAGTCCGGCAAGCATAGCGCGAGTGGCCGCGGGGCGTCAACGGAGGGGTGCGCCAATGGTTGTGGCCTGCCCGCCGCGAGCGCGGGATAATCGACGGTTTCTGTGGACAACGCGCCGGCGTCACTGACAATGAGCTCGGGAATGGTCTTTGACTGATTGAAACGATCTCACATTGAAGAAGGGTCCACGTATGGTGGCCATCGCAAAACCATCTCCGGTTCGCGCCCGCCGCGCGCCGCGCGGCGTCGACCGCCTCCCGGATTTGGGGAGCGAACGCGCGGCTGATTTCGGAACGAGCTACGGACTCCTGCCGCGCGAGAAAATCGAGCTGATGGTGCATCGGCGCATGATCAGGTCGTCGATCGATATCGAGGATAGTCAATTCCAGCCCGCGAGTCTGGATCTGCGCCTTGGCGCCAAGGCCTATCGCGTCCGGGCAAGCTTCTTGCCGGGCAAGGACCGGAAAGTTGAAAGTCAGTTGAGCGGGCTGAAATCCGATGAGATTTCTCTCGAAGGCCCCGGCGCCATTCTGGAGAAGGGATGCGTCTATGTCATTCCCTTGCTGGAATCGCTCGCCTTGATCCCCAGCATCTCGGCGGCGACAAACCCCAAAAGCTCGACGGGACGTCTGGATATTTTCACCCGCCTCATCACAGATAACGGGGAGATATTCGACCAGGTGGCCGGCGGTTACACCGGTCAAATCTACGCGGAAGTCTCGCCGAGAAGTTTTAGCGTCAGGGTCAGAAAAGGGTCTCGCCTGAATCAGATCCGATTCCGGCGCAAACATCCGCAGCAAATGGAGAAGAACGTCTTCTGGCTCGATGACAATGCGCTGCGTGAGGCGCATGAAAAGCACCGGCTTGTCGATGGCGATTTGAATTTGCGCGATGGATTGCTGCTGGGCGTTGCGTTGAGCAAAGAGGCTCTGGGCGAAATCGTGGGCTATCGCGCGCAAAAGCATGCCGATGTCATCGATGTCGATTGTATAGCGTCCTATGCGGTCGCCGATTTCTGGGAGCCGATCGCCGCCAGAGCCGACACGCGGCTGATCCTCGACCCGGGCGAATTCTACATTCTCGCGTCGCAGGAACGCATGCACATTCCGCCGATGCTGGCGGCCGAAATGGTTGCGATCGATCCGTCGATGGGCGAATTCCGCGTTCATTACGCCGGCTTTTTCGATCCGGGGTTTGGCTTTACCACCACCGGTCATCCAGGCAGCCGCGCGGTGCTCGAAGTCCGCAGCCACGAGGTTCCCTTTGTGCTGGAACACGGGCAAATCATCGGGCGGCTGGTCTTTGAGAAACTGACCGAGTCTCCGGAAGTCCTCTACGGACAAACCGTCGTTTCAAATTATCAGGGCCAGAATCTGAAATTATCCAAGCATTTCAAAATGCCATGACGAAGCGCCTCCGAAGCGATTCGCCAAGCCCCTGTCGCAGTCCTATGATGGGCTCATGTTCCCCACCCCGCCCGACGCATCTGCGTTAGACCCGGAAGCGCTTGCCGGATTGCTCCGCTGGTATGCCGATATGGGTGTGGATATTGCGGTGGAGGGCGCGCCGCGCGATCGATTTGCCGATGCGCTTGCCGATAGCGTCAAGCCGACCGCCCCGCAAGCTTTGGCCAGCCTGCCCGCGCGCGCGGAAGCGTCAGCCGCCCCGCCGACGCCACGGGCGATGCCGGGCGTGCCCCCGCCTGCGATTGGCGCCGCGCTTGCCGTTTCGACGGCGACCCGGTCGGCGCGGGAGCTTGCCGCCAGCGCGCACACGCTCGATGAACTGCGCGCAACGCTTGCCGCTTTTGATGGCTGTGCGCTGAAACGCACTGCGAGCCAGCTTGTGTTTGCTGATGGGACGCCGGGCGCGCGCGTGATGTTGGTTGGCGAGGCGCCGGGCGGCGACGAGGATAAGATCGGGAGGCCTTTCGTCGGCGCCGCCGGGCAATTGCTCGACAGGATGCTCGCCGCAATCGCACTTGACCGCGCTGACGTCTACATCGCCAATGTCGTGCCCTGGCGTCCGCCGGGCAACCGCACGCCAACGCCGCAGGAAACCGCAGTCTGCCTGCCGTTCATCCTGCGACAAATCGAGCTCGCCAATCCGGAATTTCTGGTCTGTCTTGGCGCAGCGTCGATGCAAACCCTGCTGGGCGTGAAAGAGGGCATCACCCGCGCTCGCGGAAGCTGGCATGAATTTGTCGTCGGGGATGGCGCCAAAACAATTCCCGCTCTGGCGACATTGCACCCGGCCTATCTGTTGCGCTCGCCGGGCGCCAAGCGCGGGGCATGGGCGGATTTGCGCGCCCTGCGCAAGGCGCTCGATGGCCTTGAAAAGCCCGTCGCGAGACCCGTAAATAGCTGAGCCCCTTTCGCCGGAGAGTCCCATGGCCGTCCTTGAAACCGTCCTGTCGCGCATCGACGCCAATCAGGACGACGCGCTCAAACGCCTGTTCGGTCTGATCGAAATCCCCTCTGTATCGACCGATGCCGCCTATGCCAGCGATTGCGCCCGCGCCGCGCAGGCGTTGGCGGACGATCTCAACAGCATCGGGTTTGACGCGTCTGTGCGTCCAACAGCAGGGCATCCGATGGTGGTGGGTCATGCGAAATGTGGAAAACCCGGCGCGCCGCATGTGCTGTTCTATGGGCATTACGATGTGCAGCCTGCCGATCCCCTGGAGCTGTGGCAGACCGAACCATTCAAGCCGCGCCTTGCGGATGGCCCGACGGGCAAACGGATCTTTGCGCGCGGCGCCGCCGACGACAAGGGTCAACTGATGACCTTCGTGGAAGCTTGCAGGGCCTATATGCAGACAGGCGGGCTGCCCTGCGATGTTTCAATCCTGTTTGAAGGCGAGGAGGAAACCGGCTCGCCCTCGCTCCCCGCGTTCCTTGCCGCCAACGCGGACGAACTGCACGCCGATCTCATTCTCGTCTGCGACACCAATATGTGGGATCGTGAGACGCCGATGGTGACCGCGATGTTGCGCGGCCTTGCGCTTGAGGAAGTCACCATCAAGGCGGCGACGCGCGACCTTCACTCCGGTCTGTTCGGCGGGGCGGCGGTCAATCCGATCCATGTGCTGGCGCGCGTGATCGCCGGACTGCACGATCAAAACGGTCGCATCACGTTGCCGGGCTTTTACGATGGCGTCGAAGAGCTGCCGCCCGAGATCGCTGAACAATGGCGGGACATTCCCTTCAATCCGGCTGCGTTTCTCGGCGCGGTCGGGCTTTCCACACCGGCGGGAGAAAAGGGCCGCAGCGTGCTCGAACAGATCTGGTCGCGCCCCACATGCGACGTGAACGGAATATCGGGCGGCTATGCCGGGCAGGGCTCGAAGACGGTCTTGCCGGCGCAGGCGAGCGGCAAGTTTTCCTTCCGGCTCGTCGGACGGCAGAACCCGGAGGCGGTGCTGAACAGTTTCCGCGACTATGTGCAGAAATCCCTGCCGCCCGATTGCCGCGTTGAATTCCAGCGCCACGGGGCGTCGCCGGCTTTACAACTGCCATTTTCTTCCGAGGCTTTGGGTCGCGCCCATGCGGCGTTGCGCGCCGAATGGGGCAGGGAGCCGGTCATTGGCGGTTCGGGCGGCTCAATCCCGATCGTCGGCGATTTCAAGCGCAGCCTTGGCATGGATTCGCTGATGATTGGCTTTGGCCTCGACGACGACTGCATTCACTCGCCAAACGAGAAATACGAACTCTCGTCGTTCCACAAGGGCGCGCGGAGCTGGGCCCGGGTGCTCGACGCGCTGGCGAAATAATTCAATCCATCGCTTCAACATCAAACGAACGCGGCGGCTCGCCACGGCGGCTGATAGCGACCATCTCCTCGAATGCGCGTTCGAGGTGACGCGTATAACGCGCGCCGTTGAACAGGGGCGAGGTCAGGCGGTTGGCGGCAAGCCGCGCGCGATATCCGCCGAGCAAGGCCGGATCGCGGGCCAGTTTCAGCGCCAGCGCCTCGTAGTCTGCAAGAGTGTGCGTCACGAGTTCAGGCAGGTTGACCGCGCGCAGGAGACTGGCGCCGACGCGCCCGGCGAATGTGTCGCCGACGCAGGTCAGCACAGGCACGCCTGCCCATAATGAATCGCTTGCCGTCGTATGCGCATTATGCGGCAGCGTATCGAGGAAGAGATCGGCGCGCGCGTGCCGCGCCAGATGTTCTGAAAGTTTGGCATAGGGCGCAAACACCAGCCGCCTGGGATCGACGCCGCGCTTGCCGGCTTCAAGGATCAGATTGCGCTGCGCTGCGTCGTTGCGGATGACGAGCCAGAGCACGCTGCCCTCGACCTGTCGCAGCAGCCGCATCCAGGGATCGAACATGATGGGTTCGATTTTGTGGTTGTTGTTGAAACAGCAAAAAACAAAGCCATGTTCCGGCAGGCCCAGGTCTTTTCGCGCGGGGATGTGCGCGTCAATGGCGCGGCGGGAGTCGTTGGGCTGATAGCATTCGGGCAGACGCACAATGTTTTCGACACATTCGCTGTCGGAGCCGCGCGGCGTGACATCGCTATCGCCGACAATGTAATCGTAATAATCGGACCCGAGCGTTCCTGGCAGGCCGAGATAATTGACCTGCACCGGACAGGGTCGCATGGCGAAAACGCCGTGCCGGCCCTCGCCGAACCAGCCATTGAGATCGACCGCGATGTCAATTTTTTCATCATTCAGCCAGCGCGCGATTTCCGTATCGGTCGCGCCGCCCATAGGCCTGATGCCGCCAAACGCTTTTTCCAGCCGCTGGCGCATGTCCCCCTCGCCGCGCGGGCCCGTATCGACGCCGAAAATTTCAAACCGCGCGGAGTCGTGCGATTCATAGACTTCAGCCATCAGATAGGCGGTGGCCTGATCACGGAATTCGCCCGACAGATAGGCGACGCGGATACGTTCGCCCGCGCCGGCCCGGCGCGCAGGAAAGGCCGGCGCGGACGGGAAGCAATAGTTCGCGTATCGCACCGTCGCACGCCGTAATCGGTCCGGCCCGATGTCAAGCGCCAGCAGTGGAAAGGGCGGAGAGGCGAGCCTGTCCGCATCGATTGCTGCGCACAATTGCCCGAGCTGCGCATCGATATCGCGCCAGTCGCACATATGTCGTCGCGCATGAATCAATTGACCGAGGACGAAGGGCGTCTCGGGCGCGTTGGCATAGACCTCAGCCAGCAATCCTGCGGCTTCCCCGTGCATTCCGAGCAACGACAAAGTCGATGCAAACTCAATCCGCGCCTGATCGTTGTTCGGCTCAATCGCAAGCAGATGCTGATAGGCTTCGCCTGCCTCTTCAAGCTTCCAGTTGACGCGCTGCACGCGCGCCAGATTGAGCCATGCGCCGGCAAAATCCGGTTTCAACTCGATGGCGCGCGTCAAGGCGGCAACGCCCGCCGCGGTCTCGCCAAGCCGAGTGAGCGCAACGCCGCGCGTGTGATGAGCGTCCGCCAGTTTAGGATCGCGCGCCAGCGCGGCGTCACATAAGGCCAGGGCGTCCGCGTATCGCATCTGCTCGGCAAGCACGGAAGCTTTCAGCGCCAGCGCCGGCGGATGCTGCGGGGACAGCGCGAGCAGCGCGTCAACGGCGGCGAGGGCGTCATCGCATCGTTTGAGTTTTAGCAGCAAGGCCGCGCGATTTTGCAGCGCGAGGGGATTGCGCGGCTCGCGTTTCAACAGCGCATCGTAGGCCCGGAGAGCCTCTTCCGGGCGCTCAAGATTGGTCAATACGACGCCGTGGTAGAACAGCGCGGAGGCAAGCCCGGGCTCCAGCCGTCGCGCCTGCTCCAGCAAGGGCAGCGCCTCGGCATTGCGTTTTGCGAGGATCAGAAGAGTCGCATGGTCGCAGAGCACCGACCCTGACTTTGGCGAGAGTTTGTGCGCCTTTTTGAGAGCTTTTTCCCCGGCCTCGAATTGACCGGCCTGCGCCAGCGCAACGCCGAGCATATGGTGTGCGCGATGATCCCTTGGTTCGATCCGTGCGGCTTCGTTCAAGACAGCGATCGCTTCGGCCAGACGACCCGCGCCCATCAAGCCATTGGCCCGCGCAATCTGCACATCGTTTCGCATGGGTGCGGGCTTCCTCAGACTCAGGACAGGACACGTTCGGAGCGGCGCCGGGCGCTGCGCTTCCGTTCGCGTTTCGATAGCAAATACCGATGTCCGGAGCAAAACTGCAAATGGCGCGACTAAAGTCCTTTTGCCGTGCTGCCTGCGCTGAACGCCGAGAACAGCGTCGACAGGATTTCGCGACCTTCCGTGACTGAACTATCGTAGCAGGCGATGGCGTCGTCGGGCATTAAATGCGGATTGAGCGCGTCGCGATCCGGGCTGCGCACCAGCTCCTCAATGGAACGCTGGATGACTTCGGATCGACCGGTTTTGGGGTTCCTGCTGATCAGGACGCCCTGGCGCGCGGCATTGCTGGTGCGCGAACCGCCGACGCAGTTGGCGGCCACAAGCCCTTGCAAAAAGCGCGAGCCATAGGGCAGTCCGAAGGTGTCCTTGCTGATCGCCGAGCCCGCATTGTTCTGAGCCGGCTGTGTCAGGTTTGACATGAATACGCGGATGCCTGGCGGCGTGATCTGCGAGGGGCGCACGAGGCCCGCCTGAAAACAGGGCGCTTCCGGCACAAACAGCGTATCGCCCGAAATCAATGCGACATCATCGACGGGCTCGCCAGTGAAAGCGCCGCGCCAGTTCAGCACATAGCGTTGTCCATTGCGTATCAGGGTGATATGCGCGACATCGGCGTCCGGTCGCACGCCGCCTGCCGATTCAATGCCCGAGGACACAAAGCGGTCAATCGGGGAATCTCCGACCTTGGTCAGGTATTTATCCGTCTTGTCGGAGTCCTTCAGATTGTTGATGACTGCGCGACCGGGATAAAACACCGCGCCATTCACATACACATTGGTTGGCGCATATTGCACTGGTCGCACGCTGATGCGCAACCCGTTGGCCTTGAAGACGCCCGCCTTGATAAAGGCGCCGAGAATCCGCGATTGCAATTCCGTATTGGTCAGACCAAGCGCCATCACCTCGCCAGCGAAGGGCAGGATGATGCGACCGTCGGCATTGATAACAAAATCGCCGGAAAAATCGTCCATTCCAGGAACGATGATATTCAGCCGATCGCCAGGCGAATAGCGCATGCGCATGTCGAGGGACGCCTTGGGCGCCCGCTCATCGGGTGTCGGCGGCATGATGAAATTGCCGATGCCCGGCGGGGCGCACATTTTGTCGGGATCAAGCCGGAAACCGCCGCCTTCCTGGCCGTTGTAGGATTCGGCGTTGGTGGCCTTTTCCGGATTGAACAGCGTCGCATCGGGATTGGCCGGGATTTTTCCCCCGGCGCAGCCTCCGGCCAGCAGCGGGAGGAGAATGCCGGCGATGCGCAACAGTCGAGCGCCGGCATTCCGGCGTTCCGTGGGGAAAGCCAGAACGCCCTTTTTACGCATACCGTGGACGATGGGCATTTCGGTTAAGATCGCGCCGCCGGAAATTGAGAAAGATGGTTAACAAACAGCTTATTTCACCCTAAGGTTAAGGAACGCTTTACCTTGTCGCGCTGTAGCGTGAAGATGCGGGAGCGAGCGGTCCAATCTGGCGGCAATCAGGCCGCCCAAGGAAAATCGATGACGGGCGATGGCGAAATCAGGCGGCTGGCGCTCATAACGGGCGCCTCCGGCGGCATCGGGGCTGATCTCGCGCGGATCATGGCGCGCGAGGGTCACGACCTCGCGCTTGTGGCCCGGAGCGCCGATAAACTGGCGGCGCTGGCATTGGAAATCACGTCGATGGGGCGACCGCCGCCACTTGTGATTCCGATTGATCTTGCCCGGCCTGCGGCGGGCGGGGAGCTTGCCGCTGCGCTGACGGCAGCCGGCGCGCAGGTTTCGATTCTCGTGAACAACGCGGGGTTTGGCCTGAACGGAGCCGCTGTGGCTCTCGACCCTGCGGCGCAACTGGAGATGATCGACCTCAATGTCCGTTTGCTGACCGACCTCACCCTGCGTTTTGCGCCTGATATTATCCGCTCGCGCGGGCGTATCCTCAATGTGGCGTCCGTCGCCTCATTTCTTCCGGGGCCGGGCATGGCTGTCTACTACGCGACAAAGGCGTTCGTCCGCTCATTCAGTCTGGCGATGAGCGAAGAACTCAAGGCGTCGGGAGTGACCGTCACCTGCCTTTGCCCTGGCTTTACAGCAACCGCCTTTCAGGCGCGCGCCGGGATAGAGGCTGCCACGATGGCCCGCGTTCCCACGATGTCTTCGCTTGCCGTCGCCCACTCCGGCTACCGCGCCATGATGGCCGGACGGCGGCTCGTCATCACGGGTTTTGCAAATAAATTGGGTGTCGCGTTGCTTCCGTTCATTCCCGATTCACTGCTGTTGCCGATACTGGCTGGATTGCAGATGAAACGGCACGTTTGATGCTTCAGAGCTGTTTCAAATGCTGGATGTTCCGGCGCCCAAGAGCAGATCGCCAATGAATTGCAATGTCTGCGCGGATCATAAAAAGCCCGTTCTTGTTGTGCTCCATCAGGAGCACTCCTCGGCTGGCAGGATCGGTCGCCTGTTGCAACAACGCGGACATCAACTGGATATCCGTCTGCCGCGTTTTGGCGATCCGCTGCCGCCAACACTGAAATATCATGCTGGCGCCATCATTTTTGGCGGACCGATGAGCGCCAATGACAGCGACGATTATATCTTGCGTGAGATCGACTGGATTGAAACGCCATTGCGCGAGGCGAAGCCGTTTCTTGGCGTTTGCCTTGGCGCCCAGATGCTGGCCCGCCGCCTCGGCGCCCGCGTTTACCGTCACCCCCGCGAGCGCGTCGAGCGGGGTTATTACCGCGTTGAGGCGACAGATGCGGGCCAATTGCTGTGCGACGGCCTCTTTCCCGGCCACGTCTATCACTGGCATTGCGAGGGGTTCGATCTGCCGCGCGGCGCCGATCTGCTGGCGCAGGGCGAAACCTTTCCCAATCAGGCCTTCCGCTATGCGCGCGGGGCATTTGGCTTGCAGTTCCACCCGGAAGTCACATTCGCCATGATGTGCCGCTGGTCCGTCAAGGCGAGCGAACAGCTGGATGCGCCCGGCGCCCATCCCGCTGCGCTGCATCGCGCCGACTGGTTCCGCTTTGACGCAGCGGTTGAAGCCTGGCTCGACGTATTTCTCGATGTCTGGCTCGCCGGCGCGGTCCAAACGCAATTTTCGGGGGCTGCGCGCGCACAAAATGCGTTGGCTGTCGAGCTTGTTGCCTAATCGGTCAGCACCAGCGCCCAGAAAACCTTATATTTGCTGCCTGGCGCATAAGCGGTCGCAATGCCCATATGCCGCGCCGTTGGCGCGAGCATGTTGGCGTTGTGTGGCTTGGATTCGCGCCAGCCCGAAAAGGCTTCGGCCAGCGTATGGTAGCCCGCCGATACGTTTTCGACGCCGGTTGTGTGGGGCGCGTGGGCTGCCTGGAGACGTTTGGACAAGGGGCCGAGGCGCGTGGCGCTGACGGCGTTGGCTTGCGCCATGGCGAGCACAGCGGCGCGCGCTTCGTCCTGCAGCGCCGGATCCAGCGTCAGGGCTGGCAGACCATTGTTGCGCCTGTAAATCGAGATCATGTCGCGCGCCGCAAGCGGGTCGATGGCGGCGGCGCCCGAATCAAGCGGCAGGTAGAAACTTGGCGTTCCAGCATTCGCTGGCGCTGGCGCCGGGGCGGCGCAGCCGCCGAGCGAAACGCCAAGGGCTGCGAGGAGGGAAAAGCAGGTCATAAGCGGTATTTTCATCGCTGTTCTGCGTCAAGAATTTGTTAAAATTGCAAAATCTCCTTGCGGAGATGTTCTGTATCACGATCGTGGATGTCTCGCATGGCGAGGCTTATATCGCAGATCAGCCGGCAGGTCTGATAAAAAGCAGGTCAGGGCGATTTACCTGCTTGAATGCGCGGTCAAAAGGGTTACGAAAAGCGGAACGCGGAGCCTTGGCGAGAACGCCACGCGCGCTGACGATAGCGCAATTGCGCAGTGCTGGAGATCGGGCATGAAAGCGCTTTACGAAAGGGGGGTGAGGCCAGCGCGGGCGCAATATGGCGCACTACCCTGGCGCCGGTCGCAAGGCCTTGAAATTATGCTCGTATCGACGCGCGGAACGCGACGCTGGATTCTGCCCAAGGGCTGGCCGATGAAAGGCCGCAAACCCCACGCGGCGGCTGCGCGCGAGGCGCTGGAAGAGGCGGGTATCGTTGGCAAGGTCGGCAAGGAGCCGATTGGCGTTTATCGCTATATCAAGCGCGGGAAAAATGGCGCGACACTGCCTTGCGAGGTGACAATCTTTCCGCTTGAGGTCGCAACCGAGCGTAAGAACTGGCTGGAAAAGAAAGAACGGATTCGCCGCTGGTTCAGCGTGCCGGACGCGGCGCAAGCCGTGCAAGAAAGTGGACTGAGCGAGATCATCCGGGAGTTCGGCGCGAACGAGACCGAAATCGAAACCAACGGTTCCGCCGTTTTGCAAACGTGATGTTCAGGATTCCTTTGGCGCGGTGCGCGTCAAGGCTGTTTCGATCCGGTCGATATCGATGAGCGCCACCTGGGTTGGCGGCGAGAACAGATCGATCTGGGCTGCGCGCAAGCGTTTCAGAATTTCAAAATTCAATTCACTGCGCACGCGCATCGACGATTCGACGTCCGACACAAAGCAGACCAGGTCGAATTTGAGGGCATTGTCGGCGATGGCGACAAATAACGCTTGCGGCGAGGGCGTCTTCATCACAAGTTCTGGCGCAGCGGCGCTTTCGAGCAGCACAGTCCGCACGCGATCCGGGTCAACGCTCGCCATCACGGCGATCGAAATCTTGATGCGTCCAACATTGCCATTGCGCACCCAGTTTTTCACCACGCCAGACATGAGATTGGAGTTGGGGACAATCATCATCGCTCGGTCGAATGTCTCGATTTCGGTCGATCGCACATTGATGCGCCTGACGTAACCCTGCTCGTCGCCGACGACCACCCAGTCGCCGACGCGAATGGCGCGCTCCCAAAGCAGGATCAAGCCGGAAACAAAATTATTGACGATCGATTGCAGGCCGAGGCCAATGCCGACCGACAGCGCGCCTGCAACAAGCGCGAGTTTTTCAAAATTCAGGCCGAGGTTGCCGAGCGACAGGGCAATGCCGGACAGAACGCCAATATAGCCGACGCTGGTGGAGAGCGAATTGCGCAAGCCCGAATCGAGTCGGGTTTTGGGCAGAAATTTTGCTTCAAGCCAGTTTTGCAGTCCTCGTGCGAGCGCCCAGACCACGCCGAATATCGCCAGCGAGATCGCGATGCTCGACAGAGATATTGTGACCTCGCCAATCTTGAATCCGAAAAACGCCGCGCGAACGCCGCCCAGCATGTCGTCAGATTCGACCCCCCAGGGCGCCAGCGTCAGCAAGAGCGCGGCGAGCGCGATGGCGACTGTCAGCGCGCCTGAAGCAAGCACCGCAAGTTGGGCCAGCGAATCGCCGCGCAGCCCCACGATGCTTTTGATGCGCCGGTTGGCCGCCGCGCGTTCGTCCACTGCCGATGCGATGGATTGCTCGCCAAGGTCGCGCAACAGGAAGAGAAATGCGCCGACAAAGACCACCCACAGGGCTTGATCGACGAGGAAAGACGCAAAGGCGTTATAGCCGGAAAGCGCTGCGCCAATGACAGTCGCGACGGCAGCCCAGGCGACCGCGCGCGCCGGCCCGCGCCAATCGGGGGAGCCGGTCCGCGGCGGCAGGCATTCATCCTCCAGGGACCAGGTGGAGACATCCCGCAAAGCGAAGCCGGTGAAGACAGCCGCCGCCACTGCGCCACACCCGCGCAGCGCAATAATGGTGTGCAATCCCGCGCCGATAATATCAAGCCAGGCCTCGATTGTCTTTGAAGCTGACGCGACGGCGGCAACGGCGATGACCAGTTTTCCGAGGCGGCTGGCTGAGGCGTCGGAAATGGCGAGCCTTCGCCAGTTCGCAGCCCCCGGCGCACAGATGGCGTGGCCGATGGCGACGGCCAGCGCAATGCGGATGATCGCTTCGACCGCAGCGACAGCCAGCGGCTCCACGCGGGGGCCCACAAGATCCAGCGCGTGCAGAAGGCTGTTGACAGCCAAAGCGGCCACGATAGGCGTTGCGGAATCGACGAGACCGCCCCAGGCTGCGGCGGTGGCCATCCGCAAGGGAGAAGGGTCGTTCACGCTGATATCGCGCAGTTTGAGGCGATGCACGATACGGACCGCCAGCGCGCAGGCGAAGGCGAGCGCGAGCAGCGAACCAGCCAGCAGACCTGCGCTCAGGCGGTCGAGCTTGCTCGCGGCATTGTCCACCCAGTCGCTGAAAACAGTCTGCGAAGCACGTGCGTCGCGCGGTATTTCCCGTGTGACGGCCGCCCACAATCTTGGATCAACAATGCTCGACGTCTGGGCAAAGAGCGCGCGCGTAAAAAGTTCGCGCCGCCGGACTGCAATGGAGTCGCTATCCTGCTCAACTTGTTTGGCGATCAGATTGGCGCGTTTGACGATCGCGTCTATCGCATCATACTGCTTTTGCTGCTGGTCTCGTTCGGCAGCGATCTCGGGGCTCTCCGGCGGCGCATCTGGCGCCGGTCTGGGGCCAAGCTGGGCGATGCGCGCCCTGATGTCCGAAAGCCTGGGTTGCAACCCATCGATAACCATTTGCAGCGACTGGGGCAGCGGGTCGATCCCGGCCCGCAGATTCTGCAACGTCTGGTCGGAAAGGTCGCCGCGCGTGAGCGTCTGCTCGGTCTGGTCGAGAATCGCTCGGGCGCTGTCAAGTTGCGCTGTCTGCTCGGCCAGGGGCGTCGCAGAGGTCTGGGCGCCGCTGACGGCGGCGGACGCGAGCAGGATGGCGATAGCGCAAAAAACGCTCGCAATTCCAACCCGCGTCACACGCAAATGCGTCGTACCCTACTTGGCCGGAGCCGCGCCGCCTGCGGGCGGCTGCGCCTCAAGCTTCTTGCGTTCCTCTTCGGCCTGCTTCTGCAATTGATCCTGCAATTGCTTCTGCTTTTCCTCAAGCACCTTGGGGTCAATCGCCGGTCCGTCGAAAGCTTTGCCAAAACCTGCAATGGGAAGCGCGAAGGTGACTTCGTTGTTAAACTGGTTGTGGACGGTGACTGCCATCACGGCGCCCTTCTTGATCGTATCGACGGCCGCTCCCTTGACGGGCGCTTCGGCAAAACAACCGTTCGGGAAACAGATCTGGAATTGGCCCCCGATGGGATCGTTCTTGTCGATTGCAAAGTGGAATTGCGCCGGCAGGAGAAGTCCAGGCGGCAGCAAGAGGCGGACAATCTTGGTGTCGTCGCCGTTCACGTCGTAAACCGCGACCGCCAAAACCGGCGGTTGATCGGCAGCCTGGCCAAAATCGCGCGTTGTGTAACAGATTTTGTGATCGGGGCTGCACACCTTGGTCCAGTCGGACTGTGAGGGCTGGAGTTCAACGCGTACAGGCCCCTGCGGTGGAGCGCCAGCTGGTTGCCCACCTTGCGGCGCGGGTTGAGCCTGCGGGGCGGGTTGCGCCTTGGGCGCGGGCTGAGCGGCTGGCGCGGCGGGCTTTTTGGCTTGCTGCGCAAAGGCCGCGCCAGCAGCAATCAGGCTGATGACGAGAACCGAAGCGCCGGCGCGTGCGATGGACGAAGGCATGGACAATCCTTTCAGATGGCCGCTGCCGCGCTTTCCCACGCGGAGCGGTCCGTTGATATAATCCTTTGCCGCGAGGGCCGGGCGCTCATCCCGGAAAAGGCGCATGGCCCACCCGGCGCGAGACGCCCCGAATGGGCGGGCGCTCTTCCCCCTCATTTACGGCGATCTATTGACGGCGACCTCTTAAACGCTTCGGAGCTTCAACGCCAGTGCATATTCGACTTCAGATTTCTGAAGACCGATGACGCCGGACGCGCGTTTCATTACCTTGGCCCCATGAGTGAGGCAGCGATTCGCGCGCGCCCGGATATTTGCCGGGTTTTATGCATCGGTCTGGCGCTGGCCGCAGCGCTCGCGCTGCCGGCGCCCGCGCGCGCGGGCGAGGATGTTCCGCAGCATGGCATAGCCATGCTCGGCGCGCCCGCGCTTGCTCCGGATTTTGTCCATCTGCCCTACGCCAATCCCGATGCGCCGAAGGGCGGGCGGCTGACGATCGGCGTCATGGGCACTTTTGACAGTCTCAATTCCTTTAATATCAAGGGAAACTCCGCTTCGCAGGGACTGGAAGGCTATGTTTACCAGCGACTGATGATGCGCAATGTGGATGAGCCCTTCACGCTCTATGGTCTGGTTGCGCAGACAATCGAGACAAATGCGGACCGCTCGCGGGTTGTATTCCATCTGGACCCGCGCGCCCGGTTCTCCGACAAATCGCCGATCACGTCGGATGACATTCACTTTACATTCGACCTGTTGCGCGAAAAAGGACGACCGCAATTTCGAAGCCCCTATTCGCAGGTGAAGGCTGTGGAAACGCCGGATCCCCTGACGATTGCATTCGATCTCACGGGCGCTGGCGATCGGGAATTGCCATTGATTCTGGCTCTGATGCCTGTTCTGTCCAAAGCGCATACGGATCCCGGGCGCTTCGTGGATGCAACGCTGGAGCCGCCTGTTGCCAGCGGGCCCTACAGGGTTGCGCTGGTCGAGCCCGGTCAACGCCTGACGCTGCGTCGAAATCCGGACTATTGGGCGAAGGACCTGCCAATTTCGCGCGGGCTGTATAATTTCGACGAGATCAGGGTCGAATATTACCGCGACGCCAATGCGCTTTTTGAAGCTTTTAAATCGGGTGGCCTCGACTACAGGGAAGAAACCGATACCGCGCGCTGGCTGAACGCCTACGATTTTCCGGCCATCGCAAATGGGCGGATCGTGAAGGCCGCTTTGCCGATTGGCGGCCCCAAAGGGATGCTTGGCCTGGCCTTCAACACGCGGCGGGCTGTCTTTGCAGACGTTCGGGTGCGCGAAGCGCTGAGCGACATGTTCGATTTTGAATGGCTCAACGCCAATCTGTTCGGTGGCCTGTATCGACGTACGCAGAGTTTCTTTGCCGATTCGGTCCTCGCTTCGACCGGCAAACCCGCCGATGAACGCGAACGGACGCTGCTGGCGCGCTGGCCCGGCGCAATACGCAATGACATCCTGGAGGGAACTTGGGCGCCGCCCGTCAGCGATGGTTCGGGGCGCGACCGCGACATTGCCCGGCGAGCGATCGACCTCTTGCAACAGGCCGGATATGTTGTGCAGAAAGGTGTGATGAAAAAAGCGGCGGGCGGCGCGCCGCTGGCGTTCGAAATCCTGGTCGCAGACCCCGCGCTGGAACGGGTGATTGAAATTTATTCTGAATCGCTTCGTCGCATTGGCGTTGCAGTCTCGATTCGCCGCGTCGATGAAGTGCAATACCAACGCCGTCGCGAGCGCTTCGATTTCGATATGATGCCAGGCCAGTGGCTCGCTTCTGCTTCGCCCGGAAATGAGCAGTTGACGCGGTGGAGCTCCGCCAGCGCGGCGCAGGACGGCTCCTACAATCTTGCCGGCGTGCGCTCGCCAGCGGTTGACGGTCTCATCGGCGATTTGCTCGCTTCGTCCGCCCCTGCGGATTTCGCAGCGGCGGCGCGCGCGCTGGATCGCGCGCTGCTGTCAGGGTTTTATATTGTGCCGTTATTCCATGCGCCGGATCAATGGTTCGCCTATTCGTCGAAACTGGCGTTTCCCGAACGATATCCCCGTTTCGCCAGGCCGCTGTTCGGTTTTGCCCTCGACACGTGGTGGAGAAAGCAGCCATGACCCACGCTTTCCAGCGCAGCAGCGAATGGCCGGGATCATGCGGCGATATTCTGCCAGGCTTTGAGCTCGCCAATCTGATGCGGTCTGCCGCCAGCGCAGGGCCTGATCGTCTCGCGATGACCGATTCCACCGGCGAAAGCGTGTCGTTTGCGGCGCTTGCGGCTCGGGTTGACGCGATGGCCGGGCATCTGACGGACCTTGGTCTGGCCCCCGGCGAGACGATCATGATTTCAGGCGCAGCCTGTGTCTCGACAACCATCGCTGTGCTGGCCGGGCTTGACGCCGGGCTCGATGTTGCGCTCGCGCCCCTGCATCCTCCGGTTGCGGCGCTCGCCGCCTTTGCCGCGCGGACTGGCGCCAGCGCTATTTTGAGCCACTCCAGCCTCGGCGAATACGCGCCGATGGAAGATATGTTCGAAGCCGCCGCGCGCACGACCTGCGTGCGCATTTTGTGCAGCATCGGCCCGGGCCTGTTTGATGGCGCGGTCGATATTTCCGGGCCGTACCGTGGAGCTTCGCATGAAGGGGACGGGCGCGCTTCCCGGATCGCAACGTTCGCCCCCGGAGGCGCGATCGTCTGGCACGAGCAGCGCACATTGGCCCTGGCGGCGATCGATCTTGCCCATCAGGCGCATATCGGTCTGGGCGAGCCGATTTTGTCGATGCTCGCGCCTGTGAGCTTTGCCGGATTGGTCGCGGGTCCGTTTCTGGCGGCGATTACCGATTCGCAATTGCATCTGCTTGGTCCCTTCCGGTCCAATGATTTCGTTGCCGCAATTGCACGTCTTGCGCCAGCCCATGTGATTGCGCCGGGCGCCCTTGCCGGTCCTCTGGCTGAAGCAGGCGTTTTGCGGCGCGATGTCCTTGCGTCGTTGCTGCTGCTTGACCGAACCGGAGAGGCGCGGGGAGCGCTGGCGCCGATCGGAGTCAGCGAAGGCGTGGCGATTGTTGATCTCCATGCGTTTGGCGAACAGGCGCTGATTGCTGAATGCCGGGGCGCGGACTCGCGACCTTTGCCGCCAGCGCGGACCCCGCATATGATCGAAATCGGCGGCAGGAGCATTCTTGCAGCCAGACGCCGCGCAGGACCCGGACCCGTGCAATTCGAGGGCGAAGCGGTGAGCGCAGTTCAGGAGAGACCATGACCGACGCCGCGCCGGGGGATGCCGGGACGCCTCTCGCCATCGACATTATTTCGGACGCCGTGTGTCCGTGGTGCTTTATTGGCAAACGCCGTCTTGAAGCTGCGCTCTGCAGTCTGCCGGATGTGCCGGTCGAACTTCGTTGGCGTCCATTTCAGCTTGACGCCACGATTCCGGAGGGCGGCATTCCGCGCGAGCAATATTTGTTGCGTAAATTCGGTCCCGAACGGGTGAAGGACATGTATGCGCGGTTGAGCGCAGTTGGCGAAGAAGCGGGAATCCCTTTCGCATTCGAAAAAATCATGCGCTCGCCGAACACAATTGACGCCCATCGAGTGATCCGCTGGGCGGCGGCTGAGGGTCGACAGGGCGAAGCTGTCGAGCGGCTGTTCCAGTCCTATTTCATTGAGGGCGGGGATATCGGCGACCGCGATCTGCTGGCGCAGGCGGCGGGCGATTGCGGGCTGGACGCCGGCGCGATACGCGCGCGGCTGTCGACAGATACGGATGTCGCCGGGGTGAAGGATGAAATTGTCGCCGCCCAGCGCGTGGGCGTCACAGGCGTGCCGTTCTTCATTCTTGGCGGACGCTTCGCCGTGTCCGGCGCGCAGCCTGCTGAACAGCTTGCGATGGCAATTGAAAAAGCCGCGCGCGCAATGTTTGATAATGCCGAGATTGAAAATGCCTGAGCGAAATAATGTCAGCGGACGCGAATGGAATGGGCTTATTGACGCGCCGCCAAAGGAAAAATTTTCAATAGTGAATTCGGATCGCTTCCAAAAGCCGTTTGTCCTTGCGGGTCTCAGCCTGGGCAGTTAAACGCAATCAGTATTCCTGCGATTATGTGAGAAAGATGCAGCCTTCCCGCCAACCCTTGATTGCGTTCGCACTGGGCGGACTTGAGCGGTGTTTTATGCCGGAAAAGGGGCTATGGTCGCATCAGTATTTGCTGGATGAGCGCGGTAGCGAAAATCCGAATGTATCGCTGCCGCCCAGCGATGTTTTCTATTCTCTCAATGTATTGCTTGGATTCTCGCATATTGCGGGATCCGAGACGATTTATGGTCGATCGCGCCGCGATCTCTACGTTTCGGCCTGTGCGCAACTGCCGGTCGTGAATGCGCGAATTTATGCCTGGGGAACGGCCCTGTGGGCCGGCGCGGAACTTGATTATGAAGTTCCCGCCGCGACGCTTGCGGGCGCGCATAAATTGATCGGCGTTGGGGATGATTCGTTGTTGCGCTGGACGGCGCAGGACACCGGGATGATGCTCTCCGGCGTGGTCGCTCAATATAAACGCGACTCCGTGTGGGCGGCGGAAGCCAAACGCCTGTCGTCGTTCATCCTGGAGCATATTCGGGCGCCGAGCGGCTTGTTTTTTGATGCGGGGTCGGGCGCCCGCCGCCAATTCGCTTCCTTTGCTTCGCAAGTCTACAGCATCTTGGGGCTCTACCATTACGGTGAGGCCTTCTCCGATCAGGCCGCGCTGGCGGCGGCGGATGCGGGCGTGCAGAAATTGCTGTCCCTGCAGGGAGCGCTGGGGGAGTGGCCGTGGTTCTATCATGCGCCGTCCGGGCGTGTGGTTGATTTTTATGAGGTCTATTCCGTTCATCAGCATGGCATGGCGCCTGCCATTCTGCATCATGCCGTGGCGCGCGGGGTCCCTGGCGCGCGCGGAGCCCTTGTAAAAGGCTTCGGCTGGATTTTTGGCGCCAATGAAATGGGCCGGACGATGTTGCGTCCGGAGTTGCAGATGATCCACCGCTCGCAGAGGCGTTCGGGGTGGCGGGGCGAGCGCGCGGCGCGGCTTTTGCGGGCGTGGAAAAACGTCCTTCTGGGGCGCTCGGATTGCATTGAGGATCGCAAGGGCGCGGGCCTCGAATTCACGCAGGAAATTCGCAGCTATGAGCTCGGCTGGATCCTGTGGTCGTTTGGCGGACGGCAGGAATATCCAGAGCTGACGGGCCGTCCGGAATTCAGCGCTGGAAATTAGGCGTGGTCTCAAATGCCGTGACGCTATCCTTTAAGCATAACCCGCCACATATTCCAGGCGCGATAAGCGCGAAAGGCGGTCAGCCCCACGAGCGCGCTCCAGCGGGCTCGCCAGCCGGTAATGGTGGCGCTGCGCATCACCCGCAGGGCATGCGGCATCGGCGAGATCAGAATTGCTCCTGACCACGCGATCCAGCGCAGATTGCCGAAGGATTTTTCCTGATTGAGCAAGCGGTGCTCACGGACAATACGCCGGCATTTGGCCGCAAGGCTTTCCCAGTCAGGACGCGCAGGATGTGAAACGATCGCCAAAGGCGCATAGGCGAGTTTGAAACCGTGCGCGTTGGCGCGATGGCACCAGTCGACGTCTTCAGAAACCCCGGCGCGAAATTCGCCGACTTTTTCGAAAACAGCGCGCGTCGTGAAAAGATTGCCGGTGCCGGTAAATTTGTCTTGCAGGATATATTTTTCAAAATTGAAGGCGAATACAGCCTCATAGGCTTCCGCCATGCTCGGGTGAGAAGGATCGAGCACGGATGTTCTCACCCTGCCGCCAATATAGTCCGCTGTCGGAAGAGCGCTGAGCCCCTGTTCGAGCCAGTCGGGATCGGCGAAACAATCTGAATCAATAAATGCGAAGATATCGCCGGCGGCGGCGGCGACTGCGGCGTTTCGTGCAGGCCCGGCGCCCTGGATGGGTGCAGGAACCACGCGGGCTGTCGGAACCGCAGCGCGAACGGCATCGAGGCCACAGGCGGAGTTGTTGTCGGCGACCACGATTTCAAAACGCTCGCGCGGCAGCGTCTGGCGATCCAGTCGGTCGATGCAAGCCTTCAGGTTTTCAAGGTCGTTGTAGTGGGGAACGATGACGGAGATGCGCGCTGGCGCAGAGGAAGCGCGCTGAATGTTCGCGACATTTATATTCGTCTGGCGGGGAACTTCACCTGACATGAGGCCCCCTTCCTATAAACGCAAAAATGCGATCCGGCGGCGAGCGTGCACATGATGCCGATCTCATCCTGTCGCTCCCGTTGATGGACCAGCCTTGATGCGCATCGAACGTTTTCCGAAAATCGTATGCATTTCAATCACACGACAAAAGACTATGCCGCTTGCGTATTCAGTGTCGGAATAGAAAGAAACGCCACATTTCCTCGCAGCGGTAAGCCTTGGCCCCCACCAAGCCTGCAAACGAGAGCAGTTTCGGACGGAAACCGACGACCGCAGTGCTGTGCACTATCCTTGGAAAATAATAGACAGGCGAAACGAGTATAACAAACGACCACAGCAAAAATTTGATAACGCCATAGCGTCGCTCGCGCGCCAGAAAATAGCTTTCACGGGCAAATCGCCGGTATTTCTGCATCAGTTGGGACCATGTTTCCCGCGCGCGATGCAACACGATCACTGTTGGCGCATAGGAGAGACGATAGCCCAAATGTGTTGCTCTGCGGCTCCAGTCGACGTCTTCCGACACGCCAGCGCGAAATTCGCCGACGGCCTCGAAAACATCCCGCCAGGCAAACATATTGCCAGTCCCGGTGAACCCATCTTTCGTTATGTATTTCTCAAAATCAAATGCGAAGACAGCCTCGTACGCCTCGGAAATCGACGGACGGGACGGATCCCTGACTGTCGTTATGACGCGCCCGCCGAGAAAATCTGTTTCCGCCAGCGCTTTCACGCCGTTTTCCAGCCATTCAGGTTCCGCGAAACAGTCAGAATCGATAAAGGCGTAGATATCTCCCCGAGCGGTTCGGATCGCCGCATTTCGTGCAGGTCCTGCACCCTGTATCGGCGCAGCTACGACTGTGACGCCCGCCGCCAGCGCGCGGACGACGTCAATTCCACAGGGTGAGTTGTTTTCGCCAATGATGACTTCAAATCTTTCGGCGAGAAATGTTTGGCGCCGCAGGCAGGACAAGCAACGCTGGAGCGAGTCAATGTCGTCAAAATGCGGAATTATGACGGAAACAAAAACAGATTCGTGCGACTTGCGCGCAGCCCGCAGCGCGAAAGCTTGTCCTCCAGCAACTGTCGGGTCACCAGTCATTCACAGCGCTCTGCGCATTGCATCGTCTTGGAGGAGAGCATTGAACGCTATATACGCCGCCAATATCGCCGGGCAAGGGATTTGTGATGATATCCCAGGGCAATCGGGTAAAGGATTCAATCCCTCTCCCTCATGGTGATGAGGCCCGGAACGGGCCGTCTCGAACCACGAGGAAGAGTATTTAACACCCTTCACCCGATTCCTTTGGCCGATATCCCGCATATCGTTTCCGCGACTGCCTGTCTGTTGAATAAAGATCAAACCCCAAAGATGATACACGGCGCTGATCGCCAGGATCGATTGTATTCTGGGCGACATCAAAATGTTTTTATCTCGATGGGTTTTGCCGGAGCACGAGACCGGTTCGTCCATCGCGGACACACGATCGCATGTTGCATGCAGGGACTTTCAACGTGATTCACACGCACAGGACTTTTGCGTTCGGAGATCGACCGGCTTAAAGGTTCATCGCGAAGCACTTTTCTCCGATGGTGGAGATCAGCCAGGTCAGTCTTCAATTTGTGTAATATTTTTCAGCCTGCCGATAATATTTCCCGTATCCATAGCCATCGCCATAGCCGTATCCATAACCGTATCCATAGGCGCTCATCCGACGGAAATCGACTTTGTTCAGAACCACGCCAGCGACGCTGCCATTGGCTTGATGAATGTGATTGACTGCTTGCATGATGATTTCGCGCGCGGTGCCATGCCATTCCACAACGAACAGCGTTTTTTCAACGAGACCCGAAATCACCAGCGCGTCGGAAACCACTTCGACCGGCGGGCTGTCGATAATTACCAGATCGAAATGCTTTGAGGCGAGTTGAACGATTTCCTGCATCCGCTTGGACTGGATGAGGTCAGGCGGACTTTTTGCGCCTGAGCCGCCAGGCAGTACGCTGAGCGGGAAACGCTCATCGACATGGATCACGTCTTCAAGCCGCACTGTGCCGAGCAAAAGATCGATCAGGCCTGAACGCGACGTCAGATTGAAAATACGCGACGCCGAGGGATGCCTGAAGTCGCAATCGATCAGCAGGGTTTTCACGCCTGCTTGTGCAGACGACATCGCAAGCACAGCAGCCAGCGTGGATTTGCCCTCGCCCGGAACGCTCGATGTCAACTGGATGACGCGTGGGGGTTGGTCAACATCAACCATTGTGAGTGCGACGCGGATCGAACGGAACGATTCCGAGAAGCGCGAGAACTTCTTGTCCGCTGCATATTCGACAATATTGATGACCTTGCCGTCTTTCACAAGATCGGTGGAGTTCATGAGCGGAATGCTCGCCAGCACCGGAAGCTTCAGAAGCGCCTCGATCTGACCGGCCGTTGTGAAACTGCTTTCCATCTGCTCGAGTAAAACAGCCAGACCGATACCGAGTACAAAACCAAGACCGCCAGATACAGCCAGAAAGACACTCAGCTTTGGAAAGCTTGCCGCTTCAGGGACACGAGCCTGTGCGATAATGCGGGCTTCGGCTTCCTGAAAGGTTTCCCTCTGTTCCGATTCCTTGAATTTGCCCAGAAAATTATCGTACAATTGCTTGTTAGCCTCAGCAACGCGCATAGCCTCGGTCAGTCGGGCCTGGCCGTCGCTGGACGCCACGCTGTCTGCGCCCGTCAACTTGTTCATCTGGGCTTGCAGGCTTTGGACGCGCTTGTTGGCGGTTTCGTAATCGTTTTTCAAAGTTGCGACAATGCGCCCGACCTCGGCGGATATCTGCCTGTTGACAGACTGCCGCGCCTCTGCGGCGCGCAGCACTTCAGGATGGCGGGCGCCGTAGCGCTGCGAGAGTTCGGCAACCTGCCGCGAGGTGTCAGCCTGTTGCGCGCGCAGATTTGAAATCACGCTCGACGCGGCCACCTCGGGCAGGGATTCGAGATCGCCGCCTTCCTGCTGAATGCGGCGAATCTGGTCGAATTTCGACTGTTTGGCGACAAGTTCGGCCTGAGCATTGATCAATTGTGTATTGTATTCAGTCACCTGCTGCCGATCGACGGTTGAGGTTGCGCCTTCCGTCAACCCGTAGGTCTGGCGAATTTTTGCGACATTCTCCTCGCTCTGTTTGAGGTCGGCGCCAAGATCATGCAAACGGTCGGCCAGCCAGAGCGACGCCCTATGGATGGAATCGTATTTGGCTTCAAGTTGATCGTTCAGATAGGTGTCGCCGATCGATTTGGCGATGCGCGCCGCAAGCGCGGGATCGCGCGCGGTAAAATTCACACTGATGACATAGGTAAAGCCGTCGCGTGTAATTGCCAGGCCGGCTTTCACCCTGTCGACCGCCCGCGCGATTTTCAGCGCGTCGTTTGCCGCTTGCGGCGTCGATCCCAGAACGAATGCAGATATTCTCCGGAAGATCGATCCGCTCATACCGCCATCCGAATAGTCCTGCAGGTCCGACAGCTTCTCCGATTTCACAACGCGTTCGAGCAGATCCTGCGATTGAATGACGGACGTGACGCTGTTGATTTTGATTGTATCGACGACTGCGTTCGAAAACTCGCCATCTGAGCCGATGGCGCCGGAACGCTTGGGATCAAGCAAAATCTGGACAGTCGCCGTATATCGCGGCGGCAAGACCAGCGTGAGGCATCCAGCGAGCGTCATTGCGACAACAGGCACGGCGATAATCTGCCGCGAACGCCGGACAAGAAGCCCGATGATCGCCTTGACATCGAAGCCGCTTTTCTCCGGGGCGATTGACTGAACTTTTCGTTGCCAGCCAACTGGAGGAGCTACATTCATGACGGTAACCCATTATCGACAACGATTCGTTACCTCAGAAATTACGGTATTTTGCATTTTCCGGCAAGTCTCGAAGGCCTTTCTGACAGGATTGGATATGCAATATCAGCCAAGTACGGGCATTCTGCGTCCCGATGCGCATTCATGCGAATCGAAGCAACAGCAGGCGGTCAATGTCAGATTTTCGCGACGATTCCCCAGTCGTCTCAGTTTCCTGTAAGCTTGACGCCGGATCAATGGAACGATTTGGAGACGAGCGTGAGCAAGACCTTATACGCCATCGCCGGCATGGCTTTGACCACGCTTCTGTCGGTCGCAGCGCATTCTCAAACAGATATCCCTCAAACGAGGCTTGTTGTCGGATCGGTGCCGACAATTGGCGACGGCCCCCTGATTTGCGCGATCGAACGCGGATATTTCCGCGAACAGGGTCTCGATGTCGAGATTACGCCGTTCCGCTCGGGCGCCGATATGACGCCACTGATCGCGCGTGGAGACATCCAGTTGATGGGCGGCGGCATGAGCGCAGCTTTGTTTAACGCGATTGGCGATGGAATGCCGGTGCGTTATTTCGCCAACCGCGCACAGACGCCTGCCTATCATTCCCTCGTTCTGCGCAAGGATGTGTTTGCGCGCGTCAAGGGCATCAAGGATTTGAAGGGCTTGACGCTTGCCACGACGGGCGCCGGCTCACAGACCGAATATGAGACTGCGAAAATTCTCGAATCGGGTGGACTCAACATCGACGATGTCGAAATGAAAAGTCTCGGGATGCCCGAAACTGTTCTGGCGATTGTCAATGGCGCGATTGACGGCGCTGTTCTAGTTCCGCCACTGGACGAGAACGCCGTCCGCGCTGGCGCCGTCCGGTTTCTCAATCCGGACGATGTCGCCAAACAACCATTCGAAATCAGCGGTATGTTTTACAATTCTGACTGGGCGGCTAAAAATCGCGATGTCCTCAATCGGTTCTCGCTCGCCTATCTGAAGGGCGCCCGTTGCTATCTTGAGGCTGCGCGTCACGGCCCCGACCGCGCGGAAATGATCGACGGCTTGATCAAGCATACGCCGATCAAGGATCGTACGATTTATGAGAACACGGCCTGGGCGGAGGTCAACGCCAACGGCGCCATCCTCCCTGAATCCATACTCGATATGGAGAGGTTCTTCGCGTCGCGCGGCTACATCCGGAACGTGGTTCCGATCGATCGGATCGTTGATCCCGAACCCATGCGAAATGCTCTTGCGAAACTTGGCGCGATCAAAAAATAATCGTCGACATCGTGGGCGCACTGACTTCGATGCCGGTTTTCTGGACTGAATTCATTCGTTCTGCGCGTGGTCCCCGACCCGGTCAAATGACCAGTCTACGGATGTTGCATCGCCAGCCTGGATCTGGATGAGAATCTGTCGGCTGCTGCGTGGCCGGTCCAGATTTGCGAAAAAGATGCTTTCCTCGAGTGAAGCGGGCGCGTTGGCGCGAAACAGCCAGCGCGCGCCGTCAGGCAGGTCGATAATGATGTCTCCGTCGGGCAGGGCTTCGAGCCGGGTCGCTGGATGCAGGTGAAAGCGTATCGCACAGGGTGCAGGTTTTGCGCTGCGGTCCGTTGCAACGAGGCTATCGCATCCGCACAGGCTGGCGCCGTCTCGCGACAGAGCGAGTGTGCGCTGGTGGATCAGTCCGAACGCTGGCGCATATCCGTCATGCGAGGCCGAAATAATACTATCATCGACGCTTTCTGTCCGGCTGACGGAGATATGGCGCGGTCCAGAAACGATCTGGCCCGCGATCAAACGCATCGCGCCGCCGTCTTCGGCAAATTTGCATGAAGATGTATCGCCAAGCGAAAGTGTGGAATGGGCTGCCGACAATCGCGCCGCTGGCCGCGAGGCCGAGTAATTTGCCGCTGGCGCACCGCAATTGACAATCAGACGATAACCACCGGTTGAAAACTCAAATGCGAGGCAACCTGCATGGGCAGCGCATGAAAATGCAGATTTTGGCGGCAGACCCGCGTCCATAATCAGTATGGCGTCCTGCGCCTCCATCCTCTGATAGCCGGAATAGGGCGCATCCAGGAGCGCTGCCGCCCGCGCTTCATCATGCGCCAGCGCTGCGGCAAGCTGATGCTGCGCGGTGACGCTCATTCCGTTAAACAAACCCAGCGATCCATCGCCGAGTCTGAACAGGCGCAACATCGGCAACATCCGGTCGATCGCATTCAACAGGGACGCTGGCGCCGCCAGTCCGCGTGCGGCATAGGCTTGCCGCAATGGCAGGAGATCCAGCAACAGATCGAGAATGACTTGTGGATTTCGGCTGATATGCCCGCCATCGGGCAATATCTGCCACGCGATTTCCGCCGCCAGGCTTGCAGTCGACCGACGTTGCAATGCGCCAAGACCTTCTGAGCAAAGGCCGAGCGCGGCTACAGCAATCATCGCGGTCAGCCGTTCTGCAGGGCTGTTTTGCACGCCGCCTTCGTCGCGCAGGTTGACCGCATGGAGGCCAAGACTTTTCATCACGCGGCGGTAGAATCCTATATCCGCATCCTCCAGAATGAGCGGCGAGTGGCTCAGCCATGAAAGAACGCGTCGGGAGGCAACAGGCTGCGTCCAATTGGCGCGCCCGCGATTCGCCCAATCCAGCCAGTCCGTCACGAGCGCCCGCGCATTGGCGCGCGACAGTGGCGTATCGGCGGCGCGCAGATGCCGCAGCCAGCCAAAGCCTTCCAGCGTATCCGACCAGGCCTGAGAGGGGGGCGGGGTTTCGAACGGGCTGCAGCCGTGTGTGTTGATGATCTTGCCTGCGAAGGAAAAATAGCCGGCGTAGATATCATCGGCAATTGTGGGGTCGGCGGTGCGGATGTCCGATGGCGCAATCAACAACCGTCTGGGTATCCGGGCAAACCAGCGCGAGATGTTGCGCCGGGGGCAAGCCAGTCCATGCAGCAGCCGCCTCAGGGCTTCGCGCGCAATCAATCGCGAGATGTAAAGACGTTCGGCAAGCGAGGTCCGCATCAAGATTCCGGCGCCTCCCGATGGCTGGCCAAATATTGACATTTACAAGGGCCGCCGACGCATCTGCCCGGTTTAATTTGCATTTTACCCCACACGCAACTCAGCCTTACCTACAAAAGTCCATGAATTCTAGAACATTTTCAGATCAGGTCGGATCGAAAAATGCATCCAGGGTCACTCTTTTACGCATTACTCCCGCCGATTGTGGAGCAATCGTCCGGAGCGAAACCGGTTCCTGCTTCGCTCGAAACTGTTCTATCCGCGCCTTTTCAAACGGGCGGCAAAGAATCCGTCAAGTCCTGCGTGGCGAGGATTTTCATTTGGCAAATGCGAGGGCAACGTGCGCAGATCGCCTTCGGCGGTTACGCATTGCGTCAGGCCGCCGATTTCCTGCGCATCGACGGGCGACCTGATTATATCGGGATTGCGTCGCAGCAGGGCGGCAATCCGTTGTTCGCCCTCTTCCGGCTCCAGCGAACAGACGCAATAGACAAGATACCCGCCCGGTCGCAGCATGGCGATGGCGCGGTCGATCATACGGGTTTGCAGCGCCGACAAGGTGGTGACATCGCCGGCAAATTTGTTCCATGCGACATCTGGGTGTCGCCGGATAGTCCCGGTTGCCGTGCAGGGCGCGTCGAGCAAGACGGCGTCGAAAACGCCCAGTTCCGCCGTCAGCGTGTCGCCGACCCTGATATCCGCAGACAGATTAAGGCGCGAGAGATTGGCCGCCAAGCGCTTTTGTCGGCCAGCCGAGCGATCCAGCGCCATCACCTGGGCGCCGGCAGCCGCGAGTTGGGCTGTCTTGCCGCCAGGCGCCGCGCAAAGATCGGCGACGCGCATGCCAGGTTCTACACGCAGCAGGCGCGCCGGCAGACTGGCCGCCGCATCCTGCACCCACCATTGTCCCTCGTCGTAACCGGACAATTCAGAAACCGGGGCGTGCGTGTCCAGACGCAACGATTTTGTGGGCAGCACAATTCCGCCAAGGCGTTGGGCCCAGGCTTCCGGCTCGCTCCGCACTGTCAAATCGAGCGTTGGCTCCTCGCGATGCGCCAGCGCGATTGCGCGCGCTGTTGCTTCGCCATAATGCGCGCGCCAGCGGGCGGCGAGCCAGTTGGGCGTATCCGCGAAAGGATCTTCGGGCGTGCGCAGTTCGTCGGCCTGACGGGCGATATTGCGCAGGACCGCGTTGGCCAGCGCTGCAAACGGGGCGGTGCGGGGATCGCTCTTGATGGAATGGACCGCCAGATCGACCGCTGCATGGTCCGGCGTATCGAGAAACAAAATCTGCGCCGCTGCGCCAACCAGGGTCCATTCGAGCGAATGAGCTTTGCGCGGGAGTCCCTTTTCGATGAACCGGGCGAGTGCGAGGCGGATGGTTCCCAGCCTGCGAAAGGAGGTCACAACGATCGAGCGCGTCAACGCGCGGTCGCGTGGATCAAGCTCCGCAAGACGCGCGCTCGGACTGTCGGGCTCGAATGATTCGTCGAGACTGACGCCCTGACCCGCCACATCGGCAAGAATCAGGGCGGCTGCCTGACGGGCGGCCAGACCGGGAGGCGGCGGTGTGGGCTCGGGCTGTTTGCCGCGCGGCCGGAACTGCCAGGGAGATTTGCTCAAGCTATTTTCGCGACCGGTCTGATGGGAACGGAGCCGCGCGCTGGCGCGGAAACTGATTCGCCGTGAAGGCGCACGCTACATAAACACAATCGCCGACGGATTGCGAGGCGCTATGCACATATCCCATGCGCATAGCGCGCAGCGTTCAAAGCAGAAAGGCTTCACTCGGGCCTGGTTTCGCCGAGTTCGCGCATTGTTTTTGTCGCGGCCATATCCACTTCGCCACGTTGATTCATGGCGACCTTGTAAACATTGTGCGCGGCGTCCGCGCTGATATAGCCGTTGCGGACATCCTGCTGGACGGCCACGGGATCGCGTGTTTCCGGGTTTCCATAGCCGCCGCCGCCGGGCATTTCCAGCGAGAGACGGTCGCCAGCCGGAACGATGTGCAGACCCTTGGACGCGAGAACTGCGCCTGATTTCAACCGCACAACGCCCGCTGCGCCATCTCCGCCGCCTGCTCGGCCCCGCGCCGGATTTTCGACCCGTTCGAATCGGGCGAACACAGCGAAAGGCGCATCTTCGCGGCTGCCGACCTCAATCGATTGGCCCATTCCGCCGCGCATGCGCCCGGCGCCGCCCGAATCCTGGCGCAGCTCCTTTTTCCAGAAGACGAGCGGCGTCAGCGCCTCGGTGATTTCAACCGCGATGGCGCGCACGCCCGAGGGAAAGGGCGTTGCCGCCAATCCGTCGCCAAGGGGATGGGCGCCCATGCCGCCGCTTTGAAAGCTCTGTGCGGTAAAGCGCGTTCCGCCGCGATGCCCAGTCAGCCCTGGATCGGCGGCAAGTCGCAGCGTCCAGCTTGCGGCGGTGCCTTCGGCGGGCGCAAGACCAGCGCGCGCCTTGTCGAAGCAACCAAACACAGTATCGGGCAGCATCTGGCCGATGATCGCCCGCGCGGTGACGGGCGCAGGCGAGGGCGCATTCAGGATGCAGCCTTCGGGCGCGGAGATGTGAATGCGCGAAAGAACCGCATGGTTATGCGCCAGGTCGGGCGCGACAATACATTTGACGCCAAAAGTTGTGTAGGCGTCGGCATAGCACATCGGGCAATTCACCCCGTGCCGGGACATTGGCGAACTGCCCGCAAAATCGACGTAAATGTTTTCATCATCAATGGTCAGCGTTGCGACAAAATCGATCGGTTCGTCGAAGCCGTCGATGCGCATGGCGCTTGTCCACCGACCCTTTGGCAGTGCTGCGATGGCCTCGCGCATAGAACGGTCGGTCGAATCAAGAATATGCGCGCTCAACTCCTCGATATCGCTGAGTCCATATTCATTCATCATGCGGCGGAGCTGCGCGGCGCCCGTTTCGTTGCTGGCGACCAGAGCGTGGATATCGCCTTCGAGCTTGTCTGGCTCACGACTGTTGGCGCGCGCGATCTGTATTAATTGGGCGTTCATCTGGCCCGCAACGACCAGTGGCATGAGCGGGATGAACAGGCCTTCCGCATAGACATCGCGGGAATCGGGCGACGGACCGTTGCCGCCGATATCGGCGACATGAGCGGTCGCTGCGAAAATGGCGACCAGCTTTCCCTTGCAAAATGCTGGCGAAACAACAGTGAAATCGAACAGGTGGCCGGTGCCTTTCCAGGGATCGTTGGTGACGTAGGCGTCGCCTTCGCGCATTGTCTGCAAAGGGAACGCAGCGATAAAATGCTTCACCGAACGCGCCATGGAATTCACATGGCCAGGCGTGCCGGTGACCGCCTGCGCCAGCATTTCGCCACGCGCGTTGAACACGCCTGCCGAGAGATCGCCTGCCTCGCGCACGACCGTTGAAAAGGCGACGCGCATCAGGGTGCGCGCCTGCTCCTCGACCAGCGAAAGCAACCGGTCCCACATAACCTGTTTGCGGATGCGTTCAAATCCCTCGTTCATGCCCCGCTCCGCCGCGTCAATATGAGATGGCCATGTTCGCTGACGGCGCAGTCAAAGGCCGAAGGCGCAAAGGTTGTTGTCTGGTCTTCGATAATCAGCGCGGGGCCGGTGAAAACAGCTCCGGGCTGCAAGGCGTTGCGATGATAAACGCCAGCGTCAACGCGAGCGCCAAGATCAGCGTCAAATACGCTTCTCTGCCCACTGGGCTTCGCCACGCCATGCACGACGCGCAGGGAAGTCTGCTCGCCAGGGGACTGCGGCGGCGCGCGCGAGAGTTCCAGCGTCCAGGTCAGCGCTTCGACAGAAAGTCCCGGAATTGTGCGATTGTAGACCCGCAGATAGGCCTCGTCGAAAAGCCTTGCGAGGCTTTCGCCGTCGCCTGGCCCATAGTCGCGCACGGGTAACTCGACTTGCAAATCGTGGCCCTGACCGCGATAGCGCATATCGGCGAATCGTCGCTCGACGATGTCGCCATATCCAACGCCGAGATTGACGATGTCATGCGCCTCGGCGCGCAGGCGCGCAAAGAGCGCATTGATGGCCTGCAGGTTAAAGGATTTCAGCGACATCACATGGGAAGCGACAGCCTCATAGGCGACGGGGGCTCTCAGAAATCCATGCGCAGAACCGACGCCTGCGCCCACCGGAATCACCAGCCGGTCGATGCCAAGTTTTCGCGCGATGCGGCCCGCATGAAGCGGCGCAGCGCCACCTGTTGCAATCAGAGTGCGGGATTCTATTTCGTCGCCATGATCGCTCGCGTGAACGCGCGTTGCGTTGGCCATATTTTCATCGACGATTTCAACAATGCCCGCCGCCGCCGTCGGCGCATCGGTCCTGATCGCCGCAGCGACGTGCATATCGATCGCCTCGCGCGCGCGCGCTTCATTCAGGCGCATCGTGCCGGCGGCGAAATTCTCAGGGTCGAGTTTGCCCAGCAACAGGTCGGCGTCAGTAATGGCCGGCTCTTTGCCGCCGAGACTATAACACGCCGGCCCGGGCGACGCGCCGGCGCTGCGCGGACCCACAACGATGCGGCCGAGCGAATCGACGCTGGCGAGCGAGCCGCCGCCTGCGCCAATTTCTATCAGGTCGATCACAGGGATTCGCAGGGGCAAGCCGCTGCCCGCGCGAAAGCGATGCACGCGCGCCACCTCCATCATGCGGGCGTGTCGCGGTTGATATTCGTTGAGCAGGACAATCTTGGCCGTCGTGCCGCCCATATCGAGGGCGATGGCCCGATTCGCCCCGACCTGCCGGGCGACGTGCTGGCCAAGAATCGCGCCGCCGGCGGGGCCGGATTCGACGAGCCGGATTGGGTATTTGCGGGCGGTTTCAACCGATGTCAGCGATCCGCTGGACATGATCATCAGCAGCGGCGCCTTGATTCCCATGGCGAGCAGTCCCTCGCTCAAACGCCCGAGATAGGAGGCGATCAGCGGCTGCACATAGGCGTTGGCGACCGTGGTGGAGGCGCGCTCATATTCCCGGATTTCAGGGCAAATCTCGTGTGAGACGCTGATGTATAATCCGGGCAGCTCTTCAGTCAGAATGTCGCGTGTGCGCGCCTCATGCGCCGGGTTGCGGTAGGCGTGCATGTAACAGATGGCGGCGGATTCGATTTTGCTATCGCGCAACTGTTTGGCAAGCGCGCGCACTGCGGCTTCGTCGAGCGACAGCAGCACCGAGCCGTCGGCGCCAATGCGCTCGGGCGCCTCAAAGCGCAGCGGGCGCGGCGCCAAGGGTTCGGGTCTTTGCATCAACAAATCATATTGATCGAATCTGTGGCCGAAGGCGAATTCCAGCGTGTCGCGAAAGCCCTGCGTCGCGATGAGAGCGGTGCGCGCGCCGCGCCGTTCGATGATTGCGTTGGTTGCGAGGGTCGCGCCATGGATTGCGACTTCGATCGCCTCGGGGGTCACGCGCGCGCGCGCCAGCGCCTGGCGCACGCCTGTCAGAACGCCCTGTTCCGGCGCTTGTGGCGTTGTCAGCACCTTTTCCGATACGAAGCCATGCGGCATCTCGAGCACGATATCGGTAAAAGTGCCGCCGATATCCGCCGCCAGTCGACAGCCGATCATACCTTGCCTTTCAAAGAACCCGATTTTCGGCCATGATGTCGCGCAAACGCGCGGTCATGGCAACCTGTTTTGCGCTGGTGGGATCGCCAACGCGATGACCAACGCCCAGATATTTTTGCGCGATTTCGTCGGAAGCCAGTATTTCTCCGGCCGTCCCGCTGGCGGTGATCGAGCCGTTCTCGATGACATAGGCCCGGTCGGAAATCGCCAGACTTTGCCGCGCGTTTTGTTCGGACAGCAGGATTGCGAAGCCGCGCGAGCGCAGGTCGGCGATCAGGCGGAAAATTTCCGAGACAAGCGTCGGCGCCAGGCCAAGCGAGGGTTCATCCAGAAGCAGCGCTTTGGGGCTCGACATTAGCCCGCGCGCGATCGCCAGCATCTGTTGTTGACCTCCTGAAAGATTGGCGGCCGGCTCATGCAAGCGCGGTGTCAGAATGGGGAAGGGTCGGCACGCATCCGCCATCAGGTCCTTCAACGCGGCGTCGCCGAGCCCTTTGCGGGCATAGGCGCCCAGCCGCAGATTGGCCTCGATCGTGAGGCCGCCGAACATCTGCCGCCCCTCTGGCACAAGACAGATCCCGCGCAAGACGCGCTCGCGGGGAGTCAGGCGGTCGAGCCTCTCGCCGTCAAACGAAATCGCGCCGCTGCGGACGGGCAGCAACCCGGCGATTGTTTTGACCAATGTCGATTTGCCCGCGCCATTGGCGCCGATCAACGCGACAATTTCGCCGGGCGAAACAGTCAGGTCGATATTTCGCAGGACCGTGTCGCGCCCATAACCGGCGCAGAGATTTGCCGCCTTGAGCATATCAGCCCTCCGCTCCCACATAGGCTTCGATCACGCGCCTGTTCGCCTGGATTTCGGTTGGCGATCCCACAGCAACGAGCTTGCCTGCGTCGAGCACGATCACCTGATCGGCAATGCCCATCACCAGCGACATGTTATGCTCGACGACCATGATGGTCACGCCCGTATCCCTGATGGCGGTCAGCAAGGCTGCAAGGTCGGCGGTTTCGCTATCGTTGAGGCCTGCAGCAGGCTCATCCAGCAGCAACATGCGCGGATTGGCCATCAGCGCCCGCACGACTTCAAGATTCTTTTGTGCGCCCATCGGCAAGTCCGTTGCGGCGGAATCGCGAAACGCCAGGAGGCCAATCAAGTCGAGAAGCGCTTCGGCCTTACCGCGCAATTTGCGTTCCTCGGCGCGTGCGCCGGGCAGGCGCAGCATCTGTGCGGCAGGATGCGCGCGGACGTGCAGGCAGGCGCCTGCGAGCGCATTTTCGAGCACCGTCATGCCGGGAAAAACGCGCGCGGACTGGAATGTCCGGATCAGTCCAAGTCGCGCGATCCTGTCGCCGGCCAGACCCGCGAGCGATTCTCCTAAAAAACGCACTTCGCCCGCGCTTGGCGGAAACAGATTGGTGATGGCGTTGAAGAGGGTGGTCTTGCC
The DNA here is from genome assembly GCA_903931945.1 of uncultured Hyphomicrobiales bacterium. Taxonomy (GTDB): domain Bacteria; phylum Pseudomonadota; class Alphaproteobacteria; order Rhizobiales; family Beijerinckiaceae; genus Terripilifer. The sequence continues at coordinate 5,286 of CAIZEI010000151.1, read as the reverse complement.
CGCCCCGTTCGGGCCGATCAGGGCGCTCAGACCGCCTTGTGCGATCGTGAAGCTGACCTGGTCGACAGCCAGCAAGCCGCCGAACCGACGGGAAACATCGAGAACTTCGAGAGCAGGCGACGTCATGTCGGGAGCTTTCCCTGCGCCATGGAGCCAGCTTTGCCCCAGCGCGCGATTGCCAGCACAAACCGCCCAAACAGACCCTCAGGCAGGAGCAGGAAAGTGCCGACCAGCAGAGCGCCCTCGGCCATGGTCTTGTAAAGCGCGAGGCCTTGCACGAGCGTTGGCAACAAAGTCAGCGCCAGCGCGCCGAACAAACCGCCAACAAGCGTGCCTTCGCCGCCCAGCACCAGCATGGCGATCATCTCGAAGGAGCGGGGCGTTGCAACCATTTCGGGCGAGAGGAAATGGAAGTTGAAAGCGTAGAGCGAACCGGAAAGCGAGGCCAGCGCAGAAGAAATGCACAGCGCTGTTGTCTTGACACGCCCGACATTCACGCCGAGCGCGGCTGCTGCAAGCTGGTCTGTGCGCACAGCCTGTAAATCGCGACCGAATTTCGAGCGCATTCCGCCTTCGAGCAGGACGACGAAGATTGCAGCCAGCGCCAGCGCCAGCCAGTACATGCTGGCGGGGGTGTCAAAATCGAATCCCGCCACGCCGAAGGACGGGATGCCGACAAGTCCGGAAGGGCCACCGGTGAGGTCGATCAGTCCGACGGTTAGCGAATCCACCAGCAGGCCGAATGTCAGCGTCGCCAGGGCAAGATAGTGTCCGCGCAATTTTCCGGTGACCAGCGAAAGCAGCAGAGCGCAGACGAGGGCGAGGGCGACTCCCGCCGCAACGCCCGCGAGCGGCGACCAGTCATAGGTCGTTGCGAGGATGGCGGCAGTATAGCCGCCAATCGCCATGAAACCGGCCTGTCCGAGGCTGACTTGCCCGGCCCATCCCATCAGCACATCAAGCCCCAGCACAGCAATAAACAGGATCATCGAGATAGCCAGCGACGGCAACACGCCATTTGGCAGAGGCAGAAGCGGCATGACGCCAAGGCCAATGACAAGCGCAAGCGCAAGTCCGATCATACGACCATCGGGCAAGCGGATGACCGCGCGATGCACCGGGGCTTCCGAACGGACATCGACGCGCCGTGCGGGGCCGCTGGAGAACAATCCATTCGGGCGCCACAGCAGCATCGCCAGGAGCAGAAGCAGAGCCAGCGTGTTGGCGAAAAGCGAAGAGACATAATAAGCGGCGAGTTGTTCGGCGACGCCGAGCGTCAGCCCGCCAATGACAGAGCCCGCGAAACTGCCCATGCCGCCAATGGCGACGGCGATAAAGCCGGAGGTCGTGAAAAAACTCCCCGAATCGAACTGGAGAGACGTGATTGGCGCGACGAGAAGTCCGCTTGTGGCGCCAATCGCGGCCGCCAGTCCAAATGAGATGAGCATCATCCGTTTGGTGTCGATGCCCATCAGGCGAGCCGCCGTGGCGTTTTCGGCGCAGGCCTGCAAGGCGCGGCCGAGCGACGTGCGATAAACCAGCCGCCAGAGCGCTGCAATCATCGCAACTGTGCCGCCTGCAAGCCAGAGGCCTTGCGTGGGGATTCGCAGCGCGCCAAATACGACCGGCGCTTCGCCGGAGAATGGCGGCAGCGCATAGGGTTGATTGCCCCAGACGATCAGCGCGACGCCTTCAAGGAAGGTCAGCAATCCCGCCGTCAACACAAGCGTGCTGCTGACGGGCAGGGTCGAGACGGCGGGCACGAAAGTGGAAACCCCAACGAGCAGACCGAAGGCAACGACCGAAACGATCGCTGCAAATGCGGCGATGGGCGTCGGCCAGCCGAACACGACCTGAAAATAATACATCGCCATCGCGCCAAGCACGCAGAACGCGCCCTGTGACAGGTTCACGACGCCGGTGACGCGGTAAACCAGCGAAAAGCCGAGCGCGACGGCGGCAAAAACCCCGCCCTGCGACAGGCCGCCAATGACAATCTGCAAAAATCCCGACACGTCGGCGCTGACCTATTTTGCCAACAGAAGGCCTGTGGGCCGACTTGCCGGAACCCAGTTGTGCAGGGCTGGATCCCAAAGCGTCATGATCGCGTTTTTGGTGGTCAGTCCGCGTTGCGGCACGGCTTTGAAATCGTGAATGCCGACCGCGCCAGGATAATCGGTCAGCCCCGCAATATAGGCCCTGACATCCTCGGCTTTGGCGTCAGGGCCCAGCTTGCGCAGCGCCGAAATGATGATGTTGACGGGGTCCCAAACCAGCGCCGCCATATTATCTGGTACGACGCCCGCCGCCTTGTGCGCATCGAAAAACCGCTTTTGCGCATCCTCGACAAGCGGGTCGAGCGTGTACAGGCCGTCATGCGCGAAAAAGGCCGATGCCGGCAGATAGACCGATTTTGGCATGAAATCCTTGTATTGATCGAACTGCGCGAAGGTCTGGTTGCCGCTGGTGGTGACAAAGGGGACATCGAGGCCCGCCTGATATGTGGCTTTCAGGATTGTGCCAATCGGGGCGCCGGTGGACCAGGCGACAAAGACCTGCGGCGCGGCGGCCTTGATGCGCTCAATCTGCGCCGATACGGACACGTCCGTTGGATTGAAACGCTGGCGTTCAACGACCGCGAGCCCTGCAAACTCGGGCGATTTCATCGCTTCGTCAAAGCCGCGTTCAGCGTCCTGCCCCGACGCGTCTGTCGACGTCATGAAAGCAATTTTCGTCCAGCCCCGCAGTTTGAAATTGCGCAGCATGACATCCATGAGATCATGCGTGTCGATATTGCTCGAAAACTGGAATGAGCCCGCAGGCGGGTGCACGCCCGGCGACAGACAATAATCGAAGGGACCGGATTTCAGCGATGGCGCGATGGCGTTGCACATCGCCACGAGGCTGGAGCCGATCATAACAGCCGGTTTGCCGGCGATGACTGCGGTTGCAAGTTGCACAGCGGTCTGCGGGCTCGACTGATCGTCATGATAGACAAATTCGATCTCGCGGCCAACAATGCCGCCTTCCTTGTTCGCGATGGCCTTGAGCGCCTCCAGCGTGAATTGCTGGCCTTTTCCGAGAAACGACCCGCCGCCGGTCAGGGGCGTAATCACATCGATCTTGAACGTGTCCGCAGCCAGCGCGCTGCGACACATAACTGCGCTGAAGACCGCAGCCAGAACTGCGGACGAAAAACGAATGCCCGGCATGTCTACCCCCTTCACAGCGCGGCCCCGTCCGCCGACGCTTTTCTACATGCTAACAGATTGGCGCGGGCGATGCGATGGCGCCAGCGATATCGTGGACGTTTGGTTGACGGCTGCAGGATTGGCCGGCGCCTTTCGAGACGAGACGAGGGGGGTGTCGCAAGAATGAGCGCGCGCCGGCCAGAACCGGCGCGCACGTTTCAAATAGCGCAGATCGATCGCGGCTGCGCATCGATTTAAGGCTTTTGCGAATTTGCGATATGGCGCGCCCGCAAGGGTTTGATGACGAACAGGGCGAACAGCGCCGCGGCCGCGTTGAGTCCGACGCCGATTGTGAACACATTGTGCCAGCCCTGCGCAGCGGCAAGCTGGCCGGCGAATGGCACGAGCAACGCCGCAGTTCCTTTGGCCGTGTAAAGCATTCCCGCGTTGGTGGCGGCGAACTTCGCCCCGAATGTGTCTCCGCAGGTCGAGGGGAAGAGGCTGTAAATCTCGCCGAACACGAGAAAATAGATGGCGGAGGCAATGACAAAGACCGTTGGCGATTGCCCATAGTTTCCGACCGTGTAGAGCGCGACTGCCGCCGTTGCGAAAGCAATGAACATCGTGTTTTCGCGCCCGATGTTGTCGGACACCCAGCCGAAGAACGGGCGCCCGAAACCGTCGAAAATTCGCTGCAGTGAGAGGCCGACGGCGAGTGCGGCGCCCTGTATGCCGATGATGCTGACCGGCATGTCAGCGATCTTGAAGTCCTTGGCGAGCGGGGCGACCTGCGCCGCGAACGTCAGACCGCAACAGGCGACCGTGACGAAGGCCAGATACAGCGCCCAGAACACAGGTTTGTTCAACACGTTCTTCGGCGCATAGTCGACCATCGTCTGTGCGAATTTGCTGGCCTTCCTGATCGCCGGGCCGGACGTTGTCGGTGGGCGAATGAACAACGCAAGAGTGAGTACGATCAAGCCTTGCCCGATGCCGAAGGTCAGGAACGCCTGTTCATAGCCGTTCGCCTTGATCATCTGGGCGATCGGCACAACCGTGATGGCTGCGCCGGCCCCAAAGCCGGCTGCGGTCAGGCCCGCAGCGAGTCCCCGCCGGTCCGGAAACCATTTCAAGGCGTTTCCGACGCAGGTTCCATATACGGAGCCCGCGCCGACGCCGCCAAGGATTGCGCCAAGGTAGAGCATCCAGAGCGAACTCGCATAGGCGTTGAGGATCCACGCCAGCCCGATCATCACGCCGCCAAACATGACAACGATGGTGGGGCCGAAGCGATCGACGAACCAGGCCTCGACGGGGACCAGCCAGGTCTCGGTCAATACAAACAACGAAAACGCGAACTGGATATCGACGCGGCCCCAATGGTTCTATGCGTCGATGGGATCGACAAACAGAGTCCAGCCATATTGAAGATTGGCGATCATTGCCATGCAGACGACGCCCATGATGAGCTGAGCCCAGCGATAGCCATTGCCAAATGAGCGCGACATGGCGCCTCGCGTATGCGGATCCGACATTTTGTTTCCCCCAGGTCCGCACTTTTCGCGGTTGTTCCAAATCGATTTCGACGCAAAGGATATTTTGAAAATGCAGGGTGGCGAGATTTCGGTCGGGAGTGAGCGCGCCCGACCGATTGCTCGAACGATTACGCGGTCGGCTTTTTAGGCAGCGGATCAAGCGCGCCAGCGTGCCGAATCTCGGCAACCTCCTGTTCCGTGTAACCGAGCGCCTGACGCAGGATTTCGTCAGTGTGCTCGCCAAGCAGCGGCGAACGCGTCACTTCGGTTGGGCTTCCGGACAATTTAATGGGATTTCCGACCGAGAGATATTTGCCGCGTACGGGATGATCGACTTCGACGATCGTTCCGGTGGCGCGGAGCGATTGATCCTCCGCCAGTTCTTTCATCGAAAGAATGGGTCCGCAGGGAATGTCGAATTCGTTCAGGATGTTCATCGCCTCGAATTTGGTCTTGGTCATCGTCCAGTCTTCGATGCGTCCGAAAATCTGGTTGAGACGCGGCAGGCGCGCGACCGGTTTGGCGAAATCGGGGTCGGTTTTCCATTCGGGCGCGCCGAT
>CAIZEI010000150.1 GCA_903931945.1 uncultured Hyphomicrobiales bacterium | reverse complement strand
CTAAAGCGAGGACAATCGCCCGACAGCCTGATTCATCATTCAACGCGTCTGTAATGGTCGTGGGCAAGCTCGCGCGCCACGTTTGGACATCCTCCAGCGCTACCGCCGAAGCGACACTCGCGGGCACGAGCCACTTCGCGGCGTTTACTCCCGATAAAATTGCAGCGGCCTGCGTAGGCTGCCCCACATTCGCCATTTCATTCGCCTGGGGTTTGACGGCGACAAACTTTCCATCCCACTGCGGGTCGAGTTCGCGGATGCGCTCCTCCAGCGGCGGATGCGTGGCAAACATGCCATTGAGCGCCGGGGCAAAAAACATGTGCGCCGTTTCCTGCACGTGCGCGTGTTCAATCAACGAGCCTTGTTCGAGACCGCCGATTTTTTTCAACGCCCCCGCGAGACCGCCGGGGTTGCGCGTAAATTGCACGCCCGAGGCATCGGCCAGGCGTTCACGCTGGCGCGAAACCGCCGCCTGGATTAACCGACCAAAGAGCACGCCCAGCGAACCGACGGCTACCAGCGCAATGCCCGCCGCAAAGCCTATCGCTACCACGCGCCCGTCGTCGCGGTCGCGCGAACCAAAACGGGTGCGCCCCACGGATTGCAAAATGATGCGCCCGATAATCGCGATAACCAGCAAGCCAAATACCGCGCCGATAAGTTTCACATTCAGCCGCATATCGCCATTGAGAATGTGACTGAATTCGTGCGCGATGACGCCTTGCAATTCGTCGCGGTTAAGATTTTTTAAAGCCCCGCGCGTGACCGTCACCACCGCATCCTCGGGGCGAAATCCCGCCGCAAAGGCGTTGATGGAATCTTCCTCGATAATATAAATTCCCGGCACCGGCACGCCCGAGGCCAGCGCCATTTCCTCCACAATATTGCGGAGGCGTTTCTCCGCCAAATCCGTCGTCTGCGGCGACATTGGTTGCGCGCCCACGCTCTCCGCCACTGCCGAACCACCCGCGCGCAGTTCAGATATTTTATAGAGACACGCGCCACCGACAATCGCTAGCGTCCCGAGCGTCACCATCACCGACAGGCCGGGATTCCACACGCCGCCACTATCGGTGTTATCATCAACGGAGTAGCTTTGTGCATACCGCCCCAACCGCATTTGACTGCGCAGATGGGCCGCCCGCGCGCCAAACAATGCGAGCACGTTGAGCGTGACGACCAACCCCGCCACGCCGAGAATAAAATAAACAATCAGCGAGCGGGTGCGCCCTTTGGCTTGGGCCTGGGCCGCGAAAAAGTCCATGGCTTCAGGTGAATTTTACTTTGTGCGCTTCGCGTTCGGTCACATTCGTAATCTCAAACAGCTCCGCGGCCTGAAAGCCCAACACGCCCGCAAACACCACCGCCGGGAACTGCTCGCGCGAGGTGTTGTACTGCATCACCGAGTCATTGTAGGCCTGCCGGGCGAAGGACACTTTGTTCTCCGTCGAAGTCATCTCTTCGGACAACTGCATCATCGTCTCGTTGGCCTTCAAATTCGGGTAGGACTCGACGACCACCATCAGGCGGCTCATCGCGCCCGCGAGTTGCGATTCCGCGCCGGACAACGCCTTCATCGCGGCGGGGTCGGACGGGTCGGCGGCAGCGCGTTGGCCAGCGGACACCGCCGCACCGCGCGCGGCG
>CAIZEI010000149.1 GCA_903931945.1 uncultured Hyphomicrobiales bacterium | reverse complement strand
TTCGACCTATGGGTCTTCTAAGCGCGCTGCAGAGTTGTGGTGCCGTATTATTTCCGACGCGGCCGGCTTTGAGGCGATGTCCGCACGCGTGTTTGCGGCGGTCGGTCCTGGCTTGCCGCTTGATGCGCATTTTGCGATAGGCAATTTCATTCGCGATGTCCTGTGTGATCGCGAAATTATTGTAAACGGCGATGGGACGCCGTTGCGCTCCTACCTTTATGCAGGCGACCTCAGCGCCTGGTTGATCCGTATTTTGACCGATGGCGCGCCGGGAACAGCATACAATGTCGGCTCGGATCAGGCCATTTCGATTGGTGAACTTGCGCTAAAGGTCGCTGCGACATTGGGTGCGCAAAAGTCCGTGCGCGTTGTTGGAAAGGCGGACCCGCTTACGCCACGCGCACGATATATTCCATCGATTGGGCTTGCGCGGACCTCGCTCGGTCTTGACGTCTGGACGAGTCTTGAGGACGCAATTGTGCGGACTGCGGAAAGTCATGGCTGGTCACACAGGTTCACAGCGCAGCAAACAGGGATTTCCGGATGAAGCCGCTCATCAGTATTGTTACGCCCTGTTACAATGAAGAAGCGGGCATAGGCGAATGCTATCAGGCTGTCAGGCGGCTGTTTGAGGCACGCTTGCCTGAATACGATCATGAGCATATTTTCATCGATAATTGCTCAACCGACAAAACGGTCGCGATCCTGAAAGAGATCGCCACACGCGACGGTCAGGTCAAAATCATCGTCAATGCGCGCAATTTTGGCGCGCAGCGTTCACCCTATTATGCAATGCTGCAGGCGAGAGGCGACCTGGTGATACCTGTTCTTGCGGATTTGCAAACGCCTCCCGCAATTATCCCCGAGATGCTGGCTCGATGGCGTGAGGGCTTCAAGGTGGTCATCGCGGTGCATCGCACCTCGCGCGAAGGGATATTAATCAGCAATATTCGACGCTTGTTCTATGCTTTGATCAAACGCATATCAAACGTTGAGCAGATATCGAATTTTTTTGGTTATGGCCTGTATGACCGGCAGTTCATCGAGGCGATGCGACCGCTTTATGATCCGGAGCCATATTTCCGCGGTCTTGTCGCTGAAATTGGCTTTGCCCGCGCCATTGTTGAATACGATCAACCCATACGAAAGCACGGACGCTCCCGGCACTCGCTATCCGATCTGATTGATCTGGCGTTTGTCGCACTATCGACTTATTCCAAGGCGCCAATGCGGTTGATGACTATGACAGGTGGCGTCGTCGCTTTGCTGAGCGCGCTGGGCGGCTGTGTCTATTTCGTGCTCAAGCTTGTCTATTGGTCGTCAATTCCAATCGGCATAACGCCGATGTTGTTAGCGACGCTGTTTCTTGGCGCCATCCAGCTCCTGGCTCTGGGGCTTGTTGGCGAATATGTCGCGTTGCTGCTGGCCTATGCGCGACGATTTCCAATTGTGATCGAAAAAGAGCGGGTCAATTTCGACTGACCCACCTCAGCCTTCGAGCAGAGTGGAGAGCCCAACGATGCGAAGCGGGAGATCTGGATAATCGGTCGCAATTTGCGCGCGAATGGCGGTCTCGGCTTCGATCGAATTGATCAATAGGATACCCTGCTGCATAGTTTCGAGAATTGCTGGCGCGACAACCGTTGCGCCGAGACGCGTGGCGCCTTGTTTTGCCGGATCCTTGTCGATGAAGCAGGCGATGCGCGCAGGATCAAAAAAATGTGCGAGCAGTTCATCGGTCATGCCTCCTGCGCCCCAGATGATGACCTTGTCGCTCCCCGAAAGAGCTGGATTGTTCGACAGCAGCGTTGCATAGTTTTGGAAACTGCTCGAGCGGCGTGCGATCACGCGCAAGGAATCGGAGTATCGCTGATCGAGCTGCGCCCCCGTTGTGACAGATAGAACCTGAAGGCCTCGGTCAATCAACAAACGCGAAAGCGAGGCCACGCTGAAGAAGTGAATGTGCGAGCGATTGTCGTCGAAGGGCAGCAGCCTGTGGCCCGATCTGTTCGGGACTTCAATAAATAGAACTCCATTGTCATCCAGTATTTCAAGCAATGCATCAATCTGGGCGCCAGGATCGGGAATGTGTTCGAGATAATGTGACGCGATTGCGAGGTCATATCGCTTGTCGTCAAACGCGCGTCGATTGAGCAGTTCGTGAATGGGCGCATCAAACACGCGGTCAAGAATGGTCATTGCCTGGTGTCGCGCTGGCGATAGTTCAACGCCATCATAGCTGGCGATCACGTGCTGCGCTCGCAGTGTTGCGGCAAGGCCGCCTGTTGCGCATCCCAGTTCAAGCACATGTGGTTGGGGCGGCAACCAGGGCGAAATAAAGTCGGCCTGAGACTTAAGCCGTTCATGCGCCAAACCGGTGCCGCCCATAGCGAAGTTTGTATAGTCATAGGCGGGAATGTCGACACGTTCGGAATGACCGCATATCTGACAGCGTGAGCGACGCAGACCGCCAATAGAAATCAAATCTGTGAATTGAGTTCTGCAGACAGAACAGGATGTCTTGCTTGGAGTCATAAGGGTTCGCCAACAAATTGAACGCCAGCGTTGTAACGCGGTTGCTTGCCCGAAACGTATTTGCGCTTCTTGCTATTGTCAGTGCGCAATGTTCGAAGCATTATTTTCATATGCATTGTGCTCCTGCAATCGGTCGCAGACAAGCTGCTGCCGCGACCTGAGTTCTTATCCGGTATGTGCGCGGCGCCTGTCACAGGTTGAACCCGGCTATGGACATATTCTACTCTGCTGCAATCCCATTCTTCATTGCAGGAAATTGGGCCTCATCCCGGGCTCGAAAATCGTCGGCTGTCAAGCCTTCCAGATTGTCGGGCGAGGTGTGCAGAAAGGTGCAATTGCGGCAAGCGCTCAATTCTGATTTGCGTCCCTCAAGGTGGGCAATCTGGAATTCGCGAATTTTCTGACCGCGCCAGATTTCTGCTAGGGACTGCACTTTGAGATCGCCGACCACAGCCTCATTCGCCCAGTCGACGCAGCAGACGCTGACGCGCAGATCGGAATGGACAACGAGCGTATAGAATGGAAACGGGCAGATGTTTTTCCTGTGTTGAAAGAACGCGTTGTCCAGCATCGTGGAGCGGTCGATTCCCGCAAGATTGCCCTCTTCGGGGTCGTTCCAGTTCATCACCGGTTCGATGATCGCTTCGTCGCCAATGGCTGAGAACATGTCCAGGAATTGGCGATTTTCTTCAGCGTTTCGGGAGTCTATCATCTTGATATAGATGAATGTTTTTGCATGCAGGGAGTCTCGCAGGGCGCGAAATCGCGCGACATTGCGAAAGACGCGATCAAGTGAAATCCTGCTTTGCGTATTGCGAGCGAATGTCTCTGCATTGCCGCCGTAAATTGACACGCGCAAATAGTCGAGGCCCGCTTCCATAATTCGCCGGCTGTTGTCTTCAGTCAGCAGTGAGCCATTGGTGGTGATCGATGTCCGGTCGGTCATCCCCGTCGATTTTGAGATTCGGACAAAATCGGGAAGCGCCTTATTCACGAAGGGCTCGCCCATCATGTACAGGTTAAGGGCCTTGACGCCGCCAAGTGCGACGACTTCGCCCGCCAACCGCTCGAACGCGGCCAGGTCCATACGATTTAATCCACCGCTGCGGTCTTCGAAATCATCGAAAGATTCAGGGCAGTAAACGCATTTGAAATTGCAGATATTGGTAGGCTCAACATAGAGCGTGAAGGGCGCGCGAAGGGGAACCGCCTCTCGAAGCGCGATCCGGCGGCCAGTGCGCAATTGGCTGTAGGGCGGTATTTCGGTCATTCTGTGCGCACCTTGATTGGCGATGATGGCTCGTTTCTGGTCACGCGACGCCACGTTCAGGGCAGGGGAACAGGTTCGAATCAACGTATCGAGCGACGTTGCCGACGATAGTTGGCGCTGGTAAGGATTTGGTTACCCCAAACCATGACAGAGGATAAACGCGCGGTTGCTATTATGAACTGGCGTTTCAAACACGCGTGTACGCGTGTAGTCCTGCGGCTCCCTGACGAAAGTCAGAGTCAAATGGCCATTCGGCAACGCTTACCTTTTGGCAGGGTTTTGACTGCAAACTAACGGGATGGAAGCATCAGCATCAGCAAAGAGCCGGTCGCCCGCGATTTTGCTGTCGCTGACATCGTTGCGCGCTATCGCCGCATTGAGCGTTGTGATTCATCACACGGGCGGGAGCTGGGCGCATTTGACGCCGGTGCGCTGGATTGCCGAAGTCGGCTGGCTTGGCGTGAGCTGCTTTTTCATTCTGTCGGGCTTTGTCCTGATGTGGGGTTATGACCCTGCTACGCCGGCTTCGCGATTTCTCTTGCGCAGACTGTTTCGCATCTATCCGATGCATCTGCTCGGTCTGGCTGTGGCGCTGTTGTTTTTTGCGACATCAGGCCATCCGCGCGCGGGGTATATAGGCACGCCGGCTGGTTTTCTCGCCAATGTGTTCCTTGTGCATGGCTGGATTCCCTGGCATCCGGAAATCAGGCAGGCCTGGAATGGCGTATCCTGGACATTGTCATGCGAGTTCCTGTTCTATTTGCTGGCGCCATTCACGTTCGCCCTCATGCTGAAGGCTCGATCTCCGGTTCTGCTGCTGGCTGGCCTGGCGGCGGGTTGGCTAGTCCTGCTATTGCTGGCGCTTGTGAGCAAGGATCGTGAATGGTTTGCGGCGCTCGACATTCTTTTTTATCATCCCGCGCCGCGATTTTTTGAATTCGCGCTGGGCGCCTGTGGCGCGCTTTTGTTGCGTTCAGGTTATGCATTCCGGGCCACCGGACTGTCGGTGGCGCTGATCGTTATTCCGGTGGCGCTCTATTGCTTGCTGGTTCCCGATGCGAATGACGGTCAGTCGAGCGCGGTGTTGAATGAATTGGCCGTCCCAGGCTTTTTCCTGCTCATTGTATCTTTGGCGCAGATGGACGCCGACGGCCAGGCCTCATGGATGCACAATCCCCGGCTGGTTTTTCTGGGCGAAGCTTCCTATGCGCTCTATATGACGCATGCGCTTGTGTTGTTTGCCTTCTCGCTGATGTGCAGCCGGCTTGGGTTGCTCTCGCAATCGTCTGGCGTTCTGGGCGATCTCGGCACGGCGGCGTTCGCCGCCGTCGCCATCGAAGTATCGGTTGTCGCCCACCGGGATTTCGAGGCGCCCGCGCGCGAGTATCTGTCGCGGCGGTTTGCAGCCAGAATGCGGGCGCCGGGCGCAGCGCGCGCGGCGTCGGCTCGTTGATCAGCGCCTGAATTTCTAGACTCAAATTCAGGCCGGCGACGCCCAACACCGGATCGTCGCGCTGATCGCCCTTCAATCGGCCTTTGGCGGTTGTTCGACGCTCCGCACCGGCGTCTCGGCGTCCAGTCCCGCGCGCTGTCGCGCCAGGGTTTGCAAACCGTTCGTTTCCCAATCGCCATTGACAGCGTTGCGAGCGAAAGCCTCCCAATCGGCGCCCCAGTTGCCCAGGTCATAGCCGTGCCAGGGCGACGGCGTCTTGACCGGCGGCAGGCCGAGTTCATTCCATATGACGAGCGCTTCTTCCATATATTGCTTTTGGGGCAAGGCCAGCGGCGCCATCAGGCGTTTGCGCGTGGCGTCGATCAGGAGCGCTGAATCGGTTTGTTTGCCGCCATATTGCGAGCCCTGTCCGCTGCCCTTGTGGGGCAGGACAAGGACATCGTTCGCCGGATTGCTGCGATAGGCCATTGACCAGAACACAGCATCGACAGACGCGGGATCGATATCGTCGCTGACTGCGATGACGATCTTGCCGAAGTTGGAAATGAAAGCGGAGGCGCCACGCAGCGCGCGCCAGATTTCAGGTTGCGGCGCGCCGTATTCAAATTGCAAGAAAATCACCGGACGCAGGTTGGTCAGCGGTTCGTGGAGCGCCACGCGTTTCAATCCCTTGACGTTCAGCGTGCGCCGCAAATGTTCAAAAAACATCGGCTCATAGGCGACTTTCTTGATAACGCTGGATTCGCTTGGCGTGACCTGGCTGATGATGGCGCTGAAGATGGCGTCTGTCCGCCGCGTGATGGCGGTGACCTGCATCGGCATGTTGAAAGCTTCGAGCGCGACATAGCCGTTGCTTTCGCCAAAAGGCGCTTCGGGTTCGAGCACCGATGGGTCGATAAAGCCTTCAATCACCATTTCGGCGCTGGCGGGAACCAGCAGATCATTCGTCTTGCAGCGAACCAGCTCCACCGGCGCGCCGGCAAGCGCGCCCGCGACGGCATATTCATCCGTATCAATGGCGAGCTTCGCGGGTGAGGCGAAGATGGTCGTGGGCGCGCCGCCCAGCGCGATGGAGATGGGCATGGGCTCGTTGCGTTCGCGATATTTCAGCCAGTGAAGCCAGCCTCCGGCGCCGCCTGTGCGCGCGACCATTCTGACGACAAGGCGGTCCGTCGCCTTCAACGCAGCGCGATACATGCCTGTATTTTGCACGCCGGTCTCCGGATCGCGCGTTACGCAGAGCGTGGCTGTCAGATAGGGCGCGGCGTCATAGCCGGGAGTCGAAATGGGGACCGGGAGGGCGGCGAGTCCGCCGCCTTTTTCACGCAAGGACGCCCCCGAAATCACGACCTCCTGACAGGGCGCTGTCTCGACGACAACAGGCGCAAGCGGATGTGCGATGGCCTGTGTCCAAGCCGCGCCGATGTCTTCAACCGCCCGGCCCATGCCCAATGCGTAAATGCGCGGCGAACCCGCCAGCGCGCCAAGCAGCACGGGCATGTCATAACGCCGGCCTTTGGAGTCGGTGACGTTCGTGAAGAGAAAGGCCTTGCGCTCGGCTTCGGCCGCGCCGCCGATAAATTGCCAGCGCACGAGCGGCTGCAATTGCGTGTCTTTGTTGATCGGGCGGTCCACGCGCACCAGCAGACCCGACTGTTCCAGCGTGGCCAGATGTTCATGCAGGTCGCGTGGCGGACGGACGGGAGACGGTCTTATGGACATCGAAGAACCCCTCGTCGAAACCCGCAGCATCTACGCTGACTGGAATGGCAAATAAAAAAGGCCGCCGGACATTTCATCCCGGCGGCCTGACGTTTCAAATGCGAATTCACGCAGCCAGGTTGCGCAGCACATACTGCATGATGCCGCCGTGCTTGTAATATTCAAGCTCATCCAGTGTCGCGATGCGGCAGAGGAGCGGCACCTTCTTTTCCGTGCCGTCGGCTGACTTCACCGACATTTCCATCATCTGGCGCGGTTTCAACCCCTCCGCAAGGCCATGAATGGTAATGAGTTCGTCGCCCTTCATGTCGAGCGACTGCCAGGATGTTCCCGGCTCGAAGGTCATCGGCACAATGCCCATACCCACCAGGTTTGAACGATGGATACGCTCAAAGCTCTGGCAGATCACGGCGCGCACGCCGAGCAGTTTGGTGCCCTTCGCCGCCCAGTCGCGTGAGGAGCCGTTGCCGTATTCCTCGCCCGCAAAAACAACCAGCGGAACCTTCTCCGCTGCGTATTTGACGGCGGCGTCATAGATCGACATGCGCTCGCCCGAGGGATAGTGCGTCGTCAATCCACCTTCGGCGACATTGCCGTCGGCGAGCTTGTTCATGAAATTCTTGATGCGAATATTGGCGAAGGTTCCACGCATCATCACTTCATGGTTGCCGCGGCGGGTGCCGTACTGGTTGAAGTCGCCCTCGCGCACCTGGCGCTCAGTCAGCCATTTGCCAGCCGGGGACGCGAACTTGATGCTGCCCGCGGGTGAAATGTGATCGGTCGTGATCTTGTCGCCGAACAGCGCGAGAATGCGCGCATCGACAACGTCCTCAATCGGGTCTGGCGTCATGGTCATGCCCTCGAAATAGGGCGGATTGGCCACATAGGTTGAATTAATGGGCCACTTGTAGGTCTCGCCTGCCGGCGCCTTGACCTTGCGCCAGTTGGCGTCGCCCTTGAACACGTCGGCATAGCGTTCCTTGAAGATCTTCTTCGTCACGAATTTCTTGGTGAACGCCGCGATTTCCTTGTTGGTTGGCCAGATATCGCGCAGATAAACAGGCTTGCCATCCTTGCCTTCGCCGAGTGGCTCCGTGGTCAGATTCATGTAGATATTGCCGGCCAGCGCATAGGCCACCACGAGCGGAGGCGAGGCCAGATAATTTGCCTGAACGTCAGCGTTGACGCGACCTTCGAAATTGCGGTTGCCCGACAACACGGCTGCGGCGACGATATTGTTCTTGTTGATCGATTCCGACACCTCCTCGGGCAGCGGACCGGAATTGCCGATACAAGTCGTGCAGCCATAGCCAACGAGATTGAATCCGACCTTGTCGAGCTCTTTTTGCAGGCCGGCGTTGGCGAGATATTCGCCGACGACTTGTGAGCCCGGCGCCAGCGATGTCTTGACCCACGGCTTGGCGCGCAGGCCCTTTGCGGCGGCGTTGCGGGCGAGCAGTCCTGCCGCCATCAGAACATTGGGGTTTGACGTGTTGGTGCATGATGTGATGGAAGCAATCACCACGTCGCCATGGCCGAGATCGTAATTCGTGCCGGGCACAGGGAAGCGCTTGTGCTGCTCCGAACCCTTGCGATATTCCTTGTCCATCGCCACTTCAAATCCCTTGCCAATGTCTTCCAGCGGCTGGCGTCCCTCGGGGCGCTTCGGTCCGGCCATCGAGGGCACGACAGCTCCAAGATCGAGTTCAAGCGTGTCCGTGAAAACGGGATCCTCTGACTTCGTTGTCAGGAACATGCCCTGGGTCTTGGCGTATTTCTCGACCATCGCGACGCGGGCGCTCTTGCGGTTGGACGTCGTCAGATAATCGATGGTTTCCGCATCGATCGGGAAATAGCCGCACGTCGCGCCGTATTCCGGCGCCATGTTGCCAATGGTCGCGCGATCGGCGAGCGAGAGTTCAAAAACGCCGGGGCCGTAAAACTCAACGAACTTGCCGACGACGCCCTTCTTGCGCAGCATCTGCGTCACGGTCAGCACAAGGTCGGTGGCGGTGATGCCTTCCTTCATCTTGCCCGTGAGCTTGAAACCGATGACCTCGGGCAGCAGCATCGACAGCGGCTGGCCGAGCATGCAGGCCTCCGCTTCAATGCCGCCGACGCCCCAGCCGAGGCAGGCAAGACCGTTGACCATGGTTGTGTGGGAATCGGTGCCAACCAGCGTGTCGGGATAAGCGACCTCGACGGTCGAGGCGGCGCCGCGCGCGGGTTTGTATTTTTCCTTTCGGGTCCAGATAGTCTGGGCGAGATATTCGAGATTGACCTGATGGCAGATGCCCGTTCCCGGCGGCACGACGGAGAAATTGTCGAAGGCGCCCTGGCCCCATTTGAGGAACTGATAGCGCTCGGCGTTGCGCTGATATTCAAGATCGACGTTTGTCTTGAACGCCTTGTTGTTGCCGAACGCGTCAATGATGACGGAATGGTCAATGACCAGATCGACGGGCACCAGCGGGTTGACGCTGGAGGCCTTGCCGCCCAGTTTCGTCACCGCATCGCGCATGGCGGCAAGATCGACCACCGCCGGAACGCCAGTAAAGTCCTGCATCAGCACGCGGGCGGGGCGGAATGCGATTTCCTTTTCCGTCTTGCCCTTGTTGACGAGCCACTCGGCGCAACCCTCGATGTCTTCTTTGGTGACCGAGCGTCCGTCCTCAAAGCGCAACAGATTTTCGAGAATCACTTTCATTGAATAGGGAAGCCGCGAAATGCCCTTCAGCCCATTTTTCTCAGCCTGTTTCAGCGAGAAATAGTGGTAGGTCTTCGTGCCTACGGTCAGCGGTTTGCGGCATTTGAAGCTGTCAAGCGACATGGGTTCTGGCCTCGGGGTTGCTAGGAATAGGCAAGCTTATAATTAACTTCCGGGTGTTGCGCCATATGTCGAAATGACAAAGATTTGGTCACCCAGGCCAAAAAAGGGCCGGGCGCAGGGCGGCTCCCGTCATCGCGCAAATATAGCCCGCGCGCGGGCGCGCAGATTTTCCGGCAGCAAAAGTGTTTCTTCCACAGCTTTTTGCAGATTGACGCCGGGCGCGGGCGCAAGTTCGGCGCTGATTTTCTGTGCGTCGGCGATGAAATCGGGGTCTTTCGTCATGGCGATATAGCCATCCCGCAGCGCATTGGCGTTGGCCGTGGGCACGCCGGGCGGCGCGAAAAACGCCCTGCCGATTGCGCCGACGCTGGCGTAAAGCCCCGTCAGGCGACGGTCGTCCGGCGTGTCGCCGAGTTCGCCGAGGGCTGGCGTATCCTGCAAGTCGGGCCCGCGGGTTGGCAGGTCCTGCAAGATGATTTTCACCTTTTTGTCCACCAGCCAGTCCTTTTTTTGGACCTTGATGGTCGTCCAGTTGGCCGAGGCGCCTTCAACCTCGCCGCGCTCCATAGCGAGCAACGCTTCATTGGCGGCCGGATAACCGCGCACCAGCTTGAATTTCGTGCCCAGAACCGCGTTCAGGAGCGTCGGGATGATTTCGGCGAGATTGCCTGCGCCAGTGCTGGCCAGACTCGCTTCGTATAACTTCGCGTCCTCGATCGATTGCACCTTCGATGTAAACCACATCGCATGGATCGCATTGCTTGGCCCTATGCGGCCGATCCAGGTGAAACGGCTGGCGTCATATTGCGCGCCGGGATTGGAAAGCGCCTGTTCAATCGCCAGATTTTCGGTGACGATGCCCAGCGCGGTTCCATCCTTCGGCGCTGCTGCGTATATGAAATTGGCGGCGCGAAGAGAGCCTGCGCCTGGCATGTTCTCAACGACAACGCCCGGGTGGCCAGGCAGAAAGCGACCGAGATGACGGGCGGCGAGTCGGCCATAGAGGTCATAGGTGCCCCCTGCGGTGTTTCCGACATAGATGGTGATGGTTTTGCGCGCGAAAACGCCGTCTTCCTGGGCCTGGGCTTGCGCTGCCCCCAGCAGGCCCGCCAGCAGCGCGAGGGTCCGAATATTCAAAAGCAGCCTCCCAATCATCGCAAAACGTAAAGTGCATCCGGCGCGCCGGATGACCTGCTGTCGCGGCTGGCCGTCATTCCGTCAAGCCCCTTGATGCGATCCGGTCGGGAGAACGCGCTGGCCTGGCGCTTAAAGCGGAATTCGTGGCGTCTCTCGCCATTGCGGCGCCTTGGCAGTTCAGTTAGCTTGGCGAGGCGTTTACGCCGTGCGGCCAGCGCTGGGGCGCCGAAGCCAGATTGGCTGATTGAAAGGTTTTATCATGTTAAAAGAATTCAAAGATTTTGCAATGAAAGGCAACGTTGTCGATCTCGCCGTCGGCGTGATTATCGGCGCCGCGTTTGGCAAAATTGTCGACTCCCTAGTCAACGATATCATCATGCCGATTATTGGCGCGATATTTGGCGGTCTCGATTTTTCGAACTATTTCTTTGGTTTGTCGAAGGCCGTGAACTCGTCTGTATTGATTGACGCCAAGAAACAGGGCGCGGTGTTCGCTTATGGCAACTTTCTGACTGTTGTCGTTAACTTTCTGATCATTGCCTTCGTTTTGTTCCTCGTCATCAAGGCTCTGAACTCGATGAAGAAGGCGGATGCCGTCGCCGCCGCTGCCGCGCCCGCCGCTCCCCCGCCGCCGCCGCGCGCCGAGGTGCTTCTCGAGCAAATTCGCGACGCGCTTGCCAAGAAATAGGCGGCGCCCGGGTTTGCGGACGCCCGCAATCTGGAATTTTCAATGGCGGGGCGCCGTCTGGCGCCGCTCCGCGGTTTTTGTCGGAACACTGCATTGGCCAATCGGCGGGCGGTCGCCTGTTGTCCGGGCCGGGAGTGGGGCTGACGCAGCGCCACTGGCGGCGCAATAGAATCGCGCTAAAAGGCGGGGATGAGCACACAACCCCGCAGCAAGGCGTTTTATGCTGAAGCGCCTGTTTCAAAACAGGCGGCGACCATCGCGATTGGCGCAGCCGGGGGACTTCTCTTTCTGAGTATTGGCATTCCTGCGGGCGCCATGTCCGGCGCAATGGCGATGCTTGCGCTCGTGGGCGCCTCGCCTGTCCTCGCCAACCGGGTGATCGGGCAAATGAGCCCGCCCACGCGTTATGCGGCGATGCTGGTGTCCGGGGTCTCCATTGGCGCATCGGTGACGCTCGACACGTTGCGAAATATTCTCGCCTATCCCGCCAGCGTCATCGGCATGATGTTCTGCGTCATCACCATGGTGGCGCTGTCTTCCTTTATCTCGATTCGCTTTTCGCGATGGGATCGGGAAACGGCGGTGCTCGCCGCCGTGCCGGGCGCCATGGCCTATATTCTTTCAATCGTCATGACCAGCGGCGCCAATGCGCCCCGCGTCGTAGCCGTGCAGATGTTTCGCGTGTTCTTTTTGGTGGCGCTGGTGCCATTGTTCATTGCCGAAACCGGCGTTACCTTGACCTCGATCACCGCGCGGCCCGCGGACACGCCGCTTATCTTTATTTCCGAATGCGCAATTGGCGGCCTTGTGGGTTATCTCTTCACCCGCCTCAAACTCGCAGGCGGCATGATGCTGGGGGCTATGTTTGTGTCGGGCGCGTTTCACGCCACGGGTTATGCCACCGGGCGGGCGCCGACCTTCTTCCTGATTTCCGGACAGGTGCTGATCGGTTGCTGGAGCGGTTCGCGCTTTGTTGGCTTTGACTGGTCAAGCCTGTTGCGCGATGGGCCAAGTATGTTGGCCTCCATCGCTGTATCCGTGATCGTCTCGGCTGGTTTCGCAGCCACGATGGCGACGCTGTTGCATCAACCCTTTGGAGCGACATTTCTTGCCTATTCGCCGGGCGGCTTCGAGGCCATGACTGTTCTCGCGATGGCGCTTGGCCTCGATCCTTTTTATGTCGCTGCGCATCATCTGGCGCGGTTTTTCCTGCTCAACATCGGCGTGCCCATTCTGTGGAGCACCTGGATCGCGCGAAAGAGGAAGATTTAGAAACCTTCGGCTTTCAGCGCGCGCTGGACAGCGGGGCGCGCATTCATGCGGGCGTAATGCGCGGCAATATGGGATGGCAATTCCTGCCTGGTGTTGCGCGCCGCCCACCAACTGACGAAAAACAGAGCCGGATCTGCGAGGGAATAATCGCCCACCACCCAATCCTTGCCGGCCAGTTTGGCGTCCAGCAACGCAAATCCCTTTGCCAGCATTTCAAGCCCGCGCGCCTTGAGGGCGGGGTGCTCGGCTTCGTTGGCGATGAAATTGCCCGGACGCCAGAACCGTTGCCACGCCTGCATATGCAGGGTGGCGACGATATAATCCATAGTTTCAAGCATCCGCGCGTGACGCTCGGCATCGGGCGGAATCAGATGTTTGTCGGCATGCGTCAGACCGAGCCAGACCGAAATGGCCTGATATTCGGTCAGAACAGTCCCGTCCGCACGCTCCAGCGCGGGAACTTTCGACTTCGGATTTTTGGCGACATAGGGCGCCTCATATTGGGCGCGGGCGGCAAAATCGACCTTTATGGCATCGTAAGGCGCGCCAATTTCTTCCAGCAGAATGTGAATGCCGATGGCGCATGTGCCAGGCGAATAATAAAGCTTCATTCAGGCCTCCTTTAGCGGTAGGCCCAATGTGCCCGAGGGCGTGCGCTGCGTAAAGGCGGCTCTGGATTGCAGCCTTGTATTGTATCGCACGGGCCTTCATTGCCTTGCCCGCTGTTAGTGACTAATTCTTGTGGCGTTAGGGAGGATGGAAAAATGTGCCAGACGGCAGGTGTCACGCCGGTCGAGACTTCGCCGATCAAACTCCGCCGCGTTGGCGCGTTCCTTGGCGCCGAGATTGCCGGCGTTGATCTGACGAAGCCGCTGGAGGCGGCGACCATTGCCGCCATAGGCAGCGCCCATGCCGAATATGGCGTGCTGGTGTTTCCACGTCAGAAACTTTCCGCCGAGGACCTGAAGCGTTTCGGGCGCTATTTCGGCGAGCTGACGGTGCATCCGTTTTCCACCAATGCCGCCGATGCGCCGGAGCTCATTGTCTATGACAACAAGGAGGGCAATCCGCCGCCGCCAACCGACATCTGGCATTCCGATGAAACGTTCCGGGAATGCCCGCCGATGGGCACCATGCTGTGTTCGAAAATTATTCCGGCGCTTGGCGGCGACACCGCATTTTGCAATATGGGCGCAGCCTATGACAGCCTCAGCGACAAGATGCAGCATTATATTTCGGGCCTTGAGGCGGTGCATGATTTCAAGCCCTTCAAGACCCTTTTCGAGGGCACGGACGAAGGCTGGCGCAAACTGAAAACGTTCGAGGATTTATACCGTCCCGTGACGCATCCGATTGTCCGCGTGCATCCTGTCACCGGACGCAAAGCCATTTTCGTCAATCCGCAATTCACATTGTTCGTGAAAGGCATGGAGGAAAACGAAAGCCGCGCCTTGCTGGAGCAATTGTTCAGGCTGACATCGTCTCTCGAACATCAATACCGGCACCGCTGGGAGCCCGACATGCTGGTGTTCTGGGACAATCGCCTCGTAACGCACGCTGCTGTGCATGACTATTATCCGCAGCGCCGCATGATGGAGCGCGTAACGATCAAGGGCGACCGCCCGGTTGGCGTGGGCGGCCCGGCGGCGGGCGCAGAATTGCGCAAGTACAAGGCGCCTCCGGTGATGAGCTTCAAGGACCGTCCGAAGCGCGAACACGAGAAGGCGTGAGCGGGCGGAGCCGCGTCGATAAGATTCGACGGCAGAATGATGTGAGAGGATAGCAGGGGCTTGGCGACATTCAGCAAAACAGGCCGGGGCTCGGTGCCCTGGAGGGCGCAGGCGCCCATTTACGCAGCCGGTCTCTTTTCCAACAGCGCAGTCGATGTGGCGTCGGTGGTGTTGCCGCTGTGGCTTTCCGGGCTCGGCGCCTCCACAGCGATGATCGGCATGGTGGTGGGCGCGCGGCATGTGCTGCCGTTTTTATTCTCGATCCATGCCGGCGCGTTGATGGATCGCGTTGGCGTACGTAAATTCATGATTGTCTGCGCTCTGGTCAGCGCGGTGGTGATGCCGCTGTTTCCCGCTTCAAGCTGGATTCCGGCGGCTGTTCTGCTGCAAATGATCAATGGCTATGGCACGTCCATCGGCTGGATTGGCGCGCAGTCATGCTTCGGCCGCGTGCTCGCCCATAGCGCCACCTATGCAGGCCGGTTCTCGTTCTCGGCGCGGATGGGCAGTCTCATCGGGCCGCCGGCGGCGGGCTTTGCCTGGGACAATCTGGGGGTCTGGGGCGCTTTTGGCGTTCTGGCCGTCTGGTCCTGCGGGGTGGCTGTTGCGGCCTTGTTCATTCCAAGGGATGTCGACGGGCCCGAGAAAAACGATATCAAACTCACCTGGGCCGATATGGCGCCGCGCTGGGGCGATTATCAGGACGCCTGGCGCCTTGCGGCCGAGCCTGCAATGCGCGCGGTGCTGCTTGTCACGGTCATGCGGATCGCCGCCAGCAGCATTCAGGATTCGTTCTATCCGATCTGGCTGCATTCGATCCATTTATCGGCGACGCAAATCGGTTTGCTGATTACCGTTTCAAGCTCGATAGGCGCGGTCTCCAGTCTTTGGGTTGGCATTGTCTCCAAACTGATGGCGCCGATGTGGGTGTTGATCTGGAGTTCGTTCGGCTCGATCCTGTTTGTTTCGATCACGCCGACATTTTCTTCCTTCTGGCCGCTGGCGCTGGTCGCCGGAATGCGAGGATGCTGCATGGGCGTGTCGCAACCGCTCATGCTCTCCGTGCTGGCGGAAGCCTCGGGCCGGGATTCGCTCTCGCGCGGCGCAGCCGTGCGCACCACCGCTAACCGCATCGCCTCTGCAACGACGCCCATTGCGATGGGGTGGATGTCCAGCGTCTTCGGCCTCGCGTCAGGGTTTTATCTGACCGGCGCCATCCTCGCGTTCGGGATGACGCTGGTGGCGTTGCGCACGCGGCGGATCGAGTCGTTGAAGACGTAGCGGATTTTGGGCGCGTCGGGTTTGGGGGGCAGGGGCGCCGCCAACCCCGGGCCTCCGCGCGCTGCTACTCAAGGTGATCGACTACGCGCCGGAGACGGTCGAGCGGGCGTAAAACGGGCGGTGCGGGTGTCGCCGATTGGCCTCAAGCAATCGCCGACCGGCTAGGCGTGTCGCTGGCGACGTTGTACAGGTACATCCACGCTGGCCAGATAGGCCAATAGCCCCGACAATTGACGCTCTACCCCCAGCAGCGGACGCCACGGGCGGGTTTTCGTGCTACCCTCTGGCGGCGGCTATGCGCCAATGCACTAAATCGCTACGCGATAGCCCGCCGCGGCGGGCGGGGCGCCCACGGGCGTGGCGGCTGAATGAGCGAAGATCATAGCGGTCGGTGGGCCGTTTCCTGAGGATTGAGGCGTTCAACCTCGCTCAGGAGATTTCCCATG
>CAIZEI010000148.1 GCA_903931945.1 uncultured Hyphomicrobiales bacterium | reverse complement strand
GGACGTGAACATGGGACGCGTCGGATGACAAAACCGCGCAGGGGGCGCCGCGAGGCATCCACACACTGCGGACGAACCACCCGCGTCGGCCAGGACGGCGCCCCCCGCCCCTCAATTCTTTGAGGGACAGAACTGAAGCAAAGCCCGGATCGCAAGATCGCGGCAAGGCGGAGGCTTGAGAAAATCAGTCTTTCGCGCGCTCGACGTAAGACCCGTCTTCCGTCTGCACAACGATGCGGGTCCCGGTCTGGATATGCGGCGGCACCATTACCCGCGCGCCATTCGACATGATGGCCGGCTTGAAGGAGGACGAAGCCGTCTGACCTTTCATGGCGGGCTCGGTTTCCGTCACTTCGAGCACCACGCGCTGCGGCAACTGGATCGACACAGCGACGCCGTTGAACATGGAAAGCATGACTTTCATGCCTTCCTGCAAATAGACCTTCTGGTCGCCGAGCACATCGTCTGGCACCATCACCTGATCGAATGTGGCCTCGTTCATGAAATGGTTGCCATCGCCGTCCGAATACAGGTAGCTGAAATTGCTGTCCTCGACAAAAGCGCGCTCAACCTGCTCGGTGGTCTTGTAACGGACCTGGGTCTTCACGCCGTCCGAGATGCGGCGCATGTCGATCGTCGTGGTCGGCGTGCCTTTGCCCGGATGAAAGCTTTCGGCGGACAGAACGGCGTAAAGCTGGCCGTCTTCATGTTCGACGATATTGCCCTTGCGGATGGAGCTTGCGATGACCTTCACGTGAATTTCCCTGGTTGATGGCGGACCCGGACAGCCCTATTCAGGGCGGCTTCGGGCAGCCCGCTGGATGAATTGGGCTGGAACTGCCGCCCGTATCGCAAAGCCGGACGCGAATGACAACAGTTTCCTTGACCCAGGCCTCCCCGTGGTGGGAGCCTCGTCGCCACGCCGACCGCCGCCCGGCCCTGCTGGCGCGCGGAAAAATGATGGACGCCTGGCGGCATGGCTTTGCTGTGCGCGATTTTATCGAGGTCGAAACCGCTGTTTTGCAGGTCTCGCCCGGCAATGAGGCCCATATTGCCGGCTTTGCAACCGATCTCTGCGCGCCCGATGGAGGAAAAGAACGGCTTTATCTCCACGCCTCGCCCGAATTCGCCTGCAAAAAGCTGCTGGGCGCAGGCGAAGAGAGGATTTTCACATTCGCCAGAGTATTCCGCAATGGCGAGCGCGGGCCCCTCCACCATCCCGAATTCACCATGCTTGAGTGGTATCGCGCCAGAGAACCCTGGCGGCGGCTGATCGAGGATTGCAGCTGGATTGTCGCGGAGGCTGCGCGGCTCGCAGGCGCCGCAAGGCTCCGCTATCGCGATCGCGAGGCCGACCCCTATACGCTGCCTGAAACGATGTCCGTTCGCGACGCATTTCTCCGTTATGCCGAGGTCGATCTGTTCGAAACCATGGACAAAGCGGGCGTTCCCGACGACCGCAAGCTGCGCATCGCCGCCGCCCAGGCGGCTTTCGAAACAGCCGGGGACGACACCTGGTCGGACGTGTTCAGCAAGCTCTTGACGGCGCGGGTGGAGCCCAATCTGGGCGTCGGTCGCCTGACCGCGCTGATAGACTATCCCGCCTGCGAGGCGGCGCTGGCCCGGCGTTGCGCCCATGATCCGCGCGTCGCCGAGCGCTTCGAGCTCTATGCCTGCGGCGTGGAGCTTGCCAATGGCTTTGGCGAACTGACTGACCCCGCCGAGCAACGGCGCCGGTTTGTCGCAGAAATGGACGAGCGCGAACGCATTCATGGCGATCGTTATCCCATCGACGAGGATTTCCTCGCCGCGCTCGCCTTTATGCCGGAAGCCAGTGGAATAGCGCTGGGCGTCGACCGGCTGGTGATGCTGGCGACGGGGGCGCCTTCGATCGAACATGTCATGTGGACGCCGGTTGTGGAGCCCCGCGCGTGAACGGGTCCCTGCGCTCGGCGCGCGATCTTGCGAACGCCGGGTTTTTGCGCGACGCCGAGGCTGAAATCGCCTGCGTTGCAAGTCGATATGCGATCTCGGTGACGCCGGAAATGGCTGCGCTGATCGATCCTGCCGATCCCCACGATCCCATCGCCGCGCAATTTCTGCCCGACCTGCGCGAACTCCTGAAATCGCCCGAAGAGCGCGCCGACCCCATCGGCGACGCCGCGCATTCGCCCGTTGAGGGCATCGTGCATCGCTACCCCGACCGCGTGCTGCTGAAACCGCTGCATATCTGCCCGGTCTATTGCCGCTTCTGTTTCCGGCGCGAGGTTGTCGGACCCGATGGCGCAGGAACCCTCAGCGCTGCGGCGCTGGCGCGCGCTCTGGACTATATCGCCGCGGATAAAAACATCTGGGAGGTCATTCTGACCGGCGGCGATCCGCTCGCGCTATCGCCGCGAAGGCTGGGAGATATCGCGGTTGCGCTGCGCGACATCGCGCATGTCAAAATCATGCGCATTCACACCCGCGTGCCCGCTGTCGATCCCGACGCTATTACGGATGACATGATCGCAGCGCTGAAATCCTTTGGCCGGACCGTATTCATCGCGCTGCACGCCAATCATCCCCGCGAACTGACTCACGCCGCGCGTGAAAAATGCGCAAAGCTGATTGACGCCGGCATTCCCATGGTCAGCCAGAGCGTGCTTTTAAAAGGCGTGAACGACAATGTCGAAACGCTGACGCAACTGATGCGCGCCTTTGTTGAAATGCGGATCAAGCCTTACTATGTTCATCATCCCGACCTCGCGCCGGGAACCGCGCATTTGCGCGTCAGCATCGAAGAGGGGCAGGCCTTGATGCACGCCTTGCTCGGGCGCGTTTCTGGCCTCTGCCAGCCCGCCTATGTGCTCGATATCCCCGGCGGATACGGGAAATCGCCCATCGGGCCGGGATATTTGACGCAACATGGGCAAGATGAGGTTGAGATTGCGGATTTTCAGGGTCGGCGCCATGTCTATCCGCCGCCGTGAAGGCGAAAGACGCTCGATGCCCGGGGAGGTCTGACGTTTCAGAACCCCCTCTACGCCGCTGCGCGTTCGCCGCCCGTCAGCGCGAGGAACGCCGCCTCAATGCTCGGTTTTCCGGTTGACGCCATCAATTCGGCTGGCGAGCAATCGCGCAATTTTTGACCCTTGTTGAGCAGCACCACCCGGTCTGCGTCTGCGACCTCTTCGCAAAGATGCGTCGCCCACAGAACCGCAACGCCCCGCTCCCTGCGCAAGTCCTGCAACAGGGCGCGCAAATCAGCGCGGCTCGCGGGGTCAAGCCCGACGGTCGCCTCATCCATCAAAAGAATTTTCGGATCGTGCAGCAGCGCCCGCGCAAGCTCGACGCGCCGCCGGTTGCCGCCCGACAGGGTCGCCGTTTTCTTGTTGGCGCTCTCAGAGAGCCCAAGCCGAACAAGCTCGCGCGCAATTCTTGCATTCGCCTGTTCGCGCGGCAAGCCATGCAACCCCGCATGAAAGCGCAGATTGTGCGACACAGTCAGCTCAAGATCGAGCGTCGGCTGCTGGAACACAATGCCGAGCGAGGCCAGAGCCGGGACCGGATCGCGCGACATATTGTGACCCATCACCTCAATCAGGCCGGAATCAGCCGTGAACAATCCTGACAGCAATTGAAACAACGTCGATTTGCCCGCGCCGTTGGGGCCGAGCAATGCAACGAACTCCCCCGCCGCGACATCGAAACTCACGCCATCGACCGCGCGCACCGGACCGTAGGTTCGCACGACATTCGCCAGCCGCAGAGCGGGAAACGGGTTTGCTGTTTTTTCTGTAACATCCATTGGCTCTGTCCGCGCTCCGGCTTCGCGCTTGCCGGCGCGCAAAAATTAGGCCTATGCTGCGGGGGATGCAAGAAGCGCAAAAATAGACGGGGAGCGATTGTTGCCGCGAAGTTCGAAACGATGGGTCAGGTGGCTTGCCGCCGCAACCGTTGCCTGCGCCGTCGCCCCGGCGCGCGCCAAAGACACCGGCCTGATCTTTGTCAGCAATGAAAAGACCAACAATCTGATCGTGCTCGATCCCAAAACCCTGAAAATCGTCAAGGACATCAAGGTTTCGCGACGCCCGCGCGACATGCATTTCAACGCGGAACACAGCAAGCTCTATGTCGCCTGCGGCGATGACGATGTGATCGATGTCGTCGATGTCGCCAAACTCGAGGTTGTCGGGAAAATCGCCACCGGCTCCAGCCCTGAAACATTTGCGCTCGATGAAGCGCGCAACCGTTTGTATGTTTCCAATGAAGAGGCGTCTTCGGTCTCGGTAATCGATATCAAGGAGGGCATCACGATCCACGAAGTGCCGACCGGCGCAGAGCCGGAGGGTGTTTTCGTCGACGACAGCGGCAAGAACGTCTACGCCACATCCGAGGTCGGCGACCTCGTGCATCTCATCGATCCGGAAGCCGGCGCTGTCGTCAACGATGTCGTTGTCGGAACGCGTCCGCGCCGCTTTGCCGCAACGCCCGATGGCAAGGAGCTCTGGGTCACCACTGAAATGTCCGGAGAAGTCTGGATCATTGACCGCGCGACCTTCGCCGCCGCTGGTAAAATCGAGTTTCTGCCGCCGGGCATGCGCAAACCGGATGTGACGCCTGTCGGCATCACCATGACCAGAGATGGCAAAACCGCGATCGTCACCCTTGGCCACGCGGGCCATATCGCCTTTGTCGATGTCGCCAGCCGGAAAATTCTGAACTATGTGCTTGTCGGCAAACGGGCGTGGGGCGTCACCCTTTCAAAGGATGAAAAGACGCTTTACGTCGCCAATGGCCTTGGCGACGATATCACGATTGTCGATATGGCGACGCGCAAGGCGACGCAATCTGTCCCGGTCGGTCGCATTCCGTGGGGCATCGTCATTGATGAATAGGAACATCATCACGATCCTGGCGCTGCTGGCGTGCGGGGCTGCGCGCGCACAAACGCCGACAACTCCCGCCGCGCCGCCGCGCGTCGTCATCGATTATGTCGAACTGGCCGACGACGAGCGCTACGAGCCAGTCAAAGCCTTCGCGCGTTTTATTCTGAGGGATCGCGACCATCCCTTCAACGGCGCACAGCTTGGCGTCAATGACGCCAAACCGCTCAGCCGCGCCATGAAGGCCGACCATCAACTTGAACGGATCACCGCCAAATCGGCTGATGAAATGGCGGGCGCTATCACAAAAGCCAATGACGATGGCGTCAATTATTTCATCGTTGACGCGCCCGCAGAGGCTTTTCGCACAATTGCTGCAGCGGTGAGGGGTCGAGATCTCCTGCTGTTCAATGTCAGCGCGCCTGAGGACTGGTTGCGACGCGACCTCTGCGCGCCCGAAATCATCCATGTGACGCCCAGCCGCGCGCAATTGATGGATGGCCTGACGCAATTTCTCGTCTCCCGGAAATGGCGCGATTACCTGGTGTTTCGCGGTCCCAAACCCGAGGACAAGGAAACCGCCGAAGCCTTCATGCTGTCGGCGAAGAAATTCGGCGCGCGCATTGTCGCAACGCAGGACTTTACGCCGGGAACCGACCCACGCGAGCGCGAGAAGAACAATCCCGCCCTGTTGAGCGCCATCAACCGCGACTGGGATGTAACATTTGTCGCCGATGTCGATTTCGATTTTGTGCGCGAGGTCCCCTATCGCACGGTGCGGCCGCGACCGGTTGTCGGCGCATCGGACCTCGAACCCGCCGCATGGCATTGGACGTGGGACCATAACGGCGCGCCACAGGTCAACACGCGGTTTTCCAAACTTGCCAATGGCCGCCACATGGACAGTCCGGACTGGTCGGCGTGGATGGCGATAAAAATGATTACGCAGGCCGCGTTACGATCAGGAAAGCCGGATTTCAAAGGCCGTCGCGACTACATTTTTGGCGCTGGATCGTTCGATGGCGACAAGGGCGAAGCCATGAGCGTCAGACCCTGGGACCACCAGCTCCGGCAAGGCATATTGCTGGGCAGCCCTTTTTCGGTCGTGGCTGAGGCGCCTGTCGATGGATTTCTGCATCAACACGACGTGCTCGATACGCTCGGCGACGATGAACCTGAAACGACATGTCATTTGAACAGGTGAAGAATGGTTCTGTCGCATGTCTGGCGCGCCTTGTGCGCTGTGACGACACGGGAAGTCGTCAAATTTGCGCAACAGCGCGGGCGCCTGTTGTCAGGCATTGTGCGCCCGCTGTTCTGGCTCGTTGTTTTTGCAGCGGGCTTTCAGAACGTCTTTGGCGTGTCGATTATCCCGCCCTATAAAACCTACATCACCTATCAGACCTATATTGTTCCCGGCCTGCTTGGCATCGTTTTGCTGTTCAACGGGATGCTGTCGTCGTTGTCGATGGTTTACGATCGTGAAATGGGCGTGATGCGCCTGCTGCTCACGGCGCCGCTGCCGCGCTGGATCCTGCTCGCCTGCAAGCTCGCCGCGGGCACCGCGCTGTCAGTGATCCAGTGCTATGTATTCCTGCTGATTGCGTCATTCTTCGATGTGGATTTCAACTGGTGGGGATATTTCACAGTGTTCCCTGCGCTGGTCGCCGCCGGCCTCATGCTGGGTTCGATGGGGTTGCTGCTTTCAGTCTACATCAGCCAACTTGAAAACTTCGCCGGCGCGATGAACTTTGTGATTTTTCCGATGTTTTTTACGTCGTCCGCGCTGTATCCCCTGTGGAAATTACGCGAGGGCGGCGCAGAACTTGTCTATCTCGCCGCCGTCATCAATCCATTCACTTCGGCGGTCGAGTTGTGCCGCTTTGCGCTTTACGGCATGTTCGACTGGGTCAGCGCGCTGGTTGTCCTTGGCTGCGCTATTGCATTCTTTGGTGCAGCCATGTTTGGCTACGACCCCCAGCGCGGCATGATCCGCCGCGCCAGGGGCCCGGCGGCGGCTTAATCGTGCTCGGTTCCATCGGGCATCAGCGCGCCCTTGAAAATCGCGCCATCCATTATTGCGCCGTCAAAATTCACGCGTGTGAGACGCGTTCCTGAAAAATCAACGCCCGTGAGATCGGCGCCGCTGAAATCGGCATCGTAAAGATCTGAGTCGGTGAATTTGGCGCCCGCGAGCTTGGCCTCGCTGAATTTGGCGCCGACAAGCCCGCAGTTTTCAAAAACCGCATTGATAAAATCGCCGCGCCGCAGCGAGGCCCCGTTCAGATTGCTGTTCGCGACCTGGATGTCGTGGCCCGTGGCGTCGTCAAGACGGGCGTCGTTGAGAATGGTTTCGTCGAGCCTGGCGCCATCGAGATGCGCGCGCACCATGCGGGCCTTGCCCATTTTTGCTTCGGTGAGATCGGCGCCTGAGAGATCGGCGAGCCCGAGATCAGCTTCGTAAAACATCGCATCCTTCAAATTCGCTTTGGCGAACGAGGCGTTCTTGAGGTCCGTTTTGTTGAGATTTGCGCTTGAGAGATCGGCGCCCGGAAATTTTGCGCCCGCCAATTTCGCACGATGAAAGACGGCTGTATGCAGGGCCGCGCCTGTCAAATCGACGCCGGGGAGATCGCGGCCTTTAAAGCGCTGCCCGGACAATTGGCACGCGCGGCAATCTTTCACGCGCCCGGCGATAAACTCATCTTCGTTCCCCGCCCTCGCCGCCCCTGCCGTATTTGCTAACGCGAGCAAGGCCAGCCAGCATTTGATCGCAAAGCAAAAGTTTGAGCGCATCGTGTTCTCCCGACACGATATTAATCCATCATCGCGCGTGAACAAGCTGATTTGATTGAGTGCGCAACATCCATGCGCTAAATTCACCCAAACCCCGGGGCGCCCATGAGCACGAGATTATCGGTCGTTGTCGCACTCCTGCTGGCCGGCATGGCGACAACTGCCGCGCAAACCGACAGACCGCTCGCGCGGGCCGAAATATGGGACCTCAAGATCGGCGCGCCTGTGTCCGAACAACCCGACGATTTCATCGAATTCGCCTGCGGAACCGGTGGCGGGCCGCCAGGCCTGCCACTCAAGGGATTTGCAGATTTCAAGCGCTGCCGACCTGACCCCAGCGGATGGCGCGAGGTCTACTTTCGCTATGATGACGAACTCGAATATTGGGCGCGCGCCAACAATCTGGAGGGCGAGATCGATCGCTACGGCGGCACCAGGACCTATGGCTTTCCCATTGTCGTCTCGGCCCTGATTGCAGACGACGGGATTTTGCGCGGAATACGCATCGTCAGCGATCCCCGTTTCGACACGAACCGCGATGAAGCCTATTTGCTGAAGAACTTTCTGACTGCGCGGCTGGGTCGCGAGAATTGGTCGTGCGTCGATCTGCCTGCCGAAGACGGCGAAACGCCCGTTGACGGCGTGTTTTTCAAACAACGCTGCGAAAAACCGCTCGATGGGGACAAATCCGCCGCTATGCTGGTCAAACATATGCGCAAGGCAGGACAGGAGCGATTTGATCCGCGCAGCGGCAAGCAGACGATCAACCAGTTCGAAAGTTCGGTGCGTTTCGAGATCGTGAACAAATAGGCAATGCCTGCTGTGCTTTTATTTCCCAACAAATGTCGCGAGCACAAAGTCCGCAACAGCCTCAATTTCACGCTTCGTCAGCGACGTTGAATGGGGAACCGGCGGCTTGTCAGCGCCCACCTGTTTTTCTGTCATGCCGTAGCAGGGCGTATCGTCATCATAGGCGTATTTGTCGAAATGCGGCATTTCAGTGCCGGGACGTCCGCAAGAAACAGTCTCGACAATTTGCGCCTTGTTCAGAATGGTTTTGTGGAGATTGGCGGCGGCGCCCGGCGAACGCGGGTCGCCGCGTCCATCGCCTTCGGGGCCGTGGCAAAATTGGCAATCCGCCTTTTCCATGAAAATACGCTGCCCGAAAGAGGTGTCCTGGGCGCGCGCGGCGGTAGCCGCGAACAGTAGCGCGGCCACGCCAAAACAACCAGAAACTCCCGCACCCCGAAGATAAATGCGCCCAAATAGATACATATGAAACAAAACTCACCTATGCGAGAAGTCCTTCTCCCATAGGGAGAAGGTGGCCCGAAGGGCCGGATGCGGGGTTGCGATTGCCAAATCTGCAGGACGTGCTTCTGGATGTCAAAACCCCTCACCCGGCCCGCCTTCGGCGGTCCACCCTCGCCCTACGGGAGAGGGTTGGCGCGCTCGCAAATATCGCAAAACAGCGATCAGATTCGCCTCACAGCCCGAAAACCCAGAGCAGAGTCTGGTTGCGCTGTTCTTTCAACTCCGGCGAATTGCTGTTCTTGTTTTTTGCAATGGGGCTCAGGCCGGACAGGATTGCAACATATTGTTTTCCGCCCGCCTCGAACGTCATTGGAGGCGCATTAAAGCCTGTTCCGACATTGATCTTCCAGAGCTGTTGCAAAGTCTCGTCGTCGAACGCGGCAAATGTGCCATCATTGAAGCCGGTGAACACGAGCCCGCCTGCCGTGGCCAGCGCGCCAGCGTAATCGGCGTAGGGTACTTTCACCTTCTTTTTGATGTCGCCGGTCAGGGGATCGGCCATATCGAAATCGGTTTCATAACGTTCGGTCGCCTTGTAGGCGCCGCCCTTCCAGTCACCCTGCTTGTTGCTGAGGTCTTGCCGCAGGGTGATATCGACGCAAGTCGTCAGCGCCGGAATGTAAAGCATCTTCGTTTTCTGGCTGTAACTGGACGGCCAGAAGTTATTGCCGCCGGACGGCCCGGGGCACATTTGTTTGGCGACCTTGTCCGGCAACTGGTTCTGCAGCCCGGAATAGGTCTGAATGTCCTTGCCGGGGTCGTAATCGACCGGCTTGCCCGTCTTCTGGTCGATCCCCTTGGTCCAGTTGACCCGCTCCAGATAGGGCTTGGCGAGCATCGTCTGTCCACTTGCGCGCTCATACGTGTAGAGGAAACCATTGCGCGCGGAATGCGTGACCAAAGTGCGCTTCTGACCGTTGACAGTGGCGTCGAACATGATGTGCGTGCCGATTTCGTCGTAATCCCACATGTCGCCGGGTGTGAACTGGAAAAACCAGTTCATTTTACCATCGTCCGGATTGTAGGAAATCGCGCTGTTGGTGTAGAGATTGTCGCCTGGACGATAGGTTGGGTCAAACAT
>CAIZEI010000147.1 GCA_903931945.1 uncultured Hyphomicrobiales bacterium | reverse complement strand
TACGCGATCCTGCGCGCGATTCCCGACAAGCTGTTCGGCGTCTGCGCGCTGTTCGGCGCGATCATCGTGCTGGCGTTCCTGCCCTGGCTCGATACGTCCCGCGTTCGATCGGGCAAATATCGCCCGATTTTCAAGGTCTGCTTCTGGCTCTTCGTCGCCTGCTGCCTCGGCCTTGGCTATCTTGGCGCGCAGCCGCCCGAAGGCGGCTATGTCATCGCTTCGCGCTTGCTGGCGGTTTATTACTTCGCCTTTTTCCTCGTGATCCTGCCGTTGCTCGGCCTCATCGAAACGCCCGGGTCGCCGCCTGCCTCCATTGCAGACGCGGTGCTCGCCAAGGGCGCTTCGAGCGCAACTCACTGACCGGCCGGGGGATTTAAAATGAAAACCTTCAAAGCACTTGGTTTGGTTTCCCTGCTCGCGACGGGATGCGCCTTCGCCGCAACCGCGCAGGAAGCGCAAGAGGCCAAGACCCCCGCCCGTCAGAGCTGGACGTTCGCCGGTCCCTTCGGCCACTACGATCAGGCGCAGCTGCAGCGCGGGTTCGAGGTGTTCCGCAACGTCTGTGCGAACTGCCATTCCGCCAATCTGCTTGCGTTCCGCAACCTCTCGGAAGAGGGCGGCCCGGCTTTCTCCGAGGCGCAGGTCAAGGCGCTTGCCGCCGAATATACGGTCAAGGACGGGCCGGGCGACGATGGCGCCATGTTCGATCGTCCGGGGCGGCCCGCCGACCATTGGGTTCCGACCTACGCCAATCCTGAAGCCGCGAAGGCCACTCTTGGCGCGGCGCCGCCCGACATGTCGGTCCTCGCCAAGGCGCGCGGCTATGAAGTCGGTTTCCCCAAGTTCATCTTCGATCTGTTCACGCAATATCAGGAGGCGGGGCCTGATTATATCTACTCCCTGATCGCGCTCGGCTATTCGGACAAGAAAGATTTGAACCACAACGACTACTTCCCCATTCCCGGCGGCCATATCGCCATGCCGCGACCCTTGTCCGACAAAATGGTCGATTATACCGACGGCACGCCGCCGACGGTCGATAATTACGCCCGCGACGTCACCGCCTTTCTGACCTGGGTGGCCGAACCGAAGCTCGAAGACCGCAAGAAGACCGGCCTGCGCGCCATCATCTTCCTGCTGATTTTCTCCGGCCTGCTCTACTTCACGAAGAAGAAGATCTGGGCTGACGCACACTGAGCCTTGGCGCGTTGAACAGTTGAAAAAGCCCCGGAGACGGGGCTTTTTTGTTGCTGGTTTGCGGCGTGCTGATTTGGGTGTAAATTGCGGCTATGAGCGCAATCCCCGAACGCCCCATGACTGTCGATGAATATCTCGCCTGGGCCGAGGGCCAGCCGGGACGCTACGAGCTATGGGATGGCGTGGTGTGCGCGATGTCGCCGAAGCGGCTTGGGCATGTCAAAATGAAACTGCGTGTGGCGCGCGCGTTGGAGGATGGCATCCGGCGCGCCGGCCTTCCCTGCGATTCGCTGGGCGATGGAGCGACCGTGCGGATTGACCGCCACTCCGCTTATGAGCCCGACGCTCTCGTCTATTGTGGCCCCAAACTGCCGCGCAGCGCCATCGAGGTCCCCAACCCGATCATTGTCGTCGAAGCGCTTTCGCCCTCGACGCGCCGCATCGACGCCATCGCCAAGCTTGAGGGCTATTTCAAGGTCGCGAGCGTCAGGCACTATTTGATCATCGACCCCGACGTCCGCACAATTATCCACTACGAACGGCGCGATGATAGCTCAATCCTCACACATATCGTCAAGGACGGCGACATTCTTTTCGCACCGCCGGGTCTGTCCATCGCTGTCGGGGATCTCTATCCGGATGACGAATTTCCGCCAGAGGCCAACGCGCCGTGAATGGCCCGCCATGAGCGCAACCCCCGAACGTCACATGACAGTCGATGAGTTCCTGGAATGGGCCGAGGGCCGGCGTGGACGCTATGAGCTTGACACAAGATAACGGCCTGCGAGCCAGATGCACTGGTTTATCGCGGACAAAAAATCGATGGCAGCGCCCTCGAAATTCCCAATCCGGTTATTGTGGTCGAGGTTCTCTCGCCATCGACGCGCCGCAACCACAGTGTGGCAAAGCTCGCTGGCTATTTCAGCCTCCACAGCGTCCGCCACTACCTCGTCATCGACCCGGAATCGCCGCCCGTCGTTCTGCACTCCAGGCAATCAGACGGAACCATTCTGACGCGCATTATCCCCGAGGGCGCAATTCATTTCGATCTGCACGATATCGAGATCGCGATAGCCGATCTCTTTCCCGCCGCATAAATCGCCTACTTGCGCCCCGTAATCATCCTTGACGCCCGATCCAGCCATCGCAGCCCTTGCGCGACATCGGTGGATTCGAGCACGACCTTGAGGCCCAGTCGCTGCACTTCCTCCCCGCGCGGGCTCAGCGTGGCGCCAGCAATCTTGCCGTAACGCTGGACCTCGTAAAACGCCTTCTGCGCTTCGGGCGTCGTCCAGAACGCCGTCCAGAGTTTTGCAGCGTTGGGATGCGGGCCGCCCTTGATGGCGACATTCACCACCTGCTGCGCGGGAATGGGTCCGATGCGCGCCCAGTCCACCGGGGCGCCCTGCTCCTTGTACGTCTGGATACGCGAGGCATAGGCGCCAACAGCAATGGCGCCCTGCCCGCCGGCCAGCGCTTCGGCGGTATTGGTTGGGGAATTGGTCACAATCGGCTTGTTGGCGAGCACTTTTTCGAGAAACGAGAACGTCCGCTCCTCGCCCCACCAGGTTGGCAACATTCCAAAAGAATAGGCGAAGCTTTCGACGATGATTTTGCCCGCCCATTTCGGTTCGGTCAGGACATCCCAGGATTTGATGTCATCGGGTTTGGCCAGCGTGGTGTTATAGGCAAGCGGTTGGTCGTAATGGCCGATCACCACGGCCCGGTTGTCGAACAGAACATCCTCCGCCGCCACGCCAAACACGCCCTGCCAATCGTAGGCCTGGGCGAGATCGCGATCGAGCAGCAGCGGCAGGAAGGAAATGTTGGGGTCGATGATATCGGCCCCTGGGAGTCCTGCCTTGCGCTCATTCACCAGTCGCTCGATGGCCGGGGACGGCAGAAACTTGAAAAGCTCCACCTCGATGCCGGGATATCGCGCCTTGAACAATTTGCCGACATATTCATTGACCGGCACATCGCGCGACGACCAGACAACGAGCTTGCCCTCTTTCTTTGCGGCTTCGTAGATGGAGGCGATCGACTCTTGCGCCTTGGCCGCAGCGCCAAAACCAATGGGGATCAAAGCAGCCCAGAACACCGCCGAGACTCTTGCAGTCATTTGAAAATTCGCTCGAAACTGGATCACTTTGCGTCCTCGCCCCCGCCCCTCCCCGTCAAGAACGGGGAGGGATGCGCATCGTTGCAGCTACATTTTTTCCGGGTGCAGGATGAGCTTTTGCACGCGCCAGTTCAGCACCTCGGCGACATAGAGCTCGTTTTCCGAGGGGCAGGCGATTTCGTGGATCCATCCGAATTGCTTGAGCAGCTTGCCGGACTTTCCGAACATGCCGATGATCTTGCCATCGAGCGTTATTTTATAGACGCGGCCCGGGAACGAATCGGCGGCATAGAGATACTGCACCGGCCCAGGCGTGATGCAAACGGCCCAGGGCGCGCCGGGCATCATGGTCATGCCGCCCTGATACCCCTGCAATGTCGGAGGTTGATTGCCAATTGCGGGATGCGCATCGGGCGGCAAAGGCAAATCAATCGATATCGCGCGCAGGAATTTCCCCTCGCCATCGAAGACCTGAATTCGGCGGTTGCCGCGGTCGGCGACATAAATATTGCCCTGATTGTCCGACGCGATGGAATGCGGCGTATCGAATTGCCCTTCGGCCTTGCCCGGCGAGCCCCAGGATTTCACCCAGTCGCCATTTTTATCGACCTTGCCGACCCGCGAATTCCAGTAGCCGTCGGAAAAATAGGCGTTGCCCTGGGCATCCCAGGTGACATCGGTGGGTTGGCGAAAGCGGCCATTCTCGAAATCTGTGGGCTTGGGCTTGCCCTGACGGAGGTAGGGATGCGAATCCTCGTCGGCGGCTTCCGCCTTGCGACCGAAGACCATATCGACCCGGCCCTTCGGGTTGAATTTGACAATCGTATCGGTGCCCTTGTCGACGGCCCAGATATTGTCGTCCTTGTCGACCTTGACCACATGGGCGAAAGCCCAGGCGTAGAGGTTCTTGCCGATCTCGCGGACGTAATTGCCGTCCTGGTCAAACTCAAGCAATTGCGAGGCCAGCGCCTGATAGGCCGCGCCCGTAACATTGCCGCGATGGAAAACAAAAACATGTTTCTGCGAGTTGACGGCGACGCCGGCGGCCTCGCCAAGATACATATCGGCCGGCAATTTGAGGAAATCTGGCACAGACTCAAACGGGATTTCCGGCGGGCTGACGTTTTGCGCCATGGCTGGAGCGACGGAGAACATCAATAATCCGGCGAGCGCCCACTTCATGTATTCCTCCCAAGCTACGACGATTTTTCGCCTGACGGGCAATGTGCCATAGCGCCGCCGCATTTGGAAGTCGCAGCGAATCTTTCATTCGCGCAGCGCGCACAAACAGGCTAAAGCTCCCGCGTCTCCAGCATGCACGGACAACATGGCCCCGCCCCTTCTCTTTTTGCGCGATATTCACCTGACCCTTGGCGGCAAACCTTTGCTGGAAGGCGCGGAAATTTCCGTCTCGCCCGGCGACAAGCTGGCGCTGGTCGGTCGCAATGGCTCGGGCAAATCGACGCTGCTGAAAATCGCCGCCAGGGAGCTCGATTTTGACAGGGGCGAGCGCTTTTTTCAACCGGACGCGACTGTGCGTTATCTGCCACAGGAGCCTGATCTCAGCGGTTTTGCCAATGTGCTGGCTTTCGTTGAAGCGGGCCTGGGGCCGCAGGACGACCCCTATCGGCCCCGCTACCTGCTGGAACAATTGGGCATGACGGGCGAAGAGGACCCACGTACGCTCTCGGGCGGCGAGGCGCGCCGCGCGGCCATCGCCCGCACATTGGCGCCGGAGCCCGATGTGCTGCTGCTGGACGAGCCAACCAACCATCTTGATCTCCCCGCCATCGAATGGCTCGAAAGCGAAATTGCCTCCATGCGGTCCGCAGTCGTCCTGATCAGTCACGACAGGCGATTCCTGCAGGGACTGACGCGCGCCACTGTCTGGCTTGATCGCGGGCGCACGCGCCGACTCGATCGCGGTTTTGGCCAGTTCGAAGCGTGGCGGGACGAGGTTCTGGAGCAGGAGGAACGCGATCACCACAAACTTGAACGCCGTATCGCCAATGAAGAACATTGGGTGCGCTACGGCGTCTCCGGTCGCCGCAAACGCAATGTCGGACGTATGGAGCGCCTGAGCAGTCTGCGCGCTGAATTCAGCGACGCCCGGCGCGCCGTTGGCGATGTCAAAATCTCGGTTTCCGAGGGCAAGGTGTCGGGGAAGCTCGTCATCGAGATGGAACATGCGACCAAGGCCTATGGCGAGCGAACGATTGTCGATGATTTCTCGATTCGTGTGTTGCGCGGCGATCGCATTGGCGTGGTCGGCCCGAATGGCGCGGGCAAGACAACCCTGATCAACCTGATGACGGGCCTTCTCGAACCTGATTCCGGCGATGTGCGCCTCGGCGCCAGCCTTGAACTGGCGAATCTCGATCAGCGACGCGCCGCGCTGAAGCCTGAAATGACGCTGAAAGACGCGCTCACCGGCGGCGGCGGCGACTGGGTCGAAATCAATGGCGAGAAAAAACATGTCATCGGCTATATGCGCGACTTCCTGTTCATGCCCGAGCAGGCGCGCACGCCGGTCGCGCGTTTGTCAGGGGGAGAACGCGCGCGGCTGATGCTTGCGCGAGCGCTCTCGCTTCCCTCCAACCTGCTGGTGCTGGACGAGCCCACCAACGATCTTGACCTTGAAACGCTCGATTTGCTGGAAGAAATGATCTCCGATTATCCTGGCACGGTCATCGTGGTCAGCCACGACCGCGATTTTCTGGATCGGGTCGCAACATCCGTCATCGTGTCGGAAGGCGCCGGCGTCTGG
>CAIZEI010000146.1 GCA_903931945.1 uncultured Hyphomicrobiales bacterium | reverse complement strand
GGCCCTCCGTCAAGCGCGAAGCCGTCGCGCATCTGATGGCCGTCTCTGGCCTTTCGGAACGGCGGGCCTGCTCCCTTGTCGATGCGGACCGCAAGATGGTCCGCTACAAATCCCGCCGTCCGCCCGATACGGAACTGCGGGTGCGGTTGCGTGATCTCGCCAATGAGCGCCGGCGGTTCGGGATACCTCTCAGCCGGCAGGCAATTGCCTGCAATTGCCGTAAGGCGCCGGCTCTTCATACTGTTGCGGCAGAAGGGAGAGTGTTCCGCCGGTTCGTGCTGCTTTGCAAGAAGCTTGACCTGTTCGGGCGCGAACTGCTCGCCGTTGACGGCACGCGCATCAAGGCGGTCAACAACAAGGACCGCAACTTCACCCGCAATTCCCTGCAAACGTTTATCAAGGTGGCGGATGGACGGCTGGCGGATTACATGAAGCGCCTCGACGACGGCGACGCGGTGGAAAAGGCGACGGGCGGTGCCCGGGTGGAAAATCTCGCCGAGAAGATCGAGGGCCTGCGCAAGAAGCGCGGCGAATACGACGCGATGCAGAAGAACCTCGAACGCGCGGGCGCAGAACAGATTTCGTTGCCGATCCCGACAGCCGGGCGATGGCGGCGCACACGCGCGTCGCCGTCGGCTACAACATCCAGATCGAGGTTGACGCGAAGAACAAGATGATCGTCGAGCAGGCGGTGACGAACTAGGTCGTGGACATGGGCCTGTTGCAGGCGACCGCCGAACCGGCGCGGGAGATTCTCGGCGTCGAGACAATCGATGTCGTCGCCGACACGGGGCATCAGAAAACAAAATTTTGCGAACTAATGCCGTCGGTCTGTTCCTCGAAGTGAGGCATGGCCGCTTGCGTTTCCTTCACGTAAATGCTTCCTTCCTGCTTTGCGTGAGGCGGCATGACCAGAGACTCGAAATGATCCTTTGCGGAAATCCCGGCGCGAGCTATGCGGCGCATCGCGCGCCCATCGACGCTGCAATCGCCCGAGTTCTCGAAAAAGGAATTTATATCCTCGGCGACGAGACCAAGGCTTTCGAACGCGAATTCGCGAATTGGGTTGGTGCGGACCACGCTGTTGGCGTCGGCAGCGGTACGGAGGCTCTGCATCTCGCGATGGCCGCGGTAGATGTAGGTCCTGGCGACGAAGTCATCACTGTGGCGCACACAGCGATCGCTACCGTAGCGGCAATAGAGCTGTCTGGTGCCATCCCCGTGCTCGTCGATATTGATTTCGACACGTACACGATCGACCCCCAAAAGATCGCCGGCGCGATTACGCGGCGCACGAAAGCGATTTTGCCGGTGCATCTTTACGGCCAAATGGCCGATCTTGATCCCATTATGGAAATCGCGCAACGGTTTGGGATCGCGGTGATCGAAGATTGCGCCCAAAGCCATGGCGCGGAATATCGCGGACGGCGCGCCGGCGCGATGGGAACGCTCGGCTGTTTCAGTTTCTATCCGACGAAAAATCTTGGCGCTTTCGGCGACGGCGGGGCGGTCGTCACTTCTGACGCCGCGCTCGCCGACAAGGTGCGCGGCTTGCGCGAATACGGGTGGCGTGAGCGCAACAACAGGAGCCTTTTCCCAGGCTGGAATTCCAGGCTGGACGAGCTTCACGCGGCCGTGTTGCGGGCCAAGCTTGGCTGGCTCCACGCCGACAATCGCGCCCGCCGAATACTCGCCGCGCGCTACGATGCGGAGCTCGCCGGGCTAGATCTCGGATTGCCACGATGCCGCGCCCAATCTTCGCATGTGTTTCATCTTTATGTCGTGCGCAGTCGAGCGCGCGACGCCCTAATGGCTCATCTGCGCCAG
The DNA here is from genome assembly GCA_903931945.1 of uncultured Hyphomicrobiales bacterium. Taxonomy (GTDB): domain Bacteria; phylum Pseudomonadota; class Alphaproteobacteria; order Rhizobiales; family Beijerinckiaceae; genus Terripilifer. The sequence goes on along the minus strand of CAIZEI010000146.1, from coordinate 6,453 downwards.
CGGAACATCATGTCCACGGTGCATTATCCCGTGCCGGCGCATCTGCAGCCGGCTTATGCGGGAAGGGTCGCTACGCCCGGCGGGATGGCTCAGACCGAAAAAGCCGCTGCGGAAATACTTTCGCTGCCCATTTATCCGGAGTTGATGGACGACGAGCAGTCCCAGGTCATCGAGGCGGTAAAAGCCTTCGCCGTCGATCTGGACATCAAGTAAGGTCGGGTCTCATGAACGTTCTCATCGTCGGCGGGGCGGGCTTCATCGGCGCAAATCTCGCGCGCTTTTGCTTGGCGCAGCCAGACACGCTCGTCACTGTCCTCGATTCGCTCGAGCCGGCGATGAGGGCGACGACGCAAAACCTCCGGCCGATCTGGGAACGCATCGAGTTCCGCCGCGTAAGCTCGCTCGACACGGCTGCGCTAAGTGGCTTTGTGCAAAAGGCCGACGTGATTTTTAATTGCGCGGGTCAGACGAGCCATCCGCTTTCCATGCAGGACCCGCTGCTCGACGCGCGTCTCAACGTCCTCGGCACGCTCAACCTGCTTGAAACTTCGCGCTTGGTGAACCCGGCGGCGGTCGTGGTATTCTGCGCGACGAGCACGACGATCGGCAAGGCGCGCGCGGAGACGATCGACGAGGATCATATCGAACGGCCGCTCGAAATCTATTCCGCCAACAAGGGCGTTGCGGAACACTATCACCGCATCTATGCGATTAATCATGGGTTGAAGACCGTGACGATTCGCCTCGCCAATCTTTTCGGCCCCTACGGAAAATCTAATTCCGAGTTCGGCTTTATGAATTATTTTATCAGCCTCGCGCAGGCCGGGGACGAAATCCGAATTTTCGGCGACGGCGCGCAAATGCGCAATGTCATGTACGTCGAGGACGCGTGTTCGGCGCTCTGGGCGGCGGCGCACACGCCGAGTTTATTTGGCAAAATGCGCTTCGCCGTGCACGAGGAACATCGTTCGGTGCGTGAAATCGCCGAAGGAGTCGTCGCTCAATTTGGCGGGCGGGCAAATTTCGTTCCATGGCCGGAAGATCGAAAGCGCATGGAGGTTGACAACGTGCGCATCGACGGCGCGGCCTTCCGCGCGGAGACGGGTTGGCGCCCGCGTTTTTCATTCGTCGATGGATTGCGGCAGTTGAAGGGCGTCATCGCTACGTGAGCGCGCCTGACGGATCACTCAATCCGCAAGCGAATTCCCATCGGCAAATTTTGCGGTCGTCGGCCATTATTGGCGGCGCATCGGTCGCAAACATCGTCGTAGGCCTTGCGAGAATGAAAGCCGCGGCTCTGCTGCTTGGGCCAGCGGGCGTCGGCGTCATCGCTCTGTATCAGGGAATGATCAGCGTCGCCGCGACCGTCTTTGGCCTCGGCCTACGGACCGTGGGAACTCAGTTCGTCGCAGACGCCATGACGCGCGGCGATCAAGCGCGGATCGGGTTGGCCCGGCGCGCGCTGTTCTGGGCGACGTTGTTCTTATCGCTCTTGGGCGCCGCCGCGTTTTGGTTGTTTCGCCACGCATTGGCGGCCTCCCTCTCGAGCGGGGGCAATGACGCGGCAACCGTGGGCTGGTTGGCGATAGGCGTCGCCGCGAGTGTCGCGTCTAGTTCCCAGCTGGCTCTCCTGACCGGGCTGCGCCGTATGAACGATCTGGCGCGTTTGATGCTCGCTTCCTCGGCGCTTAACGCCCTGCTTGGTATTGCGGTTCTCGTGGCGTTTCGCGCTCAAGCGATCGTCGCCTTTGTGCTGCTCGGGCCGATCGCGAGTCTCGCGCTCGGATATTGGTATGCGTCGCGTGTAGGAGCGGTGCTCGCCGGACCGACGGATTACCGCGCGATTCTCCTGCAATGCGGCACCATGGCTCGGCTCGGGTTTGCGTTCATGATTACGGGCGCTTTTATTCAGGCGGCCGAATTTTTGGTCCGCGTAATCGTCAGTCAGAAACTCGGCGCGGCTGATCTGGGACAGTTTCAGGCGGCATGGACGATCAGCGTCACCTACGCGGGAATTGTTCTCGGCGCAATGAGCGCGGATTTCTATCCCCGACTCGTTGGGGTGATGGCGGACCACACCGCCGCAAATCAACTGATCAACCAACAGACTGAGATTGCGTTGCTGCTCGCCGGGCCAATCTGCCTCGCGGTCATCGCAACCGCGCCATGGGTAATCGAGCTTCTTTATTCCCCGGAATTCCGCGGCGCCGCGACGGTGCTTCGGTGGCAGGTTCTAGGTGATATTTTGAAAGTCGCGTCGTGGCCGCTCGGTTATGCGATTCTGTCTTCTGGCAGGGCATGGAGCTACTTTTGGGTTGAAGGGCTTACGATCGTGGTTTTTGTCTGCTTCACTTTGGTGACGTTGCCATTATTCGGAATAAATGCTCCTGGTGTGGGCGTGTTCGTGATGTACGCGGTTTATTTACCGCTGGCTTATTGGTTGTCTCGGCAGCGCGCCGGTTTCACTTGGACGCGCCAGATTAAATTGTATTTTGCCGCGTTGATTTTAACGGCGTCCCTTACTTTCCTGCTGTCGGCTTGGGCCGACCTCGCAGGTGCGGCGTTCGGCGTCATCGCGGCAGCCGTCGCCGCTGCTTACGCCATCGGGCGACTGAGCGCTCTCGTCGAGCCTACCGAACAGCTGCGCGCGCTCTCCGATATGGCCCGCAGATTGGCAATTTGGTTTGGTATCTTCTGGGGCGCAGCCGCCCGAGCAAGGCAAAACCTCCTGCGTCGCAGACGAGAACGAGATGTCGGCGCCACGGAGCTGGTTGCAGCTGGCAAGGATCATCTGGCGCACCGGCGCGACATCGACGGGCTGCGCGCGGTCGCGGTTTTGTCAGTGGTCATTTTTCACGCGGCGCCAGGTCGACTGCCCGGCGGTTTCGTCGGGGTCGATATCTTTTTCGTTATTTCGGGTTTTCTGATCACCGCGATAATTGTCGCGGATCTCGACCGCCACCGCTTTTCCTTCGTTGAGTTCTACATGCGTCGCATCCGGCGCATCTTTCCCGCGCTGGCGCTTGTGCTCCTCGCCTGCCTCCTCGCCGGCGTCTTGGCTCTAACGAGCGACGAGTTGCTCAATCTTGGTGAACATATCGCGGCGGGCGCGAGCTTCGTCTCTAATCTGGCGCTTTGGAATGAAAGCGGATATTTTGATGGGGCGGCCGATTTCAAACCGTTGCTTCACTTATGGTCGCTCGGCGTCGAGGAGCAGTTCTATATCTTCTGGCCGCTCGCTGTTCTGCTTTTATTCCGCTTCGGCCATCGCGCGCTTTCCGGCACGATTTTGGTCGCCGCTATTTCCTTTCTGTTCAGCCAGCATCAGGTCAACAGCGATCCCGTCGGCGCGTTTTATTCGCCGCTATCTCGGTTTTGGGAACTGATGGTGGGGGCCGCCGTCGCGTGTTGGCTGGCGAAGGCTAAATCGGCCCCCTCGGCGCTTACCGCCAATCTCTTGTCGGCCGCAGGCGTCGCTGCAGTTCTGGCGGCCCTTCTTCTTATCGACCAGACCAAAAGTTTCCCGGGCTGGTGGGCGATCGCGCCGACCTTTGGCGCGGCGTTACTCATCTGGGCCGGTCCGCGCGCTTGGTTCAATCGAAACGTCTTATCGAGAGGGGTCGCGGTGTGGTTCGGCGCGATCAGTTATCCACTGTATCTGTGGCACTGGCCGCTGCTCGCTTTGCCGCGCATAATGACCGGGGACGAGATACCCCAATGGCAGCGAGCGGCGGCTATTGGCGTGGCCATTGTGCTGGCGTGGCTAACGTTCCGCTTCGTCGAAACGCCAATCCGCCGTCGCCCACCTTCGCGAGCGTTTGCCGCATCGCTATTTGCGAGCGTTTGCGCTATCGGAATCGCCGGTGCCATTCTCTTCGCGGAGAACGGCTGGCCCTCGCGGCCGTGGGGGCCGACGGTGGCGAATTCGGGAGACATTGGCGCCTATCCCTTCTTCAATTACGTGGAGCGTCGCTTCTATCCGTGCACCCCGCTCGATATTCGCCGCGACGCGGACGACGGCAGTGGATACATGCGCTGTCCACAATCGCGGCCTGACGGAGCTAAGGACATTGTTCTTGTTGGTGATAGTCATGCCGAGGCCTTGTTTCCGGGCCTCGCGAGCGCGCTGTCGGAAAAAAACATCGCGTATTACGGCGCTGGATCGGGACTGCCGTTGGCGGCCAACCCGGACTATTCTAAAATTTTCTCTTTCGTGACAGCGGATCCCAACATAAGAACAGTACTGCTCGCGGCGGCGTGGAACCGTAAATTGAAACTCGTCCCGATCGAAGTGTGGCGGAAACAGTTGGCGGAAACGATTACCGTGCTGACGAGAGCGGGCAAAAGATTGTATCTTGTCGACGACGTACCTCAGTTTTCGTTTATGCCCATGCGTTGCAAGTACGCCAATCGGCTGGGAAGACCGCTTTTATGCGACGAACCTGACGATGCGAGCGAACAGCAATATATTCCGGTATTTGACGCGGTCGCCGCTACGGCGGGGGTGCGTGTCGTCTCTGTGCGAAGGATGTTTTGCGATACCGGCGTTTGTTCTAGGGCGGCCGACGGCGAATTGTTGTTCCGGGATACGAATCATCTGACGATCGCCGGTTCGATCCGCGCGGCGGACGCGCTTCGCAAACAGATCAATTTCGAATAAATCCCAAGAGGCTTGGAACTCCAACTGGAGCGCGAGGACACGATATGAATGCTGGCAGCGCGCAGTCGATTCCCTATTGGAACACGTTAGCCAAGATTTGGGCGGCGGCGGTTGGCGCTTTCAACCCCGTCGAAGGCATTCGCGCGCGTGCGATGACCGTGCAGGGATGGATTTCTGGGGACGACTCTCGCGAGATCGTGCGGACCGCCTTGTCGCTGGGCGAAAATCCGACAATTGTTGAGGTAGGAGTTTTTCTGGGGCGCTCCGTCGCAATGCTCGCCGGCGCACGGAGTATGCGCGGTAGCGGCAAGGTTCATTGCGTCGATCCGTTCGACTGCTCCGGCGAGGAATATTCAATGCCATTCTATCGGGCCGAATTGCAGGCATCAGGAGCGAGTACGGTTGAAACGGCTTTCCTCGGCAATGTTAAGCGGCTCAAGTTGGAGGCATGGATCCAAGTGCACAAAGGGACTTCGTCCGACATCGCGCGCCGATGGACCGCGCCGATCGACCTGCTTATGCTCGACGCCGATCATTCGCCCGACGGGGCGCTCGCAATCTTCGAGGAATGGGAGCCATTCCTCAAGCCCGGCGGCATGCTGATATTACCCAACACCAAGGTTGGCAAAAAGACGCCAGGTCATGACGGCAATCGCCGCATCGTGGATGAAACGCTGAGAGCGCCTCGCTTCGTCGAAGTGCGCTCCGTTCTGTCGGTGACCTTTGCGCGGAAAGCGGCGTGACCAAGATGGACGCGCTTGGCGGGCCGCTGGTGACGGTGATCGTCCCTTGTTACAACCACGCGGCTTACGTGGACTCCTGTCTCGGAAGCCTCCTGAACGAAACTTACGAGAACGTCGAATTGATCGTCATCGATGACGGTTCGAGCGACGATTCTGTCAAGGTCATCGAGGCCTTCGCTCCGGCCTGCCGCAAGCGGTTTGTCCGGTTCGAATTCCGCGCTCGGCCTAACAAGGGCCTTTGCAATACGCTGAACGAGGCGCTGGAATGGGCGCGAGGCGATTTTTTTGCCGTTACCGATTCAGACGATGTGGTGTACCCGGAACGGATCGCCGTTTTACTTGCCGCCATCGATGGTCGGGACGACCTTAACGGCATATTTGGCGGCGGACAATTAATTGGGATCGACGGCCAGACTATGGGGTCCCACGTCGTTAAAGAACGGGTTTATACTTTCGATAATCTGATCGCGCGGGACAAGGCGATGCTGTCTTCTTGCGGCTTACTGCGAACGGAAGCGACGCGCAAGGTTGGCGGATATTTGCCTGGACTTTGGATTGAAGACTGGTATATCATGCTGAAATTGACGCAGGGCGGGAAAAATCTGAAAATAATTCCGGCCGTTCTTATAGGATATAGGCGGCACGCCACCAATATCTCACGGGATTATGTAAAAATGTTAAATTCCAGGTTGCAAATATTGGATGAATTTGCTCCATATCCGGGATTAAACAAAATAAAAGCTCAGGTCTACGTCAGCGCTGCAATTGATTGTGATCGCGGACAGCGACTTCGTTCGCTGCGTTTTCTTTCAACGGCAATCGGAACAGCGGCCTCGATCATATTCGATTCGGTTTTTTGGGGCGCTGTTTTTCGCATTGCGATGCCTTCGCCAGTTATGAATTTACTGCGTCGCCTGAAGGGGCGGCAAGTATTTTGAGTGCTCAGATTGATGCACCTAGCCGCCCTTATTCATCGCGGCCGTCAATTTCGCTGCGCTCCCGCGTCGCCTGATTTCTCGCGCGCGCTCTCGTCCGGCATTGTCGCCGCCT
>CAIZEI010000145.1 GCA_903931945.1 uncultured Hyphomicrobiales bacterium | reverse complement strand
GCCGCCGTCATGCCCGCCAGCGCTGCAAGGATTGCTCCAATCCCGGCGCCAAACAGCCAGAAAGCCCTCATCGTCCCCTCCCCGACGGCGTGCATTGTCAACGCACTCCAAAAACTCTATCGGTTCGCCTGACTTTTTAAAAGCCTCTCCCTCACCCCTTGGGCTGTGCGGAGCCATCTGGAGGAATGATCTTGCTCTTCGTCGCGGTCGATATTGGCGGCACATTCACCGATCTCGTCGGCTTCGACGATTCGAACAGCGCGCTCTATTCCGCCAAGCGCCTGACCACCCCGGACAATCTGGTGCGCGGCGTGCTCAATTGCGTGGATCGGAGCGGCCTGCCGATGGTCGATATCACGCAGCTCATTCATGGCTCGACAGTGGCGATCAATACGCTGATCGAACGCAAGGGAGCCCCGACAGCGCTGCTGGTGACCAAAGGCACACGCGATGTCTACGCCATCGGGCGCGGCAATCGACCCGACGCCTACAACCTGTTCTTTGCACGGCCAAAGCCGCTCGTGCCGCGCAGGCATATTCACGAAGTCGATGAGCGAATGCTGGCGGGGGGCATTGTCCGCACGGTCATCAATCCCCAGGAAATCGTTGCCATCGCGCGGCAGGCGCGCGCCGACGGTTGCCAGGCGATCGCTGTATGCTTCCTGCATTCCTACGCCAATACGGCCCATGAACAGAGCGCAGCCGAAGCCCTACGCCACGAACTGCCCGGCGCCTATGTCTCCGCCTCGCACGAAATCATGCGCGAATATCGCGAATACGAACGCATATCGACGACGGTCGTCAATGCCTATATCGGGCCGACTGTCAGCGGCTATGTCGGACGGCTCGAAGCGGGCTTGCAGGAGCATGGTTTTGTCGGCGAGCTCTCGATCATGCAATCGAACGGCGGGGTGATGTCGCCCGCAGTGGCTTTCAAGCGCCCGGTGATGATGATGGAGTCGGGCCCCGTTGGCGGCATCATCGCCAGCGCTGAGATCGCCCGCACGCTGGGTTACTCCAACGTAATATCGTTCGACATGGGCGGCACGACGGCCAAGGCGAGTCTTGTGCGCGACAGCGCTCCGGCTATGGCGGAAGGCTATTATGTCGGCGGTTATGCAAGCGGCGACCCCGTGATGATCCCCGTCGTGGATGTTGTTGAAATCGGCACCGGCGGCGGCAGTATTGCGTGGATCGACGAAGTCGGCGCTCTGAAAGTCGGCCCGCGAAGCGCAGGTTCGGCGCCGGGACCAATCTGTTACGGGCTCGGGGGAACGCAGCCAACGATTACCGACGCCAATGTCGTGCTGGGTCGGCTCGGCGCTGAAGAATTTCTGGGCGGCGAAATGCGCCTGGACGCCGCCGCTGCCGAACAGGGAATCGCCACAACAATCGGCGAACCACTGGGGCTTGATACAGCCACCGCCGCGCGCGCCATTGTCGAGATTGCAGTCGCAAAAATGTCGCTCGCAGTGCGGCAGGTTTCGGTCGAGAAGGGTTATGATCCCCGCGACTTCGCGCTTGTGGCCTCGGGCGGCGCCGGCCCGCTGCACGCTGCGATGATCGCCCGCGATTTGCGCATTCCAAAGGTCATTATCCCCTGGTTTCCATCGCATTTCTCAGCCATGGGCATGTTGATGGCCGACGAGCGACATGACGCTGTGCGCACATACCCCGTTGCGCTGGAGCGTCTTGATTTTTCCGATCTCGGACGTGTCGTCGAGGAACTCGAACGCGATCTCCGCTCAATGTGTCGCGGCGACGCCCCGGCAATCCAGATCCAGCTCGACTTGCGATATATCGGGCAGGAATTCAGCCTGTCCGTGCCAACGCCGCGCGAACGGATCGTCAACGCCGACCGCACCGGCATTCGGGCCGCCTTCGACGCCATGCATCAGCAACGCTACGCGCACAGCGCCGATGATGAACCTGTCGAGATCATCAACGTTCGATTGATCGCGGCCGCACGACGCGCCAAACCGGCAATGCCGAAACCGGCGAACGTCAAGAGCGCCCCGCGCACGCGCATGGTGGTGATGAGCCCGGGCCCGGCAGTCTCATGCAAGGTGATCGACCGCGCTTCTCTGGCCGCCGGCATGGTCATTAAAGGGCCGGCGCTGATTCAGGAATACGGATCGACGACTGTCGTGTTTCCCAAAGACACATGCACGGTCGCGGCCACCGGCGAACTCATTCTGTCAATCGACGCGGAGGGCTGACATGCTCGATCCTGTTACACTCGAAGTCATTCGCAATACCCTGCCAGCCATCGCCAACGAAATGGCGGCGGATTTACAGCGCACCTCCTACAATATGATGATCTATGAGGTCTGCGATTTTTGCACGACCCTGACCGATGCAAAGGGCCGGCTGATCTCGCAGAATGTTGGCGGCGTCTCACATTTCGTCGCGGACCTCGGCGTGATCATCGAAGATATCGTGCAACGGGAGGGGCCGGACGGGTTTTCGCCGGAGGACGTATTCATCACGAACCATCAACGCGTCGCCGGCCAGCATCTGAACAATGTCGTTATCTATATGCCATTCATGCACAAGGGCAGACTGCTCGGCTTCGCGATGACGCGCGCCCACTGGATTGACGTTGGCGGCTCAAGCACAGGCCTTGGCGCCGGCGCTTTCGTGCTCGACCCCTGGTTCGAGGGATTGCAGATCGATCAATTGCGAATCTACGAGGCGGGCAAGCTCAACAAGACTCTTCACGCAATGATCCGCGACAATATTCGATATCCAGAGGCCTCGCTCGGCGATATGCGCGCACAGATCGCCTCCTGCCGCATGGCGATCAAACGGCTCGAGGAACTTGTGGAGCGCTATACCCCGGAGGTTGTCGAGGAAGCCATCGCAACCATCTTCGCCGAAACCGAGAAGCGTTGTCGCAATATCGTCAACGCAATCCCCGATGGCGTCTATGAAGCCAGCGCGCTTTATGACGACGATAGCGTAAAAATGGATGAACCGATCCAGATCCACGCCAGGGTCACTGTCGCTGGCGGCGATATGACAATCGATCTTTCCGGCTGCTCGCAACAACGCGTCGGCGGCGTCAATTCGCGAACCCTTGCTGGCGCGCGCGTTGCCTACAAAGCTCTCACAGAGCCTGAAGCGGCCGTCAACGAGGGGTCCTTTTCAGCGCTCAAGACCATCATTCCGGAAGGCAATGTGATGATGGCGAAATATCCCGCGCCGATGGGCGGCTGGAGCATGATTGTGCCAACAGTCGTTGACACGATTTTCCGGGCGCTCGCCCCGGCAATTCCCGACCGCATCCCTGCAGCGCATCATGGATTGCTCGGCGGCTCCATTGTCTTTATCGGCAAGGATCCGAAAACCGGCGGCAATTTCGTGCTGCAAAGTCTCGAAGGCGGCGGCTGGGGCGGACGTCCGCATGAAGATGGCGAGTCAGCCGCGGTTTCCGTTTGTCAGGGCAATGTCAAAAATTCGCCCATCGAAAGCATGGAAATCAAGACGCCTGTCGTCGTTGAGGAACGTTCCTTGCGGGTCGACTCAGGCGCGCCGGGGCGTTTCCGTGGCGGCCTTGGCGTCGATGTGCGTGTGCGCAACCTTGTCGAAGGCAAATGGAATCTGGCCCGGCCTCGACGTCGCAAATGTCCGCCCTGGGGATTGTGGAACGGCAATTCAGGCGGCGGCGCGGAATACCTGATGCGCGTTGCCGGAAACAATGATTTTGAATCGATGGATCAAGTCATGCGACCGGTGCCGAAAGACACCGAAGTCATCATCAGAACGGGAGGCGGCGGCGGCTGGGGTCGCCCGTTTGACCGAGAACCCGAAGCGGTGTTGAACGATGTGCGGGAAGGGCTTGTCAGCGTCCGCAAGGCGCGCGAGGATTATGGCGTCGCGATTGACGCGGTCGCCATGCGCATCGACGAGAACGAAACCAGCGTCCTGCGAGCCGCCAGGGTCTGAAGACATCGGAGTCTATATGAGACGCGAAAACGCGCGATTGACGGCTGCGAGAGCCTGGCTTGCTGAAAACGGGCTTGACGGCTTTGTGGCGTTCAACGACGGTCAGAATTCATTTCTCGACTCCAACGCCGTCTTCGTGTTCAGCGATGTCCGCACGCTGGGACGCAGCGCTGTGGTTGTTGCGCGCGATGGCGCATCCGTACTCATCGCCGAGCCCGCATTCGATGCGGCGCGGCTAAGAGAGGATTCCACCACGCAGGACGTTGTCGGCACGGATGACTTGACCGGGCGGCTGGATCAGACTGTGAAGCGCCTTGGTCTTGATAAAGCTCAGGTCGCGACGGTCGCCTTGACGCGGCAGAGCCGCAAACTGGCGCGCGAAGTCAACGCGATGTTTGCGCATCCGCCTCGCGCCGCCGATATGCTGTCATCAGAACTGGCGCGGATCCGTCTGCCGGAGGAACTGGCGGCCTCAAGAAAGGCGACCTGGATTGCCGAGCGCGGCTACGAACGGCTGCTTGAAGCCGCAAAGCCCGGAGTGCGGGAATATGAACTTGCAGCCGATATCTACACATTCATGAAAGGACTTGGCGCCGAAGATAACTTCTTGTTGATGAGCGCCTCGCAGCACAATCTGGCTGTGCGCGCGGCAGGAGGGCGCGTGCTTGAAGAAGGCGATATTATTCTGGGCGAACTGACACCGTGCTATCAGGGGCAATTCGCGCAGATTTGCCGGACTGCCGTCATTGGAAAATCCACTCAGCTGCTGCACGATAAATACGCCCTGTTGCAGGAAGCCATGCGGCGCGGAATGGATGCAGCAACGCCGGGCGCAACAGTGAAACAAGCGACCGAAGCCATGAACAGCGTGTTAAGCGCTGCGGGATATGGCGACTATTGCCGCCCGCCCTATATGCGCGTGCGTGGCCATGGCCTTGGCGTCACATCGAGCCAACCTGGCGACCTGCATGACGCGAGTGACATTGTCTTTGAGGAAGGCATGGTTTTTGTCATGCATCCCAATCAATATCTCCCGGAGACCGGGTATCTTATGTGCGGCGAGCCTGTCGTGATTTCGCATAATGGCGCGATTTCGCTCAGCGATCATGACGCCAAACTCGACACCATCGCGACCTAGGACCCGATCATGCTCACCATGCATCCATCGATCATGCTCGGCTCCTATGTTCTGGACGAAGATCGTCTGCCGCGCGATGAGTTCGAAATCCGCCTGGCCCCGCTTTATGAGATGATGAAGACTGAGGGATATGCGGCGACTTTGGTTTATGGCGATGCGCGGGAACACGAGGCGTTGGCCTATTTCACGAATTTCATCCCCCGGATGCGCTGGGCGATGGCGATGATCCCCGCGCAGGGCGAGCCCCGGCTGCTCATATCGATCAGTTCCCGCGATATGCCCGCTATGAAAACGATGACGGGAATTGCGGATGTCAAATCGGGATGGGAATGGAAGTGGTTTGATGAGTTTATCGCCAGGTTCGCATCGCCCGCGAAGCTTGCGACTATCAACTTCGACATGATGACGCCGCTGCTGTTTGGACAGCTGGCAAAATCCATTGCTGAAAGATTCGATCTTGTGGACGTAGACGGGATTGCTGCGCAGGCGCGCGCAATACATAGGCCACGCGAGATCGCAATGACGCGGATCGCGTCGGGGATCGTTCGCGAGATGGGCGCCGAAATACGCGCAAAATGGACGGACGGCGCCGATGTCGAGACTGCCGCGCTTGCAGGCGAGCGGCTAGCGCGCGCGCGTGGCGCGCAGGATGTGCGCACGCTCGTCAGCCGCGACAATGGCTTGACGCTGGAGCCCTATCGCGCGCAATTCACGGGCCGCCCGAAGACCCTGCTGACCTACGCGGCCGTGAAGTATATGGGCTATTGGGCTGAGACATTTGTGTCGACTGGCGGAGCAGTCAGCGCGGCCAATGCGCGGCTTGAGACCATGCTTGCAGCGGTCAAACCCGGAGCGCCGGTTTGCGCGCTCGCGCAACACGCCGATCATCCTACCCTCGCCGGGTCTGGCGGTCATCGCATCGGACTGTCGCCAATCGAAGGCGCTGAATTTACACAGCACGAAAAGAGCGTGATCGAAACCAACATCGTTTATGCGTTGCGCGCAGGCTGTATTGTGAATGGCGTCGGGGCCATCGCCTCGGCTATGGTCTGTTTGCGCGGGAATGGCATGCTGGAAACACTGGTCAGAAGCGAAATGAGCCATAATTGAAATTTATTGACGCGGGGGGCGTCGCAGTAGACTGTTCACGGAAAGTCGGAGTTATTAACGCTAGGCGCCGTCGCCGGCGCGAGCGCGCAATCGATGAACGCGGGAGAGACGCAATGCGGGTTCTGGCAAACCGGGTTTTATTTCAACTTGCCCTGCTGTCGCTGACGATATGGTCCGGTGGCGCGCGCGCTGGCGAGATCAACGACGAACTGAAAGCGCTGGTTGCTGCAGCCGACAAGGAAGGCAGCGTCAATCTGAGCTGGAGCCAATCGACGCTCGGCGGCAGTCAGGGCGCGGCCTTGTTGCGCGACGGGATGAACAAGGTTTTTGGTTCGCACGTCAAAGTGAATTTTTCGCCAGGCCCCGAGATGGCGCGCATTGCCAATCAACTTGTGATCGAGTTGGGCGCAAAGCAATCCGCTCATGTCGATGTCTATCTTGGCGCAGCCGCGCAACTTGCGCCGCTCATCGACACGGATTTATTCGAACCTGTGGAGTGGGGAAAATACTTGCCGGATCGGGTTGTTTCAAAAAGCGTCGAGAGTGGCGGACGCTTTATGCGCATTACGACGGGCCTGTCGGGCGTCACCTACAACACCACGCTCGCGCCATACAAGCCAACCACCTTGCAGGATTTTCTGAAGCCTGAGTGGAAGGGCAAGATTGCCACGACGCCCTATGCGGCGAGTTTCGATATTTTGCTTGCAAATGACATGTGGGGCCGCGACAGGACGCTGGACTATATGCGCAAACTCACCACGCAGATCGCAGGCCTCATCCGTTGCGGCGACGCCGAGCGTATCGCAACGGGGGAATTTGCAGCGCTTGTGATGGATTGCACGGGGCAGGATTCGCTGGTGTGGAGAGAACGCGGCGCGCCTATGGACCAGGCGATTCCCAACGACGCCGCACAGATCCGGTATTACTACGTCGCCGTGCCGCGCAATGCGCGGAATCCCGCCGCCGCCAAATTGGTGTCGCTTTTTCTTGAGACGCCAGAGGGTCAGAAAATCGCTTACGATACCTGGAAAGCTGATCTGCATAGCTATCCGGGCGCGCATATCGCCAGCCAGATCGATGACAATATCGCGAGGGGCGTCTCGTTCAGGGAGGTCACTGTCGATTGGTGGCGACAACATCCGGAGATTGACGCCAATAAGGGCGAGTTCACCAAGATCCTGACGGGCAAGAACTGAAAGCTGCGCCATGGGAGAGACAGCAGGCGTCAGCAAATTGCTGAATCCCCGCGCGTTGAGCAGCGACGCTGTCTTGCGGTTTGCGATTGTCACAGGCGTCGTGGCCATCTGCGCGGTCATACTGACGCATCTCGTGGTGATTTTCTGGTTGAGTTTTGCCGACGGCGCGCCTGGCGCCAGACAGCTTTCTTACAGCTGGCAAAATTATGCGGATGTCTTTACCGATTCGCGAACGCTCGATGTGTTGTGGAACACGGTTGGATTTTCCGTGCTCAGCCTTCTGATCGCGTTGCTTTTCGGCCTGCCGGCCGCATGGCTTGCAGAAAGGACCGATCTGCCAGGAAAAACGTTTCTCTTCACCATGATGACGATCGGCATGTTGATCCCGGGCTTTTCCGCCGCGATGGGATGGCTGTTCCTGCTGCATCCACGCATCGGCATCGTCAATATCTGGTTGATAAAATCCCTGGGCCTGACCCAGCCGCTGTTCAATATTGCAAGTGTGGGCGGAATGAGCTGGGTGCAAGGGCTTAACCTTGCGCCTCTGGCGTTCATCATGACGGCTGCGGTGTTTCGCGCGCTCGACCCCGCGTTGGAGGAGGCCGCGCATATGAGCGGCGCCGGATTTGCGGCGACCGTTCGCCGCATTGCGCTCCCGCTCGCCTGGCCAGGCGTTCTTGCTGCGTCGATCTATATATTCACGATCGGATTTGCGGCTTTCGATATTCCCGCCATTATCGGCTGGAGCAATCGCATTTTCACATTCAGCACCTATGTCTATTTGCTTCTGAGCCCGCAGGATGTTTTGCCACGGTACGGCGTTGCGGCGGCTCTGAGCGTTGTCGTGATTGTCATCGCCGGCGCCATGAGCTGGTGGTACAGCGCAATGCAGGAGAAGTCGCGACGCTATGCCGTGATCACGGGCAAAGCCTATCGCCCGGCGATGATGAAACTGGGCGCATGGGTCTACGCCGCCTGGGGATTTCTCGCATTCTATTTCACAATGAGCAAGGTTTTGCCGATCCTGCTCCTGATCTGGAGTTCGTTGCTGCCGTTCTTCCAGCCGCCCTCCCTGGCAGCCCTCAATTTCATATCCGCCAAACATTATCTCAGCCTGCCGTGGGACCTTGTGTGGTCAGGAGTCCGCAATACAGCGGTTCTGATGATCTTGACGCCGACGCTGACGCTTTTTGCCGCCGTGTGCTTCTCGTGGATATTGCTGCGGACTCGCAACCCCTTTCGCCATGCATTCGATTTCATCGCTTTTCTGCCCCATGCGATTCCAAATATCATCTTTGGCGTTGGCTCCTTGCTGCTGGCTCTTTACGTGTTGCAAAATATGTTGCCGGTTTACGGTACGATCTGGCTGCTGCTGGCGGTGTTCTTCATCGCGCGTCTTTCCTACGCCACGCGCATGACCAATAGCGCGCTGATTCAAATTCATCCGGAACTTGAGGAATCCGCCGCCATGAGCGGCGCATCGCTGCGGGAGAGCCTGACGCGCGTGTTGGCGCCATTGATGTCTCCGACGCTTGTTTACGCATGGCTATGGGTGGCGTTGCTGGTGTTCCGCGAATTGACGCTCGCGGTCATTTTGTCCTCCAGCAACAACATCACACTGCCCGTTGTGATCTGGAGCCTCTGGCTCGGCGGCGGACTGGGTCAGGCTTCCGCGCTGGCTGTTGTCATGCTGGCGGTCATGGCTCCGATTATGGCGCTTTACTGGATCGTGGCCCGGCAACGGGGCTTCATGGCGTCGGCATAGCGCGCGCCGCGCGACGGGCTTGCCAAATCTTTGGCGAAGTATCAATCTCGTTTCATTAGCGGGCCTTGCAAGAGCTCAATCGGGGAGAACGGAATGAAAATCGATCGCCGCAAACTATTGGCCGGAGGCGCCGGGGCCGCCGCCGTCTCAGTCTCAGCGCGGGAGGCCGTTGCGCAAGGCGTCGAGTGGCATCGCGAGGTCGATGTTGTCGTTGTGGGTTCGGGGGCCACTGGCCTTCCGGCGGCAATCGTTGCGCGCGAGGCGGGCGCGAGCGTCATTGTCGTGGAAGCGGAGAAACACACGGGCGGGCACGCCATATGCAGCGGCGGCAATCTGCCGCTTGGCGGCGGCACGGCCTATCAGAAAAAATGGGGCGTTCAGGATTCCGCCGATCTTGTTTTCCGCGACCTCACCGACTGGTCGGTCGTCAGCGCCAATGGATCGGCGGACTACCGGTACAATGATCGCGAAGTCATTCGCGCCTTTGCCGATAACTGCGCGGCGACGGCGGAATTTTTGCAGGCGCATGGCGTCGTGATCGTGGACAAGCCGCCGGATATTCAGGGCGGCAATTCGGTTGGCGCCTCGATTCCACGCGAAATGCATTGTGCGCCTGTGGACTGGCCCTTGATCCAGACAGGCAAGCCTGCTGCGCCTGAAAATCGTCTGACAATGTCCACAGGCAATGGATTGATGCATCCGCTTGCTGCCGCCGCGCGCAAGGCCGGCGTCGAAATATTGCTCGAACACCGGATGAAATCGCTGCATCGGCAAAGCCCGCACGCTGGCGCCGTAATTGGCATACAGGTTGAGCATGACAACAGGATCATCAATATACGCGCACGCAAGGCCGTGATTCTGGGGACCGGCGGATCGACGTCAAACGTCAATTTTCGCCGCATGTTCGATCCGCGCCTGACCGAAGAATATTGCGGTGTGGCTGGCACGCCCTGGTCCTATCAGGACGCGAGCGGGGAGCTGGCCGCCATGGCTGTCGGCGCGTCCCTGTGGGGGCTCTATAACAACACCGCAGAAATGGGCTCCGGCATCACCAAGCCCGGCACAGTCGGCGGGCAGTTCGGCTACGTCAATCTGCGTTTCTTCCCCGGCAGCGAGGTTTTTGACAAGGCGCGCGCAGCCGGTCTGCGTGTCGGCGACTGGCAGAATCTCATCACAGTCAACATGATCGGCAAACGATTTTACGACGAGACTGGCAAGCAGTTCGCCTCGGACAATTATGGCGTCAACAAGAATTACGTGCAGGGGTCTTATCTCAATTCAAAGAACATGAAGTGGAACCCGAACAATTATCTCAACGCCGCCCTTGCCGGAATCGGCGATGGACACAATGGCGGCGGGCCAATCTGGGCGATCTTCGATCAGGATGCCGTTGAGCGCGAGAAGTGGGACCCCAAAGCGCCATATGTCGATGCGGAGAACGGGTTCTTTTTCAAGGCGGACACGCTCGCCGAACTGGCGAAAAAAATCCAGATGCGCTTCCAGCGCACGCCCATGCCGCCGGAAAATCTTGAGGAAACAGTCAATCGCTACAACTCCTTTGTCGAGAAAGGCGTTGACGAGGATTTCGGCAAGCCAAAGCCGCTCTATAAAATCGCGCGAGCGCCTTTTTATGCGGCATGGGCGACGCCGGTTTTGCACGACACGCGCGCGGGCCTGCGAATCAATGGCAAATGCCAGGTCGTCGATATGAATGGCGAAATCATACCGGGTCTTTATTGCGGCGGGGAGTCGGCAGGCGGCTTCAGTCTGCATGGCCTCGCGCGCGCGACCTGCCAGGGCTTTATCGCGGGGAACAATGCGGTGAAGGAACCGGCGCGGGCGTAACTCCGCGCTTACAACGCCTGATGAAATCGCACCGCCTCGCCGCGCGCGGGCGTGGCGATTTCACCCTCCCACATGACGCGCGCGCCGCGTACGATTGTTCCGACCGGCCAGCCGATGACGGATTTTCCGTCATAGGGCGTCCAGCCGCAGCGCGAGGCGATCCATTTGTCGCTGATGGTTTCCCGCCGCTTCAGATCGACGATGGTGAAATCGGCGTCATAGCCAACAGCAACGCGGCCCTTGCCCGCAATGCCAAACAGACGCGCCGGGCCCGCGCTCGTCATATCGACAAAGCGCTCGAGCGTGAGCCTGCCAGCGGCGACATGGTCGAGCATAACAGGCACAAGCGTTTGCACGCCCGGCATTCCTGACGGGCTCTGCGGATAGGGCTTTGCCTTTTCGTCCAGCGTATGGGGCGCGTGGTCCGAGCCCAGAATATCGGCTATGCCCAGTTGAAGGCCTTCCCAGATGCGCCGCTGATGGCTGATATCGCGCACCGGCGGATTCATCTGCAATTTTGTGCCGATGCTCGCGTAGAGCGATGCGTCAAGCGTCAGATGATGCGGCGTCACCTCAACGCTTGCGACATCCTTGTAGTCTTTCAGAAAGTCGATTTCCTCGCCTGTCGAGACATGCAGCACATGGATCACCGCACGTTGCTGGCGCGCGATGCGGACAAGGCGCTGTGTGCACTGGAGGGCCGTGGTCACATCGCGCCAGACCTGATGCGAACGCGGATCGCCGGGAATGCGCTCGCCCTTGCGCTCCTCAAGCCGGTACTCATCCTCCGAATGAAACGCCGCACGGCGACGCGTTTTGGAAAGAATCGCCGAAACGCCAGGGTCGTCATCCACCAGCAGGGACCCTGTAGAGGATCCCATGAACACCTTGATTCCCGCCGCGCCGGGCAGGCGTTCGAGTTCGGGAATATCTCCAGCGTTTTCGTGGGTTCCACCGACCCAAAAGGCAAAGTCGCAATGCATCCGGTGGCGGCCGCGCGCCACCTTGTCCGCCAGCGCTTCGGCCGATGTTGTCAGAGGATTGGTGTTAGGCATTTCGAACACCGCCGTCACGCCGCCCAGCACGGCCGCGCGAGACCCCGTCTCGAGGTCTTCCTTGTGCTCAAGCCCCGGCTCGCGGAAATGCACCTGGCTATCGATGACGCCGGGCAGGATGTGGAGGCCGCGGCAATCGATCGTCTCGCCTGCGGAAGCAGCGGAAAGATCGCCTATCCACGCGATTTTCCCGCCGGTCACGCCGATGTCGCGAGCGCCGACGCCATCGTGGTTGACCAGCGCCCCGCCCTTGAGAATGAGATCGTAAGTCGCGCCCATGGGTCTACTCCGGTTGGCAGGCTTGCCTTCTGTTCCAAGCGGCATACTTATGGAGGATGCCAGTGGCAAGCAAAGGGTATGACGAAATGCCGTCGGCGTTTTTGGACAACAGGGGCGTCATCCGGGTCTCCGGCGGGGATGCGCGGACTTTTTTGCAGGGGCTCGTCACCTGCGATATGGAAAGGGTCGCCCCGGGCCACGCAGCCTATGGCGCCCTGCTGACGCCGCAAGGCAAAATCATCGCCGACTTTCTGTTAAGCCAGGCCGAGGGCGCTTGGTTTCTGGATTGCCCGCTCTCGCTTGCCGGCGACCTCGCGCGCCGCCTGAAATTCTACAAATTGCGCGCAAAGATCGATGTCGATGATCTCTCGGCGACCCAAGGGGTTGCAGCGATCTGGGGGGCTCCGGCGGAAGGCGAGCGTGACGCCCGCCATCCCGATATGGGCGCGCGAATCATTGGCGAACGCGCGAGGCTGGCCGCGAGCCATCCCTTGAGCCGAGCCGCCTATGACGCCCACCGGATTGCGCTGGGCGTCCCTGAAGGCGGTCTTGATTTTGTCTATGGCGACGCCTTCCCGCATGAGGCGAATATGGACCTGCTGAATGGCGTCGATTTCAAAAAGGGTTGTTACATCGGGCAGGAGGTTGTCTCGCGCGTCGAGCATCGCGGGACGGCTCGCAAGCGCATCGCCAGAGTGACGTTTGAGAGCGCGCCGTCAACCGGGTCTGTGATAAAGACCGGCGATCTCGAGATCGGAACGCTCGGTTCTGTGGCTGAAAACCATGGCCTCGCCATGGTGCGCGTGGACCGGGCAAAAGAGGCGATGGACGCAGGCGTTGCAATAACCATCGAAGGACGCCCGACGGCTCTCGCGCTTCCGGTCGGACGCGGTTAAGTTCGACCTATGGCCAGGACAGATTCTCTCCCCGAACCCGCGACCAAGCCGCGCCCGGCTCCCATCTTGCACGCCGATGGCAAGCTGCGGTGCGCCTGGCCGGGCGTCGATCCGCTTTACCTTGCCTATCACGACACCGAATGGGGCGTGCCCGAATATGACAGCCGCGCTCTGTTCGAAAAGCTGCTGCTTGATGGTTTTCAGGCGGGACTGTCCTGGATCACCATCCTGCGCAAGCGCGATGCGTTTCGCGCTGCATTCGACGGATTCGACCCCGCGCTGATCGCCCGATACGACCGGCAAAAGCTTGACGATCTGATGGCGGACGCGGGCATCGTGCGCAATCGCGCCAAGATTGAGAGTTCGGTGAATTCGGCGCGCGCCTGGCTCGAAATCGAGAGTCGCGAGGGATTTTCAAACTATCTTTGGAAATATGTCGAGGGCAGGCCGCTGCAGAACAATTTGCAGAGTCTGGGCGCCATGCAGGCCGAGACCGAACTATCCAGAACCCTGTCGAAAGACCTGAAAAAGGCCGGGTTCAATTTCTGCGGTCCGACCATTGTTTACGCCTTCATGCAGGCGGTCGGCATGGTCAACGACCATATCGTGGATTGTTGCCGCCACGCCGAATGCGCCGCTTTGGGCAAGGGACGATAATGGCGCGCAAACCTGAGCCCCCACGCGCCTGGCAGCGCATGTTGTCGGGTCGCCGGCTTGATTTGCTGGATCCCTCCCCGCTCGACGTGGAGATCGAGGATATTGCGCATGGCCTGGCGCGGGTTGCGCGCTGGAATGGCCAGACGCATGGGCCGCATGTTTATTCCGTCGCGCAGCATTCCCTTCTCGTCGAAGCGATCGCCTGCGCGCTGGACGCCGCGCTGTCTCCCCGCGAACGCATGATCGCATTGCTGCATGACGCGCCAGAATATGTGATCGGGGATATTATATCGCCCTTCAAGGCGGCGGTGGGCGAGAGCTACAAGTCGGTTGAGAATCGCATTCTGGCGGCGATCCACGTGCGATTTTCATTGCCGGCGGCGCCTCCCACCGCGCTCGGACGCCTGGTCAAGAAAGCTGATCGCGCCGCAGCGTTTTTCGAAGCGACGCGTCTTGCCGGCTTTACATATGATGAAGCCGAGCGCTTCTTCGGACGCCCCGAAGTTCACGTAAAAAATCTGGAAGGCCTGATGGAGCCTGCGCCTTCGAACGATGCGCAGGCAATGTTCCTGAATGTTTTCAGGGCGCTTGAAACTGGAATGAAGGCGCCCGCTTCATAAATTCGGCCCGCGTCAAACATTTGTCGCGAAACGATGTTGTTCCATATCACAGCAAGCGGTTGCGGGAGCTTCTCCATGCCACGTATCCATGTCTGTTCGCTCCAGCGCATCGAGGATGTCGCGCGAGCGAGCGGCGCACAATCCCTTCTGACCTTGATCAATCCGGACTTTCCCGTCACCCGCCCGGCAACCATCGACGCATCGAAGCATCTCCGCCTGTCGCTGGCCGATATTGTTGCGCCCGACGGCGATCATATAGCGCCCACTGAATCGCATGTTCTGGATATGCTTGCATTTGCGCAGGCCTGGGATCGCAGTGCGCCCTTGCTGATCCATTGTTATGCAGGCGTCAGCCGCTCGACGGCGGCTGCGATGATCATCGTCGCAGCCTTGCGTCCCGAGCGCGACGAATATGATATCGCGCAGACCTTGCGCCAGCGCTCGCCCACAGCAACGCCCAATCCGTTGTTGATCTGTCACGCTGACGCACATCTCCAGCGCAGCGGCAAATTGATCGCGGCAGCCGCCAGCATTGGTCGCGGCGAGGATTGCTTCGAGGGCAATCCCTTCGCGCTGGAACTGGATTAACAAACCGGCTCAGCTCGACATGAACACCGGAAAATTCGCTTTGGAGAGGATATAACTGGTCGCGCCGCCAAAGATCATCTGACGCAGGCGGCTTTGCGCATAAGCGCCCTTGACCAGCAAGTCGGCCCCAAGAGCGGCAGCGCCCTCCAGGATCGCCTCGCCATGGCCGCGCACTTTGGCGCTGCGCTCGACCGCTTCGGCAGGCACGCCATGAGCGCGCAGATTATGCGCCAGTTGATCGCCCGTCGGCCCATCGACCTTGTGCTCGGGAATCGTCAGAACGACCACCTTTTTCGCCTTTTTCAACAGCGGCATGGCGAGCGCTGTTGCGCGTGTGGTTTCCATGCTCTGGTTCCAGGCGATGACGATTGTGTCGCCAAGCGCTGTGGGCGGCTTGGGCGGGGCGAGCAGAATGGGCCGACCGCTGTCAAACAGCACGGCCTCGGCTGTCGCCATCCGGGCATCGCCACGTTCGGCGCCGGGGCGTCCGAGCACGCAAATATCGAACAGACGCGCATGGCTCGACAAATGCGAATCGCCAAAGGAGGAATCGCCCGCCCAGCCCCAGGAAAGACCGTCAGGCGCCGTTTCATGCGAGGGCACGCTTGCTGCTGTCATGAATTGTTCAAAATGGCGACGGGATTCGTCCGCCATTTCTTTCCAGGTGTGTTGGTCGGCGACCGTCCAGCTCACAGGCATATCGAAAGCCACGAGATCGGGCATATCGGGACCGAGCGGCATGCCTTCGACATAGCTGTCGAATCGCCGCGCCAGAAGCAGGGCGGTGGCGAATGCCGATTCAATGCTGGAATGAAGTTCGACTGGCGCCAGAATATTCTTCATGGAACACCCCTGTTGCCGCCGCCCCCCGGCGACGTCGTGGCACCATACACGAAAACAGGCCTCCGCGCATGAGACTTTAAGCGACGCCTTGCATCACGGGTGGTCTCTGCCTCATACTCTGGAACAGGACACCGACCGGGGCACCCGGGTCGCAACAGATCGAAGGAGGAAACACTATGGATCGCCGTCATTTCCTGCGCGCCGCGCCGTTCGCCGCACTGGCCGCGCCTGCATCCATCGCGCACTCGGCGGATGGCGTTTTCCCGCAGGGCGAGCCTCATATGAAGCGCTTTGACGAGCAACGCTGGGCGCTCGACAATATTATTCAGGCCAATGGCATCGACTGGGATCAGGGCCATGTCAGCGTCCTGCTGCGCGCCTGCGGACTGGATATCCAGAATGA
Source organism: uncultured Hyphomicrobiales bacterium (assembly GCA_903931945.1). Taxonomy (GTDB): domain Bacteria; phylum Pseudomonadota; class Alphaproteobacteria; order Rhizobiales; family Beijerinckiaceae; genus Terripilifer. The sequence goes on along the minus strand of CAIZEI010000145.1, from coordinate 22,344 downwards.
CATGGCCGCACTACGCCAGCGCGTCAAAAAATATGCCGATATCGTTCCCGCGTTCGAGGGGCTGGCGCGCAAACGCGAAGCGATGGCCATTGAAGCTGAAAAGAATGACGAACGCATTCCCGCCCGCAACAATTACTACACAGCCGCCGCCTATTGGGCGACCTCGATGTGGGGCAACGAGGCGCATGGGCCGCGACTGCGCAACGCCAATGACAAGAAGCGCGAACTCTTCACCAAGTACATGGCGCTGGCGGATCACAAGATCGAATGGGTGGAGATTCCCTATCGCGGCAAATCCGTGCCCGCCATTTTTCATCTGCCGCCGAATTACGTCGCCGGCAAGAAAGTTCCCGTCGTCGTCATGGTGCCGGGCATGGACGGGTTCAAGGAACGGTCGGTGTCGCTCTACGGCGATGGCTGGATGGAACGCGGTTACGCAGTTCTCGCCATTGAAGGACCTGGCTATTGGGAATCTCCCGTGCGCGGCATTTTCATCGATGTCCAGGGCTGGGTCGAAACCGGCAAGGAGGTCGCTCGATATTTGCGCGGGCGCCCCGAAATCGATGCGGATAAAATTGCGGCTACGGGGTCCAGTTTCGGGTCGTTCTTCTCTGCCGCAATGATTTCCGAGGAACCGGCATTCAAGGCCTGCGCTGTGACAGGCACCTGTTACGACATTGCCGGACACAAGATTTTTGACGAGGCTTCGCCGACATTCAAGAAGCGCTTCATGTTCATGTCCGGCATCGCCGATGAAGCGGAATTTGAAAAATTCCGTCAGACCATCGACTGGCGCCCCTTCGCTGGCAAGATCAAGGCGGCGTTCCTGGTCGCGGCCGGCGAATCCGACGAACTTTGCCCATTGGAAGCGACCGAAGCGTTTATGAATGCGCTCGGCGGACCTAAACAACTTGTCGTCTATCAGGATTCCCGCCACTCACTCTCGGGCCCGAGCGCCGCCAATGGGCCGGAGCCGCGCATCTATCAGGCGGAGTGGATCACCAAACGATTGCAAGGCAAGCCCATGACCAGCGAGCGCTGGTTCGTGGAAGCAAGCGGCAGGATCAATAAGACAGCGATTGGATAGCATGGCTGTCATCGCCGCTCAGCATGGCAAATATGCAAAACGCGACTATATACTCGCAGGGCACTTCGTCCCAGGGAGACGCCGCAATGGCCATCAAGGATCTTCTCGTCCATCTCGACACCTCCGAGCATGGGGGCAATGTCGCTGAATTCGCGCTTTCGCTCGCGCAGCAATTCAATGCCCATCTGACAGCGGCGGGTCTGGCGTTGCAACTAATCCCGCCTGCCTCATTCATGGGGGAATATCCCTACGATCTGATGGTGGAAGCGACGGAAAACGCCCAAAAGGCCGCCGATGACGCCTACAAGGCGTTTGCCCAGGCTGCGTCCTATGGCGTTGAAACCGATTATGTCGTCATCAAAACGGTGCCAGGCGAAGCCAAAAGCGAATTCGGGCGTCTGGCGGGCCATTTTGACATGGCGATTGTCGGGCAGGGCGGGCCGGATTTTGGCAGCGATGACGAATTGATGGCCGAAGGCGCGCTGTTTGGTTCGGGCAGGCCGGTTTTTGTCGTTCCCCGCATCCACAAAGGGCCTGCAAAACTCGGCAAGGCCATGGTGTGCTGGGATGGCGGCATGGCGGCAGCGCGCGCGGTCGGCGACGCCCTGCCTTTGCTCGAACAGGCGGGCGCGGTCGAGATTGTTTCCATCGTGTCAAAAAACCTGCCGAGCGAGGAATTGCCGGGCTTTAACCTGACACGGCATCTTGCCCGCCACGGGGTCAATGCGACATTGCGTAAATTGCCCTACGCCGATGATATCGGCGCCTGCCTGTTGTCCTACGCCGCCGACAGCGGCGCCGATTTCATCGTCAGCGGCGGCTATGGCCACTCCCGCTTCCGTGAATTCGTCTTTGGCGGCGTCACAAATACTTTGTTCAAGTCAATGACGGTTCCGGTGCTGATGTCCCGCTAAGTCGATTTTTTGCGGCGGTCAGTCAAGGCCAGCCTTGCCGGCGCCGCGTTGCTGCGCATCGGCGACCGCCCGGGAAAGTCCGCCATCCATGCCAAGGTCGTCCAGCATCTGGGCGGCCTCGCGCATCTCGGCGGCGCGGCGAACGCCGTGCTGTCGCACCCGGCCCGCCATATCGACAGCGAGTTTGGTAAAATCGATGCTCGGGTAGCTTGCGTCGAGGCTGGCGAACACCTCCTTCTGGACGCCCCATTGATTTGACGCTGCGGCGCAATCGACGATCAGGGCTTCGATGCCCTTGATCATGATGGAACGACAGAGTTTCGTCGCCGAGGCGCGACCGGGCTCGGTTGTCACCGCCGTGACATTCATGCCAAGCGCATTCAGACTGTCCGCCGCCTCCGCCGCCGCAGGTCCGCCAGCAAGAATCGGGACCTTGACGCCAGGGCCGGGCACAGGCGCCATCACCGCCCCCTCGACATAGCGCGCGCCGCAGGCGTTGACCGCTTTGGCGGCCTTTGTTTTGGCGCCTGGCGAGGCCGAGTTGATATCGAAATAGATCTGGCCGGGGCGCAGATAGGTCGCCGCATGTTCGGCGACTGCGAGCGCGACATCGGCGGTCACGGCTGAAATCACGATATTCGCGTGAGCGGCGGCGGCGAAGTGGTTTTCGGCGACGACAACGCCTTCGGCCTTCGCGCGCGCCAGCATCGCCGGGCCGTGTTCAGCAGAAGCGAACTTGATATCGTAAGCCGTGATGCGGACATCGCCACGGCTCAGAAAGTCGCGCGCGAAGATGGTTCCGACCTCGCCATAGCCAATGATCGTAATGTTGACGCTGTTTTTCATTGCCGTCGCACCCTCCCGGTTGCGCGTTACACAATCAGCCCGCCCGTCCCGCGCAATATTCGGCCGCCGCCGCCGCCGCCGTCTCGCCATCGGACGCCACATCCGGCAGCAAGGCCAGCGACTGCGAACGGATATCGCCCGCCACGAATATGCCTGCGACAGAGGATTGCATCTTCGCATCGACAATAATGCGCCCGGCATCGTCAAGCGCCAGCAGCCCATTCAGGAATTCTGTATTGGGTTGCAGACCCGCGTAGATGAAAACGCCATCGGCGGGCTCGACGCCCTCTGCGCCACGCAAACGCAGGCCCGTCACATAGTCAGCGCCCAGAATTTCCTGAACGGACGTATTGAACCGCACGCCGATATTTCCAGCCGCAGCAACCCGCGCCTGCAATTTCTTTTGCGCGCGCGGTCTGGCGCTGCGGCAGAGGATTTCGACATGTGCGGCAAACTCCGCCAGCGCAAGCGCCTCATCGAAGGCTGCATCGCCGCCGCCAACCACAAACAGCCTCTTGCCGCGATAGAGCGGCCCATCGCAGGACGCGCAATGCGACACGCCACGCCCGGTCAGGCGCGCCTCGCCATCAACGCCGAGTGTTTTCAACCGCGAGCCGGCGGCAATGATGACGGATTTTGCGAACAGGGTCTCTTCAATGCCGCGCGCCACAAAACCGTCGTCCTGGATTTCGATGGTTTTGATCGTGTCAAAGCAAAATTCCGCGCCGGCGTCTTCGGCCTGTTCGTGCAACATCGGGCCGAGTTCGACGCCCGCGATCCCCTGGGGATATCCCGGGAAATTCTCGATCAGCGGCGCATTCATGATTTGCCCGCCGACGCCCATTTCTGCGACGGTCATGCATTTCAATCCCTGCTGTCCCGCGTGGATCGAAGCTGTCAGGCCCGCAACGCCTGCGCCGATGATGATGAGGTCGAGAGAGGAGGTCATGGGAAACACTGCAATTCTGGCGCGCGTTTTAAATTCCAGGGTCTTGAAACAGCGCCTCAACAGAAGCGGATCGGCGGCCTTTGCCACTTTCAAGCTCGGCTATCTTCGCGCGCGTGGTTGGGTTCGGAGCCTTGACTTCAAAGGGCAAGCGGCGCTCGTCGGCGATCCGCATCATGAGAAGCCGGATGGCGTCGGAAATTGAAAGCCCCATGTCGGCCAACGCGGCGGCGGCGCGCTGCTTGGTCGCATGGTCAATCCGGGCGCGGACGATATCGGTTGCAGGCACGGGCATGGCTCCGGATGATGTGGCTCAAATGTAGCTACAATTTCCCAATAAACAAGCGCGACTTCGCCACGCGAATTTTCGAACCTGCCAATAAACCACTTGTCCCCGCGTTGGTCTTCTCCACAATCCACATCGCGACGGGAATTGGCCCGGGTTTGGCGAATGCGAGTTGCGGCTTGCTTCATGCGCATCGATTTTGACTGGGACCCGGAGAAGGCGGCGAGCAATATCGCCAAGCATGGCGTCGCCTTTCCCGAAGCCATGGGCGTTCTGAACGACCCGCTCGCCCGTTCGATCCCGGACATCGTATCCCGCGAGGAACGCTGGGTGACGATTGGAATTGCCGCCACTGGAAAACTCCTCGTGGTCGTGCATACTTGGGTCGAGCGTGGCGCTGACAGCGCCACCGCCCGCATTATCCCGGCGCGCCGCCCGACACGACGGGAAGCCCGGCAATATCGCGAAGGTGAGACGTCATGAAATCCAGCTATGATTTCTCCAGGGGCGAGCGCGGGCGGTTCTTCCGCCCCGGCGCTGTCCTCGCGCCGCCAGTCCATCTCGACACCGAGGTGCTCGCCTTTCTCGCAAGGCGCGCGGAGGCGCGCGGCGTCACCCTCGATGAACTGGTCAACGAATTGCTCAAGAAGGATATTGAGCTGATTCAGGCGGCTGAATAGGGTGGATGAGTGCGATCATGCTTTGGCGTGGCCCAGGCTTCTCATCGCCCCACATGCGAGCAATGCTCTACTGCCCCTTCCCTACCTATAAATCGTCGCCGCCAGCGCCATCATTTTGTCCTGCAATTCATAGGTGCCGCCGCCGAGCAATTTGGTTTGCAAAAATGGCCGCGCGTCATCGCTGGCTTTCTCGATGACGCCATTGGTCACCGGTATCAATCCGGCGTTGGCGAAGGCCAGTTGCGACTCCGGCTCCAGCATGAATTGCGTCAGCAGCCGGGCGGCGTTGGGATGCGGCGCCCCCCGCAGAAGCGCAAAATGCGCGCTGGCGTAAACCCAGCCCTCTTTGGGCGCAATCATGCGGACAGGCAGGCCTTTCAGCGCCAGCGCATAGGGCAATTGCTGCGGAAAATAGATGGCGTATTCGCCGCGCGCGACCTGCCGCGCGGCCTCGCGATTGTTGCGCGTGACAACGTAATCCTGCTGCGCCAGCCGATCGTGATAATCGCGACCAAAAGCTTTGTAGGTCGCCTCGAACATCGCCGCGCCTGCGCCCGAAAGTCGCAAATCGTCGCCAGTCATCTTCCCCTTCCATTTTGGATCGAGAAGATCTTTCCAGCCGGTGATTTCGGTCTCGCCAACAAGGCGCGCATTGACCAGAATCCCGTAGGGTGGAACCCACACCGGCACGCCATCGGGGTCGCGCTCGATATCAGCGCGTATGTCAGTTGCGCCGGGGACGTCCATGACAGGCTCGATTTCGCCGAGTTTCACATGGCCCGGCAGGGTGGCGGGCGAGGTGATATAGATATCGCCGATATGGCGACCGGCGGCCAATTCAATCCGGATTCGTTCCGTCACCTCGCTGGCGCGCCCGATAAACTGGTCGACGCGAACGCCATATTGCGCCTCGAACGCTTTCATGCGCGCAATCGCGGGCGGCCCGGTGAGCGCTGAGTAAACTGCAACGCTGCCCTCTTTCTTCGCAGCGGCGATGACAGCGTCCCAATCTGATGCCTGGGCGCAGGCTGGAGCCAAAGCAGCAAAAAGACCGGCAGCGGCGAACAGACATCTGCGCATCAAAATGGCTCCTCGCACGATTTGACGCGTTTCGCGTCCGCGCCTAGTTTCGCACATTGCCGCATCGGCGGATTCAGTCAACACGGGTCAAGGGAGCCAAACCATGGACGATCTCTCAGCGCAGACCTCGACGGCGGCCAAAATCATCGTCCATAATCCTGTGGGCTATCCGCCAAAGATCGCCAAGAAAATACAGGCGCGACGTCTCGACGGCCTCGATGGCAAGACCATTTATCTGGTGGATTGCCGCTTTGACGATTCCATCGAATTGCTGAAACAGGTGCAGGCCTGGTTCGCGCAGCATATGCCAGGCGTGACCACAAAAATTGTTTCACTGAACCATTATTATGGCACGGACGATCCCAAAACCTGGGAGGAAATCCGCGATCACGGCCATGCAGCGATAGTCGGCGTCGGCCATTGCAGCACATGCGCGCCTGCGGTCGCAACACACGCGATCACACTGGAGACCCGTTATGGCGTGCCAACGGTCGCGCTACATACGGACAAGTTCGATCGTGTGGTGCGCTCGACGGCCCGCGTTGGCGGATTGCCAGGCCTCGATTGCGTCTATGTGCCGCAACCGGTCATGGGACGCACAGCCGAGGAATTGCGCGCCTATGTCAACGGGAACGATCCGATTTCGGGGCGGCCTGTGATGCAGGAGGTCATTGAAGCCCTGACACAGGGTCTTGGCGCCGGGACCGACGCTCCCGCCGACCGCTCCACGCCGCGTCTTGTTGAAGCTGACACCGAGGACAATCTGCACGAACTGTTCTTGCGCAATCACTGGACCGATATGCTGCCCATCGTGCTGCCGACGCAGGCCCGCGTCGCCGCCATGCTGGCGGGCACCAGTCGCAAACCCGATGAGGTCGTCGGGCGTATGCAGCCAACGCACAATCGCGGGCTCTGGGAATATACGGTCGAGAAAGTCGCTGTGAACGCAGTGATGGCCGGCGCAAGACCTGAATATTTCCCGATCATTCTTGCTCTGGCCGCATCCTGCGTGTCTGCGCGCGGCTCGACGTCGAGTTCGGCGGCGGCGATGGTTGTCGTGAATGGCCCCATTCGCCATGAGATCGGCATGAATTGCGGTATCGGCGCCATGGGCCCCTATAACCACGCCAACGCCACGATTGGCCGGGCCTATGGGTTGCTGTCGCAAAATCTGCAGGGCGGATCGGTTCCCGGCGACACCTTCATGGGCTCGCAGGGCAATAATTTCACCTATAACAGCATCACGTTTGCCGAGAATGAGGAGCGCAACCCCTGGGGCCCGCTGCACGTCGCCAAGGGCTTCAAGCCTGGCGACAGCGTGGTCAGCGTCTTTTATGGCTGCCGCTCGAATACCTTCTGTCTAGGCTTGCGCAAGGACTACTGGCGCGAACATGTGAAAGACATGTTGACCGGCGTTGACGCCAATACTGCGCCCTGCCTGCTCCTGGACCCGATTACCGCGCGGCAATTCGTCGAGCGCGGCGGTTTCGACACACGCGATAAGCTGGTTCACTGGCTCTGGGACACCGCGCGCATTCCCGCCGCGCGCTATTGGGACCTGCAACTGGTTCAAAATTACATCTATCCCAGAGCGACTTTTGGCGAGGAGCCGATGGCTGCAAAGCTCAAGGCGAGACCTGAAGAGCTCATCCCGATTTTCCAGGAAAAGGACATCAATGTCGTCGTCGTTGGCGGTGAAACCAATGGCTACTGGAGCATGATGGGCGCAACCTGGCGAAAATCGGTCAACGTGGACGAATGGCGTTAGAACAGTGACAGTTCGTCGCTCCTGCGGTTTTATTGCATTGCGGCGCCATTTGCATTAAAGGCTGCGCCAGCAAGCGCGGTATGGTTTTGGTTTGGGCGGCGATCATGGCGATAGCAGCCACGAGCGCCATTTAACTGGCTGCCGTCCGGCTGAGGGGAAATGGCGTCTGCATGACGTATCTGACCGATGGTTCCAGCGCCGGCGGGTCTGCGGGGTATCCTGTTGCAGACCTGCAATTGTTTGAACGAGAGCGCTGGTTCGCTGCGCAAACCATCAGCCATCGCGAAAAAACCGCTTTATTTCATCTGAACGCGCAGGGATTCAGGGCGTTTTTCCCCAGCTTTCAGAAAAAAGTGCGGCACGCCAGGACAGTCCGTGATGTCATACAGCCTTTATTTCCAGGCTATATCTTTGTGATCATCGACCCGGATCGCAGCCATTGGCGCTCGATCAACGGAACGATCGGGATTTCAAGGCTGGTGACGACGGGCGATCGGCCCCTTCCTGCGCCGGCGGGCGTCATTGAGGCGCTGATTGCATCCATGGATGGAGCTGGCAGGGTCCAGCTTGACCATGGATTGCGCGTGGGGCAGAGGGTCCGCGTTCTGGCGGGGCCGTTTGCAGAACAGTTCGGCATATTGGAACGCCTTGACGCTCGTGGCCGGGTGCGGGTTCTCCTGAGTATTCTGGGTGGACCGGCGCCCGTGCAGATCGATAGCGCCCACATTATCTCCGCCTGACTGCAGGCGGTTCGGGCGCAGATGAGCTTGAGCTCCGGGGGATCGTTTCACCCGGAGTGCGGTAGCTTGCGAATTTTCATCCATCCGCTTTCGTCCTTCCGGACGACGGCGCCGTCATTCCGAAAGCGCCGGAACCCCTATGTGCGGCATTGCCGGATTCTGGACATCGGTCGCCGGCAAGGGCGTAGATGCATCCCGTACGATATTGCACGCAATGACGGGCGCCATTGCGCACCGGGGGCCAGATGGCGATGGTTTCTGGATCGATGCGGAGGGGGGCGCTGCGCTGGGCCATCGCCGGTTGTCGATCATCGACTTGTCAGCGGCCGGGGCGCAGCCAATGCAATCGGCCTCAGGTCGCTACATCCTCGTCTACAATGGCGAAATCTATAATCATCTCGATCTCCGGCGCTATCTGGAGGCGCGCGGCGCCGCGCCGCAATGGCGCGGCCATTCGGACACAGAAACCCTGCTGGCGATGGTCGAGGCGTTTGGTCTCGAAGAAACGCTGAAGCAAACAATTGGAATGTTCGCCCTCGCCATGTGGGACCGGCGCGAACGCACGCTCGATCTTGCGCGCGACCGCATGGGGGAAAAGCCGCTCTATTACGGTTGGTCGGGACAGACCCTGCTTTTCGGTTCGGAACTGAAGGCGTTGCGCGCCTATCCGGGTTTCGCCAATCGCATCGATTCCAATGCTGTTTCAGCCTATCTGGGCTTTGCCTATGTCCCGGCGCCGCAATGTATTTACTCGGGCCTGTTCAAACTGCCTCCGGGGACGTGGTTGCGCCTCGCCAGCGCGACGCCGCAGCTATGTCCAAAGCCCCAAACCTACTGGTCGATGCAGGGCGCGCTGGCCGCAGGCGCCGCGGCGCGAACTGTCGCCCGTGATGAAAACGAGGCCGCCGATGAACTTGAGAGGTTGCTTACGAGCGTTGTCGCGTCCCAGATGCTCAGCGATGTTCCGCTGGGATCGTTCTTGTCCGGCGGTGTCGATTCCTCGCTGATCACAGCGCTGATGCGCAAGACAGCCTCAAGCGCTGTGCGCACCTTCTCGATCGGCTTCGACGACGGTCGCTACAACGAGGCCCCCTACGCCAAAGCTGTTGCTGAACATCTGGGAACAGAGCACACGGAATTGATTGTCAAGGAGCGCGAGGCGCTCCAGCTCGCGCCCGAATTGTCGGGTATATACGACGAACCTTTCGCAGATTCCTCCCAGATTCCAACGATCCTTCTGTCGCGGATGACGCGCGCGCATGTCACCGTCGCGCTTTCAGGCGATGGCGGCGATGAAATCTTCGGCGGATATAATCGTTATCTGTTTGCGCCCCGCCTGTGGAGCCGGATTGGGCGCATTCCTCGCCCCTTGCGCCGGGGCGCGGGCGCGCTCTTCAATCTCCTCGAACCTGCATTACGGTGCGCCGTATCGCCGACAAATGGCAATATTCTCGCCCGGCTGGGGCTGCCGGGCTCAGTGCTGGACCGGCTTGGCCCGCTGTCGCAGGTCGCCAGCCGCGCCGGTGCAATCGCCGATGTCTATTTTGGCCTCGCGAATGTTTTTCCCGATGCGGGCGCGATTGCGCGAACCCCCGCGCCCATCGACAATGCGGCGGCCTGGCGCGCATTTGATGGCCTGGATCTTTCCAACCCCGAGCGCATGATGCTGATCGATGCGCTGACCTATCTGCCGGATGACATTATGGTGAAAGTGGACCGCGCCGCCATGTCGGCCTCGCTCGAAAGCCGCGCGCCCTATCTCGATCCCCGCGTGGTCGAATTTGCCTGCGCACTGCCGCTGGCGAACAAGATTTCGGGTTCGACCGGCAAGACCATCCTGCGGCGCGCGCTCGATCGACATGTTCCCAAATCCTTGATCGATCGACCCAAACAGGGGTTTGGCGTCCCCATCGACGCCTGGCTGCGCGGCGGATTGAAAGACTGGGCCTCGGATTTGCTGGCGCCGCGCGATATCGCTGTGCAGGGTCTGTTGCAACCCGCTGCAGTGACACGCCTGTGGCAGGCGCACCAGTCCGGGCGCAATTGCGGGGCGCAACTCTGGACCATCCTGATGCTGCAATCATGGTTGCGCGCAGGGCAGGCCTCGCCCGCCGCAGCTATCTGAGGGCGGCGACCTGACGATAGACGGCAATCGTTTTGGCGATGACGATTTTTTCGTCAAACTCGGCCAAAGCCTTGGCTCTCGCCGCTACGCCCAGCCGCCTGGCAAGGGCGGGATCGACCAATAACCGCCGGATCGCGGTGGCAAGCGCTTCTGAATCGCGCACGGGGACCAGCAAACCATCGATGCCGTCTTGGACGACCTCCCGGCATCCTGGAACATCTGTGGTCACAAGAGGCAAAGCGCAGGCTGCCGCCTCGATCAAGCTTTTGGGGAGACCTTCGCGGTAACTCGGCAACACGACGATGGCAGCTTTCGAATACAAACCCGGCATATCGTCAATATGGCCGGGACACTCGACCAACCCATCCGCTTGCCAGGCCTTCATCTGCTCTTCTGGCACCGATGCCGGATTGCCCGGATCGGGAGACCCTGCAAGCATGAAACGCGCGTCGGAGCCTTCGGTTTTCAACAGGTGCGCCGCCTCGACAAACTCGCCCACGCCCTTGTCCCACAGGATACGGGCGGCCAGGACAACGACAGGCCGCGCGTCCGATCGGGAATGGGCCGCCACCGGCAGAAACCGCGAACAGTCCACGCCGGACCCCTTGATCAACGCTATGTTTTCGGGGCGGACGAGCGCCGCCTCCGTAAAAAACGTGATGTCGTCATTGTTTTGCAGAACAACGCGCGCGCGCCGCCCGCCAAAGGCAAAACGCATGAGAACGCGCAGCACTCCGCGCAAAATGCGCGCCTTGAATGAGTTGCTGATATAGACATAGCCAAGACCGGCGACCGCGTTGACGCTGGCTGCGCCTGTCAATCGCGACAGAAGCGCGCCATAGACAGCGCATTTGATCGTAAAGCCATGAATGACGTCAGGCCTTTCACGTCGCGCCAGACGCCAGAGCCAGACCATGAGACCGGCTTCCTGCAGCGGATTGACGCTTTTGCGATCCATCGGCGCCGGCAACCAGCGAAAGCCAAGTTCACGCAGTTTCTCGCCATAGGGTCCAGCCGGCGAAACCAGCAGGACCTCATGCCCTGCATCGCGCAAGCCCGCCGCCAGCGATCGTCTGAAATTATAAAGGTACCAATCGGTGTTCGCGAACAGGAGGCATTTCACATCAGGTTTCCTTGTGAGCGTCAGGCTGCCGCAGGAACCATGGGCGAGCGATGTTAACGAAGCAGCGCAGCGTTGCTTTTTTGGCGATCCTGAGCGGCGGGTCAATGCTGCGCATCGACCTGCCATGCAATTGCATTCGAATCGCGCTTCATTTGCAATCAGGCCGACGCGGCGACACGGTCACACAAACTGGTTGTCCCGATTGCAGTCCAGGTCGGGTTTCGCTGTGAAACAACTGGTCGTGTGAGAACAGATGGCTCCCTATTTCTGGCTCTTCGCCGCTCCCGCTGTCCTGTGTCTGGCCAATCCACAGACTATGCGGGCGCTGCCGACGGTTGCGCTGTTTCTATTTCTCGTCGTGTTTATTGGCCTCCGCCAGGATGATATCGGCCCGGATGGGTGGGGATATTCCGAAATATTGCATAACCATCTCCCGTTCGAAACATATTTCAGCTACCTGCTGAAGCCGAGCGGCGAACCGCTGTTTTTCATGATGTTCAAACTGACATCCGAGCTCAATTGGGGCCTTTACGGGGTCAACATTATTTCGACGATTGTGTTTTGCGTTGGGATTTTCATGTTTTGCTCTCACCTGAGGGAGCCATGGCTGGGCATTCTGACATTTTGCAGTTTCCCGGTGCTGTTCGTCGGCATGAGCGCGATCCGGCAGGCCATCTCTATGGGCCTCATATTGATCCTGTTGTCCGTATGGCGGAATACCCGCTTCCTCAGCAAAGTTATCACCATTCTGTTCTCAGCGATGTTTCACTTCAGCGCTGTGCTGACTCTCGCCTTCGCCTTTTTCGGCGCCCGGATGAGTAATCTGCAAAAACTTCTCGCTGGCGCCAGCGCGCTGGGTCTCATCTACGTGCTCTATAATTCAGCGCAGGCGACGGTGCTTCAGCAACGATATATTGGCAGCAACAGCGAAGCCTCGGGCGCCTATTTCCATGTCTCCATTGTCCTCATTCCCGCTGTCATATATTTCGTTTTCCGCAAACGATGGACGAAAACATACGGCAATGACACGTTCATGTTCTATATGTCGGCGTCCACTTTCGTCCTGTTGCCGCTCCTCTATCTATCGACGATTGTCGCCAGCCGGACATCCTTCTATTTTTCTATCGTGCCCGCCTATGTCTGGTCGGGCCTGCCTTCCATTCTTGGCGCCAACAAACGCAACCAGATTTTTGTGCGTCTCGGAATTGTCGTCGCAATGGCCAGCATTTTCTTTGGCTGGCTCAGTCTGGCCAATGTCGCAAGCGCCTATGTCCCTTACAAATCCATTCTATTTGAAGACTAGCACGTCCCGTTCTCTCTCTTGCGCTATGGTGGTTCTGCCAATGGCAGCGAACGGCGCAATTCTTGAACATTCAATATCACAAGCCGGAACAATGTGCGCTTCCCCGGCGCAATGCAGTAAAGGGCAGATTGATGAGCATGGCTGAAAACGATTACAATCGACGGCTGTTTTCCGGCGGCATCCGCGGTTTCATGCACAATGCGCGGTTTGACTGGGCGCGGGACATTGTCCGTACATTCAATTTACCTCGCATATCGATGATCGAGCTTGGCTGTTTCGATGGGCGGCTGATCGACTACATGCCTCCACGCATCGACCGCTATGTCGGTCTGGACGCAGGCTGGGAAGGCGGACTGGCCATCGGACAAAAGCGCTTTGCAGGCGACGCCCGATTCACACTCCAACTTGCCAGCGATCCCTCCGCGCTGAAAGCCTATGCAGACAAATCCTTCAACCTGGCTGCAGCCATCGAGACGCTGGAGCACGTGCCCCCGGACATGGTGGAAGGCTATCTGGAGGAACTGGCGCGCGTCCTGGACGGCTATTTCATCATTGAGGCCCCCAATGAAAAGGGCCCCCTGTTTCTGATTAAATATATCGCCAAGAAACTCATGACCGGGACCGTCCAGCCTTACACATTCAAGGAATTGATCGCAGCAACGCTCGGCAGGTTGCAGGATGTCGAGCGCAACGATCACAAGGGTTTCGACTATGACGCACTGGCCGCGCAGGTCGGACGGCATTTCGACCTTGTCAGCGTCAAACCGATCCAGTTTCCCTACCTGCCGACATTCGCGTCGTTTTCCATCGGCATTGTCGCACGCTCGAAAAAGCCTTCGGGGATCGGTTAAGTGGTTGGCAAACCCGCTGTCCTCTATATTTCCTACGATGGAATGCTCGAACCGCTCGGGCAGAGCCAGGTGCTCGCCTATCTCGGCAAGCTGGCGAGCGACTACCGTATTTTTTTGATCAGTTTCGAAAAGAAGGAAGATCGGAACAATACCTCAAAATTTGAGTCTTTGAAGGGCGAGATTGCCGCTGCCGGCATCGACTGGACTCCCCTCCCCTATCACAAGACGCCCTCCGCTCCAGCGACCGCCTACGACATTATCTGCGGCGCGCTCATGGCCCTGTGGATTGCGTTGCGCGAAAATATTGCCGTCGTCCACACGCGAAGCTATCCGCCAGCGTTGATGGCCATGCCGGTCAAATGGTTGACGAGAGCGAAATTCCTTTTCGATATGCGCGGTTTCTGGGCCGACGAGCGTGTCGATGGCGGATTATGGCCCGCCAATGGCGCACTCTACCGCGTCACAAAGTTTCTGGAACGCATGTTCTTCCGCAACGCCGATCACGTCGTCACCCTAACCCATGCTTCGGCGCGCGAAATCGCGACATTCCCCTATCTTGCGGGGCGTATGCCGCCCATGAGCGTGATCACAACCTGCGCCGACCTTGACCGGTTTGCACCGCTGCAGGCATCGCCGACGCCCGGTCCGTTTACCCTGGGCTATGTCGGCTCGCTCGGGACCTGGTATCTGCTCGATGAATTGATGGCCTGCTTCAAACTCGTCGTCGAATATGAGCCAGACGCGCAAATGCTGGTGATCAATCGCAATGAGCATAAACTGGTGATTGAGAGCGCCACACGCCTTGGAATCGACCTGACGAAAATCCGGATCGCCGCTGCCGAGCACCGCGAAGTACCGATGCATATCGCCGGCATGAGCGCAGGCGCCGCCATCATCAAACCCGCCTATTCGAAAATGTCGAGCGCGCCAACCAAAATCGCAGAATACCTTGGCTGCGGCATTCCCTGTCTCGGAAACACAGGAGTTGGCGATGTCGCGGAAATTCTCATTGACAATGGCGTTGGCGTCGCGCTGACGGATTTCTCCGATGCGGATCGACGCACCGCCGTGCAGCGGTTGCTTGCGCTCGCCCGCGAGCCCGGCATCCGCCAACGTTGCGTTGACGCCGCGCACCGACTGTTCTCACTCAGCGATGGCGTCGAAAGCTACCGCGCCATCTATCAAGATCTCACGCAGGCCCAACGCTCCACGACCGACATGCAGAAATGATCCGGAACCCATGATGCAATCCGACAAGCCTGCGCTGCCGCGGCCGCAGAATATCGACGCCACAACCGTCGCCAGTTTTGGCGATGAATGGAAACGTTTCGATCAGTCTGACCTGCCTGCTGACGAATTGCAGGCAATTTTCGATCGTTATTTCAGCAACTTTCCATGGGACTCGTTGCCCGTGCACGCTGAAGGCTTTGACATGGGATGCGGCTCGGGGCGCTGGGCGCTCCTCGTAGCGCCGCGCGTCGGTTTGTTGAATTGCATCGATCCAAGCCGTCAGGCGCTTGATGTGGCAAGGCGCGCCCTTGCGAACATTCCCAATACAAGATTCTTCAACGCAAGCGTCGACGCCGTCCCCCTGCCGTCCGAAAGTCAGGATTTCGGCTATTCGCTCGGCGTGCTGCATCATATCCCCGACACGCAAGCCGCAATGACCTCCTGCGTCGCGCTGCTGAAGCCTGGCGCTCCCTTTCTCGTCTATCTCTACTACAGGTTTGACAACCGACCCGCATGGTTCCGGGCAATCTGGAAATGCAGCGAGATTTTCCGCAGTGCGATTTCCGCCATGCCGGATCGCCTCAAACACGCAGCGACCGATATCATCGCCATGACCGTCTACTGGCCTCTCTCGCGTCTTGCCGGACTGTTTGAGAAACTCGGTTTGAACGCCAGAAATCTCCCACTCTACTACTATCGAAACTCCAGCCTTTACACGCTGCGAACCGATAGCCGTGATCGCTTCGGGACGCCGCTCGAACAAAGATTCACCCGCGACGAAATTCGCGCCATGATGACGACCGCCGGCCTGGACGACATCGTGATCGCCGAAGGCGAACCTTACTGGTGCGCCGTTGGACGTAAACCGCACCGCGTCTGAAACACATATTGAAGGCGCGAACCTCCGCCCTCCGAAAACCAATTCGCATTAAAGCAGGAACCGCACCTGATGACCGCTGGCACGACGCAAACGCAAATATCCGGGACCCGCAAACGAATTCTGGTAATCTGTCCTTTCCCCGAAGGCATCGCGCCCGCGCAACGTCTTAAATATGAGCAATATTTCAACCACTGGCGCAACCACGGCTATGATGTCGATATATCGAATTTCATGGACATGGATCTGTTTCGCGTCGTCTGGCAGAAAGGCCATATGGGCGCGAAAATATCAGGCGCACTCAAGGGTTATTTTCGAAGAATCCGTGATCTCTTCCGCATTCCTGGCTACGATATTGTCTATCTTTTCATCTGGGCGACTCCGCTTGGCCCCATTACGTTCGAATGGCTGACGCGAAAACTGGCGAAGCGTCTGGTTTATGATATCGATGATAATCTGCTCGTCGGACAAGCCCTTCCGAGCCAATACAATCCCAACAAGTTTGTCAGCTTTTTCAAAAATCCGAACAAGGCGCGCTTCCTCATCCGCACTGCCGATCACGTCATCACAAGCTCGACTTTTCTTAACGATGACTGCCTCAAGATCAACGAGAAACACGCCTGCACGTATATAACGTCATCGGTCGACACCGACCATTTCGTTCCACGCAAACACCGCCCGGATTTGCCTGATATCGTAATTGGCTGGACCGGAACTTTCAGCAGCAAGCCTTTTCTCGACATGCTGCACGGCATGTTTCTCAAGCTGCGGGAAAAGCGCGCATTCGAATTTCGTATTGTTGGAAATTTTGATTACGAAATGCCCGGAGTCAATTTGAATGTCGTGCATTTCAGGAAGGACACCGAAATCGAGGATCTCTGCGCATTTGATATCGGAATTTACCCGCTGCCCGAAAATGATTTTGTGACCGGCAAAAGCGGTATGAAAGCGATCGTATACATGGCCATGGGACTTCCGATTGTGGCAAGCCCCGTCGGCACAACGCCATTGATCATCGAGCAAGGCAGGAATGGCCTGCTTGCGCGCAACGACGACGAATGGATCGACGCGCTGGTAAGACTTATCGACGACGCAACATTGCGCAAATCGCTTGGCGACGCCGCGCGCGAAGTTGCGGAGAGCAATTTCTCTGTCCGCGCCGTCAGCGGCAAATACTTGGACATTCTCGATGGCGTCGCCGGCGTGACGCGCAATCCCTCATAAGAACCAGGTTGCCTTAAGGCATTGGACACATCGCGACAGCGGACAACAGGACAAAGTGCAATGGCATCAGTTAAATCCGCCTTCCGAACAGCAATCAAGCCGATCCTTTTTCGCGCGCTTGGAGAATCGAGCTATGAATATTTCCAATACCGCGCCAAAGTTCGCGATATCGAGGGCAGGCTGGTCGAGGAAGACGAGCTCGAATTGTTCCCGGCGCTGATCGGACGTGACGACGAGACCATCGACATCGGCGCAAATTTCGCCTACCTCAGCCACCGAATGGCCGGATTGTGCGACCTTGGCGCTGTTCATGCGTTTGAACCCATTCCTTTCACCTATCGTGTGTGCAAACGGATTGTTGAACATTACAAGTTGAAGAACGTGCATCTGTATCAACTTGGCGTCGGGGCGACAGAAGAAACGCTGATGTTCCGCGTTCCGACTGTCGATTATGGCGCGATGAGCGCAGGCCAGGCTCATATTGCGAAGCGCGACAATGAGCTGGCGGGGCGCGAACAGCATTACAAATTCAACCAGGCGCGAGAATTTGCCTGCAAGATTGTAACGCTCGATACGTTCTTGCCCGACCTGAAAAAGCTGACATTTGTCAAAATGGATATCGAGGGCGCCGAATTCTACGCCCTTCAGGGAATGCGCGGCCTCATCGGGCGCCACCAACCGGTCATCATGCTCGAAATCAATCCGTTTTTCTTGCAGGGATACGGGATAGCGGAAAGTCAGTTGCGCGAATTTGCCGCAGAGTTCGGCTATGCGTTTTTCCGCTATGTTAAGGAGACTCGCAAGCTTGTTCCCTTTGGCGACGCCGGTTTTGTCGAAGCCAATTACTTCATGCTGAATACGAAGCACCAAGCCCTTCACGGGGCGCTCATCGAAAGGTAGGCTCCTATGCCAACAAACGCATTGGAAGGCTACATGAGGCCGCTGCGGGCCTGTTTCGCCTAACGCGATCTTCGCGCCGCGCATCGCCAGTCCCGTGACATATTGGGCGCCATGGCGCGGGATGCTGGCGTGCTGCCCGATATTATCCGCAATAATCTCGCCAAACCGGGATTTCTTGAAAGCCGGCGCGTCAACCCGGTGCTGGCGATGGTCATCGAAAAGAATGACAAGTTCGAACTGATCATGCATGGTTGGCTTCCGCTGCCAGACCGGCGCACCGCCATCTCTCACCAAAGCATTCATCACCACGGCAACCTTTTGCTGACCAGCGTCGGCGCCTTTGGCCCAGGCTACGAATCCATCCTGTTCCGCCCCGGATTTGAAATTTCGCGAAAAACAGGCAAGACCGCGATGGCGGCGGAGAAGATTTACGAAAACCCGCTCTACAACATCGAATTCGTCGATACCGACACGCCGCATATCGTATTCTACCCGCCGGCGCTTTCAATCACCTATGCTTTGTGGAGCGCGGACAGACCCCCTGCGCCACTCGTGAAAAACAGCAAGAATCTGGCGCTGCTGCAGAAATATAAACCGCATGTGAAGGCGGCGCTGAAAACATTCGGCCTGGCGGGCGCGCTCGGTGTCAATGTCGTCGAATATTTCGACTTCTATGTTGACAATGGCGCCGTGATTGCGATGAAGGACCGTGTCAAATATCCCTTGGGAACGCATGCCAATTTTGCCCAGAATTTGTTTTATTTCATGCAGGCCACCGGCTTTGACGACCATAATTTCGTCGCAGGCTTGCCGGAGCCAACAGCCGATATCCATCACTGGAAAAGCCAATTTCTCGCAGGCCGCGCGATACCGGATCTCTTTGATCCCATTCATTTGCATGTTTCAAAGATTAACCTGCCAAGGCAGGACCTCCTCGACTGTTTCGGGCTCGAGCAAACACCCGCCAGGATCGCAGGCTGAAAGTCGCTCGATCCAGATCGACTTGCGAGCCGCACAGGTCTGACTTATGGCTATCGTCGGGGCTCGCTTCACCCGCTGCGACACGCCCGCTATCGTGAGACGACAATGATTGTATCAAGAAAAATTCTGGTCACCGGCGGCGCTGGATTTCTTGGCTCTCACTTGTGCGAAGTTCTGGTCAGGCAAGGCCATGATGTTCTCTGCGTGGACAATTTGTTCACGGGCTCCAGGCGCAATATCCACCATCTCCTTGGCGAAAAGAATTTCGAATTCCTCCGCCACGATGTCACACTGCCTCTCTTTGTTGAAGTTGATGAAATCTATAATCTCGCCTGCCCCGCCTCGCCGGTGCATTATCAATTTGACCCGGTGCAAACCACAAAGACGAGCGTCATTGGCGCCATCAACATGCTCGGGCTCGCCAAGCGCACCAAAGCGCGCGTTTTTCAGGCCTCGACATCAGAGATATATGGCGATCCGCATGTGCATCCGCAACCGGAAAGCTATTGGGGCAACGTGAATTCGCTGGGCCCACGCGCCTGCTACGATGAAGGCAAACGCTGCGCCGAAACTCTATTCATGGACTACTGGCGCCAACACTCGGTCGCCATCAAGATTGCACGCATTTTTAATACCTATGGGCCCCGCATGCATCCCGACGATGGACGCGTCGTCTCGAATTTCGTCGTTCAGGCGCTCAAGGGGCAGAACATCTCAATCTATGGCGAGGGATTGCAGACGCGCTCGTTCTGCTATGTTGACGATCTTATCGACGGCTTTGTTCGCTTCATGTCGGCGCCACGGGAATTGATTGGACCCGTCAATCTCGGCAATCCAAACGAGTTTTCGATTCTTGAACTGGCGCAGCAAGTCATTGAGCTGACTGGATCGCGATCGAAGCTGAATTACCATCCGCTTCCCATCGATGACCCACGTCAGCGGCAACCTGATATCGCTCAGGCCCGGGCGGAACTTGGCTGGGAACCGCGCATTCAGCTCCGCGAGGGTCTGAAAAAAACCATCGCCTATTTCGATGACTATCTGAAATCGACATCGGCGAACTAGGCGAAGAGCGCGCGTTCATGAGCACGATTTTTGTAACTGGCGGCGCAGGCTTCATCGGAAGCCACGTTTGCAAATCGCTTGTCGCGCGGGGTCATTTGCCTGTCGTGTTCGACAACCTGTCGACAGGCAACGCCGATGCTGTGCAGTGGGGGCCATTCTGCAAAGGCGATGTGCGCGACAGCGCAGCATTGCGCGTTGCCCTTGAGACGCATCGACCAGAAGCGATCATTCACTTCGCGGCGTCCGCTTACGTTGGCGATTCCATTTTCGATCCGAGCGGATATTATTCCAACAATGTCCATGGAATGCAGACCCTGCTCGATTGCGCTGTCGCAACAGGCGTCCGGAAACTTGTGTTTTCAAGTTCCTGCGCGACCTATGGCGTTCCCGAGCAGTTGCCGATTTCCGAGACCACGCGGCAATCGCCGATAAATCCATATGGCCGCACCAAACTCGTTTGCGAATTCATGCTGGAGGATTTTGCGCGCGCTTATGGCGTTGATTTTGTGATTCTCAGATATTTCAACGCCAGCGGCGCCGATCTTGATGGCGCCCTGGTCGAGCGGCACAATCCGGAAACTCATCTCATCCCCCGCGCCTTAATGGCCGCATATGGGATCATCGATCGACTTGACGTATTCGGCAATGACTTCCCGACGCCCGATGGTACGTGCGTTCGTGATTACATTCACGTCGCTGATCTGGCCGATGGACACATCAAGGCGCTCGATTTTCTGAAGGATGGGCGCAAGAACGATCATTTCAATCTCGGGACGGGTGAAGGTCGCTCCAACCTCGAAATCATTCGTGGGATAGAACGCGTGACAGGTCGCAAGCTTCCCTACGCGATGTTGCCGCGACGCGAAGGCGATCCTCCAGCGCTGGTGGCGAATGTTGCGAAGGCCGCGTGCGCCCTCAACTTCACCGCGCGATATTCTGATCTCGACACCATCGTTGCAACCGCTGCAGCGTCAATCCGCAAGGTGCATTCGATTGCGTGACGCAACGTCCAGGAAGCTGAGAATGTTCATGAATATCCCGACCGCCGAACGGTCGAGCTTTTGTAGATAGACACTCCGGATAGAAGCAATGCGAATTTGTGTCATAGGAACCGGTTATGTCGGCTTGGTGTCCGGCGCCTGTCTTGCCGACTTCGGACATGAGGTCGTGTGCGTCGATCGCGACAAGGAGAAGATCGCCAATCTCGGGATGGGCGTCATGCCCATATACGAACCGGGTCTTGAAGCGCTTGTTGCAACCAATGTCGCAGCCAACCGGCTGTCGTTCGACACGTCTCCAGGTCCCCACATTGCCGAATGCGAAGTCGTGCTGATCGCCGTCGGCACCCCCACGCGAGAGGATGACGGCGGAGCGGACATGACGCATGTGACTGCCGTCGCGCGCGAAATCGCGCCATTCATCCGGAACTTCACAGTCATTGTCACAAAATCCACCGTTCCGATCGGCGCTGGCGAACAGGTCGAAAAAATCATCCGCGACATCAGGCCGGACGCAGAATTCGCCGTTGCCTCAAATCCCGAATTTTTGCGCGAGGGCGCAGCCATTCTCGATTTCAAGAACCCCGACCGGATCATCGTTGGCATCGAGGATGAGCGAGCGCGCGACGTCATGTCGGAGGTTTACAGGCCGCTGTATCTCAATCAGGGTCCGGTGATGTTCACATCGCGCCGCACCGCGGAAATGATCAAATACGCCGCTAATTCGTTTCTGGCGATGAAGATCACCTTCATCAATGAATGCGCCGATCTGTGCGAAGCTGTCGGCGCGGATGTACAGGATGTTGCGCGCGGCATCGGTCTGGACAATCGCATTGGCCAGAAGTTCCTCAACGCCGGGCCCGGCTATGGCGGCTCCTGTTTCCCCAAGGATACGCTGGCGTTTGTTCATACAGCGCGCTTGGCTGGTTCGCCCGTACGGCTGATTGAGACAGTCATCGACGTCAATGACAAGCGCAAAAAGAAGATGGCCGACAAGGTCATCGCCGCGCTTGGCGGTTCACTCAAAAACAAGCGCATTGCAGTCCTTGGGCTGACGTTCAAACCCAATACCGACGATATGCGCGATGCTCCGAGTCTCGATATTATCCCCGCGTTGCAACACGCTGGCGCCAGAGTGATTGCATTTGATCCGCAAGGCAACCGTTCTGCACGAGACCTGTTTACGGACATTGAGTTTGCCGCCAACCCCTATCAATGCGCGACTGGCGCTGACGCGATCGTGCTTGTGACGGAATGGGATATGTTTCGCGCTCTGGATTTGCCACGCATCAAATCCTTGATGGCGAATCCTGTTCTTGT
>CAIZEI010000144.1 GCA_903931945.1 uncultured Hyphomicrobiales bacterium | reverse complement strand
GGACGTGAACATGGGACGCGTCGGATGACAAAACCGCGCAGGGGGCGCCGCGAGGCATCCACACACTGCGGACGAACCACCCGCGTCGGCCAGGACGGCGCCCCCCGCCCCTCAAGTTTTTCGAGGGACAGAACCGAAGCAAAGCCCGGATCGCAAGATCGCGGGAGCGTTGTCGTATGAAACCGCGAAGGCGGCTTGGCGCGAATTCCTTCGCGCACCGGCGATTTTCAGGCTATCCCTTGCAACCCTCCCGAGGAATGACCGATGTCCAGCCCGCCCCCCGATAACCTTGCTCCTTTCATGGAGCCGGGGCGCCTTCTTTTCGCAGGCCCCTGCGAATTCATCTGGGGGGCAGCCGAAATTGGCGGTCTGCCGCCGATGGGGCCGCCGGAAATTGCTTTTGCAGGCCGCTCCAATGTCGGCAAATCCTCCTTCGTCAATGCGCTCACCGGGCGCACGACGCTGGCGCGCGTGTCGCATACGCCGGGGCGAACGCAACAGTTGAATTTTTTCGCGCTGGGCGGGCCGCCCGGAGCGGAAAAAATGCGGCTCGTGGATATGCCCGGCTATGGCTATGCCGCTGTCAGCAAAGAAAAATCGAACGCCTGGATGCGGCTGATGCAATCATTTCTGTCTGGCCGCGCGACCTTGCTGCGCGTGTTTGTGCTGATCGACGGTCGCCATGGACCCAAACCGCCAGACCTTGAGACCATGACGGCTTTTGACCGCGCCGCCGTCTCCTATCAGGTGGCGTTGACGAAGCTCGACGAAGTGAAACCGGCGGTCCGCGCGGAAAACATCGCGGCGACGCTGGCCGCGCTCGTCAAACGTCCCGCGGCGCATCCGGAAATCCTGCTGACATCGTCGCGTTCCGGCGAGGGCGTCGCGGAGTTTCGGGCCACGATCGCCCGATTGTTGAGTGAGCGGGGGGCGTGAGCCTGCCTCACTGTGTGGATTGAGAATGACATCGGCACAGGCTAGAAAAGACCGACTCACGAGCTGGAAACATCGATGACGGATTCAATCCCCGACAGCCCGCAACGCCAGGCTGAAATTCTCATGCAGGCGCTGCCGCATATGCTGCGCTATGACGAGGCGATCATTGTGGTCAAATACGGCGGCCACGCGATGGGCGACGAGAATGTCGCCAAGAGTTTTGCGCGCGACATGGTGTTGCTGGAGCAATCGGGCGTCAATCCGGTTGTCGTGCATGGCGGCGGCCCGCAGATTGGCGCCATGCTCGCCAAACTTGGCATTAAATCCGAGTTTCAGGCGGGCTTGCGCGTCACCGACAAGGCGACGGTTGAAATCGTCGAAATGGTGCTGGCCGGTCTCATCAACAAGCAGATTGTCGGCTTTATCAATAACGAGGGCGGACGCGCCATCGGCCTGTGCGGCAAGGATGGCAATATGGTCAGCGCTGTCAAGGCGACCCGCACGATCATTGATCCTGCTTCGCATGCCGAACGAATTGTCGATCTTGGATTTGTCGGCGAGCCCGACAAGGTCGATACGATGGTGCTGGATCAGGTGCTGGGACGCGAATTGATTCCCGTGCTCGCGCCGGTGTGCCAGGGCGCTGATGGCGAAACCTACAATGTGAACGCAGACACCTTTGCAGGCGCGATCGCTGGCGCCCTGAAAGCCAAGCGACTGTTGTTCCTGACCGATGTGCCCGGCGTGCTCGACAAGAACAGGCAGCTCATCAAGGAGTTGAACATTCCACGCATTCGCGAATTGATCGCCGACGGCACCATTACAGGCGGGATGATTCCAAAAGTGGAGACCTGCATTTACGCGATTGAAAAGGGCGTCGAGGGCGTCGTCATTCTCGACGGCCAGACCCCCCACGCCGTGCTGGTGGAATTGCTGACGGATGGCGGCGCCGGCACGCTGATCACCAGATGACAACGGCGGCGGGACCGATCGATCTCGCCGCGCGGTTCAATCGGGTCGATACCTGGGTTTTCGATCTCGACAACACGCTTTATCCAGCGGGCAGCAACCTGTGGCCGCAGATCGACGATCGCATATCGATGTTTGTGGGCGCGTTCACCGGGCTTGACCTGATGTCGTCCCGCGCGCTGCAAAAATATTATTACCGCGCCTACGGAACGACTTTGAACGGCTTGATGGCTGAACATGCGATTCCAGCCACTGAATTCCTCGATTTCGTTCACGATATCGACCGTTCGGATCTGGCCCCTGACCACGCGCTCGCCGCCGCCATCGGCGCGCTGCCCGGTCGCCGCCTCATTCTGACCAACGGGTCGCGCGCCCATGCGATCGAGACAGCCCGACAGCTCGGGCTGCTGCATCTCTTTGAGGATATTTTCGATATCGTTTCGGCTGATTTTTTGCCCAAACCGGCGGAAGACACCTATCTCAAATTTTTCCGCGACCATGACGTTGAGCCCACAGGGGCAGCCATGTTCGAGGACATCGTCCACAATCTTGCAGCGCCCCATAAGCATGGAATGGCGACCACGCTGGTGATTCCGAAAGCTGGCGCGAGCGATCATCGCGAGGCGTGGGAAATATCCAGCCAAACGCCGACGCATGTCGATTTCGTCACCGACGATCTGGCGGGGTTTTTGCGCGATATCATCGCGGCGCGGACGTAGCGGAGCGGCAACCGCCGATCCGGGGAGTCCTTCTTCCATGGGAATAAAAGGTCCGCATCGACAATCCGAAGGACGCCCGTCTTTCAGACGCCCTTTGCGGAGCAACCCTCTCCCGTTGGGAGAGGGTTTCGCGACCATCAATGCTCGATGACAGCGCCCCACGAACCCCAGACGTAGATGCAGGAGAACAGGAACAGCCAGACCACGTCAACGAAATGCCAGTACCAGGCGGCAAACTCAAAGCCGAGATGCTGCTCGGGCGTGAAATGGCCGGCATAGACGCGCATCAGGCACACAAGCAGAAAGATCGTGCCAATGAGCACGTGGAAACCATGAAAGCCCGTGGCCATGAAGAACGTCGCGCCATAGATCGTATCCTGGAAGCCGAACGGCGCATGGGCGTATTCCCAGGCCTGCACACAGGTGAAGATGGCCCCGAGGAGGATGGTGAGGATGAGGCCCTTTTTCAGCGAGTTGCGGTCGTTGTGCAGCAGTCCATAATGCGCCCATGTCACCGTTGTGCCGGAGGTCAGCAAAATCAGCGTGTTGAGCAACGGAAAATGGAAGGGATCCAGCACTTCGGTGCCAACCGGCGGCCACTTGCCGCCCGTGAACGCCACGCGCGCTTCCTGAATCGCTTCATTTGAGAAGAGACTTGCATCGAAGAACGCCCAGAACCAGGCGACGAAGAACATCACTTCGGATGCGATAAACAGAATCATGCCGTAGCGATGGCTGATTTGCACCACGCGGGTGTGATACCCGCCATGTTCGGCCTCCTTGATCACATCGCTCCACCACGCGAACATGACATAGAGAATGCCGGCGAAGCCGACGCCCAGCACCTCGGCGCCCATCTTCAGACCAAAGAGCGACATGCCATGCATCCACATGATCGCGCCGACCGCGGTCGTGAAGGCGAAGATCGAGCCGACCAAAGGCCATGGGCTGGGATCGACGAGATGGTAATCGTGATTTGGTGTCGCGTGGCCGTCAGCCATGATCATTCCCTCTTGCCCAGGCTCCAGGACCGTTTGCCCTGGAAAGCCGATTGCCTCATTTACGAGCCACCGGTCAAGGCGGCGGTTCGCAATTCAAAACTTATGTTCGTCTGCAGGCGCCCTCGTAACGTCCGAAGCGTATAGAACATAGGATAGAGTGATATTTTCCACATGCGCCATGGTCGCATCCTTCTCAAGCGCAGGATCGAGATAGAAGACGACAGGCCATTCAGCGGTTTCTCCCGCTTCAAGCCGTTGTTCGCTGAAGCAGAAACACGAGATCTTGTTGAAAAAGGCGCCCGATTGTTCCGGCGCGACATTATAGCCGGCGATCGCGGACACCGCCTGTGTCGACGCGTTATGCGCTTTGAAAAACACCGTCTTCGTTTCGCCTGTCTGAACATCGAGAGTCGGCGTCTCCGGCGTCAGCGACCACGGAAGGCCCGCAGCGATATTTGTATCGAAACGCACATTCAGAATGCGTTCGCCACGCATCGAAGGCGCAGTTTTGGCAACCTGCGTCGTTCCCCCGTAACCGGTTGCAGCGCAAAACGCGCGGTATAGCGGTACCGCAGCATAGGACAGGCCGAGCATGAAAACTGCGCCAGCCGTCACAGACAACGCGACTGCGCGATACCGCGACCGGTTTGCCGGAATGCCGCCGCCGGTCATGGTGACGAGCTCAGTATGCCGGGACCCATCTTGACGATGGTCACAGCATAAAACAGGATCACAAGAGCGCCAATCGCCAAGCCCAGCGCAACATTGCGCGCACGGCGGCTCCGCAACTCGCGCTCTGTCAGCGCCCGGCCCGCCTGACCATTGTCTGGATTGCTCATTGCGCGCCCCTAAATCCAGCCAGCGCTGAAAAGCGCGAGGCTGCGCTCGGCCACAATGACCGCGAACAGCGCGAAAAGATAGACAATCGAAACGCCAAACAATTGCATGGCGGCGCGATCGGCGCTTGCGCCGGCGCGAATTTTATAAACCCGCGCAGCGCAAACCAGCATTGCTGCGCCGCCAACGATTGCGACACCGCCATAGACGCCAGAGGCGAAACCCATCAACCAGGGCGCAACGCCGAGCGGCGCCAGCACAAGCGTGTAAAGGACGATCTCAAGCCGTGTCCGCGCGGGACCCTTGACATTGGGCATCATGGGAACGCCCGCCCGACCATATTCGGCTGATTTGACCAGCGCCAGCGCCCAGAAATGCGGTGGCGTCCAGATGAAAATGATCGCAAAAAGCACGAAGCTTTCGATGCTGACCGTTCCTGTTGCAGCAGCATAGGCGACAACCGGAGGCAAGGCGCCCGCCGCGCCGCCGATAACGATATTTTGCGGGGTCAGGCGCTTCAGCCACATCGTGTAGATGACGGCATAAAAGAAAATCGTGAACGCGAGCAACGCGCCGGCCAGAAGATTCGCGACCACGCCCAGCGTGATCACCGACATGATGGAAAGGATCAGACCGAAAGCCAGCGCCTCGCCGGGCGCGATGCGACCGGCTGGCACAGCGCGCGTGCGCGTGCGCGTCATCAAGGCGTCAATATCCGCATCATACCACATATTCAGCGCGCCCGACGCGCCCGCGCCAACAGCGATGGAAATCAGCGAGGCCAGGGCGACAACCGGATGCATATGTCCCGGCGCAATCAGCAAGCCAGCCAACGCGGTAAAGACAACCAGAGACATCACGCGCGGCTTGAGCAACGCGAAATAATCCTTTGGCTCGGCGACTGAATAAGCAATGCGCGAGCCGGGCAAGGTTTCTTCGTCAGTGACGAAACTCATACAATGATTCCCGAAGCCGTCAGACGGCCTGTGATTGGAGGCGAACGGCGGCGCGAACGCGCCACCGCCCCAAGATCCTCGTTCAGTGATCGCTGCCGCTGATGCGCGGCAGTGTCTCATATTGGTGGAAGGGCGGCGGCGAAGGCAGCGTCCATTCCAGCGTGGTCGCGCCAACGCCCCACGGATTATCGCCCGCGACGCGCTTTTTCGAGAACGCTTCCCAGACCACATAGAAGAACACGACGACGCTGACAGCGGTGATCTCCGCGCCAACAGAAGACCACCAGTTCCAGAGCGCATAAGCGTCGGGATAGTCAATGTAGCGGCGCGGCATACCAGCCAGACCAAGGAAGTGCTGCGGGAAGAACACAAGGTTCACGCCGACAAAAAGCAGCCAGAAATGCAGCTTTCCAAGCGTCTCATTATACATGTAGCCCGTCATTTTCGGGAACCAGTAATAGAAACCCGCAAAAATCGAGAACACAGCGCCAAGCGACATCGTGTAGTGGAAATGCGCCACCACATAATAGGTCTCGTGCAACGCGCGGTCGATACCCGCATTGGCCAGCACGACACCGGTGACGCCGCCAACCGTGAACAGGAAGATGAACCCGATCGCCCATATCATCGGCAGGCGAAGCGATATCGAACCGCCCCACATGGTCGCAATCCAGGAGAAGATTTTCACGCCCGTCGGCACCGCAATGACCATGGTCGCAAACACAAAATAGCGCTGCGTGTTGAGCGACAGGCCCACCGTGTACATATGATGCGCCCAGACGACGAAGCCGACGACGCCGATAGCAACCATGGCGTAGGCCATACCGAGATAGCCAAACACCGGTTTCCTCGAGAAGGTCGACACGATCTGGCTGATGATGCCAAAGCCGGGAAGAATGAGAATGTAAACTTCCGGGTGGCCAAAGAACCAGAACAGATGCTGGAACAGGATGGGGTCGCCACCCTTCTCCGGATTGAAGAAGGCCGTGTGGAAGTTACGGTCTGTCAGCAACATGGTGATTGCGCCAGCCAGAACCGGCAGCGACAGAACCAGCAGAAACGCTGTCACCAATACCGACCATGCGAATAACGGCATACGGTGCATGGTCATGCCCGGCGCGCGCATATTGAAGATCGTGGTGATGAAGTTGATGGCGCCAAGGATCGACGAGGCGCCAGCGACGTGCAGAGACAGAATAACGAAATCCATCGCGGGACCTGGCGTGCCAGCGAGCGACGAAAATGGCGGGTAAAACACCCAGCCGCCGCCAAACCCCTTGAAACCGGGCGAGCCATCGACAAACATCGATGACAGCAGCAGCAGGAACGAGGCCGGCAGCAACCAGAAGGAAATATTGTTCATGCGCGGAAAGGCCATGTCCGGGGCGCCAATCATCAGCGGCACGAACCAGTTGCCAAACCCGCCGATCAGCGCCGGCATGACCAGAAAGAAGATCATGATCACGCCATGCGCAGTGATGAACACGTTGTACATGTTCTTCGCGCCGTCGACAGAGCCATCGCCGGTCAGAACGGCCGACAGGGCCGGAAAAATCTGGATGCCGGGGTTTTGCAACTCAAGGCGTATCGCAAAGGACAGGAGAAAGCCGATCAAGCCGGCCACCATCGCGAAGATGATATAGAGCGTGCCGATATCCTTGTGGTTGGTCGAATATAAATACCGACGCCAGCCATGCGGCAGCGGGTGATCGTCGTGCGCGTGATCGTCGTGCGCATCTGAAGTTGAGGTCGTTGCCATCGGGATCGGTCCTGACTGGTGTTTCAATTGACGTTTTTTGAATCGGCTCAGCGAGCCGGCGTGGCGTCGTTCGAAGCAAATTCATCGGCTGGCGGATTGCTGGCGAATTTCTTCTTGGCCTGCACAAGCCATGCCTGATAGGCTTCCTCACTGACAACGCGAATAGCGATGGGCATGAAGGCGTGGTCCTTGCCGCAAATCTTCGAGCACTGCCCATAATAAATGCCTTCCCGTTCAGCCTTGAACCAGGTCTGGTTCAAACGGCCCGGAACCGCATCGACGCGGACGCCGAACGAGGGAACGGTGAATGAGTGGATGACGCCGGTGGGGTCAGATGTGACAATTACATCGATCACCTTGTTCACCGGAACGACAGCCTCGTTATCGACCGAAAGCAGGCGGATGTCGCCAGGCTTCAACTGCTTGTCGCTTTTGACCAGCGAAAGGAAATTGAAGTCGCCCTGATCCTTCGGATACTCATAGGTCCAGGCCCATTGCGAGCCTGTCACCTTGAGGGTCATATCGCTCTTGGGAATTGTGAGCTGGTGCGTGAGCAGTCGGAAAGACGGAATGGCGATCACAACCAGAACGAGAATCGGGATCACCGTCCAGGCGACTTCAAGGCCTGTATGATGCGTGGTCCTGGAAGGCGTCGGATTGGCCTTTTCGTTAAACCGCCACATGACATAAATAAGCAAAGCGAGCACAAACAGCGTAATCGCGACAATGATCCACAGGACAAGCGTGTGAAGATCGCGAATCTCATGCGCGATAGGAGTCACCGCGCCCTGAAAGTCCATCTGGTCGGGCTCGGCGTGGCCAAAACCCTCCTGCGCGAACGCCGCCCCTGCGCCCAGCAGCGTTAGCGCCACACCGCTCGCAATCGCTGCAAAATTCCGTCCTGTACTGCGCAAGTTCATGATAATGCATCGCTCCTGGCGCGCCGGCGAACCGGACATTGGCTCCGGCCGCGCCCCGCGCAGCCCCCACGTCGAGGGACCGCTTTGCGCAACCCCTATCAGGGACTGAAAACCACAATCCCGCCCCAATGGCAACCGGCCATCTCCCCCGCCTGTGCGACATTTGGGCGCGCGAAGAGAATTCGGCCACTGCCGGCTGCTTTTGCACGCCTTGCGGTTACCTTGACAGTCGCTTGTTGTATGTTGGCGCCGGACCGGGAAAAGATGGGCGGGGATGATTCGATGCAAGGCCGTCATTCTGTCGGAATTGCAGTTCAATCGACTTTGCGGTTAGTCATGGCGACAATGCGGCGCTGCATTTCGATCGAGACAGGAGATGTTATGGTTTTCACCCGGTTGTCCGACCGCCGCCTGGAGTCGGCTTGGGGCCGAATGGCGCGCGCCTGTCTGACGTTCGCGCTTCTCGCCATTTCCTTTGAGTATGCGGCTGTCTCCCCTGCTGCGGCGCAAGGCGCAGTGAAGGGAAAATTTGGCGATTGGGAAATGCGCTGCGAAACGCCGCCCGGCGCCAGCCGCGAGCAATGCGCGCTTATCCAGTCCATCGCCGCAGAGGACAAGCCCAATGTCAGCCTTGTTGTCATTGTGCTGAAAACTGCGGACGGAAAGTCCAGGTTGTTGCGCGTTGTCACCCAGCTTGGCGTTCTGCTGCCGGCGGGCTTGGGCCTCAAGATCGACAATACCGATGTGGGTCGAGCCGGATTTGTGCGCTGCCTTGCAACCGGTTGCGTCGCCGAAGTGGTGATGGAAGACAAGCTGATCGATCAACTTGGCAAAGGGCAAACGGCCACATTCATTGTGTTCAACACACCCGAGGAAGGCGTCGGCATCCCTATGACGCTGGCCGGTTTCAAAGAGGGCTTCGGCAAACTGCCCTGACAGGCCGCCGCTGGCGGCGCAGGAAAAAGCGCCTTATAAGCGGGTCGTTGTGTATTGCGTGGAGAAGGCGGGAATGAGCAGGAATGCGGGAATGGGCGGCGCACTCGTCGTGGCGCTCGCCATGGGGCTTGGGGGCTGCGCAGGCAAGGGCGAGGACGCAGGCAACGCTCTGGGCAACATCTTCGCCTATAATTCAACTAAGGCCCCGCCGATCGCGCAATCCCGTAAAACGATAGACGTCGTTTGTCCGGTCGTGCAGGTCGTCGATGGCAAGGCTGCTTATCGGATTTACGCCGGATCGGACAAAACCAATACCGCCGTCAAACAACAATATTCGATGGGCGAACTGTCCCGCGACTGTTCGGCGGAAGACGCCAATCTGACAATCAGGGTGGGCATTTCCGGCTATGTGCAGGCGGGTCCCGCCGGTGGCCCCGGGTCGTTCGATGTGCCTGTCTCGGTCATCGTGCGCCGCGAGGCGGACCAACAGCCCGCCGCCATCAAGACATACAGAATTGCGGCGACAATCGCCCCCGGAGAGACGTCAACGACCTTCGCGCTGGTCACCGAGCCAATTGCCGTGCCCTATATTCACGAAGAGGCTGACGACGACTATTCTATCTATGTCGGCTTCGACGATGGCAAACCGGAAGCGCCCAGGAAAATCACGCGCAAACGCCAGCGCTGACCGGGCGGTAAAAAATTGCTGCGGCTCCGTTGACATTGCGTCGATCCGAGCCGATTCTGGTTCAGTCAGATGACCCCGGCGGGAGAGACCGGCTGGTTCGCCAGCCGGCGCCGAAGGCGCAACCGCCCCGGAAACGCTCAGGCCCACGGACCGCATGGGGGATGACACTCTGGAAAGCGGCCCATCGCTGAGCGAACGGGTCCACCGAAGGGCGTAACTGGCGTTCGCGCCGGGAAATCTCTCAGGTTACAAGACAGAGGGGGCGACCGCCGATTCGCCGGATGATCCGGCGAATCGTTTCGTTGTCGCGCCAAACCGGGGTTCCATGACCGAAGCACCGCAAACACAAGCCGCGCCCGCAGCGCGCACGGCGTTGCACGCCCTGCACATTTCGCTTGGCGGGAAGATGATCCTGTTCGCCGGCTATGAGATGCCGGTTCAATTCTCGCTCGGCGTGCTGGGCGAGCATCAGCACACGCGCGCGCAGGCTGGGTTGTTTGACGTCTCGCATATGGGCCAGGCCTTCCTCGTGGGCGTGAACCACGAATCAACCGCCAGAGCGCTGGAAGCGCTTTGTCCCGCCGATCTTCTGTCGCTGAAGCCCGGACAGCAACGCTACACTCAGTTGCTCAACGAGGACGGCGGAATTTTCGATGATCTCATGGTGACCCGCTCCGGCGATCCTGGCGAGGATGGCGTTCTGATGCTGGTCGTCAACGCATCCCGAAAGGAGGCTGACTTCGCGCTGATCGAGGCGACGCTTCCCAAAGATGTGAAATTGCTGCGCGCGCCGCATCGCGCCCTGCTCGCCCTGCAGGGGCCCATGGCGGAACTGGTTTTAACCCGCCACTGCGCTGACGCCGCCGCGCTGGCGTTCATGACGGCCGGATCGATGAAGATCGCCGGTCTGGATTGCCAAGTTTCGCGCTCGGGCTACACGGGCGAGGATGGCTTTGAAATTTCCATCCGCGCCGAGCGCGCCGAACGTCTGGCGCGCACGCTGCTCGGCGAACCCGAAGTGCTGCCCATCGGCCTTGGCGCGCGCGATTCGTTGCGGCTTGAGGCCGGGCTCTGCCTTTACGGGCACGATATTGACCTCACAACCTCACCCGTCGCGGCAGGATTGGCGTGGACAATCGGCAAGCGCCGTCGCGAAGAAGGCGGATTTCCTGGCGCCGCGCGCATCCAGGCGGAACTTGCCGAAGGTCCGCAACATCGTCGCGTAGGCCTGCTGCCCGAAGGCCGCGCGCCGGCGCGCGAGCGTACGGAAATCAGGGATCGCGACGACGCATTGATCGGCGTTGTGACGTCAGGCGGCTTTGGCCCCTCGTTGAACGCGCCGCTCGCCATGGGCTATGTCGCCAGCGATCATGCGCATGATGGGGCTGAGGTTATGCTGGTTGTGCGCGGCAAGCCCATGCCGGCGCGCGTCACGCCCATGCCGTTTATCCCGCACCGTTATCGCCGCGCGTAAACCCGGAGACAGCTCATGGCGAATATCCGCTACACGAGGGATCACGAATATATTGCAATTGACGGCGAAGCTGGAACCGTCGGCATTACCGACCATGCGCAAAAGGCTCTCGGCGACATCGTCTATGTGGAGTTGCCCGCCGTCGGCGCCATTGTCGCCAGGGCCGAACAGGCTGCCGTTGTTGAAAGCGTCAAGGCGGCGAGCGATGTTTTCGCCCCGGTTTCCGGCGAGGTGATCGCGATCAATTCCGCGCTCGAAAAGCAGCCCGGCGCTGTCAATGAGGACCCGCTGGGAAACGGCTGGTTCTACAGACTGCAGCTGAGCAATCCCTCAGAACTCGAAGGATTGATGGATGAGGCCGCCTATGCGGCCTATCTGGAAACGCTTGACTGACTGCCCCCGATTGGCGCGGATTTAGGAGCGATCATGCGATTTCTGCCTCATACCCATGAGGAACGTCTCGACATGCTTGGGGCTGTCGGCGCCCCGACCATCGACAGCCTATTCGCCGCCATTCCGGTGGACAAACGGCTGACGCAGCCGCTCAACCTGCCGCGCGGCAAATCCGAGGCCGAGGTGGCGCGCGCGCTGGGCCGCATGGCGGCAAAAAACACCGCTGCAGATACGGTCCCGTTCTTTGTGGGATGCGGCGCTTACAAACATCACATCCCCGCCAGCGTCGATCATCTGATCCAGCGCTCGGAATTTCTCACCAGCTACACGCCCTACCAGCCCGAAATTGCGCAGGGAACCTTGCAGGTCCTGTTCGAATTCCAGACGCAGACCGCCATGCTCACCGGCATGGAGGTCGCCAACGCCAGCATGTATGACGGCTCTACGGCGGCAGTTGAGGCGGTTCTGATGGCGCACCGCATTTCGCGCCGCCGCAAGGCCGTTCTGTCCGGCGGTTTGCATCCGCACTATGCACAGGCCATTCAAACCATGTCGCAGATGGCGGGGGATGAAGTTGTGTCCATGCCGTGGGATGTCCACGCCAGCGAAGACATATCAGCTCAGATCGACGCCAGCGTATCCTGTGTTGTGGCGCAGACGCCCGATGTCTGGGGCAATCCACGCGACCTCACGGAGCTCGCCAACGCATGCCACAGACATGGCGCGCTGTTGATCGTGGTATTTACAGAAGCGGTATCTCTGGGCCTGTTGCGCGCGCCCGGCGCCATCGGCGCAGATATAGTCGCGGGCGAAGGCCAGTCCATCGGCACTGCGCTGAATTTTGGCGGGCCGTATCTCGGATTGTTCGCAGCGCGGCAGACCCATGTTCGGCAAATGCCGGGGAGGCTTGCAGGCGAGACCAAAGACGCTGCGGGACGGCGGGGCTTTGTTCTAACCCTGTCAACGCGCGAACAACATATCCGGCGCGAGAAAGCGACCTCCAATATCTGCACCAATTCCGGCCTTTGCGCGCTGGCGTTCTCGATCCACCTCAGTCTGCTGGGCGAAGTTGGCTTGCGCCGCCTCGCCCGCGTCAACCACGCCAATGCAGTCAAACTGGCCGACATGCTGGCGCGCGTTCCCAATGTTGACGTGCTGAACCGGAGTTTCTTCAATGAATTCACGTTACGCGTGAAGGGCGACGCTGCGGCGATTGTCGAACGCATGGCGGCGCGCGGTGTGCTGGGCGGCGTGCCTGTGTCGCGCTTGCTGCCAAACGCTGGCTTTGACAATCTGATTCTCGTCGCCAATACCGAAGTCAATACAGACGATGATCGCGCGGCTCTGGTCGCAGCGCTGGAAGGAGCCGCCTCGTGATGAACAATCAGGGTCGCCCCACCGCTACCGACACCGCGCCGCCGCGCGCCGCCAAAAAAACCTTCACCACCAATCGCGCCTTGCAGCTCGAAGAGCCTTTGATATTCGAACATGGGCGCCCTGATGTCACCGGCGTCGATCTTGACGAACCCGAAACCTTCGCCTCGCGCCTCGGCGGGCTCGAACGCGAGGAGACCATCGGCCTGCCCGGCCTGAGCGAACCCGAGGCGCTGCGGCATTACGTCCGCCTGTCGCAGAAAAATTATTCCATTGACGCCGGCATCTATCCCCTTGGCTCGTGCACGATGAAGCACAATCCGCGCATTAACGAGGCGATGGCGCGGCTGCCGGGCTTTGCCGATATTCATCCCCTTCAGCCACAATCAACGGTGCAGGGCGCGCTCGAATTGATCGACACGCTGGCGCATTGGCTGATGGAAATGACCGGGACCCACGCGGTCGCCATGCCGCCAAAGGCCGGCGCGCATGGAGAACTCTGCGGTTTGATGGCGATCCGCGCCGCCATTGACGCGCGCGGAGAAGCGTCGACCCGGAAAATTGTGCTCGCGCCCGACAGCGCGCATGGCACCAATCCTGCGACAGCGGCCATGGTCGGATTTTCCGTCCGCTCCATTCCGGCAGGCGCGGACGGCGTGGTCGCAGTCGAATCTGTTCGAGCGGCGCTCGGGCCCGATGTCGCCGCGATCATGCTGACCAATCCCAACACATGCGGCCTGTTTGAACGCGACATCGTTCAGATCGCTGAAGCGGTGCGCGAGGCTGGCGGATATTTTTATTGCGATGGCGCCAATTTCAATGCGCTGATGGGCAAGGCGCGTCCAGGCGATCTCGGCGTCGACGCCATGCACATCAATCTGCACAAGACCTTTTCAACGCCGCACGGCGGCGGCGGGCCTGGAGCGGGGCCGGTGGTCCTATCCGAACGCCTCGCGCCATTCGCGCCGGTTCCCTTTGTTGTGCGCAACAACGACGCATATGCGCTGAGGGAACAGGCCAGCGGACAATCCTTCGGACGAATGACGGCCTTCCATGGGCAGATGGGCATGTTCGTGCGGGCGCTGTCCTTCATGCTTTCGCATGGGTCCGACGGGTTGCGGCAGGCCTCGGAAGACGCGGTGCTGAACGCCAATTATATCCGCGCCGGGCTCGCCGATATCCTGTCATCGCCCTTCGGCGACAGACCCTGCATGCACGAGGTCCTGTTCGACGATAAATGGCTCGATGGGACCGGGCTTACAATGCTGGATATCGCAAAAGCTTTGATCGACGAGGGCTTCCACCCCATGACCATGTATTTTCCGCTGGTCGTGCATGGCGCGATGCTCATCGAGCCGACCGAATCCGAATCGCTTGCCTCGCTCAATCTGTTCATCGCGACGGTGCGCGATGTCGCATTCCGCATTCAGCGCGGAGAGACTGAAGCCTTTCATGCCGCGCCGATTTTTGCGCCACGCCAGCGGCTCGACGAAACGCGCGCCGCGCGCAATCCAGTCCTGCGCTGGACCGCGCGCAAACCCATCAGGGGATAACCCGCCAGCCCCATTCAAGCAGCGGCGTTGCGGCGGCTGCAAAGTTTGACGCCGTCGTCACCAGTTTGGCGCCATCCAGAATGAGGCTGTCCTCAACCGGCTGGCGAACAACAAAATTTTTCATCCGGATGGCGTGCGCCACCCGGTCGTCAACATCCCTATAATCGCGGGGATTGCGCGTCAGGGCTTCATCGTCGGAAAGCTTCAGCCCGGCGGCGGAGAGTTTCTTCTCGAGGGCTGCAAACTCCGCCGGCTTTGCCGCCAGCAATCGCCTGACCGCAAGCAGTTGCTCGGGCTCGGCATGGTAAAAGCCGGCTGCGAAAAAGCAGCCTTCGGGCGAAATATGCGTATAAAAAATGCCCGGCGAACCCTTCAGGCCAGTGCGCGTCAAAACGCAACCGCTGTTCGTTTTATAAGGCCGCTTATCCTTCGAAAAGCGGATGTCGCGGTTCAGTCTGAACATCGCGCGGGCGGGATCGCCCCTCAGCGGGATGGATCGGGCCGAGAATGCGTTCGACAGCGCCACAACATAGGCCGCCATCGGATCTTTCAAGGCCGAAACGTAGAGATCGCGGTTTTCGTCAAACCATTGTCGGGTTTGGTGAAAGCCGAGCGCTTTGAGAAATTTCAGAGTTTCCGGAACAAAGCCGGTGAAGACAGGCGGGGTGTCAGGCATCTTGCGTCCAGTCGCCATTTTCCGCGCAGGATAGGCAGCGCCGTCGGATTTTGGCAAACCGCAACCAGCGCGCAAGGCACGGGCCATCGCGCTCAAAAAGCAGGATAGAACCAGTCAATGCATCAGGCGCTTGAGATCGGCAATGCCTTGACTGACGAGATCGCCAGCGTTCGCGTGCGTGCGCAGGACGTGTTCCGCGGCTTTGGTTGCCGCGTCGGCAGCGGCGGCGCGCACTTGTGCGGTCGCCTGCGTTTCGGCCAATGCAATCTTTGCGTCGGCCTGTTTGCGGCGGCGCTCAATGAAATCCGTCATGCGCTCGGACGCCTCCTTGGCCATGGCTTCGGCTTCCGCCCTGGCGTGTTCGACCAGAGCGGCGGCTTCGACCTCCGCGTCGGCGGCCTTTTTCTTGAAAGACGCCAGTATCGCCTCGGCCTCTTCGCGCAAGCGTTTGGCTTCGGCCAACTCAGCGGAGATTTTCAGACCGCGCTCATCGAGCATTGCGCCAAGCTTCTTCAGCGCGCCCGCATAAATCGCGATCGCCACGAAACAGACAAAGCCGAGGGCGACGAAGAATTCTGCATCGAATTCCATTTTCATCTCTCCCGTCAGCTCTGTTTCGCAACGGCGATGGCCTGGGCCACCACATCGGCCGCCGCCGGTTTGCCGCTCAGGCGCTCAATGATCGCATGGGCCGCCTCACTGGCGATCGCATCGACATTGGCCATGGCTTTCGCCGTGGTTTCGGCAATCTGTGTTTCGGCTGCAGCCATTTTGGCGGCAAGTTCGGATTCGAGGCTTTTGCGGCTCGCATCCGCCTCTCCGGCAAGCCGGTCGCGCGCCTGCTGCGCCAAAGCCTGCGCCCTGGCTTTGGCCTCGGCGATGGATTTGTCATGCGCGTCGCTGGCGTCTTTTGCTTTGGCCTGCATGGCCGCAGCGTCATCGAGCTGACTTGCAATTGCTGATTTACGCGCAGCAAGGACCCCGGCGATGCGCGGCAAAGCAACTTTGGACATCAGCAAATACAGAACGCCAAAGCTGATCGCCAGCCACAACAGCTGCGAGGCAAAGGTTTCTGACTGAAATGGCGGGAACACAGCGTGTCCGCTGGTCTCGCGTCCGATTTCAGAATGAATTGATTCTTCGGCCATCCGATTTTTCCCCGGCGGAGGCGCGTTCACGCCTCCGCTTGAGCCCATGAAAAGCCAGATTTCAGACGGCGTAGATCAGGAGGAATGCGATCAGCAGCGCGAAGATGCCGAGCGCTTCGGTCACCGCAAACCCGAAAATCAAACGACCGAACTGGCCATCGGCCGCAGCCGGATTGCGCAGCGCGCCGCCGAGGAACTGACCGAAGAGATTGCCGACGCCAATGGCGGCGGCGCCTGTGCCGATAGCGGCCAGACCGGCGCCAATGAGTTTCGCGGCTGAAGCGTCCATGTTCTTGATCCTTGCAGGGTTGGTTGGGTTATGCGTGGAAATATCCGGCCGTTCAATGGCCGGGGTGAAGGGCGTCGTTAATATACATGCAGGTCAGCATGGCGAACACATAAGCCTGCAGGAATGCAACAAGAAGCTCAAGCGCCATCAGCGCGACAGTAAAGGCGAACGGGACGACCGCGGCAAGCGCGCCAAGCCCTTTGAGGCCGAGCAGAAGCACCACGAAGCCGCCAAACACTTTCAGCAGGATGTGCCCCGCCAGCATATTGGCGAAAAGACGGACGGAATGGCTGAGCGGGCGCGACAGAAAGGAGATGACCTCAATTGCGACAACCAACGGCAGCACATAGATAGGAACGCCCGAAGGCACGAAAAGCTTCAGGAAATGCGTCCCGTTTTTGGCGAAACCGACAACCAGCACGGTGAAAAACACAATCAGGGCGAGAGACGCCGTTACGACGATGTGGCTCGTAACCGTGAATGTATAGGGAATGAACCCGATCAGATTGCAAAGCAGGATGAACATGAAGAGGCTGAACACGAGCGGAAAAAACTTCATGCCGCTTTCGCCCGCCGCCTCGCGCACCATGTTGGCGATGAATTCGTAGGCCGACTCGGCCATCGACTGCATACGCCCCGGGACCTTGGCGTTACGATCAACGAAGACGATCATCAGCAAACAGACCAGAGCCACCGCCAAAAGCATGTAGGCTGAGGAATTCGTGAACGAAAGGTCCCGCTCAAGCACCCGCAGCGGGATCAGCTTCGACAGACTGAACTGATGGATGGGATCCATACCCGATTGCCTTCCGTCTTCCGATCAATGCCCGGCGCGTGAAACCGGGGCGCGCGCCGCGTGTCGCCCACGAGGGGCGTGACTGTCAAGCCCCCGACAGCCCGGACCAATCGCCGCAGCCGGAATTTTCGCTCCGGAACCCCGCCAATGAACGCCTTTTCGAGATTCAATTGAAGCTTGTCGGCTTCATGGCGTCCCGTATCACATTCCAGAACCCGGCGACCATCCCCAGAAGGAACAGGAGAATCGAAAATACCGGCTTTGTCCCGAGCCAGTAGTCGAGCCCAACGCCTGCCAGTCCGCCGACGACGACGCCGGCCACCAGTTCTGACGCGATCCGCAAGCCCTTTCCGATGGCCGCGCTGGATTCGCCGCCCGACTGCGCCGTTTTCCGAGCCGACCGGGCGGCTTCCGTCTTTTCCTCCAGAGCAAGCGACAGTCTATCGAGACGCGCCCGCATCGCTGCGCGCTCATCGTCGTTTTTGTCGCTATCCGTCATCCCTGCCTCCATCAGAGGCGCACAATGAGCGGCGGCCAATCAAACAGCAAGCCCCGCCGCCTTCGCCTCGCGTCGGCGGGCGTGCAGGATAAACTCTGTATAGCCGTTGGGTTGATCGCGCCCCTTGAAGATCAGGTCCGCAGCCGCCTGGAAAGCAACGCCATCGCAGGCCGGCGCCAGAGGCCTGTAGGCGGGGTCTCCCGCGTTCTGGCGGTCCACCACCACGGCCATCCGCTTCAGGGTCTCCATCACCTGCGCCTCGCTCACGACGCCATGGCGGAGCCAGTTGGCGATATGCTGGCTCGAAATACGCAAGGTCGCACGGTCTTCCATCAGGCCGACGTCGTGGATATCGGGGACTTTTGAGCAGCCGACGCCCTGGTCGATCCAGCGCACGACATAGCCAAGGATGCCCTGGCAATTGTTGTCGAGTTCCTGCGCGACCGAGTCGGGCGCAAAGTTCGACTCTGCGAGCGGCAGCGTCAGGATATCGGACAGCTTCGCTGGCGCGCGCGTCGCAAGCTCCTTCTGCCGCGCTGCGACATCGACCTCGTGGTAATGCAACGCGTGCAACGTCGCCGCTGTGGGCGAAGGCACCCAGGCCGTGTTGGCTCCGGCGCGGGGATGCGCGCCTTTCTGCGCCATCATATCGGCCATACGGTCTGGCGCCGCCCACATGCCCTTGCCGATCTGCGCGCGGCCCGGCAGGCCGCGATGCAAACCGACGTCGACATTGGAGTCCTCGTAGGCCGCGATCCATTTTGTGGCGCGCATATCATTCTTGCGCACCACCGGGCCGGCCTCCATGCAGGTGTGGATTTCATCGCCCGTTCGATCGAGAAAACCTGTGTTGATAAACGCAAGCCGGTCCCTGGCGGCCAGTACGCAAGCCGCCAGATTGACAGTGGTGCGGCGCTCCTCGTCCATCACGCCCATTTTGATTGTATTGAGGGGCAATCCCGCCAGCGCCTCGGCGCGGGCGAAGATCTCACTGGCGAACGCAACTTCCTCCGCGCCATGCATCTTTGGTTTGACGATATAAATCGAACCCTTGCGCGAATTTTTGATCGGGCCGGCGCCCTTGATGTCATGCACAGCGATGATGGCGGTGACAGCCGCATCGACAATGCCTTCGGGAACTTCCGCACCGCTGGCGTCAAGCACCATGTCGGTAAACATGTGATGGCCAACATTGCGGGCCAGCATCAGGCTGCGCCCGGCAAGCCAGAGGGTCTTGCCATCGGCGCGCGTATACTGGCGGTCTTCATTCAGTCGGCGTTCGATGGCCTTGCCGTTCTTTTCCAGCGTGGCTGTGAGCGTCCCGGTCATCAGGCCGAGCCAGTTGCGGTAGATCTCAACCTTGTCATGGACATCGACCGCAGCGACCGAATCCTCCATGTCCATGATCGCTGTGATGGCGGATTCGACCATGATATCGGCGACGCCTGCGGGGTCCGTCTTGCCTATGGCATGGCCGGGATCGATAACAATTTCGAGATGCAGCCCATGGTTTGCAAGCAGGATATGGGTCGGCGCAGACGCCGCGCCGCGCCACCCGGAAAATTTCCCGGGTTCGGCAAGACCCGTTTTCGTCCCGTCCGTCAGAATGGCGAGGAGGGCGCCGTTTTCAATCCAGTAACGGGTCGTTCCCAGATGGCTGCCCTGCGCCAGCGGAGCCGCCGTATCGAGGCATTGGCGCGCTCTGGCAATGACCCTCGCGCCGCGAATTGCGTTATAGCCTTTGCCGCGCGCGGCGCCGCCCTCGTCAGAGATTGCGTCAGTTCCGTAAAGGGCGTCGTAGAGCGAACCCCAGCGGGCATTCGCCGCATTGAGGGCGTAGCGGGCGTTTGAAACCGGCACAACGAGCTGGGGACCGGCGATGGAGGCAATTTCGGCATCGACATTTTCCGTCGCGATCAAGCCTGCGGGCGGTTCTGGCTGGAGATAGCCAATCTCGCGCAAAAAGGCCTCGTAGGCGACGGCGTCATGCGGTTTGCCGCGCTGCGCCTGATGCCAGTGGTCAATTCTGGTCTGGAGCGCATCGCGATGCTCAAGCAAGGCCTTCAATCCCGGCGTCAAGTCCGTGAGCATCGCCGCGAGCCCCGCCCAAAAATCGTTCGGCGCAACGCCCGTTCCCGGCAGGGCCTCGTCATTGACGAAGTTATACAACTCCGCTGCGACGCTCAGGCCCAGAAGCGAAATGCGATTCATGTCTCGATCTCCTAACACCTGGCGTAATGGCACCTTGCCTCCGGCACAATTGAGCCCTTTGGAGAATATGGAGCGCTGCCCGCAGGCTCGCCCTATAAGCTGGACTGTATGTGATTGCGAACGACAGGGTAAATCTGCGTTTCCCATCGGCGTCCGCTAAAAACCCCGTAATGGCCGACGCCCGGCTGCAGGTGATGCGATTTCATGTACGGTTTGAGACCGGCGCAAAGATCCTGCGCTGCAAGCGTTTGACCCGCCGCGCAGATATCGTCGCGTTCGCCTTCAACCGTGAGAAGGAACGTCCGGCGGATGGCGCCGGGGTCGACCTGATCGCCCTTGAAGGTGAGTTTGCCCTGCGGCAGCGCTGCCTTCTGGAACACCTGCTCGATGGTTTCCAGATAGAATTCGGCGCTCAAATCCATGATGGCGAAATATTCCCGATAGAACGCCTTGATGGCGTCAGCCTTCTCGAAATCGCCCTCAATCCGGTGCTTGAACATATCGACAAAGGATTTGGAATGCCGCTCTACATTCATGCTCATGAAAGCGGCAATCTGCAGAAAGCCTGGATAGACGCGCCGCCCGCCGCCAACCAGTCGATCCGGAATGACGCCGATCAGATTTTTCGCAAACCATTCGATTGGCTTGTCATTGGCGAGATCATTCACTTTGGTCGGATTGACACGGGTGTCGATGGGGCCCGCCATCAGCGTCAGGCTCGCTGGCTGACAGGGGTCCTTCATTTTCGCCAGCAACGCGCAGGCGGCGAGCGCGGCGACGGTCGGCTGGCACACGGCGATCACATGGCTCTGCTCGCCAAGATGCCGAATGAACCCGATGATATGCTCAACGAAAGCATCAAGATCGAAAACGCCATCCGCCAGCGCAACGCTACGGACGTTCTTCCAGTCAGTGATATAAACTTCATGGTCCTGCAGCAGCGTCCGCACTGTGTTGCGCAGAAGCGTAGCGAAATGGCCCGACATGGGCGCGATCAATAGAACCTTCGGCTCGCCGGTTACGCGCTGTTTGGAGAACTTGAGCAGATCGCAGAACGGTGTTGCGTCGACAACCGTTTGATCGATCCGGTGCAAATGCGTCGACGATTGAATCGTTTCAATGTCGAAATCCGGTCGCGAATGGGTGAACCCGGCCATGGTTACGAGTTCATAATAGGCGGCCATGCGCTCAAAAGGCGGGCTGAATGCACCAGGATCCCACAATTTGAGCAATTTTTCGGCATAACTGGCGAAGAGCCGGGTTGGAAGGCTTGTCTCGGCAACCGCTTGATAGGAGTCATAAAGCATCGGGTGTACACTGGCTCCAGAGACATTTGAGGGAGGCTGAGCAATCGTCATGCCAATGGCACGGCGATTGCTTTTACCAATCTCACAATCTTAATGGAACGCCGATGACTCGTGCAACGCTTTCGATCAGCAGCAAGAATTACTCGTCCTGGTCGCTGCGCGGCTGGTTGATGGCAAAAATGGCCGGCATTGCATTTGACGAGCTTCTGACGACGCCGGGCGATGCAGACGCGCGCGCG
The DNA here is from genome assembly GCA_903931945.1 of uncultured Hyphomicrobiales bacterium. Taxonomy (GTDB): domain Bacteria; phylum Pseudomonadota; class Alphaproteobacteria; order Rhizobiales; family Beijerinckiaceae; genus Terripilifer. The sequence goes on along the minus strand of CAIZEI010000144.1, from coordinate 452 downwards.
GAAATCCTGTTGTTATCGCCGTCCATACTTGTGCCTTGCCTGAACTACGGCAAGCACAAGATTTGGGATACGCTCGCGATTGGCGAATTCCTCAACGAAATCGCGCCTAAAGCCGGGCTGTTGCCAGCTGACAGTATCGCACGGGCGCGCTGCCGCTCGATTTGCGGGGAAATGCATTCCGGATTTACGTCGTTGCGTTCCGCTTTGCCAATGAACATCAAGGCGCATTTCCCCAAGTTCAAGGTCTGGTCGAAAGCGCAGGCCGATATCGAACGCATTGCTGTCATCTGGCGAGAGTGTCTTAACCTCTCGGGGGGCCCGTTTCTATTCGGCAAACCGTCACTGGCTGACGCCATGTATGCGCCTGTGGTGTTGCGTTTCAAAACCTACGACGTGCAGCTGGACAGTGAATGTTCGTAAGCGCTGTTTTGCACCCACCTACCAAATTGTCT
>CAIZEI010000143.1 GCA_903931945.1 uncultured Hyphomicrobiales bacterium | reverse complement strand
TCGATCCGCAAGACTGGCTCGCCGGCACACTGACGAAAATTGTCAGCGGCCATCCCAACGCGAAAATCGACGACCTCATGCCGTGGGCGTACGCATCTCAGGCGGCGCTACAGGACGTGGCCTGATAACAACGCTTACATTTCTTCAGAGCCTGACTCAAAACGATTCCATTGATTTCAAGCTTTTGCGAGTCGTCGGGTGACGGTTCAGATGTCAGCGACAAGCACCCATGCGGCGGCGCTTTCGATGGTGCGTTTAAAATCCTTTGCGAGCCTGCGGCAACTACCGATCCATGCAAATGTGCGCTTGACGACCCATCTGCGCGGTAGAGCCACGACGCCTTGGCGCGATCGGATCGCTTGATGAGTTCGAGGTTCCATCGACCCATTTTCAGGAGTGCGGCGCGCAACTTCGCGCCCGCGTAGTCGCCGTCGGCGAAGACGTGGCGCATCCATGGATCAAGCCGTCGGATTGAGGCGAGCGCGAGGGAGCCGCGATCACGGCTTTCGCAAATCGAAGACGCTTCGCTGTCGGCCAAGGGGTCCTGGATATCGGCGGCATGTACGTCCATTCCAACCAGATTGCCTTGCGTATCGGTGATGATGTGACGCTTGCATCCGTTGATTTCCTTGCCCGCGGACCGCCGCTTTCTGTGGTTTTCACCGTTCGGCTGTCGATGACGCCGGCGGTCGGACTGCCTCGCGTCCTGCTTTCTCACGCGCCGCCATGACGGGGATGAGGGTGATCGAGGCGAAGCGGCCCCAGCAAGACCATCCGTAGAAATGGCCCGGCACGGTAGGGTATGGCGGGAAGTCCTTGGGCAACGCCCGCGATTTGCAGCCCGTCGAGGCCATGCAGATAGTGGCGTTCAGGACTGCTGAGAGGTTCGTGTCTCGCGGCCTGCCAATGGGAGTGGCGGCGGGCATGAAAGGCTCCAACAATGCCGATTTGGCGCCCGTCAGATCGCTTGCATAGCGCAGGCCGTCGCGTTGTGGCTGTCGGCGAGTGGTTTCTGTTCAGGCCATCGTGTTTACCCTCGAATCCAAGCAAATCCGAAGGACTCACAACTGGCTGAAATCACTCAGCCCTTTACAGTCAGCCTCTTGCGTAAGACGCGATCCCTTGCGAGTCGACGCCGCTGACGTGAGCTTCGCCGGGCGTCCAAAAGCAGCGATGCGCCAATATCCCTAAAAACAACGGCGCGGGGTCAATTCAATATTCCCCCGCTTAAGGAAGTATTGAACAGGTAGTGGGACACTTTCGCGTTTGGCTGAGTGCCTGTCGCCTCAAAGGAGAGTAGCGAGATGTCCGCCTTGTCCGCTCGACCACCGGCCGCGCAAAGAATTCGATTGGCTGAATTACTCGGCGCTCTGAGCTATGCGCTGGACCTGACTGAAGGCCAACCTGCGGGGCATTGCGTTCGGTGTTGTTGGATTGGCGTGCATATCGGCCAAACATTTGGAATGAGCGAAGGCGAGCTTTCAGATCTCTATTATACACTTTTGCTCAAGGATCTTGGGTGCAGCAGCAATGCCGCACGCATTTGCCAGCTCTATTTGACAGACGACCTCTCGTTCAAGCGAGACTTCAAACACATCGACGGTAGTCTGCCGCAGGCGCTTCGCTTCGTGCTGTCCCATACCGGCCTCAAGGCAGGGCTGTCTGAACGATTTCGCGCTATTTTGAACATCTTTCAAAATGGCGGCGAACTCGCGCGTGAACTGATCGATACTCGCTGCCACCGCGGTGCGGACATCGCGCGAAAGATGAGGTTTTCCGAGGTCGTCGCGACTGGTATCCAATTTCTTGACGAGCGTTGGGATGGCGGAGGTCAGCCGACCGGCGCCTGTGGAACAAGTATTCCGACAAACGCCCAAATCGCGCTGCTCGCTCAAGTTATCGACGTATTTCATACCGCTGGCGGACGCGACGCGGCAATGCGGGAGGCGTTAACAAGGTCGGGAACATGGTTCGATCCCCGGTTGGTCGACGCATTCAAGCGCGTCACCGACATACCGTCATTTTGGGACATCCTTGGATCAGAGGGTCTGCAGCGGACGGTGTTGGAACTTTCCCCTGGCCAGAACAGCTTGCTCGTTGATGAAGACTATCTGGATGATATCGCTGCGGCCTTTGCTCAGGTTATTGATTCCAAGAGCCCCTACACAAGCGGACATAGCGAACGTGTGACTCTTTTTGCCGACATGATCGCGGAGCAACTTGCATGTTCCGCCGACCAAAGGCGTTGGCTCAAGCGGGCCGCCCTGCTGCACGACATAGGCAAGCTCGGTGTGAGCAATGCAATTCTGGATAAGCCAGACAAACTCGACGAAAACGAATGGATCGCAATGCGAGCGCATGCAGCAATGTCGGAAACCATCTTATCGCGCATCGAGGCGTTTAGTGAACTCGCGCCTGTCGCGGGCGCGCATCATGAACGACTCGATGGGAAAGGTTATCCTCGTGGCCTTAGAGGCGATGAAATCGCGTTTGAAACACGAATCATTACTACGGCAGACATTTTTGACGCTCTCACAGCGGAACGACCTTATCGGGCGGCTATGCCGATATCGGAAGCGCTCTCGATCATGTCGAACATGGTGGACACGGCAATCGACCCGAGATGCTTCGACGCAATTAAGCAAGCAATGGAAACGATTGATGTCAGGGTCGCAGCCTGAGTGACTCGCCGACGCTCTCAATTTTAGCCGCTACGACGCCCGGAATGTATCCAACTCGGCCATCCCTCGGCTTTTTTTTACAGCGTCCGCCTCAAACCCAGGATTGGAAACTCTAAAGGGCCCAACCCCTGCATCCTTCCATCTTGACCCCGCCGCCGCGTCATGTTCTCCCCTGAAGGGGGGAACAGGACGCGGGGGGATCATGGCCGGGGGTCTAATTTCGCGCGGGGCGCGTGAGCGCGCGGCGCCATGACAACAATTTCGATTGACAGGGTGCGCCATCTCTATCGGCCCGCGCGCGGGCGTCCTGTGCTGGCGCTTGAAGATGTGTCGCTCGAGGTGCGCGACAAGGAGTTTTTGGCGCTTCTCGGGCCATCGGGCTGCGGAAAATCGACGCTTCTGTATTTGATGGGAGGCTTTCTGCCGGTCGAAATCGGCAGTATTTCCATCGATGGCAAACCCATCGCCGGCCCCGGCCCGGAGCGCGGGGTGGTGTTCCAGCATTTTGCGCTGTTTCCCTGGAAAACAGTCCGGCAGAACGTGTTGTACGGACTGGAGCGCAAGGGTCTGCCCCGAGACGAACGGGAAGCGACGGCCAAAAAATTCATCGATCTCGTGGGGCTTTCTGGTTTTGAGGACAATTACCCCTCTCAGCTCTCCGGCGGCATGAAGCAGCGCGCCGCCATCGCCCGCACGCTGGCGGTCGATCCGGCAGTGCTGTTGATGGACGAGCCCTTTGGTGCGCTCGATGCGCAGACGCGCGCGCTCATGCAGGCCGAGCTTCTCAACATCTGGCGCGCATCGCCCAAGACAGTCGTCTTTGTGACGCATGACGTGCAGGAGGCGGTCTATCTTGCAGGCCGCGTTGTCGTGATGTCCGCGCGGCCTGGCAAGGTCAAGGCGATTGTCGATACTGATTTCGACAAGACTGCGCCCGATGTTTTGCGTAGCCCAAAATTTGGCGATATGGCCGATCATATCTGGGGCCTCGTGAAGGAAGAGGCGATCAAGGCGCAGATGGGGCGTGGAGTATGACCCGAAACGCCCTCATCGCCCGCCTCGTGAAATATCTCCCGTTGCTGTTGCTGGCGATGGCGTGGGAGGGCGCGTCGCGTTTCGAGCTTGTTTCGAGTTCAGCGCTGCCATCGCTTACAAAAGTGGCGCAGGCGTGGTGGGATCTTGCGCTCGGCGGAGACCTGGTTGAGAATGGCGCCGCATCGCTTTGGCGTTTGGCGGCTGGGCTTGCGATCGCGATTGTCGTTGGCGCTGCGCTGGGGATTGGCATGGCGTGGTGGCGCCCTGCGGATATCGCGCTCGGACCACTGGTCGAAATGTTTTATCCACTGCCAAAATCGGCGCTGATTCCTGTCACGGCGCTGTGGCTTGGTTTTGGAGATGGCTCAAAAATCCTTTTGATCGCCATGGGTTGCATGTTGCCGGTGACGCTTGGCGCCTATAATGGCGCGCGCTCGAGCGAGCGGGTGCTGGTGTGGTCGGCGCGCAGCCTTGGCGCCTCGAAATTGCGTATCCTGCGCGATGTCGTCCTGCCCTCCGCTCTGCCGGAAATGCTGAGTGGAATTCGCACCGCGCTGGCGATTTCCTTCGTCCTGCTGGTCGCCTCCGAATTGATCGTGGCGAGAGCCGGGCTCGGTTATCTCATCGGGTTTCTGGGATCGAACGGAACCTACGACTCCATGTTTGCTGTTGTATTGACCGTGGCTTTCATGGGCTTTGTCGCCGACAGGATGTATCTCCTTATCATGCGGAGGGCGCTGGCGTGGCGGGACTAGACGACACCGTTGCCGGCCCCGGCATTGCCGCGCGCGCGGGACATATTCTGGCCCGTTGGGGCCTTGTCATCACTCTCCTGATTGCCTGGGAGCTGGCGACGCAGACCCGGCTGTTCACGCCCTTCATGCTGCCGTCGCCCGAGCGGGTGTTCGGGCGGATCTGGAGCGACGGGCAGGGCGGCGACCTCTTCATCAATGCCGGGCTGACGCTCTATCGCGCGTTGACAGGCTTTTTCATCGCAGCCGCGCTTGGCCTGCTGATTGGCATGGCGATGACCCGGGGGGGAGTCCTCGGCTGGTTTTTCGATCCCATTATTTCGGTGGGTTTTCCGATGCCGAAAATCACTTTTTTGCCGGTGATCGTGCTGTGGCTCGGTTTTTACGACACCGCGAAAATCTCGATGGTGGTGTTCGACGCCATATTTCCCGTCATCACGGGGACCATTCTGGGCATCAAAAGCGTCGAGAAAGAGCTGATCTGGTCGGCGCGCAGTCTTGGCTCGGGCGAGCGCGAAATCTGGCCGCAGATTGTATTGCCGGCGGCCATGCCGCAGATGTTCACGGGTCTGCAAGTGTCCTTGCCGATCGCGATGATTGTTGCGGTCGTCGCTGAAATGCTGATGGGTGGTTATGGCATGGGCGGCGCGATGGTGCAGGCCTCGCGGATGGCCGATTCGCCCGGAGTTTTTGCCGGAATTATCGAAATCGCTGTCGTTGGCTGGTTTCTGGTAAAGGGCATGGCGCTGTTGCGCCGAAAGTTGCTCGCATGGCATCCCGAATCGGACATGCCGACCGGCGTCTGATCAGATTCGGCCAGCCCGCGAAGGGGCTGTCGCATGCATGACTTTGCGCGTTGGCGTCGATTTCGCCATGCTTTCGGCGGCGAGTGTGAGCGCGAAAAGCGTCAGTACGGCAGCGATGAGAAGACGAATCTGCAAAAGTCACCCGACGATTGATTGGCTCAACATAACTCCAACAATCCCGACAGGCAGGGTAACCCAGCCGCCGCCGCGAGAACGCATTCAAGCTATTGCGCCAATGCCTATAACTGATTCTTTTCAAAATGATTACCGCCTGAATGTGCGAATGGCGTTCATGGCGTCAGGCGCCGGAAAGTCTTTTCACGAGCCGGTACAGGAACTCTCTTGCATCGAGCAATTGCCTGACGCCAACCTGTTCGTTCAGCCCGTGAACGCCGCTTTTGCCTTCTTCAGAAAAAATGCCGGACACCCCATAGGAGGGCACGCCATATTTCCGCAACCAGCGACTGTCGGTATAGCCGCCTGACTGTGTCGGGATCACCGGCACGCCGGGCCACATATCGGCGCTGATGTCTTCAACCGCGCCAAGAACCTCCGGCGACATGGGCGAGGCCGGGCTGTCGACGATTGTTCCCAACGGGATCACCGCGACCTTCTCGTCATTGACGGCTGTTTTCAAGCCTTTTTCGACATCGGCGGGGTTTTCGTCGGGCAACAGGCGGCAATTGATGGTCGCGCGCGCGGTCTGCGCCATGGCGTTTTCGGCATGGCCGGCCTCCAGCAGCGTCGCGACGCAGGTGGTGCGGATTTGAGCGTTGTAGCCGGCGCGTTGCGACAGCGGCGCAAGAGCCTCCGGCCTGTTGTCGCCGGCCTGCAAGGCGGCCAGTGCGGTTTTCACCTCAGGCGAATCAAGACGCGTGACGATTTGCAGATAGGCCGAGGTCACCGCATTGAGCCTCGCCGGGAATTGATAATCGGCGACCTTGATCAGGGCTTCGGCCAGCCGCGTGATCGCATTGTCGCGACGGGGCAGGGCGCTATGGCCGCCGGGGTCTTTGACTTCAAGGCGAAAGCTCCGGTAGACCTTTTCCGACAGTTGAATGTTTGCGCTGATCGGCTTGCCGTCGCGCAAGGTTCCGCCGCCGCCCTCGTTTAAGGCGAATTCGGCGTCGACGAGATCGCGATGCTGTTCAAGCAGAATGTGCGTGCCATCATGCGGGGAATCCGCGAGCTCTTCATCGGTTGTCAGCGCCAGAATAATATCGCGCAGGGGTCTCGCGCCCTCCTCATGCAGGCGGATGAGGTTGGAGAGAAAAATCGCCGCCTCGCCCTTGTCGTCAATCGAGCCGCGCGCGCGAAAATAGCCGTCCTTTTCCTGCAGAACAAAGGGGTCGAAATCCCAATCCTCGCGTTTGGCTTCTACAACATCGAGATGCGCCGTCAGCAGCATCGGTTTTTTGGCGCCGGTTCCGCGCAGTCTGACGACGAGATTGCCCTTGCGCGGCGCGGTCGAGATAATCTGCACGTCGTCCGCCGGGAAGCCCGCATCGAGCGCGCGTTTAGCCATGGCTTTGGCGGCGATCAACGTGTCGCCGACAGATTCGGTCGTGTTGATTTCGACAAGCTCTCTATAAATGGAGCGGAAGCGCGCTTCGTCTGGCAAAGTCTGCGCATGCGCCTGCGACAGGACAACGAGAGAGAGCGCTGCAAGGAGCGCATGCGTGGCTTTCAGAACCGGGCTGGAGTTTTTCATCGCGCCTTGCTTTCTATTGCAAAGCAAAGTCTAGCGCAGAATGAGAGCGCGAATAAACTATTTCCCGCCGCCTTCTATCAACGCTTTGGCGCGCGCCACGACGCCGGGCGGCGTCGATAGCATTGATGTCGCAATTTTTTCCGAAACTTCGCCATTGCCGGGCGCGATATCCATGCCCATTTTGGCGGCGTCCGCCAGAAACTCCGGGTCAGTCACGACCGCATCGAACGCTTTGCGCAGCGCGCCCAGCCGCGCGGGCGGAACGTCCGGCGTTGTCACAAAGGCCCGCGAAATCCCCATATCCGCCGACATGAATTTGAGCACCGCCCGATCTTCGTCATTGTGCGCGAGTTCAAACATCAGGGGGACATCGGGCAGATCGGCAGCGCGTTCCAGAGCCACCTGCACGAGAATGAAAATCTTCTTCTCGGCAATCCATTGGGGATGGCCGCTTTTCCATGACGCCCAGGAATTGGAGCCGCGCCCGCCGACCTCGCCTTTTTCCATCGCCAGATTGACGTCATTGCCGCCGGGATAGCCGGTGACGATCCTGAATTTGGCGCCCGCCAGCGCATTCAGCGCAGCCGGATAGACATAGGATGTGGAGGCTGCGCCGGGCGCGCCGACGATCAATTCGCGATGCAACACATCCTCGAATTTGGTCACCCCCGTCGTATACCAGGAGTTGATGACATTTGGCGAATTGGTGGTGTTGCCGATCCAGCCGAATTTGCGCACATCGAATTCGACGCCCGCGCCGCCCGTCGCCTGCAACGACGGCATGTTCTGGAAAATGGCGGTGAGCGCCGTTCCATCGCGCGGCGCGATTCTGGTCATGTAATTGGCCGCGGCCACGCCAAGCCCGCCTGGCATGTTACGGGCCACGATATTTGGATGGCCGGGAATGAATTTCGGCAGCCAGCGCGCCAGCAATCGCGCGCGAATATCGTAATCTCCGCCGGGCGACGTCGGCACGATCATGTCGAGCGTTTTGCTGCGATAGAAGTCCTCCACGGGGTCAGCGCGGGCGGGCGCATTGGCAAGCAGAACCACTGTCATTCCCGCGAATGCAGGAATCCAGAAGCTGCGCCCGCAGCGAAAGAATTTGTTGATTGCAGATATGCGTTGACTGGATTCCCGCATTCGCAGGAATGACAGGCGTGACGCCAGTAAATTCATATCCGCCCTCACCTGATCGCGGAAAACTCGGTGGTCAGCATCTGATTGACTTCAGGCTTAAAATCGACAATCCCGAGGTCCTTCAACGATGCGCGGATGACGTCGACCGCTTTGGCGGAGAAAACGCCATCAAATGACAGCATCCTGATCTCTTCGTCATAGGCGACGGCGACGACGGTCTCCGTTACGCCCATGGTTTTGGCCACCGATTTGATCGTCGCTGCTTTATTGTCGCGCATGAAGGCGGCAACCTTGAACCAGGCGCGCAAAAACCGTCGCACCGTCTCCGGCGAGGTCTTGATCATCGCATCGGAGGCAAAAATAACATGCGTGTGGAAATCAGGCACGGCCTCGCCAAAGGTTCCGATCATCCGCCCCTCGCCGCGCTCCTGCACCGCAAGCGCTTCCTCGATCGAATTCACGCTCGCAGCCAGTTCGCCCGACTTCATGGCGGCGAGCCGCGCTCGCGTCTCGCCCAGCGGCACGACCTCTATGCCATCGGGCCCCCAGCCATGGTCGACCGCGAGACGACGTGTGAGCCAATCGGTCAGCGCGCCGGCCGTGGTGACGCCGACATTCCGACCCTTGAGATCGGCGACGGTTTTGACGGGCGAATTGTTGGTGACGAGGATCGCCATGTTTCTGGGTTCGTTGGCCAGCGCAGCGACAGCGCGCGCGGGCACGCCCTTGGCCGCATAGCCCATGCCCGGCCCCGAACCGACGCCAAAATCCAGACCGCCCGCGCCAAACGCCTGTTGCAATCGCCCGTCGCCGGCAAAGGCAATGATTTCGACGTCGAGGCCTTCAGTTGCCCAGATACCCTGTTCCTTGCCCAGATCCAGTCCGGAGAAAGGGAAGGATGAGGTAATCGCCTTGCCAACCCGCACCTTGTCGGCGGCGAAGCCGGTAGCGGTCACAAAAGCCAGCGGCCCCGCCAGAACGGCGCGTCTCGAAATGCCAGTTGCGTTCATCGACAATCTCCGGCCCGCGCGGGGCGGGTTAAGGGTTCACTCGGGCTCAATGCCAAGACGTTTGGTGATTTTTGCCCAATACTCAAGCTGGCTGGTGAGAAAATTCGACGCGTCGCTTGCCGAACCAACCGTGTCGCGCGGGATTTCAAAACCGATTTTTGGAGCCATCTCCAGCACGTCTTTTTGATGGGCCGACTTGTCAACGGCCGCGTTCATCTTTGTGAGGATCGCCGGCGGCGTCGCCTTGGGCGCAACGAGCATGAACCAGCCGCTGAAATCGAAATCGGGAATTGTTTCGGCCGCTGCTGGCGTGTCCGGCGCGCCGTCCATGCGTTTGATCGAGGTTGTGGCGAGCGAGCGCAAAGCGCCCTCGCGCACCTGCGATTCGACGACCGAAATCGAAAAAACGCCGCCATCGACGCGGCCCGCCACAGCGTCCTGAAGGCCATTGTTGATATTGGGATAAGGAACAAGAACGAATTTGGAGCCGGTCATCGCGTTCATTGCAGCGGCGGTTACGCCGGTCAGATTGCGTGGGCCATCAATCGCCAGCGAATATTTGCCCGGCGCCTTGCGGTCAAGAGCCAGCAGTTCGGCGAGCGACTGCGCGGGCACGTTCCTGTTGACAACAAGCAGTTGGTAGGAACGCGTGATCAACGCCACAGGCGCAAAATCACGCGCGACATCATAGGGGAGTTTCTTGATCAGAAACTGGTTGTAGGAAAGCGCCGCCGACGTGCCAAAGAAAAATGTGTAGCCGTCAGGCGCCGCGTTGGCGGCAGCGCTTGCGCCAATCACATTGCCGGCGCCGGGCCGGTCCTCGACGACAACAGCCTGTCCAATGATCGGCTCAAGGCGGCTGGCGATGAGCCGGGCCATAATATCGGGCGCTGAACCTGCCGCCTGCGAAACGATAAAGGTCAGGGGCCGCACGGGCCAATTCGAGGCGGCGGATTGGGCCAGGGCGGTCGCGGGCGCGAGCAGCGCCAGCAAAACAGCAACGCAAACGGTCCGCTTCATCGACATCCCCCCATGCGCGTTTTCACGTTTCCCTCGCATCATAACACCGAACGGGCGCCTGTCGCATACCCTGTGTGAATCAGTTAGGATGGGCCATGAAATTGCAATCATTCCCCCGCTCTGGCCCAATTTCGAGTATGATATCGGCGCTGCAAGACTTCCGCGAAGCCTGGCGGCGTCAGAGCCCGCGCATTCGTGGCCCCGATATGCGGCAGATCCATGCATTCGGCATCCTGTTCGCCTGCGGCGCCATTATCTATGCAGCCATCAGCCTGGACGAATCCGGCTCCCTTTGGGCGAAGACATTGCCGTCCGATATCATCCACATTTTTGAACGGATCACCCGACTGGGCGATAGTGGATACGTGTTCGTCCTGACCATATTGGCTATGGGCGCAGGCGTTCTGGCGCGGCGCGGTCAGGTTGGCCGGCCCGCGGCGGCGCTGACCTTGTTTGCCGGACGGGCGATGTATCTGTTTGCCGTGGCCGCGGGGTCAGGTCTTGCCTCGCAATTTCTCAAGCATCTTTTCGGTCGCGCCCGCCCGCAATTGCATGACCGTTTCCCCGAGATGATTGGCGTTCATCACTTCGACCTGTTCTCGATCTACGCATCCTACGCCAGTTTTCCATCAGGTCATGCCGTCACAGCTTTCGCAATGGCGCTGGCGATTGCGTTCCTTTCGCCATGGACCGGATTGCTCCTGTTTCCGGTCGCCAGCCTCGTTGGCCTCTCCCGCATCGTCATCGGATCGCATTATGCGAGCGACGTCGCCGCTGGCGTTGCGATCGGACTTGCCTCGGCCATTTATCTGCGCAGCGCCTTCGCCCGCCGACGGATCGTTTTCAGAGCCACGCCACGCGGGATTGTCCTGCGTGGACGCGGGTTGATCTGGCGGGCGCTTCGCCGCAGACCCGATCAGTATTTGCGGATCAGGCTGACCAGCTTGCCCTGAATACGCACACGATCGGGGCCGAAAATGCGGGTTTCATAAGCGGGATTGGCCGCCTCCAGCGCCACCGAGCCGCCGCGTTTGCGCAGCCGTTTCAGCGTCGCTTCCTCATCGTCAATGAGCGCCACGATAATATCGCCTGAATCGGCGCTGTCCTGCCGCCGTATGATGACCGTGTCTTCATTCAGGATCCCGGCTTCGATCATCGAGTCGCCGCGCACCTCCAGCGCAAAAAGCTCGCCCGCCCCAAACATGTCCGCTGGCATTCCAATCGTGTTGGTGCGGTTCTGAATGGCCTCGATGGGCGTGCCTGCGGCGATACGGCCCATGACCGGGATCGATACGATCTGGCTCAGCTCCTGAGCCAGGGGAGGAACCTGCGCAGGGCGCACACGGCCCAGATTGCCCTCGATGACAGAGGGCGCAAACCGCCCGCCGCGCGGCGCCGAGCTTGCGGGCAGGGCGGATTCAGGCATTCGCAGGACTTCCAGCGCCCGTGCGCGGTTTGGCAGCCTGCGGATAAAGCCGCGCTCCTCGAGCGCGATAATCAACCGATGGATACCCGATTTCGAACGCAAATCGAGCGCGTCCTTCATCTCGTCGAAGGACGGCGGCACGCCGGCCTCTTGCAGGCGTTCATGAATGAAGCGCAGAAGTTCATTCTGCTTTTTGGTCAGCATTGGCTCTCTCCGGTGCTGGAGGCGTCGCGCCAAGGCGAATCGCCAATCCCCTGATGCGACTATACAGTGAACGCAATGCATAAACAAATCACGAACGAACCCTATATGTTCGCGCTGCGTTCAGCAACGAAAATCCAGTCGCCCGACTTCCGCCGCTCAAACCGCGTTTCGCAGTCTTTCAAACCCACGATCGAGATCGTCTTTCAGGTCCTCGATGTTTTCGAGGCCGATCTGGAACCGCAGGGCGGGCCCGCCGGGATTCCAGCGCGTGGCGGTGCGGTAGCTGGCGCAATTGAAGGGGATCACGAGGCTTTCAAACCCGCCCCAGGAATAGCCCATGCCGAACAGTTCCAGCCCGTTCAGCATGGCGGCGACAGCTGCTTCGGGAACCGGATGCAAAATGATCGAGAACAGGCCCGAGGAGCCAGAAAAATCCCGTTTCCAGATGGCATGGCCAGGATGGCCGGGCAGAGCAGGATGGAGCACGTCTTTCACTTCCGGGCGCGACAAAAACCAATGCGCCATCGCCAGCCCCTGCCGTTCGGCCTCGCGCAGCCGCAGCTCCATCGAGCGCAGCCCGCGCAACGCGAGAAAAATATCCTCCGGCCCCGGGCACATTGCAAAACAGTCGTAGGTCTCGCGCAAGCGCTTGCGCCATCGCTCATTGGCCGAGACGAGCCCAAGCATGAGGTCGGAATGGCCGGAAAGATATTTCGTGCCCGCTTCAATCGCGAGGTCCACACCGCGCTCATGCGGGGGGAAGAACAAGGGCGTCGCCCAGGTGTTGTCGGCGATGACGCAAATGTCCCTCTCATGGGCGGCCCTGGAAATCGCAGGAATGTCCTGAATTTCGAAGCTTTGCGACCCCGGCGCCTCAACAAGAACGAGGCTGGTGTTGGGGCGGAACAGCGTCGTGATTTCGGCGCCGAGGCAGGGGTCGTAATATTCTGTTTCGACGCCCATCCGCAGCAAAATCGTGTTGCAGAACTGGCGGGTCGGCAGATAGGCCGAATCCGTGATCAGGATATGATCTCCCGCCTTCGCCGCTGTCATCAGCGCCAATGCAATCGCGGCAAGGCCCGTAGGCGCAAGCACGGTTTGCGCAGCGCCGGAAATTTCAGTCCAGGCGCTTTCCAGCGCGTCCGTCGAAGGCGTGCCCTTGGTTCCATAGGTGTAACGCTGGCTGCGCGCGCTCAGGGACTCATAGGTCGGATACAACACCGTCGAGCCGCGCCACGGCGGCATGTTGATGAAGCCATGTTGCTCGTCGGTATCGCGCCCCGCGTGGACAAGACGTGTCCGGCTGCCGATTTTCTGGCGCGTTGGCGGTGTCAGTTTGCTCATTATGACGTTCCGGTGGGCAGAAAGCCGTCTTGGCCAAATGGCAGCTTGACGGCGGGGCGTAATGCGATTCAGATACGCCGGGCTTAGGCATTTGCCAACGGCGCCGTGAAGTTGGCGCGTGGCGAGGAGCGGGGAGAATTCGCATGAAACGCATTTCGATTGCGATTGCGGCTGGCGCAATCCTGGCGTTCGGCGCAACGGCGGCAAGCGCTGGAACGCTCGATCAGGTCAAGCAGCGGGGATCGCTCGCCTGCGGCTCCAATTCCGGCCTGACCGGATTTGGCATACCCGACGACAAGGGGCAGTGGACAGGGCTTGATGTGGATTTCTGCCGCGCTGTCGCGGCGGCGGTGCTGAACGATCCGACAAAAGTGAAATTCATTCCGCTCACCGCCAAGGATCGTTTTACGGCGCTGCAATCGGGCGAAGTCGATGTTCTCGCGCGAAATGGCACCTGGACGCTGTCTCGCGAGGCAGACCTGGGTCTCCTCTTTGCCGCCGTTAATTATTACGATGGCCAGGGCTTTATGGTGCGCAAGAAACTCAATGTGAATTCTGCGCTGGAACTCAACGGCGCCTCGATCTGCGTTCAGCAGGGAACGACGACCGAACTCAATCTGGCCGACTATTTCCGCTCCAACAATATGAAATATGAAGGCGTTGTCTTCGCCAATGTCGATGATGTCATCAAGGCCTATGACACAAGCCGCTGCGACGCCTTCACGACGGATGTTTCACAGCTTTACGGGGAGCGCATCAAGCTTGTGAATCCCGATGAGCACGTTGTTTTGCCTGAAGTCATCTCGAAAGAACCGCTGGGACCGGCCGTGCGGCAAGGCGACGACCAATGGTTTGACATCGTGAAATGGACGCATTTCGCCATGATCAACGCCGAAGAACTGGGCGTTACGAAAGCCAATGTCGATGACAAGCTGAAATCCGATGACCCTTCGATCCGTCGACTGCTTGGCGTTGAAGGCGATTTTGGCAAGGGTATGGGGCTGACGAAAGACTGGGCCTATCATATTATCAAGGCCGTCGGCAATTACGGCGAAGCCTTCGAGCGCAATGTGGGCGAGGGCTCCAAGCTGAAAATCAAGCGCGGTCTGAACAATCTGTGGAGTAAGGGCGGCATTCAATATGCTGCGCCGGTGCGCTGAAACGCCAATGGACCGGCGACGATGACCTCTGACAGGCAAATCAAGCATCGACGGGGAGCCGCATGAGCGGGCGCGCTGTCGATCTTCCGCCTGTTGCGAAGATTTCACCCTTTTACGATCCGCGGGTGCGCGGGTTCGTCTATCAGGGACTGCTGGTTCTGGCGCTTGGCATACTGATCTACGGTGCGGCGAGCAACGCCATCGCCAATATGCAGGCCCGCAACATTCCGACAAATTTCGATTTCTGGAACAAGACTTCGGGATTCGATATCAATTTCACGCTCATTCCCTATAGCGCGCAATCGACGTTTGGCGACGCTTTCTGGGTGGGCCTTCTGAACACCTTGCTGGTCGCGGCGATCGGGGTTTTTTTCGCGACGATTCTCGGTTTTATTGTGGGCGTTGCGCGGCTATCGCCAAACTGGATCGTTGCGCGCATGGCGACGATCTATGTCGAATCCCTGCGCAATGTGCCCCTGCTGCTGCAATTGCTGTTCTGGTACAACGCCATCCTGAAACCATTGCCGGGGGTGCGCGATTCCATCGTCATACCTGGGCTTTCCGGCAAGCCGTTCGCGTTTCTCAACAATCGTGGTCTGGTTTTGCCGCAGCCGGTGTTTGGCGCGGAGTTTGACCTTGTGCTGGCGGCGTTCGGTCTGGCGTGTCTGCTGGCGGCGGGCTTCTGGTTTTATGCGCGAAAAATCCAGCGCGAAACCGGTCGCAGATTGCCTTCGGGCTGGGCGGGGCTCGCGCTGGTCATTGGCCTGCCGGCGATCGCTTATTTTGCGGCGGGCAGTCCGCTGACGCTCGATTATCCTGTTTTGCGCGGGTTCAATTTCAGCGGCGGCGCGCGCGTCTTGCCCGAGCTGGTGGCGCTTCTGCTGGGATTGATCCTCTATACCGCGACATTCATTGCAGAGATTGTACGCGCCGGCATCCAGTCTGTCGCGCGTGGACAAAGCGAGGCGGCATTGGCGCTTGGCCTCTCGGGCGGACAGGTTCTGCGCCTTGTGGTCATCCCGCAGGCGATGCGGGTGATTACGCCGCCGCTGACCAACCAGTTCCTCAATCTGACCAAGAACTCGACGCTCGCGGTATTTATCGGTTATCCCGATCTTGTGCAGGTTTTTGCCGGGTCTGTTCTGAATATCACGGGCGCGGCGGTGCAGATCATCGCCGTCACGATGGCGGTCTACCTCGTGATTTCCCTGCTGACGTCGCTTGCCATGAGCTTCTATATGCGACTGACTGCGACGGTGGAGCGTTAGATGGCGGACGCTCGCTCAGTCGCTTATGTCCGGACGCAAGCGGCGCCGGTCCTGCCGCCGCCCGCGCTCAGCGATGGCGCTTTGGGATGGTTGCGGGCCAATCTGTTTTCCGGTCCGTTTTCGGCGATTTTTACCGTTTTGGCGGTTGCATTCATCGCCTGGGTCGCCCCCGGACTGATCCGTTATCTCTTCATTGACGCCGTGTGGACGGCAAATGACGGCGCAAGCTGCCGGTCGCCCGAAGTTGGCGCCTGCTGGGCCTATATCGGACAAAAACTCCCATTCTTCATGTACGGCTCCTACCCCCGCGAGTGGGTGTGGCGTGTGAATATGACGCTTGTCGTTGGCGCGGCGCTGATTGTCTGGCTGTTGGCGCCAAAAGCGCCAGCGAAACAGATCGGCGCATTTCTGTTTTTTGTTGTCTATCCGCTCCTGGGTTTCATCTTGCTCAGCGGCTGGGAAAAGATCGGCCTGCCCAAAATCGATACCGACGTGTGGGGCGGCGTTTTCGTCAGCCTTCTGGTGTCGGCGGTCGGCATCGTCGTGTCGCTGCCGGGCGGTGTGCTGCTGGCGATGGGACGGCGCTCGACATTGCCGGTTGTCCGCATCGCCAGCGTCATTTTCATTGAATTTGTGCGCGGCGTGCCTCTGATAACGGTCCTGTTCATGGCGAATTTCATGTTGCCGCTGTTTTTGCCGGAGAACTGGACGCCCGACCGATTGCTGCGCCCGCTGGTTGGCGTGAGCCTTTTTGCCTCCGCCTATATGGCTGAAGTCGTGCGCGGTGGATTGCAGGCCATGCCCAAGGGCCAGTTTGAAGGGGCGATGGCGCTGGGGCTTGGCTACGGTCGCCTGATGCGCCTTGTGGTCCTGCCGCAAGCGCTGACCAAGGTCATCCCCGGCATCGTCAATACGTTCATAGGGCTCTTCAAGGACACAACTCTTGTGGCGGTTGTCGGAATCTATGATTTTCTGCGCGCTGTCGACACCGCCAGGCTCGATCCGGTATGGGCGGGCCCCAATATATCCACAACCGGCTACATATTTGCAGCTTTGTTTTACTTTATTTTCTGCTTCGGCATGTCGCGCTACTCCCAATATATGGAGCGCAGCCTGGCGAAGGACAGATTGCGATGAGGGACCGGGAATGAACGAAACCATTCCGCAGGCTGTGGACGGCGATATGGCGGTCGAGCTGTCCGGCGTCAACAAATGGTACGGCAAGTTCCATGTGCTGCGCGACATCAATTTATCGGTTCGTCCGGGTGAGAAAATCGTCATCTGCGGCCCCTCCGGCTCGGGTAAATCGACGATGATCCGCTGCATCAACCGGCTTGAGGAGCATCAGAGCGGGCGGATTGTCGTTGACGGGGTGGAGCTCACGGGCGATCTCAAGCGGATTGACGAGGTCAGGCGCGATGTTGGCATGGTTTTTCAGTCGTTCAATCTGTTCCCGCATTTGACGATTCTCGAAAATTGCGTGCTGGCGCCTGTGTGGGTGCGCAAAACGCCGCGCAAACAGGCCGAAGAGCAGGCGATGAAATTTCTGACCCGTGTGCGCATTCCTGAGCAGGCCAACAAGTATCCCGGACAATTGTCGGGCGGTCAGCAACAGCGCGTGGCCATTGCGCGGGCGCTCTGTATGAATCCCAAAATCATGTTGTTTGACGAGCCGACCTCGGCGCTTGACCCGGAAATGGTCAAGGAGGTGCTCGATACGATGGTGAGCCTCGCTGCCGAAGGGATGACCATGCTGTGCGTCACCCATGAAATGGGTTTTGCCCGGCAGGTGGCTGACCGCGTGGTGTTTATGGACGCCGGAGAAATCGTTGAGGCCAATGCCCCGGGCGAATTCTTCGCCAACCCGCAGCACGAGCGCACGCGGGCGTTTCTGGGCCAGATACTGCATTGACGGGTGGGCGCAGTCGGCTTCGGTTAATCTTAACGAAACAGTGAAGCTTTCCTTTTAATTTTAAATTCATATGCGGCCGTCACTTTGACGGTGCGCCCTTGCGGGCGTCTGCGAAATTGTGTGGAGTTTGAGGATGATATCGATTTTGATGCGTTTTTTCCGCGACGAAACGGCGACCGCCAGCATCGATTATGTGATTGTCGCCGGTCTTGTTTCAATCATGATTATCGTCGGCGCGACCCATATTGGAACGCAGACGTCCGCCAACTTCTCCAACGCTGCGTCCGCGATGTAATCCGGCCCGACCTGCGCCCGGTCGCTCCGGATAAAAAGCTTGCGTGATCCGCTTCCGGTGCTTAGGGGCGGAGGGATGCAGTTGATTTCCATACTGATCGATGTCGTTGCGCCGGTGTTTCTGGTCGCGCTGGTGGGTTATGTCTGGTCGCGGCGCGGCGCCCCGTTCGATCCGGGGTTCGTCTCGCTTCTGGTGACGGCGGTCGGCACCCCCTGCCTTGTCATTGATTCCCTTTCGACAAGCGGGCTCAAGGTTTCAGCGCTTGGCGCCATGGCGCTGGCGTCTCTTGCCAGCCATGGCTGTTCACTCGTGGCGGGCTATGGTTTTACCCGCGCGATGCGACAGCCGGTTGCTGTTTATACGCCGGCCCTCGCGTTTCCCAATGTTGGCAATATGGGGTTGCCGCTGGGGCTTTTTGCGTTTGGAGAGGCGGGCCTCGCGCTCTCGATTGGTTATTATGCGGTGGGGTCGCTGCTGCAATTCTCCATTGGTCAGTCCTTGGCGGCTGGCAAATGGGATATCGTCGCGTTGCTCCGTATGCCGTTGCTCTGGGCGGTTGCCGCCGGGCTGGGTCTGGCGGTCACAGGAACGCAACTGCCCGGGGTTTTCAGCCG
The DNA here is from genome assembly GCA_903931945.1 of uncultured Hyphomicrobiales bacterium. Lineage (GTDB taxonomy): Bacteria > Pseudomonadota > Alphaproteobacteria > Rhizobiales > Beijerinckiaceae > Terripilifer. The sequence continues at coordinate 6,392 of CAIZEI010000143.1, read as the reverse complement.
CGCACTGCATATCATGGGCGGGCTCATGGTGCCGCTGATGTTGCTTTCGCTTGGCCATTCGCTGGCGCGTTTGAAGCTGGCGTCCCTGCGACGGGGAATTATCTTTTCGCTGGCGCGTCTGCTGGGCGGATTTGCGATCGGATGGGGTGTTGCGACGCTGCTCGGTCTCGATGGCCTTGAACGGGGCGTTGTAGTAACGCAATCTTCAATGCCTTCAGCAGTTTACAACTATATGTTCGCTGAACGATTTAACAATCGTCCAGAGGAGGTTGCGGGAATTGTAGTGATTTCCACACTGATGTCGATCGCCTTAATTCCGATTTTTCTCTCGACCGTGATGTGAGGCGCGCTCGTCCGCTGCGTTCAGACGGCGATAAGCCTTCCCGCGACAACCAGCAGAATGATCGCCAGCACAATGCGCAACGCTTTGTCCGGCACATGCGGCGCCAGCAGGCTCCCTGCGACGATGCCGGGCAACGAGCCTGTCAGCAACGAGGCAAGCATCGTTCCATCGACTGAGCCATAGAACCAGTGCCCGGCGCCCGCTATCAATGTCAGGGGTACGGCATGGGCGATATCGCTGCCGACAATCACGCGGGCGGGAAGCTGCGGGTACAGAAAGAACAAGGCCGTGACGCCGATCGCCCCGGCTCCGACGGAGGATACCGAGACAAGCACGCCGATGATGGCGCCGGTTGTTATTGTCAGGAAAGCCTGTCGCCGGGCCGGCATTGCGCTGGCGCCCTTGCTCAGCGTTATGAGCCTTTCCCGCAGCACCAGACTTGTCGCTGTGACCACGAGAGCAATGCCAAGCGCCAGAGAAATCAGGCGGGAGGCGGCGTTGTTTTGAAGGCCGAGAGAGTTGAGACCTGCGATTGTGGCGGCGCTGGCTGGCAGGCTGCCAAGAGCAAGCAGCCCAACCAGCCGCCAATTGACTCCGCCGCGGCTCCCATGAACCGCCGTGCCAGCCATCTTTGTGACCCCGGCATAGAGCAGGTCTGTCCCAACGGCTGTCGCTGGATGGACGCCGAACAGGAGAACCAGCAACGGCGTCATCAGCGATCCCCCGCCAACGCCGGTCAGACCGACAATGAAACCGATCGCAAGGCCAGATCCCGCATAAAGTGGGCTCAGCGCACCGAAGATGGACATTTTGACCTGCCGCATTATTCACATATTATTTATGTGAAAAAACATTGTACGTAGATGATCGGGAACAACAATTCCACGATCAGAAAGCCGAAAATCGCGCCGGTTTTACTGCCCGCGCCGGGCTTGGGTGGCGAAGCGTACAGCTTCCTCGGCGGCGCGGAACAGGGCCATCGCCTTGTTCACGCATTCGCGGTGCTCGTACGCCGGTTCGGAATCATAGACGATGCCTGCGCCTGCCTGCGCATGCATCAGGCCATCCTTGATGACTGCGGTGCGCAGCACGATGCAGGTGTCCATTTCGCCTGCGGCGCCAAAGTAGCCAATGCAGCCGCCATAAATGCCGCGTCGGTCGACCTCGAGTTCGTCGATGATCTCCATCGCCCGCACTTTCGGAGCGCCAGAAACCGTGCCAGCTGGAAACCCGGCGCTGAGCGCGTCGATGACATCACGATCGGGGTCAAGCTTGCCCACGACATTCGACACGATATGCATGACATGGCTGTAACGCTCGACGAAAAACTTGTCCGTCACCTCAACCGTACCGATTTTGGAAACCCGGCCCACATCGTTGCGTCCGAGGTCCAGCAGCATCAGATGTTCAGCTCGCTCCTTGGCATCGGCCAGCAACTCCTGTTCGAGCGCAAGGTCTTCTGCGGGCGATTTGCCGCGCCAGCGCGTGCCTGCAATCGGTCGGATTGTGACCTCGCCGTCGCGCACACGCACCAGGATTTCCGGGCTGGAAACGACGATCTGGAAGCCGCCGAAATCGAGGTAGCAAAGATAGGGCGAGGGATTTACGCGCCGCAGCGCCCGGTAAAGCGAAAAGGCCGGCAGCTCGAATGGCGACGTAAAGCGCTGCGATAAAACAACCTGAAAGATATCGCCCGCTTCGATGTACTCGCGCGCGCGCGAAACCATTTCGAGAAAGCGCGGCTCCGGCGTGTTGGACTGCGCGGCGCTGGCGATCATATGTGGATCGGCTTCGGGTGGCGTATGCGCCAGTGGGCCTTCAAGCACTGCAACAACCCGGTCGATCCGGTTTGCGGCGGCTTCCCAGGCGGCGCTGGCTGAAATATCAGCCTGCAGTCGGATCGGCGTCACGATATGGAGTTCATCCTTAACCGAATCAAAAACGACCATCACAGTCGGACGGATCATGATCGCGTCAGGAGCGCCAATCAAATCCGGCTTGGGCGGCGCCAGTTGTTCCATTTGCCGCACCATCTCATAGCCGAGATAGCCGAACACGCCTGCAGCCATGGGCGGCAGATCGCCGTCGGCGGGCACAGCGCTTTCCGCGATCAATGCGCGCAGGGAATCCAGCGGCTTTTTCGAGCAGGGTTCGAAAGCCTGCGCATCATGCAGGGCGCGGCGGTTGATTTCGGCCCGATCGCCGGAGGCCCGCCAGATGATGTCGGGATCGAAGCCGATCATCGAGTAGCGTCCGCGCGCTGCGCCGCCCTCGACCGATTCCAGCAAAAAGAGATTGCCCTGACGTCCTGCCGCGAGTTTCAGAAACGCCGAAACCGGCGTTTCAAGATCGGCCACAAGCCGTGTCGAGACCAGAATTGGTTGGCCCGCCCGATAGGCCTCTTCGGCTGCGGTTTGCCCGGGTTCATACATTACTGATCGCCTGAATCGCTGACGCCGGTGGCCGAACGGACTTCGGCCTGATTGATCGTGACTCCGGCGTCGCTCTGCGCCCGGGCAAGATATTCCCCGAGCAGATCATCGGCATAGGATTGTTTGAGCTGGGTTGTGACGGCTTTCATCACATCCGAATCCTTGTTCAAATCCGGGGTGACCGAACCAAGCACTTTGAAAACGATACGCCCGTCGCCTTGGCCCGAGGCCGAACCCGCCTGTCCAACAGGCAGTGCGAAAGCGCGCAAGACGACGGTTTGGGGAACGGAGGTTGTGCCGATCCGCTTGACATCGGCGGCGGATTTTGCTTCCAGTCCGAGTTCCTGAGCCAAAGCCGAAAGAGCTTCGCCGGCGTCAATCCGTTTGGCCAAAGCGTCGGCTTTTTCCGAAATACGACGAGATATTTCGTCTTCTTTCCAGGCATTTGCAACCTTATCTTTAACTTCAGACAGAAGTTGATCGCGGGCGGGTTCGACCGATGTCACCTCGAACCAGACATATCCGCCGTCACTTGTGGTCAGAGTGTCATTATCGACGCCGATATTCGAAGCGAAGACGGCCTTGAGCAAGGCTTCGCGGTCCACGAGGCCAGCGACCTCAGTGCCTGATTTGTCGAGTCCGGCCCGGTCGATGGCGGCAATTGCTACGGCTTTCTGACCGGCCGCAGCCGCCGCTTCTTCCAGCGGTTTGCCGGACGTTCGCTCATCCTCGATCTTGTCGCGGATATCGCCGACTGTCTTTTTGGCGGCCTCGCGGGCGAGTTCGCCCTTGATTTCATCGCCGGCGTCCTCAAATGACCTGACGCTTTCGGGCGTCGCTGAAATCATATGCAGGATCGTATAGCCAAATGCGTTTTTGACGGGCTCGCTGTCGCCCCCCTCGGGCAAAGCAAAAATCGTCTCGGCGAGCGCCTGATCGAAAACGCCAGTTTTCGTGACTGATCCGAGGTCGGCGACAGGCAATTTCATGTCTTCGGCGACGCTTGCAAGGGTCGCGCCCGCCTTGATCTTTTCGCTCGCCTGCTTTGCGCTCCCTTCGTCCTTGAACACGACTTGCTCGGCGTGTCGCGTCGCCGGCGTGAGATAGCGTTGGGTTTTCACCTCGTCATATTTCTTGCGCGCAGCAGCGTCTGATATGGCCGCGGGCTCGGCGAGCGACCGCGGCTCGACCGCGAGCGTCACAATCCCGCGATATTCCGGCGCGCGGAAGCCTTGTTTGCGGCTGTCGAAATAGGCTTGAAGCGTTGCGTCGTCGGGGGCCGGGATGTCGCCGGCGGCTGACGCGGGCAGTTCGAAATAGTCGAGACTGCGCGTCTCATCCCTGAAACGGTGGATCGCCTGCAAGGCGGCGTCCGGCACAATCATGTCGCCGGTCAGCGCGTCGGCAATATCCTGCCGCAGATAGGTCCTTCGCTGTTCGAAGACAAAACTCGCCTCATTGAAGCCATTCTGACGCAGGACCTCGTTGAACTTGTTCGGGTCGAATTTGCCTGTCGGGCCGGCAAAGCCCGGCTCGACAAGGATTTTTTGCGCAATATCCTTGTCGGATATCGCCAGCCCCAGCTTGTCCGCCTTGCCATCCAGCGCCGCGCTTGACAGAAGCTGGTTCATGACTTGCCGGTCGAGCCCCGCTACATGGGCTTCATCGTTGGTGATCGCGCGCCTGGCCTGCTGTTGCAGCTGCTGCAATCGGGTTTGATAGAGCTGGCGCACCTGGTCGGTGGAAATGTCGATTTTGCCGACCTGCGCGGCTTTGCCGGACCCATAGCCGATGAAGATATTGCCAACCCCCCAGATAGCAAAGCTCAGGCTGATGAAGCCCATCACCAGTCCCATGATAATGCGTCCCACGAGTCCCTGGGACATTCTGCGCATGCCGTCGAGCATTTTCTGGTTCTCTTGTCGTGGCGACGAAGCGCCTGAAAATCGGCGGGAATATAGGGACTGCGCCGCCCCGGCGCAACGCGCCCGATTACAACCGCACAAAACCCCTATAGGCGGCGTGGCGGCGCGGTGATAACCCGTATTCAAACGCTTTTCACATGCAGGAGACGTCCATGACCGCCAGCCCCCGTCCGCTCGTCGCCGGCAACTGGAAAATGAATGGGCTCAAAGCGCAATTGAAAGAGCTGGCTGCGATGGCTACGGCCTATGATTCGGCGCTGCGGACCAAAGTCGATCTGCTGATTTGCCCTCCGGCGACGTTGGCGCCGCTTGCCGCCCATACTGCGCTGGGATCGCATATCGCCATCGGGGCGCAGGATTGCCACGCCAAAGCATCGGGCGCTCATACCGGAGACATCTCTGCCGAAATGCTGGCGGACGCTGGCCTGACCCATGTCATCGTCGGTCATTCCGAGCGTCGGGCCGATCATGGCGAAACCGATGCTGTGGTTCGCGCCAAGGCAATCGCGGCCAAACGAGCCGGGCTTGTTGCGATCGTTTGCGTGGGCGAGACCGAGGCGCAACGTCGCGCCGGCGAAACGCTCGACGTCGTCGGCGCGCAGCTTGATGGCTCGGTTCCTGCAGGGTTTTCGGCCCGCGAACTTGTGCTCGCCTATGAACCAATCTGGGCGATTGGCACCGGGTTGACGCCAACAACGGCTGATGTGGCAGTCGTCCATGCCTTTATCCGGACGCGCCTTGGCAAGCTGCTCGGAACGGACGGCGCCAGCGTGCGGATTCTTTATGGCGGTTCGGTCAAAGCTTCGAACGCAGCCGAATTAATGGTCGTGCCTGACGTCAACGGCGCGCTCGTGGGCGGCGCGAGCCTGACTGCTGCCGACTTCATGGGAATTGCAGCGGTCTACCGTTGATCGGGACGATCGACCTGCCCATCAACCGCGCGACGCGAACATTCCGGCTGAGGGATCGGCCCCGCCATGCGTTACAACGACGAGTTGCCGCACCTCACCGCGCAAAAACGCATTGAGAAACTGCGGATAGTTGCGGAAGGAGACGCAGCCGTTGGAATCGCCATTCGGTCCCAGCATGAAGGAATGCGCGAGCAAACCCGCCCGACCGTAAACGCTTGCCCCGTCCGCTGGCGTCAACCGGAGCGCCCGCACGCCGTGAAAGATTTTTTCGCGCAGGGTCAAATTATACGTATGCGGCGGGGTCGCGCCGCGATTGCGCAGGCGAACCGAGGCGGGATCGTCCTTGCTGCTCCCGAGACCGGAATGGGCTTCGAGGCGCTCGCCATTGGGCAGGTAAACGACATGGGCTGAGATGTCATAGACCGCGACGCCGGCGCCGGGGGTGGTGTGGGAGGTCGCAGGTCCGACCGTTGCCGGAATCGACGTAATGCCTCCGTCATCGGGGCGGGCATAGGCGAGCGCGGCGCCTGCTGGCTGGGCAGGCTGGTCGAACAGCTTCTGGAAGAAATTGCGTTCGTCAGGAGGGGGCGCCTTGGCCGCCGCCAGTTTTTGCTGGGCGATCTGCCGGCGTGTCAGCCGGGGCTGCGGCGCAGCTTGAGGCGCGACAGCGGGCGGGGCTGGCTCAGCCATGGCGATCACGGCGGGCGCCGTTCGCGGCGGCGGCGTTGGCGCGGTCTCGACATGAGTTACGAGCGGCGCAGAGGCCTCGCGCCGGGGTAGG
>CAIZEI010000142.1 GCA_903931945.1 uncultured Hyphomicrobiales bacterium | reverse complement strand
GGATGACAAAACCGCGCAGGGGGCGCCGCGAGGCATCCACACACTGCGGACGAACCACCCGCGTCGGCCAGGACGGCGCCCCCCGCCCCTCAAGTTTTTCGAGGGACCGAACCGAAGCAAACGCCGGGCGCAAAAACGTCGCGGCAAAGCGAATGTGTGTGCGTGTGAAACAAAAAGGCGAATGCTCTATCGGAGATGAACGAGCTTTCGCCGACGGCGGTGCGCATGTTGCGGATCGGTGAGGGATCGGGCCATCTCGCGCCGATCGCCATCCGCGCGGCGGACCTGTTCGAGGAGCGGGTCGAGCGGAGGCTGTCAAAGATCGTGGCCATCGTCGGGCCTGCCGCCATTCTCTTTATCGCGGTCGTCGTAGGCGGACTTGTGGTATCGTTGAGGACTTCGATGATTTCGATCGGTCAATTGGCCAACTGAGTGGGATTCGAAATATGCGCGCTGACGGGTTCATCAACGATATGAAGGCTGCGGGACTTGCGCGGCGGCTGCGTCGGCAGTCGGGCTTCACGCTGGTCGAAATGTTGGTGGTCCTGGCGATTATCGGTCTGATCGTCGGCCTTGTCGGGCCGCGCGTCCTCGGCTACCTCTCCGATTCAAAAATCAAGGCGGCGCACATACAGATCGAGTCGCTCGCTGCGGGGCTCGATCTCTATTTCCTCGACAACGGTCGCTATCCCACGACGAGCGAGACGCTTGGCGCCATGCTGGTCAAACCAGCCAACGCCAGCGCCTGGAATGGCCCATATCTGAAGGGCGGAAGTGTGCCGAAAGACCCGTGGGGCAATCCCTATGTCTATCGGCAACCCGGACAGCACGGCCAATACGACCTTTATTCACTTGGACCGGACGGTCGCGAGGGGCCGACCAGCATCGTCAACTGGACGAACTGATATGCGCGAGGGAGCAGCGCGCGCAATTCATATCCGGCGCGAACTGGCGTGTCGACGCGACAACAGTCTTGCGTATCTTCATCATGCCCGCGCTCCATCGGTTGCCACAGAGCGGGACGCGCCACGCCGTGTCAGGTGGTTCCGAAACCGCGGGCCGCTTCATAACGGCATGAGCGACGCTTTTTCCACGACCGCCAGCGCGAGGTTCACAGCGCAAGCCGCTGCATCAACTGCGACTGGCCAGTTTTTCGTCGAGCATTCGCAAATTGTTGCGCACAAACGCGTTGTCAGGCGCGAGTCTCTCGGCAGCGGCGAAATCCCGGCGAGCCCGCGTAAAATCGCCACGCATCAAATAGGAATAACCGCGATTGTTGAGAAGCGCGAGACTTACGCCGGACTTTTTCTCGACTTGCTGGTATTCGCGATCCGCGAGATCGTAGCGCCCCAGTTGGTCATGGGCCGCAGCCAGACCCAACCAGGCCTCGGCGTTGCTTGAGCTGGACTCGACTGCCCGTCTGAAACTCTTTTCAGCCAACCCGAAGGATTGATCGCGAAAAAATTGCTTGCCCTTGGCAAGCTCGTCGGACTCGCCTCGCGAAATCGCAGCTTCATCAGCTTTTGCAACCATCGCAACGCTGGTCGTGGCGTCCGCCGCCGCAAGTTGTTCGAAGCCTGCGCAACCGCCAAGCGTTACGCTTAACAAGCTGAAAATGACGGGAAGACGAAGGCGATACGCAGTCATGATAAACACTCCATCACCGATTTCGATTTGCGACCCGTTCAGGTCCACACAGCAGACACGCCGATCACGACTGGAAGCATGATGACGACCATGATCACAGGAAATACAAAAAGCGTTAATGGAATCACCAGCTTGGCAGGCAGCGCATGGGCCTTTTCCTCAGCCTTCATCAACCGTTTGTTCCGCATGTCGTCGCTATAGGCGCGCAAGGATTGCGTCAGACTCGAGCCCAACTCTTCCGATTGTTGCAACAGGGTCGAGAACGACCCAGCTTCCTCTATGCCAAGTCGCTTGGCGAAGCTTTCAATCGCCATTCCCACCGACTTTCCGTTGCGCAATTCTGTCGCCGCCAGCAACACATTGCGCGATAGCGACGGATAGGCCACGACAAGTTCGCGGCCGACGCGCGTGATGGCTGCCTCCATACTCAAACCCGCCTGACAGCATACCACCATGAGATCCATGAAATCGGGAAATCCATCCCGATGTTGTTCGCGCAATTTGGCAATGCGCTTATCGAGCGCGAATGACGGCCCAAGGTACGCCAATACGCAGGCGCCCGCGCAGGCCAGCGCGATCGATTGTTGCGTCGCGTCGACAAAAATCAGTGGATAGACCACATATGTAACGAGCGCGAGGACCGGGACGGCGGCAATCCTTCCGCCAATATACCATGTTGTGGCGCCGGGCAGGTCGAGCCCCGCCTGAATCAGTCTGTGCCGCAACACTTTTCGCTCGCCGCCTTCAACAGGTTCCAGCTTGATCGACAATCGATAGAGAAATTTCGCGACACTGGACGTGCGAGGCGCCGCAACGAGTTGCGCGTCCATTGCCGGCGCGTTGTCGGCGACCCGGCGGGTCACATCAGCACGGGCCTGCCGTAATTTATAAACAAGAAATGCAACAGCCGAAACGCAAAGCAAGGCTGCCACAAGTCCCATCGTGAAAACATCGCCGTCAAACAGTTCGACCAGCGCCTGCATAAAATCGTCGATCATCGTTCAAACCTTGAAATTGACCATCCGACGCATGATCAGGTTGCCAATGCCCATCCACACTGCGGCGCCGCCAAGTCCCTTGATCATCCATGGATGATTCCAGTGATCGCCGTAAAAATGTGGCGTCATCCAGTTGATGACGGTGAACATCACGATTGGCGCGCCGGTCAGAATGACAGCGGATATCCGCCCCTCGGCGGACACCGCGCGGATCTTGCGCCGCATACGCACGCGCTGCCGGACGACCTCGGTGAGATTTCCAAGAATTTCAGCCAGGTTGCCGCCGGTGCTCGACTGTATGGCGACGGACGTTACAAAAAGTGGCAGGTCTTCCTGGCCAACACGATAAAGCATATTGCGCATCGCGGTTTCTATATCGAGCCCATACACGAGCTCATCCTCAACCATACCGAATTCGCTTCCTATCGGATCCGGCATCTCTCGCGCGACCATGCGAATGGCTGTCGGCACCGGATGTCCGGCGCGAAGACTGCGCACAATGATGTCGAGCGCTTCAGCGAATTGTTGAGTGAACCGTTCCCGCCGCATGTTGCGAATTTTGAGCAGAACGCCAAGCGGCGCTGCAATTCCACCCAGAAGAAGACCGACGATGGCGCCGTCCATCCCAAACCAGAAATACCCGACGACCATCCCGGAAATTGCCGTCAGAGCAGCCATTGCAGCGAGTTTGTCGCGACCGAGCGTGACACCCGACTGTGTCAGCAACTGCTGCAACCAGGCGAGGGCTGCAATCCGCCCGCAGATTGAGCTCAGGCCCCTCTGGCGGCGCAAATCCATGACGATCGCGTTACGGTTGTCCGACTTTTCCAGCTGCTCGAGTCGCCGATTGACGTTGCTGCGATAACTCGCGGCGGTCCCGGTCAGCAAATGTATCGAATCCACGACAATAAAAACAACGCATGCCAGCGTTGTGTAAAAGACGTAAAGCGGATCGATCGCGTCGAACACCGTCGTTTCCCTACAGCGGTTTTGATGGGTCAAAATAGGCGCCAGGCAAGTTGACGCCCATCGCTACCAGGTCCTGCAAAAATCGAGGTCGAATGCCAGTCGCCATATAATGGCCCTGAATCTTGCCATCATCGCTCAAGCCGGTGCGCTGGAACTTGAACAGCTCCTGCATCTGGACGACATCGCCTTCCATTCCAGTCAATTCAGCAATCGACGTCACGCGACGCGACCCGTCGGGAAGTCGTTGCAATTGCACAATCAATCGCACTGCAGCCGCGATCTGCCCGCGAATGCTGCTAAGTGTCATGGGAAGGCCGGCCATGCCTATCATTTGCTCAAGGCGGGACACCGCTTCACGCGGTGAATTGGCGTGGATCGTAGCCATCGAACCATCGTGGCCAGTGTTCATGGCTTGCAACATGTCGAACGCTTCCTCGCCGCGCACCTCACCCAGAATGATACGCTCCGGTCGCATGCGGAGTGCGTTCTTGACGAGTTCACGCTGTCGGATTTCACCTTTGCCCTCGACGTTCGGCGGACGCGTTTCCATGCGCGCAACATGCTTTTGCTGCAATTGCAGCTCTGCGGCGTCTTCGATGGTGATGAGACGCTCCTTGTCGGAGATGAAGGCGCTGAGCGCATTCAGCATCGTTGTTTTGCCTGATCCGGTTCCGCCCGAAACGATCGTCGTTACGCGCGCGGCGACCGCGGCCCCCAGCACCTCTGCCATTTGGGGGCGCAGCGCGCCAACCTCAATGAGCCTATCAAGGCCCAGCGGTTTTTTTGAAAACTTTCGGATTGACACGAGCGGCCCATCCACCGCGACCGGACGCACCGCGATGTTGACGCGCGACCCGTCAGGCAGGCGAGCGTCGCACATTGGTTGCGTTTCATCAACACGACGCCCCACGCCCGCGACAATACGATTGACGATGCGCAGAAGATGCGCCTCGTCGCGGAAACGGTTGGGGACCGGCTCCAGTTGTCCGCGCCGTTCAACGTAGATATTGTCATGTCCATTGATAAGGATATCTGCAATTGATGGATCGCGCAGCAGCGGCTCGATAGGGCCAAATCCCACCATCTCGTCCAGAACTTCCGAGACAAAGTCTGTCAATTCATGCGCCGTAAGCGCAAGACGCTCATCTACTACAAATTCCGCGACAATATCGTGTATTTGCGGACGAACCTGCTCCGGCGTCATTTTCTCGATCGCCGCGAGATTTATCTCATCAAGCAATTTATGATGAATGCGCATTTTGGCGTCGAGGAGTTTTTGACTGGTCAACGTCGGCGGAGCGGGCGAAGCGGGTTGTTGCGAAGCAAGCGGGGGCGCTGGCGGCGCTGGCGTCTCGGAAATGCCGACCTGAGGCGACCTGGACGAAAGCGGCGGCAGTGGAACGTCGGCGGCGGGGCGTTGTGCGCGCTGGGCTGAAAATCGTCCAAACATACTGTAGCAATCCTGTGGTCGTCATGCCGCCTGGGCGGCGAAGATAATGCGCTTGAGATCGGTGGTGACATTGTTTCCAGATTTCACAGACTCGAGCGCAACGCCACGATCGATCGCCTCGCGCACAAGCTGATAATTGTTGGCGACCGGGCCGGCGAACGATACGCCAAGAGCTCGCTCAACATCAGCGCGTCGAAGTCCATTGCCAAACAGCAACCCAGTCTGAAAGCGGTTGACGATGATCTTCGGCTCGGACGCAGCAACCCCGCGCTCGCGGATGCGTTCGTTGAGCCGGCGCGCCGCCCGCAACCCGGGAACGGTCATATCGGTGACGATGAATATCCGATCCGCGCCCGCCAAAATGTCATCGGTGTATGGCGCCCATGCGCGTGGCACGTCGATCACCAGATGATCGAATCGAGCGGCAACGACATCCAGCAACCGGCCAATAACTGCGGGATTGACATCGCAGGATTCGCCCGGCCGACCTTGCGCCGAAAGCAGGCTCAAACCGCTTGCATGGCGCGAAAGCATGACTTCCAGCAATTGTCCATCGAGACGTTCGCCGCTGCCGCCCATTTCGGCGAGATCCAGCTGTGGTGCGATATCGAGCGCCTCAGCGCAGGCGTTGCCGCCTAAATCGAGATCGACGAGGCAAACGGTTTCGCCAGCGGGCATGCCTGCGAGCAATTGTTGCATCGCCGTTTCTATCGCCAGTGTGGTTGCCCCGACGCCGCCACACGCCGGCATGAACATGGTCACACACGCATGAGTGCCCGTCACAGGTTGCGCGTCGCGAAGGACTTTGATGCAAGCCCGCATGAGATCATCCTTGCGCATGGGTTTGCGCAGGAAATCACCGACACGAATTTGCAGGAACCAGCGGCCCACGACGTCGTCGAAGGCATCTGTCAGCACGATGACCGGCGCACGGCCTGCGACCTTGATCATCAATCTTTGCAACGCCAGCAAATGTTCGCTGCGTGTTGCATCAATATCCACGATGACAAGGTTGGCGGATTCAATGATCGCGGGATCGACCGGATCCGTGATTGCTGCGTCGATGACGATCGCGTTTCCCAAACGAGCGGCTTCTATCGCCGACTTCGCCGCATCCCTCAAGGCGGTATCCAGAGTGATTATGCAGATGGCTTTTTGCGTCAGCATGTTTGAAACCTTGTGACTATTGCGTCGATACGACGCCCGCAGCATGTCCGCCAAGCGGCGCGCCCGTTCGATATTGCTTGAGACCGGCCACCGCCGGGCCACCATCGCTGGCCAATCGAGTATCGAATGACTCTCGCGGCCAGGGATTGGCAATATGAACGGCCTTATTGGCGGCCACTGCATTGCCAAACGAAGGATCGATGCTGTCTTCGCGCGCCACCGGATCGATGCAACCGGCGAGCGCTGTCAAGGCTAGAATGGCCCCGCCGCGCAGTGCGAAATTCAGAATTGACTTATGGATTGCCACGGTACCCTCCATCGCCGATATCAAGGATATGTCCCTGGGAGATGCGCTCTGGTCTGCCGTCCGCCAGCGCCGCTTCGCGTTTGCTCAAGGCCGGCTTTCCATTGAGAAAGCGGTCAAGTTCATTAGCGGCGACCAGTGAGTCGGTCGGCGAGGACAGCCGTTGTCCCGGCCTGGCCGGACGGACCAGATGCGGCGTGACAATGATGGCGAGTTCAGTCTCTTTGCGTTGGTAGTCGACGCTGCGAAATAGCGCCCCGATGACAGGTACGTCGCCGAGCCATGGCAGTTGCACATTATTGTCTTGCGTTGTGCTTTGCATGAGCCCCGCGATTGCGAAGCTTTGACCATCTCGAAGCTCAACCTGCGTGCTGGCGCGACGGACCACGAGGCTGGGCACGGGTCCAGCTGGCGTCTGCACCGTGGTCGTTGCATCGATCTGACTGACCTCTGGCTCTATTTTCAGGCTGATCACGCCATTAGCGAGGACAAGCGGCGTAAAATCGAGCCCGACGCCAAATCTTTTGAATGCAATGCTGATCTGCCCAAGTTGCCCGGCGACCGGAAACGGATATTCGCCGCCAGCCAGGAAGCTTGCGGTTTGACCTGACATTGCGACCAGGTTTGGCTCCGCCAGGGTTCGCGCCAGGCCCTTGTTTTCGAGCGCCTGCACAAGCAGGTCCGCCGACACGCCACCAGCCAGAATATGCGCGATAGCCGTGGCGAACGGCGCGCTCCCCGAGGCCGCGCCCGCCGGGCCGGTCGACAAATTCCCCAATCCGGACGTAGCGTTCCATTGGACGCCAAACGTTTTGGTCGCGCTGCGTGAAACTTCAAGAAAGCGAACTTCCAGCATCACTTGTTGAGATTGCGATATACTCATCGAATTGATTGGGTCGTCGCCGAACTGCTTGGCCAGCGTCATTGCCCGATCGAGCGCCACGCCGTCGGTAACGCTGCCCGATAGCATCAATCGACCATTCACAGTCGATACATCGACCGCAGAACCAGGCAGCCGCCGCCGGATCTCTCCACGCAGACGCGCCGAATTGTAGCCAACCTCAACCTCCACCTCGCCAACCGGCTTCTTGCTCGAGTCGTATGCGGAGATCGTGGTGGTTCCCAGTTTTTTGCCATGAATATAAAAGGACCGATCCGTCAATGGCATGGCGTCAGCGATATCGGGATCGCCGACGACAAGATCGACATATGACGAGCCGGTTTTCAGTGTCTCAGTGTTGCCGATCGCGACGCTCATCGAGCTGCGACCATCGACGGATAGGGCAATAACCCGGTCGTGGGCGCGGTCCTTCGCCATGGCGGTCGACGCCGCCGGCAGCGCCAAAAGCAGAAGAACGGCAAATCCGGGTGAAGTTGAATACCTCAAGAGGCTGAACCCCCACTTTCGCCGCTGTTTTGTTTCCATGGCTGACCTCATCGCGTTCGTCCCAATGGAACGGCGTATTCTTTGCGTTCGGCGCCGCGGGTTACGCCAACCGTGATGTTCGGATTGACGCCACTCGTGGGAAATTCAGCGTCTCGCCCCGAAGCTCCGGTCAGCAAATCTGCGACCGTCACGCGTTTTGTACGCTCGGCTTTTTCTTCGCCCACCGGGCGCAACGCCAGCGTCAGTCCGCCAACATTCTGAGCGACGGCGAGGCGTTGGGCTTCCTCAATGGAAACTTCAAATGTCACGGTGTGTGCGATGCTTGGCTTGCTTGATCGATCATCGATCAATTGATCGATCGCGAGCACCTTCAGATTTTGCAACAGAACATCAGACGTTGCCCCTCCCTTGTCCTGCGTTCGCATCAACAACACATCGACGCGATCTCCTGGTAAAATGAAACCAGCGACTCCGGCGACATCATCGACGCGGACCGTGACGGCTTTCTTGCCCTCTTCCAGCACCGCCGCAAGCTGAGCGCGCTGTCCGGGCCCGGTAATGCGGCTTTCAAGTATCGCTTCGCCTTCCTCGATCGTCGACAGCGCGAACCGCTTTCCTTCCTGGTCCCGAAGTTCGACAACATGAGAGAAAGCGCCCCGGGGCATACTGCCGGCAGGCCAGGGGATTTCACGTAAAACATCCGGCGTCAGCTCTGCGCCAAATTTCAGACGCGCTGTTGCTACGACAATTGTTGCAAGCGCGCTCGCGGGACGCACCGCCGCAGCGGGCGCATTCTCACTAGCGGAGCGAATGCGCTCTTCGACTTGCCGATCTATCCACTGGCGACCGGCCTTGATCGCGACAAGACCGAATCCGATCGCTGCAGGTAGCATGATGTAAAGTCTGGACCGCATCCGTGATCCTCAATTCAACAGGAATGCAATTGCCTTCGGAGCTCGGGCGCGAGGCCTTCTCCATCAGTGAAACATTCCGTTGCGGAAACATGCGGGGCAACTGTTTCGTGGAATTTAAGATTCGACGTTAATTGTCCAGCGTTGCGACTGTTATTCGCTGTAGATAATCTACGTTCAAGGATTTGGATTCAATTTGAATCGAAGACTCATGCGCCGCTCAGGCGTGCGTTATGAACTTTATGTAATTGAATTGCGAGTGCTTGGAACGACGGAGAGTCGTCATGTCCCTACCAGGAAGCGTCGCGGGTCGCAATCGGCTTCATGATCCTGTAGCGTGTCTCTTGATTGCCGCGATCCACATCGCGCCGGCCTTCGCGTTGACGATGATCGTGTCAGCAAAGGCGCTGCAATCTCAAAAACCAATCCAGCAGCAGCCTCCGATGATCAAAACAACAGAAAACTCCGATCACTCTGGCGCAAAGATTCTGACTGCAATCGCAATCGCGCCGCCTGCGCGAGACCTGAAAACGGGCGCCATCTTGTCGTCCGACGACTTGCCGACGGCGTCTACCCCGCGATCAGCATTTTCGCGTAATGGTGGACCAACGAAGTTCCGGACGGTTCAGGTAACCGACGACCTCAACCTCATCGGCGATGGCGTGGCGATCAGACTGGCTGGCGTTGAACAACTGGCGTCGGACGCGATGTGCCGCAGGCTCGACGGCGAGTCGTTGCCCTGTGTCCGCAGGGCCGTCGACCGTCTTGAAATTCTCACGCGTGGCAGGCAGGTGACGTGTCAACTGCAAGGAGCTCTCACGAATGAACCAAGGCGAGCCAGATGCTGGGCCGACAAAATCGATCTTGCAGACGATCTTGTGAAAAGCGGATTGGCTCGACGCGCTTAACCATTTGTCGCTTATAATTCGTGGGATTGCGCGAGCGCCTGGAGACACGTCGAACGCGAGCCGTTTATGCTTCCACGGAAGCAGGGCATGATATTGAATTTCAGCATCTACCGCTTCCGTCCAAATGTCTGCCTTGTTTGGTCGCGCGAACGCAGCAAGCGCCGCGCATAAACTCACAACGAACTGTCGGACAGCAAACGTGGACTGGCGCCATCCAACGCGTTGACGCTATGCTGAATGGCGCGGAAGATTGTCGTCAATCCCCCCGCTGTCGTATTGGCCGCGATCGCGTTGCAAGCGGAGGAGCCCGTCGCACCTGCGGTATTGGAATAGAACATCACGGAATTTGAACCATTTGTAGCATAATCTGACGCCATATGCTTGAGCGTGTCGCAGGGCGATATCGCGCTCGAGCCGGTATCTGTGCTGCACCCCGATGTTGGCGCGCCATAGGCGATGGTATAGACAAGCATGCCTGCGTTTGTAGCTGAATTCGCCGCTGTAATGGCGTTGTTGCATTGCCGGGTTGTGTCGTTCAGCGGTATTGTGGGAGAAAAGACATCGGTGTTTGGCGCGTAGGAGGAATTCGCATCGCCATCGCTCATCACGATAATGACTTTCGTCGAGTTCGAGCGGCCCTTGGCGCTCAGATAGGACTTCGCCGCCAGGACAGCATCGGCGAAAAAGGTGCCAGATCCACCAGGCGCCTGAATGCCTCCCGTGCAACTCGCGCCACCGCCTCCGGCAGCGCGAACCAGACTGGAACTCGTGTTCAAGGTTGGCGTTGCGGCTGACGTCAGATAATCGTTGGCCAGCGGCAGCACGAGATAAGTCGGAGAGGAAACGGTCGTCGAGGATTCGTAGGAATTGGCGACGGAAGTCACCGCACTGTAATGCGCCGTCGCTGGATTTGTCGTTCCGCTGCAATCGTAATCGTATTGCGCCTGCGAGGGGCTTGCGAGCGGCGGAAACGCCATCAGGCCAACCTGCGTCACGGGGTTGGCGGTCGTTCCGGGGAGGAGTCCCGTCAAAAGGCTTTGGATTCCCTCTTCAGCGCAGGATATCCGCGTCGCGCCTGAGCCACAGGTCGTGTCGGAGCTCTTCATTGACGCTGTGGTGTCGAGGACAATCATGATATCGAGCAGCGTTGCGCCTGCGCCTTTGGCTCCGGCCGTCGCAGTCGCCGTAATCGATTTGACGCTGAAGCCGAACAGACTGGCAAAATACAACGGCACCTCAGCCGTTTGCTTGACCACTATTGCGTTGGCGCTGTCCGAGCCGGTGCATGAAACACCAGTGCTCGTCAGGCATTTCAACTGCGGATAGCCGCTCGCCATCGATGCCGCATAATGCGCCTGAGCATTCTTGTTACCGGAAGTGGCGCTGTACGTCGTCGCGGTTGTGATCGCGGTGCCAGCGGGCAACGTTGCGCTGTTTATGTCCTGCGCGCCGGCAAGTGCGGCCGAGTCCGTCGCTGTTTGCAGCATTTTTTTGGCGTAGATGACGTGACTGATGTCAATAACAGTCCCGGTAACGCCAACGAACGACGACAGCAATATGGAGGCCATGACGGCGACTCCCGCCTTGCGGTCTCCCGCAATCGCTGTGATACCCCGAGGCCGGAAGGCGATCATTCCACTCTCCCGGTGGTTGTGGATCTCAAAGAACAGGACGGCAGAAAATTAATGCCGACAATCACAAGGTTGCACGGATAGGACGCAGTCACTGTCGCCGGCGACCCCTGAGTCAGGGCTGTCTCACAAGTTGAATCTGTCGAACACGCGGTTCCATTTACCGATAATGTAATTGTCAGGTTGCCGGAGATCAGGCTTGCAGACGCGCTCTGCATCGCGCTGGTCGTGCTCGTATAGGGCGAAGCGTTGCCTCGAGCCATAGCGAAGGTTCGTGCACCGACTGAGACCGAATTACCGACCTGCAGGAAGTTGTAAAATGCAAGTCCGAATTGAAATGCGCCGAGCATGATTGTGATGAACAATGGCCCGATCAGGGCGAACTCGACCGCCGCCGCGCCTTTTTCGCCAAGCGCTGGCAGGCCGTGCAGTGGCCGGGCGAGAAGGCCCCCACAGCGCGCCCATGATTTCGAAATATTCGCCGTCATCCGTTCTCTCGTCCCCGGCGCGCAAACGCGCCGTCCGCGTCCATCTCCTGCAAACCTGAACGATCGCCAGTGAATTTTGCGTGAGCCCGAATGGCTCAATGCGGTTAAAAGTCGTTAAGGATATTCAGCGTCTGGAGTCAGCCTCTCTTTTCTATCTACAGGAACAGGAGCATTTTCGGGAACCTGCAGGCTATGACACTGGCGGGCGCGGCGGACAACCAGAATTCCGCATTCGGCATTGTCACGTCCACAGGAGCTGACGGGCTGTCTTCACACAGCTCGCGGGCAAGTGGAGTTTGCGCCATGCCGGTCGTCGTCATACCTTGCGTTGCAGATAAGATTGCAACGCTGACGGGGCTGCGCAACCCATTTCTAAATGGGCTTGCAAGCGATCGACATCACGGTCGCCAGAGCGGCCAGTCTTCGCTGCTGGCCTTGATGTCTGCGACCAGGAAAATCGCTCTGGCTATTTTCTTTTGAACCGACGCATCACGCTGCGACGATTGCAACCTGTTCAAGACCGCATCCACACCGTCGCGCTGATTAGCCCATCGCCAGAGTTGAGCCTCGACGACGGAGTAGTCGATCCAGTCGCCCTGATCCGGCGCCCCATCCGCCATTGAGGATTCGACGATATCGTCTGTGACAACTCTGGCGGCCTTCTCAAGGTCAACCATGGCCCTGACGAGTTCAGCAGACTTCGACGCAAGAACTTTACGTATTGCAGGCAGAGCGCCCAGAACGCTTTGCAACAGAAAAGGATCCGCCGCCTGCTCAACTGCTTGCGCGCCGATCAGCCATGCGCCCTTCGCGTCGCCCGCAATCCATCTGGCGACCGCTGCGATCGCGATATTGCGGCTGTTTGTCGACGCCGCGAGGTTCATCGCTTCCGCGAACGTGTCGTCCGACGCCTTTGTGTCGCCGGCCTTCAGGTACATCAGGCCGATCTGGGTGAGATAGATGACGCGATCCGTCCGCGATGCAAAGGCTGCGACATAGGTTTCCGGTTGCGGGCGCGGGGGCAGCGCCCGCCGCGCCGCCGCCAGAATGTCGCCCAGATCGACAGGGCGCAATGACATATAGCCGTCGAGCACGAGCATCCGCTCTTGCCAGGCGTCAGTGTCAAGCAATCTGGACTTGGGGCCGATACGCTCGGTTAATGTGGTCGCAGCATCGAGCAATTGCCTCGCCGCGGTCTTGTCGCCGGAATCGATGAGTGTTTGCGCTGCGCCGACCCATTGCATCACAATCGATGCACAATCAGTTTGGCAAGGGTCCTTGCCGGTTCGCGCCAGCAATTGTTGGGCCTGTTGGCGCGCTGCCTGCGCAGCGGTCGCATCCGGCTTGCGTGCGCCCAGGGTTCGCATCGCCAGGGCGTAATATTTCGGCGGCGGTTGGTTCGATGGCGGGGTTTGCCGAACGATTTCAGCCAGCGCTTCGAGTCCGTCGTTCCATGTCGATTCCACTCGCTCGCGAAGTCCCGCAGTCTGCATTACAAGACGCCGCGTTTGTTCCGCAGACTTGCTGTAGGCGAGAAAGGCCGCGCGTTGTTTCGTCGGAAGTGTCGGAATGATGCTTGACGGCGCCTTCTCGCGCGCACTTTCGTGGCCGAGCCGGACGAGACGATCAAGATCGCCAATGCTCCAGTTGATATTGGCCTGGCTCATTCCGTAGGCCCAGCCCGCTGTGACAAAGGCCGCCCTGTCTGCAGGAACCACCGTAACTTTTTTTGCTTTCAGCGCATCAAGCTCCACTTGCTCCTGTTGTAAATTCGCCGAACTGCATTTTTGCGCGGCTATCTCCGCCCATTTGCCAAATCGCGACGCCACGGCGAACGGAAGGCTGTTCATCCCTTCTGTGTAGAACACCACAGGATTGACTGCTGTGAACATCAGATTGAGAAAGCCCGCCTTCTCGCCAAGATTGTATTTCGACGCCTCGATCAAGGGCGTTTCAATCGCCGACATCAAGTTATCGTTTTTTTGCATCGTGTCGGCGTCGGCGCTGCTGTTATCGCCGAACATCAAGGCCTGAGCGCTCCCATTCGCATTGAAGCGCCGGTAAAGCCAGGAATGGGCTGCTCCGCCTATGAACCTCGACTGAAAATGTGCGGGCTCAGTCATGGCGCGCTTGCCGCTGAAGAGCTGATAGAAGCCACCATAGGCGACTGCCGCCCATGGACGCCCGAAGCGTTCCATCTGATCGGTCAGCCGCAATTCCTTCAAGAGATCGCTGGCGAGAAAGGCTTGAAAATGTTCCGGGTCCCGGAAGGCAAACGGGACAGTCGTCAGGGAAATAGCGCTTTCTTCGCGCGGCGACTGGAGTTCCATGCTCAGTGGAATGGGGTCTGCAATCTTGTCGTAGAGACCCGCATCGACCAGCCGCACATCGCTCCGACCGAGCGTTGCCACAGTCTCATGCAGCGACTGCCGACAGGCGAGTGCGGCAGTGTTTGACGCCGGCGCGCGCAGCAGGACCGTCACTTGAGCCTTCGCCGAACCTGAGAACACGCCGGCCAAAGTCAGAACGCCGGCCATGGCGAGAACGCGCAGATGAACAGATATCTGAGGGATCATGTTTCCGTTCCTGGAGAACTGTCAGCCTCGGGCGCCACGGGCTGTGTCTAGTCCCCCAATGGCAAGGGTGTAAGGCCATTTAAATGCCCCGCGCCGAGATCGCCGTCATTCAACCCCCCGGCGGCATTGCGCGATCGCAGGTAATTCGCCAGCGGATCGTCATCGTTCGACGGCGCAGGCGGTGTCACATCCGCTTTGGCAATACCCGGCGTCTGTTGCTTCGAGGCGTCGTTTCCTCCGCCCGCAGAACCTTCTGCCTCGAGGTTCGCATCTTGTGCCGGTTGCTTCGCCGCCAGTTGCCGTCTCAGCCGTTCCCGCAGACTCTCTCCCGGCTTCGCGTTGCCCGAAGCGCCGCCGCCGCCCGGATAGCAAGGCGAGCCATCTTTCCTGAAATAGCAATTCTCGTCGCCGGCTTTTGCGGCAGCTTGCTGAATGTTTCGGATATAGGCGTTGACAGCGCAGGCGCCGCGCGCCTCGACATTGCTTTCCAGCCCGCACGCCGCCTTTATCCCGGGATCCGCCGCCATGATCGCGCGCCCTTCCTCAGCGGTCATACAGCGTTTGCGTTCGGTCGATCCTTCCGCGGCGTAGGCGCATTTTTGCGCCGCCTGATCGAGCACCGCTCCGGGGGCCAGAGCCAGCGCAGCGACAGGCTGTTCTGCGGGCGCCGCGTTGTCGAATGGATTAAAGCCAGCGGTATACGGGCTCCCGCGCCCAAATTTTGCGTAGGCTTCGGCGACACGATTGTCATCGCGGATCGCCGCGTACTGGCGACGAGCGGCGTCCAGATTGCGGCGGGCAATACCCGCATTTCGCGAATCGCCACATCGATTGAAAAGCGTGATCGCCCGCTCGTAACTCGGAATTGCGCCACCCGGATTCCAGTGATTGAAAACATCGTTGCCCTGGCGAACGGCGGCGCTGCCCTGCGCCCAGTTGTCCCGGCATTGTCGATCGCGGGCCGCCTGCGCGCGGCGCAAGGCATCGTTCGCATCCGGCTGAACATAGGTTTGCGGCGCGTCGCCTTCTTCCCCGCTGTCCATGAGGTCGCCGAGCGCCCCGAGAATCCCCGCAGCCGCCCCGAGCGCCGCCCCATAGTTCGTCCCGCCGCCGCCGCTGTAAACCGATCCTCCGCTGCGGTAGCCCGCCCCGCCGCCGCTATAACCCTGTTGTTGGCGGGAAGCCGGCGGGACGCTGACACAATCGGCAATATCCTGCGTCGAGGGGTTGCAACCGGCGAGCGCAGCGGACGCGCTCGCCAAAATGAGGCCCGTTGCGGCGACAAAGCGAACTAGCGACTGGATTGGCGGCATAGGTCCCTCCGATCCTGCAAAGTTATCGCCGTGCAATTCAATGCGCAATCAACTTTGGACAATGGAGCTCGGGCTTCGCCTGACTGCCACTGAACTTTCCTCCAGCGGCGGGCCTGAACAGCTAGATCTTCAAACCTTCCTTTGGCCATGAATGAAGCGGAGCCAGGCGCGCCGCCTTCTTGGTCTGGTGACGGTCCATCCGAGCGAAGACATCCGCAAGGAAGCCAATGGCTTCCACAAGATAAGGGCCTTTGTTCAACATGACGCATTCTGCGCGTTGCGCCATGGCCGCGTCGGTCGCCTCGGCCCTGCTCGGCAAGCCCTCCTGCACGAGGTCGTCGAGAACCTGTGTCGCCCATACAACAGGAACGCAGGCCGCCTCGCACAACCACAGAAGTTCTTCCTGAACCTCGGCCATGCGGCTGAAACCAAGGGCGACGGCAAGGTCGCCACGAGCAATCATGACAGCAACTGGCCTTTGGCTGGCCGCCCGCACGATGAGGCGTGGAAGATTCCGCACGGCCTCGGCTGTCTCAATCTTGAGCACGAGCGGAGGCAGCGCTTTGCCCGGAAGACGCCGCGCAAGCTCCTGATCGAGACGAGCGATGTCGCTGGGCCGTTGGACGAAAGAGAAGCCAACCAAATCGGCGTGTCCAGCAACGAAATCAAGGGCGGCCAGATCATCTTCGCCAAGCGGTGCGATCCCGAGATCGATACCTGGCGCGTTGACGCCTTTCTCCTCGCGTAGCTTCTCCCCCTTCGCCCTGACGCCGATGACCTCCAACGTCCAGCCGCCTTCAATCGCCTTGTCCACGCGACTGCGGATTTTGCCGTCGTCAATCCAGACCTCGGCGCCAGCGCGCAGGTGCCCGACCATCTCGGGAAAGCTCACGGTTATGACCGGCGTTTTGCTCGATGGCGCGGTTTCAGGCTCAAGCAGCAACCTGAAGCGATCGCCGACATGGAGCCGCTCGGGCTTTCGCGGCGAAACCGACGTAATCCGGCACTTGGGGCCTCCGATATCCATCAAGATGCGGCAATCCCGGTCGAGTGCGGATTCCGCGCGCCTAACATGCGCAATCATGCCTTTCCAGATATCTGCGTCGTCGTGGGCGCAGTTGATGCGAGCGCAATTCATGCCCGCGCCAACGAGGCGATGGACAAGATCGTAATCCTCCGCGGCTTCGGTCGGCATCGTCACCATCACCGCCGGGGCGGGACCAACCGGGCCAAAAAGCGCACGTTTTCGAAACGCGAGTAAATTGGGGCCTTCGCTCCAGGCCTCCGGTGTGGGAAATGCGGGCCCGGTCAGGCCCGCGATCCGCGCCAACGAGGCATGAACGGCTTGCAGACTTGCGGCAACATGGCTCTCGCTGCGACCAAGCGATGAAAGACCGAAACCAGCAAGTTTGGATTGGATGAGGCTGAGGTCGCGTTCGCGCAACGCGAGATAACGGGCGAGGTTCGCCGCCGCCGGCAGAAAAGAGCAATCCGCAATGATTTCATTCCACCCGAGCAACGTTTCCTTCGCCTCGTCGCGCGTATCCGTTTCAAGTTGCTCCAATTGCAATAGAAGCTCGCTGGCCAGCAGTTGGGTCAGTGTCGCCGACTGATCGACGGAAGCCGATTGATTGGTGGTCATTGATCACACGCCTTATCTGGTCATTCATTACATTGAGCGTCAAGGCAAAGTGAACCGGCGCGGCTGGCCGCCCATCAAAGTGCGTTCGCGCGGGGTTCGGCCACATTGGCGCCCGGACGTTGAATGCCTCGCGTCTCCAGGATCTTCAGCGCCGCCTGCACGCTCCATACGAGTCCGCTCTCCAGAACGTCTGAGAACGTCAACCAAAACGGCCGGCGACGTAATTCTGTGTGTGCAATTGCCGTGGCGAAGTGAATATCTGCTTCGTTGAACCTACTTCGACCAGCTCGCCAAGATAAAAGAACGCGACCTGGTCCGCGCAACGTGCGGCTTGCTGCAGGTTGTGGGTGACGATTGCGATCGTAATGTCGCGCTTCAATTCGTTCATCAAATCCTCGATCTTTTGGCTGCTCACCGGATCGAGCGCGCTGGTTGGCTCATCAAACAGCATGACCTCGGGCCTTGTGGCCAGCGTGCGCGCGATGCAGAGGCGTTGTTGCTGGCCGACAGAAAGACTGTCGGCCGGATTGGGGAGACGATCCTTGACTTCGTTCCATAATGCCGCCCGCGTCAGCGACTCCTGCACGCGGTCATCCACGTCCGAAGTGGACATTCGTTCATAGAGTTGAGGTCCGATAGCGACGTTGTCATGGATCGACAACGGGAACGAAGTGGGCGTCTGAAAAACCATTCCAACCCGGCTGCGCAGCAAGTTCAGGTCAACCTGAGAGCCGAGAATGTCTTGCCCATCCAACGTCACCTCGCCAGTCACCCGTTGATCGGGATAAAGATCGTACATACGGTTCAGCACCCGAAGCAAAGTGGACTTACCGCAACCGGATGGTCCTATAATTCCCATGATCTGCCGCTCCGGAATCTGCAAGTTGACGCCTATCAAAGCCCTGTCCTGGCCGTAGTAGAAGTCGAGGTCTTTAATGGCAATTTTGGCAGGATTCATCATCACATTCATGGAAAATTCCGATTCTGGAGATGATCGTTTGACTGGATTGTGTTGGCCTTCGCAGGCGCCCAAAATCAAGTGACTATTTTATTGCACATGAACGCCAAGCCTCGGGAGTTGCAGACGACAGGCGCAAACGCCAGAATTACAACTGCGCAACACGTTGCCATGAGGCGTCTTGGATTTTTGTTGCGACAACGCCCCAAATACCCGGTGGGAATTTTGCGAGGAAGGCTCGGATTCTACTCACTTGAAGTCGCGGAACAGCGGCAGGCCTTCAACCGCAGCTCGCGCGTCCGCTGGTGTCAGACCCGGACGAAACCGGCGGAAAACTGCCGCAGGTTTTCATGTCGGCGCCGCCAGTCCGATACCGGACCGGCGCATAATTTTCAGTGCAAAGCGCGTCAAATTTAGCGCTGTATCATTTGTCTCTCGCGGGTCAGCAGGTTTTGTTCGACGCGGGCTTTCGCGATCTCAAATAACCTTGCGCCATCGAGAAAGGCGCAAAGCGCCCGCCCTTCGCGATGCGCCTGATCCCGGAGAGCGGACCACGCGCATCGGCCAAGACCTTCCGAATTTTGTGCGGACTTGTGCCCCTAACGCGGGCAACACGAAAACGCCAATGATTTCAGATGGAAATTTTCTTTACAACAGTCTTGATCGCCGATATCTGCTGGCTGAGGCGCGCCGAAAAAAGCAAAAAATCTTAGTTTTCGTTTGCAAGAGACCTAAGGCGTCCGACGGCGGAACAAAAACTCTGCCTTGACAGCAAATGCGCCTTCGAAGAGTTATGTTTTAACGACCTGTAACAGGCGTTGGAAAGAGCGATTGGGTAAAAGGTCACTTACCTATGGAAAGCGGTAATGACGCCGAGCATCCTACCCAACCCCCCGTGTCCCGATCACGGGTTGAGCAGGACTTTATTATAGGATTCGAATCAATCGGGACGCCGGAATTTTTCCGCAATGTCGAAGCGACATTCAGCGAAGATTGCGTCCTTGTATGCAATTGTCCGCGAACCATGGTGCAGCTCGGCGGAGCGCACCACGGAATTCACGCCGCGCTGAGGGCATTGCGGTCCTTTTTTGTCGAATTCGAGGTATTTGCAACGTCGGTCGATGACATCGTTCTTGACGGGGCGCATGTCATTGTGGATTACAACATGTCGCTGAGACATGTCGGCACAAGCCGCGCGGGCGTCTTCAAGGGCATAAATCGATATATGCTTGACGCGAACCGCAAGGTCGTCAAATGCGACATCTTCCTGGACATCGCCTCGCTTGCGGTCATCGGCGACATGCTCGACCACTTGGCGGAAACAGCTCGCGGCTTCGATCTCCTACGCAGGCCCAAACCGGACGCCTAGCGTCATGGTCCCGCCCTTGCCCGGTTTCAGCGGCAGCTCGGGTTGGGTGCGATCGAGGGCCTCATCTGGCTTTTCTCATCAACGCGACGGCGACCGCATGATCTGGCGGCGCCAGGTGGAGGCGACGACATCCTCGACCTTCTCGGCAAATTTTGCATCAGTTGAGCGCTTGAAAGTGCGAGTGCGATGCTGATACAGGCGATGGCGCGCAATCGTTTGCGGTCTTCGGCTTGGAGGATGACCTGGACGGTTTGGGCCATATCGCCAGATTTGCTTGTCCGACGGATAATGTAAATTCTGTGAAAGCGTCAGTGCGCTTGAGGGAAAATCAAATCAGTCAAGAGTTCGCGAGACCCTCAGGCCGTTCGAAATCCAGTCCGAAGTTTTCGCGCAGGGGCTTCAACCCATTAACTTCAGCGCAATCAGTCGAACCGGTTCTGGAATGGGGACATTGATGGCGGCAAACTCATAAATGAGCATTCCCCTTCCCACTCAGGGAAAATCAGGCATACTTCGTGGAAACGATCTATCGCGGCGAGGAAACATGCCCGGAGACACGCAAACTTATGACGTCATTGTCCTTGGCGCGGGCACAGCGGGCCTCGCGGCGGGGCTCGCGGCGCACGAGAAGGGCCTTTCCACTCTCATCATCGAAAAAGCGCCTGTCGTTGGCGGCGTCAGCGTCCATTCCTATGGGTTGATCTGGGTGGGGTGCAACCATATCGAGGCGGCGGCGGGCATCGCGGACGCTCGCGATGAGGTCATCGAGTATATGCGCTTTATCGGCGGCGGACAGATTGATGAAGCGAAAATGCTGGCCTATGTCGATCGCACGCCCGAGGCGCTGAAATTCTTCGAGGATTGCGGAATACGCTTTAAACTCGTCCGCGGCGTCACCGACCACTATTACGGGACTGCGCCCGGCGGACACGCGGAGGGCCGCTCTATCGAGGTTGAACTCATATCAGGCCACGAACTCGGGGATTGGCGTCACAAGGTTCTGGAGCCTCATGACGTCCCGGCCTATGTCACGGCCGAAGAACAGGTCAATTGGGGCGGCATCAACAATTTTGCCAATTGGGACGCGAATATCGTCGCCGAGCGGAAAGCGCGGGACATGCGCGGCAAGGGCTACGGCCTCGTGACGCATTTTCTCAAGGCGGCGCTCGATCGCCAAATTCCCATTCGGCTCGGGTGTGTTGTCGATCATCTTCTTGTCGAAGAAGGTCGCGTCTGCGGCGTCGCTATCATGGGCGGCGAGCGTCTGCTGGCGCGCAAGGGCGTGATTCTCGCGACGGGCGGCTATCACGCCAATCCACGGCTTACCCAGGAACTCGAAGGCCTGCCGGGCCTCGCCAACGAGCCTTCCTCGCTCGCGCCGGACTCCGTCACCGGCGACGCCATTGTCCTTGCCGGCGAAATTGGCGGCGTCATCCGCAAGGTCGAGAACAATCTGAAATTTCAACTTGCCTATACCATCGCGCCCGAGAAGGATGGCGACCTTCCGCTTTGCGTTCACGCCGGCATTGTTGAACTCTGCAGCCCGCACACAATGGTGGTCAATCGCAAGGGCGAGCGGTTTGCCGACGAGACATTTTTTCAGGGCATGGCGCCGGCGCTGCGAGCCTATGACCCGATCGCGCGTCACCACCTCAATCTCCCGGCGTGGCTGATCTTCGACTCAAGCTACGCGAAAGCCTATTCCTTCGCGAACAGGGCCGCCGGAAGCGACATTCCCGCAAGTGTTCCAAGAGCCAACGATGTGCGTGAACTTGCCGGGATGCTTGGCGTCTCGGCCGATGGCCTTGTGGCGACGGTCGCGCGCTATAACGAATTCGCGCGAGATGGCGTCGACCGGGATTTCCATCGTGGCGAAAACAAGTGGCGTCTCGCCAAACTCGGACGCAACGGCAGCCTGGGCCCGATCGAAACCGCGCCATTCTATGGCGTGAAGCTGCATCCGACGAATTCGAATTCGACCGGCGTGCTCGCCGACGCCATGGGGCGAGTCATACATCACCGGCGCAGGCCCATACCTGGCCTCTACACAAGTGGCTACGCCGCTGCGCCGACGGAATCCGGCATTGGCTATCAGGCCAGCATTCTTCTGGCGGCGTCGATGACCTTCAGCTACCTTGCGGTGCTCGACATGCTGGGCGAAACGTGATCGCCTGGCCTCACGAATAATACCAAGGGCGCTTCGGATTGACCGATGGTCAAACCGAAGCATTCGGCGCGTCAGCGCCGGCGCGCGTTCGCGCTTGCCAACGGCGATGTGTCAAGTCACATC
>CAIZEI010000141.1 GCA_903931945.1 uncultured Hyphomicrobiales bacterium | reverse complement strand
CCCGCGAGCGCATCCGGATCGACGGCGGCGGCTATCGGCGCGAACACCTTCGCGCCCTGGCTCAGCGAGTGGAGGTGGCCGAGAAGGAGGTGCGGATCATGGGATCGAAAGGCGATTTGCTCCGAACGCTTGCCGCCGCCAGCGGCGTAAAATCGGCTACGCCCGGCGTTCGCAGTTCTGTTCTGAATTGGCGGAGGGAGCGGGATTCGAACCCGCGTTACGGTTTCCCGTAAACACACTTTCCAGGCGTGCGCCTTCAACCACTCGGCCACCCCTCCGTCCTGCGCGCAGGCGCACGCAGTATTCTTTCGGCGACGGCCGCCAGGGCGGCCTGTGCGCCTTCAACCACTCGGCCACCCCTCCGTCCTGCGCGCAGGCACACGCAGTATTCCTTCGGCGACGACCAAAAACGCGCGCGCCGGAGGCCCCTTATAATCAGACCGTCAGCAAGCGCAACCCGACATGCGACCGGAAAGGGCGGGCAGTGTGAAATCGGCGGCGCTGTGTGCAGGGATCGATGTTGTCTGGAGCCCATTCGAATTCGTATGGATCAAAGTATGCCCGGAATTGACCCATTGACGCGTTTTACTGACGCGACGCCAGTTCACATTCCACTTGAATGCGCTCTACTCGTCCTGCGACGAATAAACGCCGCGTTCATCGATTGCGCCATGTGTGGGCGGGCGGCTGCGCGCAACCGCCATATAGGCGGGGCGAAGGGGACCGCCCGTCGCGGGCGCGGGCGGGGCGGAAAGCGTCATCCCGCTTGCGAAAGCTGCTCCACGGGGAACGCTGCGCTGGACATCGAATTCCTCTTCAACATCGGGCGACGGCGGCAAATCGTCATGCGCGCCAGGCGCCGGCGTCAGTTGCGGCGCGGGCGTTGGCTTGCAGATGCGCCGCGGCCCCGTCGAGGTGCGCCCATGCATCGCCAAATCCATGTGAATATGGTTGTAATGGAATGTGTCGGCGCCTGGCGCAAGCACAGTGGTGAAAATATTGCAGGCGCCCGCCTGAACTTCGCGCAAAAACGCCTTCTCTTGATCTGTCCCGCGCGTCCAGGCCTTGACGACGGAGAATTCGTGTCCATCGGCAAGGCGGAAGCCGCCGATATCGGTCGCATTGCCGAACGCGTGCTCCGACAATCCCTTGCCTGGAATATTGTCAATTGTCCGGCACGAGAACGAGCCCATCGAATTGATGCGCGCCACCGGTTGGCCAAAGCGCGCCATTGCGATGGGTTGAACGACCTCATGGACCCATTGGTCGAGCGCCGCCGTAAGCGGACAGCCAATCGTCTGCGGCGCGTTGAGCTCCACTGTGCCGCCATCCAGCGCGGTGACCTTGAAGGGATGAGCGAGGCCGCAAATCCCCGGCCCGTCAATGGGATTGACGGGGCTGGCATAGGCTGAGGCCTGCACAAGATGCTCCGCCAGGCAGACGTTTTCGGCCTGCGCGCGCCAGGCCGGCCGCTCAGGGTGCGGGAAATAACCGCAACCCGACAGCATGAAAATCAGGGCCAGACCGATACCCCATGGCCTTACGCAACGCGCCATAGGTTAAATATGCGCTGTTTTCATTAACCTGCGCTTAGGAAACGCGGTTAACCGGTTGTTGCCACTGCTGGCCAAACCAGAAATTGACCGCGCGCGCCAGCGTGCTTATGTGAAGCTTTCCGCGAGACTCCTGCGCCATGTCCATCCGTCCGATTATCTGTCTGCCCGATCCCCGCCTGCGTCAGGTCTGCGCGCCAGTTGGGAGCGTCGATGACGAGACGCGCGCGCTGATGGATGACATGCTGGAGACCATGTATGATGCGCCCGGCATTGGCCTCGCAGCCATCCAGATCGCCGTGTTGCGCCGCGTGGTCGTCATGGACGTTTCAGGCAAGGACGACCCACCCGCCCCGATGTTCCTCATCAATCCGGAAATCGTCTGGTCGTCGGAAGAAACCAATGTTCACGAAGAGGGCTGCCTGTCGATTCCCGACTATTACGAAGAGGTGACACGACCGGCTCGCGTGCGCGCACGCTTTCTCGACCGCAATGGCGCGCCACAGGAAATCGAGGCTGACGGCCTGCTGGCGACCTGCATCCAGCACGAAATCGACCATCTCAACGGCGTTCTGTTCATCGATCATATCTCGCGGCTGAAGCGCGAACGGGCCATCAAGAAATTCGCCAAGGCCGCCGCCAAGCGCGCCGAAGAAGGCATGTAGGGCGCGCTACGGAGGCGGTTTTCCCATGAGCCTGCGTATTGTCTTTATGGGCACGCCGGAATTTTCCGCGCCCACCCTGACTGAAATCATCGGTCAGGGACATGAGGTCGTCGCCGTCTATACACGCGCGCCGAAACCTGCCGGACGCGGCATGGCCTTGCGGCCGTCGCCGGTTCATGCGCTGGCCGAGCGCTTTGCAATCCCGGTGCATACGCCCAGAACATTGCGTACGCCCGAGGCCGTCGAACTCTTTGGCGGGCATGACGCCGACGTCGCCGTCGTTGTCGCCTACGGACTGATTCTGCCCAAAGACATACTGGAGACGCCGCGCCATGGCTGCCTCAATCTGCACGCTTCACTGCTGCCGCGCTGGCGCGGCGCAGCGCCCATCCAGCGCGCCATCATGGCGGGCGATGCCGAAAGCGGCGTCATGGTCATGCGGATGGAAGAAGGTCTCGACACCGGCCCCATCGGCATGGCTGAACGCGCGGCGATTGGACCCGATATGACAGCCGGGCAATTGCACGACCAGCTCTCGCGCACAGGCGCCGATCTGATGGCGCGGGCGTTGTCCGCTCTGTCGCGCGGCGCATTGTCGTTTCAGCCGCAAGACGAGGCGGGCGCGGTCTATGCCCGCAAAATCGACAAGGCCGAAAGCCGCATCGACTGGTCGCATCCGGCCCGCGATGTGCACAATCTCATCCGGGGGCTTTCGCCGTTCCCGGGCGCCTTCTTTGAAGCGGATTTTGGCGGCGGGCCCGAGCGCGTAAAAGCGCTGCGCTCGACGCTTGCCGACGCAGTGGGCGCGCCAGGCGCCGTGCTCGATGAAGACCTTACAATCGCTTGCGGCGCGGGCGCCGTGCGTATTCTCGAATTGCAACGCGCAGGCAAAGGCCCGATGCGCGCCGCTGACTTTCTGCGCGGCGCCCGGGCGATTCCCGGACGCCTGGGATAGCGCCAGTCCATTGACGCGCCAATTGACTCGGCGTTTGCGCGCTCTACTCTGCCGATCCAATCGGGGGGAGGCGCGCCATGGCTGCATATTTTGGCGACAATCGTTTCAAGTTCGGCTTGTTTGGCATCAATTGCGCGGGCGGCATGACGCCATCGCGGGCGCCAGAGCGCTGGCGCGCGGACTGGGACGAAATGGTCGCAGTCGCCCGACTCGCAGACGACATCGGCGTCGAATTTTTACTGCCTATCGCCAAGTGGCATGGACTCGGCGGCGAGGCGGACATGTGGGGCCGCTCGTTCGAGACCTTCACGCAGGCGGGCGCACTGGGCGCGCTGACCAAACACACCGGGCTTTTTGTCACCGCGCATGTCTCGCTCATTACCGCGGCCTTTGCGGCCAAGGCGATTGCAACCGTCGATCACGCAACGCATGGACGCGCAGGACTCAATATTGTTTGCGGCTGGAACCCGGATGAATTCAGTCCGCATGGCATCGCGCTGACCGGCGAGCGGCGCTACGATCGTGGCCTCGAATGGTATGAAATCTACGCCCGGCTTCTGGAAGGCGGGCCAAAATTTGACTGGAAGGGCGAGTTCTTCGACCTCAAGGGTCTGACGACCGATCCGCTTCCCGTGCAGAGGCCGCGCCCGCCCGTCATGTCGGCGGCGCAATCGGGCGACGGCCAGCTCTTTGCCGCCAAAGCCGCCGATATCCTGTTTACCTCGCTGCAAAGCCTCAATGTCGCGCGCGACACGGTGCAACGCTTCAAGGGCGTTGCAGCGCAGTGGGGCAAAAACCCCGATGTCTATGTCGAAACGCAATTCGTCTGCAAACCCACCCGCAAGGAGGCCCTCGACTACGCCCATTACTACGCGGTTGAAATGGCGGACCCCGATGCGCTCGACTATTTCGCACGGCAGAAGGCGCGCACCATGTCCGCGAGCACGAAGTCGGGCGACACATCGGCTGACCGGCAACTTGCCGCAACATTGGCCGGCGCCAAGCCGCGCCCCTATCCCGGCATGTTTGCGGGCATGTATCCGATTATCGGAACGCCTGATGACGTGGTCGAAGAATTGCAAAGGATTGCGTCTGTCGGCGTTGCCGGATCGACGCTGGTGTTCCTGAATTACTTGCAGGAGCTGCCTTATTTTGCCCAGGAAGTGTTCCCGCGCTTGGAGAAGGCGGGGCTGCGCGGTCGATATGATTCGCGATAGAAATTGCGCAGCGGCAACGCTGCCACCCAAACGCAAACCGCGTCAAAGTTGCTTCACGCATCAATCGCAATATAGGCGTGGGCAGCGTCAGCAGGCGTTCCTTCGAGCGCGCCCCCATCTCCGACCGGGCGCCATTGCAGAAAGGTTTCGATTTTCAGCGCGAGTTCAAAATCTCGGTCCGTCACGCCGCCGGCCTCATGCGTATTGAGGCGCACGTCAACCGACGGCCAGGTCGCGCGCAATTCGGGGTGATGCCAGGCCACTTCGGCCAGATGCGCGATGGCGTTGGCCGCCATCATCGTCCCCTTCCACCCGTTCGTGCGGTAGGTTCGGCAAATTGAGCCGTCCTCGAAGCGCCAATGCCGGAGCGCGCCCGTCAGGCGGTCCCGGATTTCGGTTTCCGCATAGACCTGCAGAAGTTTACGTTCAACCACACCAAGCTCCGCTCTTGCGCCAAACCCGTGAGACCAACGTGTGTCCGGATCGACCCACGATCAATCCGGACATTTTCGCATCTACGCTTGCCCAAAATCCAGGAATCAAAGTCCGAACTCCTGGCTTCATTCGTCGGCGCCGTCGCCGTTTTCCTTGATCGTCTTCAGGAAGGCGATGAGATTGGCCACGCGCTCGGGCTGCTTGATGCCAGGAAAAATCATCTTGGTGCCGGGAACCTTGGCGCGAGGATCCTTGAGATATTCGGTCAGCGTGGCTTCATCCCAGGTCAGGCCGGACCCTTTGTTGGCGTCGGAATAATTATAGCCGGGATACTGGCCCGCCTTGCGGCCAAAAACGCCGTTCAGCACCGGACCAACCGAATTCTGCGCATCGGCGCCTATCTGGTGGCAGGCGCGGCACTGATTGAACAGGTTGCGCCCGGCGGCGGCGTCGCCATCGGCTAGGGCGGGCGCGGCAAGGAAAAGCGTAGCGGCGAGGGCTGCGGCGGCGTGCGTCAGTTTCATTGATGGTTCCTTCAAACGGGGTCGGATGGATTCGCTCGCCAAGGGGTTTGCCCCCGGGGGTGACGTGGCGGCGCGAATGGATATTATGTCACGCGCGCCCGGCAAACAACCGGCTGGCGCCGAAAACTGTATGGGGAGGACCGCTTGCCGGGAAGATGGTTCTGGACTGCGCTTGCTCTGATGTTGACGGGACTGAATGGAGCTCAGGCCGCCGATCGGCTGCGCATTGCCGCCCAGGCCACAGGCACGCTTGCGTGGGAACTTGACGTCATCAAGGCTCATGGCCTCGCGGAAAAAGCAGGGCTCGATCTTCAGATCAGCCAATATGCTGCGCCGGAGGCCGGCAGGATTGCCTTGCAGGCCGGCGCCGCCGATATCGTCCTGGCGGATGTCATGTTTGTCGCGCAACAACGGGCGCTGGGCGGCGCTCTGGTGTTTGCGCCCTATACAACGGCTCTTGGGGCTGTGATGGCGCCGACGGATTCCCCGATCCACTCGATCGAAGATTTGAAAGGGCGCAAGATCGGCGTCGCTGGCGGCCCGCTCGACAAAAGCTGGCTGCTGTTGCGGGCGTTGGCGTTGCGCGCGGGTTTCGATCTTTCCAAACAGTCCGAACCCGCCTATGGCGCGCCGCGACTGCTCGCGGCAAAAGCCGAACAGGGCGAACTCGCGGCTGTTCTGAATTACTGGAATATCTGCGCCGATCTTGAGATTTCGGGTTTTCGCCGCGCGATCGAGATGACAGATGTCGAGCGCGCATTGGGCGCGAGCGCGCCCGCAGCTCTCGTCGGCTATGCATTCGATGGACATTTCGCATCAGCGCATCCCGCCGCCATCGCCAGCTTTCTGGACATATCCACGCAGGCGCGACAAATTCTCGCAGACTCGCCGGAAGAGTGGCGACGCATCGGCGCACACACCGGGGCCGCCTCGCCCGCCGCGCTTGAACTTTACCGGACGCGTTACAGCGCTGGCGCCAGGGCGCGCCCGCTGGCGGCGGAAGAGGCGGATGCGCGAATCCTGTTCCGCGCGATTGCGAAAACCGGCAACGTCGGCCTGACTGCCGGCGCGCTCGAACTTGATGCGGGAACCTACTGGCGCGGCGGCGCAGAGGCAACGCATTAATGGCGCGCATTGTTTCCCTGCTGACAATGCTGGCCTGCTGGCAGGCCGGCGCCGGGATCGCCGGGCCGCGCCTGTTGCCTGCGCCAATGGCGGTTGGCGCCGCGATGCTTGCCGAAGCGCGATCTGGCGCGCTGTTCGCCAATCTGGGGGCGACGCTCGCCCGCGTGATTGCAGCCTTTGTGATTGCCATGGCCATTGGCTCGGCGCTCGGACTCTGGATGGGGCGTTCGCGCCTTGCCGACAGGCTCGCTGACCCATGGCTGGTCGTGCTGCTCAACCTGCCTGCGCTGGTGATCATTGTGCTCGCCTATATCTGGGGCGGTCTGACCGAGACTGCGGCCATCGCAGCCGTAGCGCTCAACAAACTGCCATCCGCGACTGTGACGCTGCGCGAGGGCGCGCGCGCGCTCGACCCGAAGCTCGATGATCTCGCGCATGTGTTTTCCTTCTCACGCGCAACATGGTTGCGGCATGTGGCGGCGCCGCAGCTTGCGCCCTATTTCGCCGCGGCCGCCCGGGCGGGCCTTTCGCTGGTCTGGAAAATTGTGCTCGTCGTTGAACTCATCGGACGACCCAACGGGGTCGGCTTTGAGATCGGCTCCGCATTCCAGCTTTTCGATGTGACGCGCATTCTGGCCTATTCGCTCGCCTTCGTGGCGGTTATGCTGGCAATTGAAATCTTTCTGGTGCAACCCTTTGAACAACATGCCGCGCGTTGGCGTCCCAGCAGCTCTCGACGTCAGAATTGACGGGAAATTCTTTCAGTCCGCCGCTGGAAAACGCATTCCGGTGTTGAGCGACTTTGCCTTGCGCATCGAAACCGGCGAGGTCGCCGCACTGGTGGGGCCATCGGGCTGCGGCAAGACGACCTTGCTGCGGCTGATCGCTGGCCTCGACCCCGATTACAAGGGCAACATCGTGAAGCCGGCGCGCGGACGCCTGGGCATGGTGTTCCAGGAGCCGCGCCTGTTGCCTTGGCGCAGCGTGTTCGAAAATCTGCGCATCGCCGCGCCGGGCGCAGCGCATGACGATCTCGATGCGCTTCTGACCGCTTTTCAGCTTGGGGACTGCCGGGACCGCTACCCCGGCGAGATCTCGGGCGGCATGGCGCGTCGGCTCGCGCTCGCCCGCGCATTCGCCGTGGAGCCGGATCTGTTGCTGCTCGACGAACCCTTCGTTTCTCTTGATGCAAAACTCGCCGCAAGCCTGCGCGAAGAACTGGCGTTAATGGTCGAACGACGGCCGGTCACAACGCTTCTGGTGACGCATGATATGGACGAGGCGATTACGCTCGCCGACCGACTGATCCTGTTGTCAGGCCGACCTTGCGGCGTCATTGCCGATATCGGAATATCAGAAAGGCGCGGAGCGCGCCCGCCCGAATTGATCGCGGCCATAAGGGTTGAGGCCGCTCGCCGATTGGCGAACGTATGATTGCCAGCCTTCCCGAAGCGCGCGAGAAAATGGCGCGCCATTTCGGATTTGCGGATTTTCTGCCGCATCAGAACGATATAATCGCCGCAGTGA
The DNA here is from genome assembly GCA_903931945.1 of uncultured Hyphomicrobiales bacterium. Lineage (GTDB taxonomy): Bacteria > Pseudomonadota > Alphaproteobacteria > Rhizobiales > Beijerinckiaceae > Terripilifer. The sequence goes on along the minus strand of CAIZEI010000141.1, from coordinate 35,437 downwards.
TTGCAGGCGAGAATGTGCTTGCCGTTCTGCCGACAGGCGGCGGCAAATCACTTTGCTATCAATTGCCGGCGCTGCTGCGCCCGGGCCTGACGGTCGTTGTCTCGCCGCTGATCTCTCTGATGCGCGATCAAGTGACGCGGTTGAGCGCGCGCGGCATCGCAGCCGGCGCGCTGCACTCGGGCAATCTTGGCGGAGAATCGCAGGCCGTTGAACGGGCAATCGAAGAGCGCAGGCTCAAACTGGTCTATGTCGCGCCCGAACGCTTCGCCCTGCCCGGCCTGACCGGGCTTTTCAAACGGGGCGGCGCGCACCTCCTTGCGATTGACGAAGCTCATTGCCTCTCGCAATGGGGACATGATTTCCGTCCGGAATATCTGGCGTTGCGCGACGTCGCCTGGGAGCTTGGCGGCATCCAGACTCTGGCGGTGACAGCAACGGCCAATGCGCGCACACGCCAGGAAATCGTGGCGCTTCTGTTCGGCGACCGCAAGCCAACGGAAATTATCGGCTCATTCGACCGCCCGAATATTCGACTTGCGATGGCCCGCAAAACGGATCCGTTCCAGCAAATTCTTGCGTTTGTTTCGGCCCGGCGCGGCCAGAGCGGCATTGTTTATTGCCAATCGCGCGACCGCACCGAGAAATTCGCCCATGCTCTCAGCGCCCGTGGCCACTGGGCCAGCGCCTATCACGCCGGTCTTGACCCAGAAACGCGCGCCGCGCGGCAAGATGAGTTTTCATCGGCGCAAGGCGTTGTCATGTGCGCCACCCTCGCCTTTGGCATGGGCATCGACAAGCCGGATGTCCGTTTTGTCTGCCACGCCGATCCGCCCACCAGCATTGAGGCCTATTATCAGGAAATCGGTCGCGCCGGACGCGATGGCGCGCCCGCCGAAGCGCTGGCGTTGTGGAGCGAAGCCGAATTCGATCGCCGCCAGCGACTCCTCGGCGAGGGGGAGAGCAGCCCCGAGCGCGTCAAGGCGCGCGCGCGCAACCTTGCCGCCATGCGCGCGCTCTGCGAGGGGCGGGCCTGCCGTCGTCAGACGCTGCTGGCGGCCTTTGACGAGGCGTCGGCGCCATGCGGCAATTGCGACAATTGCGCGGGGCTGCTCGGGTCGCTCGGCGCAGGGAGGTTTGTTCCGCAACGCTGGCTCAAACCTGGCGCGGCCGCTGTTGCCGGGGTTGCTCGCGCGCTGACCGGCGAAGCGACTGAAAGCCTGCGGCGGCAGGCGCGCGACTGGCCGGGCGTCGTAGCGCGACATCTGGCTAAAAGATTTGGCGCGAGCGGCGATGAGCCCATGACAAAGGACAACATTGCAACAAGCGTCGAAGCGCCGGACGCAGCGCAGGATGAGGTGGAACAGCAGCCCGTTCCGCCGTTCACCATAGCCGAGCGCCGGCTATATGCGGCGCTGCAAGCCAGACGGCTTGAACTTGCACGGGCGTCGCGCCGGCCGCCGCGGGATATCATCCCGGATTCAGCGCTCGCGAAAATCGCCAGGCGACCCCCGCAGGACCTTGCCGGATTGGCTGAAATCGAAGGATTCAGCGCAACCGCAAGAGCGCGCTATGGGGCGGCGTTTCTGGACATAGTGCGGATGCATTGCCACGCGAACCCTCATGCCAGATAGTCGTGCACGACCTCGCCAAGGCCCAGCGTAAGGTCGGCGATCAGATGCGTGCCGCTGATAATCTCGCGCACGGGCAGTTCGGCGATGGGCGCCAGCGCATGGGGCGAAAGCTCCAGTGCGGCCGGGCCCGTCCAGGCGCCCTTCACTTCGATGTCCTGCAAATAGTAACGCACGAGTTCGCAAATGCGCGGCGTTCCATCGACATGCGGGATGATTTTCAACAAAAAGCCGGGCTCCTGCAGCGCGTGCAGGGCGCGCTCGTTTGGCAGAACCGCGTGCTTGTAGCCCATGGTCGCCGTTGCGATGCGCGCCGGGCCAAAATCGAGTTCGCCAACAAGCGTGTCGCCATGCACTTTCAGGCGAGGATGGGCGAGCTTTTTCGGAAAGCCCCAAAGTTCGCGCCCGCCGGCAATCGGCGGATCGTCGTCAAGAAACATCGCCAGCACGAAACCACCCGTTTGCGTGACGCCTTTTGCATCGGTGTAGCGCACCGGCACCACCTGCCCCGATTCGGTGTAATCGCCAAACCCTGTGGAATCCGGCATCTTGATGAATTCATACTTGACGATGGGGTCGATGATCTCAAGCGGTTCCGGCACCACCTTGCGCAGCGCCTCCAAATCCGTTTTGTACGCAATGATCAGAAATTCGCGATTAACAAATCGATAGGGACCCGGCGGATACGACGGGTTTTCAAGCGGCATGGCGTAAGCGGATTTACGAACGTCGTCGGCATTCATGGCATGATCTCCATGACCAGAAACAGGAAAATCAAAACGTCAGGCCAGATAGTCGTGCACGACATCGCCCAGCGCCAGCGTATAATCGGTGATAAAATGCGTCGCAGAGCGGATCGATTTCACCGGCAGGGCAGTAACAGGCGCCAGCGCATGAGGATGCAGGCTGAGCGCAGCGGGCCCGGTCCAGGCGCCCTTGACCACAATATCACGCCGCATGTAGCGCACAATTTCGCAAATGCGCGGGGCGCCATCGACATGCGGGATGATTTTCAGCAAAAATCCCGGCTGCTCCAGCCCCGCCGCAACCAAAGACGTCTCGACGGCCTTGTGCTTGTAACCCATACTCCCGGTTGCGACCCGCACAGGTCCAAAATCGAGCTTGCCGACGAACGTGTCGCTTTCGACATCCAATGACGGCGACGCCAGCTTTTGTGGAAAGCCCCAGAGCTCCCGCCCGCCAGCGATCGGCGGATGCACGTCCAGAAACATCAAACGGGTATAGACGCCCGCTTGCCCGTTGAATCGGACCGGTATCGTCTGGGCTGCGCCATGATAGGCGCCGAAACCCGTAGAATCCGGCATTTTGACAAATTCAAACCGCACGAAAGCATCGATGGGTTCAAGCGGCTCAGGGACAATTCGCCTGACGTAGTCAATGTCTGTTTCATATTCAATCGTCAAATATTCGCGATCGCTGAAGCGGTATGGACCCGGAGGATAGGACGGGCTGTGCCGTGGCATGGCGAAGGCCGTTTTGCGGATGTCGTCAGCATTCATCGGCTATATCCTCGTCTGGCGCCTGAGATGGCGAGGGTACTGTCGGCGATTGAAGGATGCGTGACAATCCCGACCCCGTTCTTGTTTACGCTGTGCGGCGCACAACGCCACCCAATTGGCGATCAGGGGGAACAATCCTGGGTCACAGACGGGCTTGAATCCTCAGCCCGGCCCGTGCAAAGTCCGCATCCTGCGCAAGCGCGCCAACATGGAAGCAACTCCTTGCCGGAACCCGTCAAACCTCGAGTCGGACTATTTGTCACCTGTCTGGTGGATTTGATCCGTCCCGGCATCGGATTTGCCGCTGTCAAATTGCTGGAAGATGCGGGCTGCAACGTCATTGTCCCGCAACAGACCTGCTGCGGACAGCCCGCCTATAATTCCGGCGACCGCGCCTCCACGCGCGATATCGCGCTGAATACCATCGATGCCTTCTCGGGCTGCGACTATATTGTTGCGCCGTCCGGCTCTTGCGCCGGCATGTTGCGCGCGCATTACCCTGAGCTTTTCGCAGGCGAGCCTGAACTTGCCGCCAAAGCGCAGGCATTCGCCGCGCGGTGCCACGAACTCGTAAGCTTTCTGGTTGATGTCATGCAGGTTGAAAAGGTTTCGGCGCGCTTCCCGCACACGATCGCCTATCACGATTCCTGTTCGGGACTGCGCGAACTCGGCATATCGGCGCAGCCGCGCAAATTGCTGGCTAGCGTCGAAGGCCTGCAATCCATCCCTTTGCGCGAGAACGATACCTGTTGCGGTTTTGGCGGAACGTTCGCAGTCAAATATGGAGAGATTTCCGATTCGATTGTCACCAAAAAATGCGAAAATATCGAGACGTCGGGCGCCGAAGTTCTGCTGGCTGGCGATCTTGGCTGTCTGATGAACATAGCGGGAAAATTATCCCGGCGCGGCCGAAGCGTTGAAGTGCGACATATCGCGGAGGTTCTTGCCGGCATGACATCCGCGCCTCCGATCGGCGCGACGGCGGACGGCCCGAAATGAACGGCGCCAGGCGCATGATGGCAATGCCCGCCTTTGGACATCTGTTCGATCTCAGACGTCCGGTGGCCCCATGAGCGTTCACATCACAACGCCGCAGTTCAAACAGAATGCACATGCCGCGCTTGGCGACGCGCAATTGCAGCAGGCTCTGGGCAATGTGCGTGTCAATTTTGTCGAACGTCGCGCCTCAGCCGCTGAACGATTGCCGGAATTCGAATCGCTGCGTGACAGCGCGCGCGATATCAAAAATCACACGCTCGCTCATCTCGATCTTTATCTCGAAGCCTATGAGAAGAAAGTGACCGAAGCCGGCGGGCACATGCATTTTGCTCGCGACTCTGCTGAAGCCTGCGCCGCCATTGTCGATATCTGCAAAGCCCATGGCGCCCGCCTGATCGCCAAGGGCAAGTCCATGGCGTCAGAAGAAATCGGGCTCAACGCCGCGATTGAATCGGCTGGCATGAACGTCATCGAGACCGATCTTGGCGAATATATCATCCAGCTTCGCGGTGAGCGGCCCTCGCACATCATCGCGCCGGCGGTGCATCTGAACAAGGACCAGGTTGAGGCGGATTTCCGCCGTGTCCACACCGATTTGCCGAAAGAACGCAATCTTGAAGCGCCCGAAAGCCTGCTCGCCGAAGCGCGGGCCGTATTGCGTGAAAAATTTCTGGCCGCCGATATCGGCATAACAGGCGCAAACTTTCTGATAGCTGAAACCGGAACCTCGATTATCGTCACCAATGAGGGCAATGGCGATCTCTCACAGACGCTGGGACGCGTGCATATCGTGATCGCCTCGCTCGAAAAGCTCGTCCCGACGCTCGCTGACGCAGCGCAGATCCTGCGCGTGCTGGCGCGGTCTGCGACGGGGCAGGATATGAGCGTTTACACGACGCTCTCGACAGGTCCGCGCCGCGCGGGCGATCCTGACGGACCCGAGGCATACCATGTTGTGCTGGTCGACAACGGACGGTCGTCAATGCTTGGCGGCGAGTTTCAGGACGTGTTGCGCTGTATTCGTTGTGCGGCATGCATGAACCACTGCCCCGTCTATCATGCCGTCGGTGGACATGCCTATGGCGCTGTCTATCCCGGCCCGATGGGCGCGGTGCTGACGCCTTCGCTCATTGGCGTCGGCAAGGGAGGACATCTGCCCAACGCCTCCACATTTTGCGGACGCTGCGAAGCCGTCTGCCCCGTGCGCATTCCCTTGCCTAAAATGATGCGACACTGGCGCGAACGCGAATTCGAGCGCCATTTATCGCCCGCGACGGTTCGCTACGGGTTGGCGTTCTGGGCCTTTTTTGCTAAACGACCCGCCCTGTATCGCATTGCGACCTCCATCGCCATGCCGGCGCTAGCGATGTTTGGCAAAGCAAAAGGGCGCTTCAAATCCCTGCCTTTGGCGGGAGGCTGGACCCGATACCGGGATCTCCCTGCGCCGCAGGGCAAGACATTCCAGAGCCAATGGAAAGCACGCGGCGGACGGGTGCGGTGAAAACCGACATCGTCGAAGCCATACCCGATGTTTTTACCGAAACTTTCGGATTAAGGCGGCAAACCGTGCAGGATGAGCTCTCTTGCCTATTGCTTCGCGATGGCATTGTATTGTGGCGACCAGGTCAAGGGACGGCGCGCAGCAAATGCCAAAAATTGTCGATATCGATCTCATCTGCATGGAATATGCCATCGATCCCGAGATGGCCTATGGCACATCGCGCGGTCTGAATTTCAAGCGTTCATCGGCCTTGTTCTGCGTGACGACCGATGAGGGAATCACGGGGTATGGCGAGGGGCTTGGACCCGTCCAGCCCATACGCGCCTATCTCGGCCTGCTCAAATCGTTCTTCGTCGGCAAAAGTCTTTATGATTTTGACATCGCTGCCGCCTATTGCCGCGACAGGCTTTATCATTTCGGTTTTGGCCATAACACATCGGTTCTCAGCGGCGTCAATGTCGCTGTGTATGACGCGATCGGGAAAACGCTGGGCGTATCTGTGCACGATCTGATCGGCGGCAAGCGTTCTGACAGGATCGCATGTTACGCGACAACCGGATATGTCACGCGGGGCGCAAAAAATACCCTGGAAATGCAGCTGTCCAAAGTCGACAGGAAGCGCTTTGACGGCGTGAAAATTAAGATCGGAAAAGGTCCGCAATCCGATCTCGTACGCGTACGGATCGCACGGCAAATCCTGGGCGACGACTGCAGGTTGATGGTCGATGTCAACGGCAATTACACTGTGGACATCATGTTGCAGAGTTTGAAGCTGATCGAACCCTATAATGTGCAATGGGTCGAGGAGCCGCTGCCGCATGGCGACATTAGAGGACATGCCGAACTGCGCGCGCGTTCGCCCATTCCCATTGCAACCGGCGAAGGTCTTTCAAGTCTTGAAGAATTCAGCACCCTGATTGAGGCGCGCGGCGTCGATGTCGTGCAACCTGCAATCGGTCGCTGCGGCGGGCTTGTCGAAGCCCGCAAGATTGCAACTCTGGCCCAACTGCATAATCTGCGCGTCGCGCCCGCTGTCTGGGGCGGCGCCTTCGGGCTTGCTGCGGGCATCCATTTTCTGGTCTCGACGCCAACATCGCCGCACACCGAAAACGTTCCATTTCCGGTGCTTCTTGAATATGACATCGCCATCAATCCGTTGCGCGACGACATTGTGAAAGAAAGCCTTTGGCCTGAGGAGGGCGGCGTCGTTGTGCCAACGGGTCCCGGACTAGGACTGAGTCTCGACATGGACAAGGTTGAGAAATATCGTATCGGGGAGACTTGATACGAGACACCAGGCGCACATTTTCGATGCGCCGGTTCACCGGGGTGTAATGCAATGAATGATCGTTCATGCCTCGCGGGGATTGTGACCCTGCTGGTTGCCTGCATTTCGATGCAACGCGCCGATGCAGCGGATCCGGCGTTGATCGCTGCGGCAAAAAAAGAAGGCTCTGTCACCTGGTACACGACGCTGATTGTCAACCAGATGGCGCGCCCGGCGGTCGATGCGTTCGAAAGGAAATATGGCGTCAAGGTCAATTACATCAGGAACGATTCGGCCGACATCATGCAACGCGTGCTGACCGAGGCGCGCGCCGGCCAGGTGCAGGCGGATATATACGATGGCGTCAGCGGTCTCGGCGTGTTCAAACGCGCCAATCTCCTGCAAAGCTGGTTGCCGGATATGGCGTCAATCATGCCGAAAGACTATTATGATCCCGCCGGATACTGGATCGGAGTATCGCTCTACATTCACTCATACGCCTATAACACCGATATCGTGCAAGCCGCCGATGCGCCAGCTTCGCTTGATGATCTGCTGAACCCCAAATGGAGGGGCCAGCTCGCGCTGGGCGCAAGTCCGTCCACCACTGGCGTTGTTGGATTTGTCGGCCATGTCCTGACAAAGCTCGGCGAACAGAAGGGCATTGAATATCTGCGCAAACTCGCGCTGCAACGGCCGGCAATCCTGTCTGTCAGCGCGCGGCAAGTGATGGATATGGTGATCGCCGGCGAATATAAAGTGGGCGTTCAGATGCTGACCCACCATGCAGCCTTCTCCTCCATGCGCGGCGCTCCGGTTGAATGGGTTCCAACAGACGACGCCATGGGGGCGTTGCTCATTCTCGGGCTTTTCAAGGGGCCGCATTCCAGCGCAGGAAAGCTGTTGATCGATTTTCTGATGTCGGATGAAGGACAGGCCATCTTCCGCGATGCTGATTATATTCCCGCTTCGCCGAACGTTGCAGCGCGACAGGCCCGGCTGAAGCCGGATGGCGTTACGTTCAAGGCGCGGTTCTTTACACCCGATGAACTCGACGCGAAGCAGCCGGAGTGGATGAAAGTGTATCAGGACACGTTGAAATGATTCAGGCGACGTGATGACGGAAAAAGTCGACTGTCTGGTCGTCGGCGGCGGCGTTGTTGGACTGGCTGTGGCGCGGCGACTTGCCCTGGCCGGACGCGAGGTTGTCGTTGTCGAGGCTGAATCAAGGGTTGGCAGCCACACCAGTTCCAGAAACTCCGGAGTCATTCACGCCGGATTGAACGCTCCAAACACGCTCAAAGGCCGCCTGTGTATTCGCGGAAGGCAGATGCTCTACGCATATTGCGCAGAACGGGATGTCGGGCATAGCCGCATTGGCAAGCTCATCATTGCGCCCGCTGCTGCGGGCGCTGAAGGTCTCGCAAGGCTTCAGCAGGCGCGCGCCCAGGCCGAAGCAAATGGCGTGGATGATTTGCAGACGCTGACGGCAAACGAGGCGTACGCGCTGGAGCCTGAACTCGATGTGTCAGGCGCGCTGCTTTCGCCCTCGTCCGGCATTATCGACACCCATGAATTGATGAGCGCCTATTGCGACGACATCAGGCGGTATGGCGGCGCCGTTGTATGCAAGAGTCCGGCTCTCTCAGGTCGCGTTCGGAGCGATGGCGTCGAGATAGCGCTGGGCGGCGCCGAGGAGGTCACCGTTCATTGCAACACGATCATTAATTCAGCCGGCCTCAATGCGCAGCGGCTCGCTGGATCGATCGAGGGAATGCCCAAATCCCTCATTCCTGGTCAGCGTTTAGCCAAAGGAAGCTATTTTGTCCTTTCCGGACAATCGCCATTTCGCCATCTGATCTACCCGATTCACACATCGAACTTTCGGAGCATGCACACAACGCTCGATCTGGCGGGGCAGCTGCGCTTTGGACCGGATGTCGAATGGGTCGAGACAATCGACTATCGTATCGATGAACTGCGCGACCGGGATTTTTACACATCAATCCGGCGGTTCTGGCCAGGACTGCCCGATGGCGCGCTGATGCCCGGGTGGGCGGGCGTGCGGCCGAAACTTGCTCTTTCGCCGACTTCGAGTGAAGGAGACTTTATCATTCAGTGCCCCAAAGACCACGGAGTTCCCGGACTCATCAACCTGTTCGGGATCGAGTCCCCTGGCCTGACAGCCTCGTTGGCAATTGCAGAAGAGGTTTTCGCCAGGCTCGCTTCTGCAGCTTGATTGACTTGGCCAGACTTGCCGTAACCGTGCTTCTCAAGGCAATATCCAGACACGAAAGCGCCATCAGACACAAATCTGGCAAAAAAACTCGGTTGGGATGGCGATCGTTAAAGCGGGGAGATGGATATGCGGCGCGGCTCGTGGATGGCAGCTTGTGCAGTGGTTGCGGTGGGCCTGTGCAACTGCACAGAAAGCTCCGCGCAAGCCGCCGATGCGGCGTTGATCGAGGCTGCGAAAAAAGACGGGCGCGTTGTCTGGTACACAGCGCAGATTATCAACCAGGTCGCGCGTCCGCTGGCTGACGCGTTCGAGGCGAAATATGGAATCAGGGTCGAGGCCATTCGCGCCGATGTCACCGACACCATTTTGCGCATTACGACCGAGGCAAAAGCCGGTCATGTGCAGGCTGATGTCTTCGACGGCACATCGCCAACCCCGGCGCTCAAACGCGCCGGCCTCGTCATGCAATGGCTACCTGAAGCCGCCGCCGCCCTGCCCGCCCAATTCGTCGACCGCGAGGGCTTTTGGGTCGCCAACAATATTTATGTCCTGACCCCGGTCTATAACACGCAACTCGTTCCACGTGGAAGCGAACCGCACGACTGGAATGATTTGCTCGATCCAAAGTACAAAAGTAAAATTGCTGTTTCCGGTCTTGTTTCGTCCTCCGCAGGCCCCGGCTTTGCCGGCGTCGTCTTGATGGACATGGGCGAGGAAAAAGGCATGGACTATCTGCGCCGGCTGTCGACGCAGAACATCACCAATATTCAGTCGTCGGCGCGGGCAATGGTCGATCAGGTTATGGCGGGCGAATTCGCACTGGGCCTGCAAGGCTTCAATCATCAACCCGTTATCAGCGCCGCACAGGGCGCGCCGGTGGACTGGATCAAATGGTCGCCTGCGCTGGCCGTTCTATCGGTCGCATCGATCACAAAAGGCGCTCCACATCCCAACGCCGCCAAACTGTTTCTCGATTTTTTGATATCGCCGGACGCGCAGCGCATCTTCGCGGATGCAAACTACATCACCGTCGATCCCAACGTGCCAACAAAGGCAAAAGACCTGAAGCCGGAGGTCGGCGGGTTTCGCGCGATTTATATGACTCCGGAGGAACTCGACGCCGTCATGCCAAAATGGGCGAGAATTTACAATTCGATTTTCAAATAACCGCTGGAATGGATCTTGTTTTTGCGACGCTCCGCACTCAAACTCGCCCGAACCGCACAAAAGGAGGAAATAATGGACGACAAGACTTTTCCAGACTGGGATCGCGACACGCGAATGCCCTCGCCGCCGCCGCCGCCCGGAAGCTGCGATTGCCAGTACCACATCTTTCACGACGACGTCGTGAAGTATCCGCCCAAGCCCAACGCCTATTATCAACCCTTGAAGGGGTGTTCGAACGGCGAGGCGCGCGGAATGCTTGCGGCTATGGGCTTTTCACGCGGCGTGATCGTACATCCCATGCCCTACGATACCGACCACTCGCTTCTCATCGACACGCTTGAAGGGCTGACGCCCGAAGAACGGCGCAACACCCGCGCGACAGCCATCATCAAGGACAACGTGACCGATGCGACGCTGGAGCGATTGAATCAGCTTGGCGTGCGTGGCGCTCGATTCAACATTGGACGGAAATATGCGGAGACAACGTCGCTGGCGACCGTTCGTCGCTCCATGGACCGCGCGCGAGAAATTGGCTGGCACGCCAAGCTTCACATCAATGGCGACGATGTCCTCGATTTCGCGGATTTTCTGCTGGAGATCAAGAATCTTACGCTTGTCATCGATCATATGGGCCATCTTCACTTTTCCGCCGGTCTGAAACAACCACCGTTTTTGTGGATGCTGGATCGACTGAAACACGACGAGAACTGGTGGATGCTGTGTTCGAATGGCAATCGCGATTCGGTGCACAGCTCCGGCTTTGACGATGCTGTTCCATTTGGAAACGCCTTCATCGCAGCGGCGCCCGACCGGATGGTGTGGGGTTCCGATTGGCCGCATGTGCGCTGGACCAAGAACCGTATGATGAACGATGCCGAAGCCGTCGAGCTTTTGTACCGCTATGTCGACTACGACACAGACCTCATCCGGAAAACGCTCGTCGACAATCCCGCACGACTTTACAGTTTTGACTGAGGCAAACCGGCGGCTCTTGCATCGCATGGCGAGCGGTCTATCTTGCCTGCGCTTCAGGGAGGACTCCGATGACGCTCGCAATCGAGCCGCTGCATCCGCTTTACGCCGCGCGACTGACCGGAGTGGATCTCCGCCAGCCTGTGGAAGAGGCGGTTATCGACGACGTGCGGGCCGCAATGGCGAGATTCGCAGTCTGCGTCATCAGTCACGACACCCCTCCGACGAATGAACAGCACATCGCTTTTTCGGCGCGGCTGGGGCCTCTGGAACGCGGCGCATCGCCCAAAATCAAAGGCACCGAATTGCGCGTGCCCTATCCCGAGATCGTCGATCAGAGCAATCTCAACGATGTCGGGGAAATCTACGCCGACGATGACCGGCGTCTTGCCTACAAGCGCGCCAACCGTCTCTGGCACACGGACATGAGTTTTTATGAGGTGCGGGCGACCTATTCCCTTCTCGTGGGTCACCGCACGCCGCCATCTGGCGCCGACACGGAGTTTACCGATATGCGCGCGGTCTGGGACGCCTTGCCTGCAAGCCGCAAGGAGGGCCTTGAGGACCTCGTTGTTGAGCATTCCTATTGGTATAGCCGCGTGCAGGGCGGCGGACCCGAACCCACGAATGAAGAGCGCGCGACGCGCCCGCCCGCACGACACAGGCTGGTCCATATTCACGCGCCATCCCGACGCAAAGCCCTGTATCTTGCCTCGCACGCCAGCGATATTGTTGGCTGGCCGCAGGACAGGGCGCGAGCCGTGATCAAGGAGCTGATGGATTTTGCAACGCAACCACGCTTCGTTTATGCACACAAATGGCGGCAGGGGGATGTGCTCATTTGGGATAATCTGGCGACAATGCATCGCGCAACGCCCTTCGACGATCGCACATTTGTGCGCGATATGAGGCGAACGACGTGTCGGGAAAGGGCGATACAAAGCGGGGAGTCGCGCATCGTCTGACATCGATTTGATTTCGAAAAGCCAACGGGGACGCCTGATGAAAATGCTCTGGTTCCACCTGATGCCATACCTCGATCTGCCGGAGGATTTTCGGGAAAAGAACCCGTCCGTGTGGGTGACCATCGATTCCGGACTGTTCGATCCCGTTCGCGCCCATGCGATGTACAATGATTTTATGGACGAACTCGAATATGCGTCGCAGGTCGGCTTCGATGCGATCTGCGTCAACGAGCATCATTCCAACGGGTACGGGCTGATGCCGTCGCCCAATCTGATCGCCGCCACATTGGCGCGCCGCACCCAGGACACCGCCATTTGCGTGCTTGGCAATTCACTGGCGCTGTACAACCCGCCGACCCGCGTCGCCGAGGAAATGGCGATGCTTGATTGCATGTCGGGAGGCCGGTTGATTGCTGGCTTCCCCGTTGGCACGCCGATGGACACGGCCTACGCCTATAGCCAAAATCCGAGCATGTTGCGCGACCGTTACCGCGAGGCCGCCGATCTTGTGGTCAAGGCCTGGACGACGCGGGAGCCCTTCGCATTCAATGGCCGCTTCAATCAGCAGCGCTATGTCAACATCTGGCCTCGCCCCATCCAGCAACCGCATCCGCCAATCTGGGCGCCAGGAGGCGGATCGGTCGAGACGTGGGATTGGTGCGCGCAGAACGACTACTGCTTTTGCTATCTGTCGTACAATGGCTACAAGGCCGCGCAGACGGCCATGGAGGGGTTCTGGAAAGTCGTCGACAAGCTGGGGAAAGACCGCAACCCCTATCGCGCTGGTTTTCTCCAATTCATCGGCGTCGCGGAGAGCCGGCAGCAAGCCATCGACCTTTACACCGAGCCCGCCGAGTATTTTTTTGGCCGCTCTTTCCATGTCGATCCGCGCTTCGCTGCGCCGCCCGGCTATACCAGCGAAGAGACGCAGCGAGCTGGTCTCGTCGGTCAGATAGCCATGAAACGGCGCAATCGCGGCGCAGAGAAAATGAAGGAGATCATCGATAACGGCTACGTGGTGATCGGAACGCCCGAAGACGTTGTCGAACAGTTGCGCGAGGCGGCGACCGAACTCAACGTCGGGCATCTCATGTTGCTTTTGCAATACGGCAACATGAACAAGGAATTAACGAATTACAACACACGGATTTTTGCTGAAAAGGTCATGCCAGAACTTCGTGGCCTGTTCTCGCAATGGGAAGACCATTGGTGGCCGCGACCGCTGCCTGCAAGCCAGCAGCAGGCGCCCGCGCCGATTGGCGACGGCGCTCGCAAGGGAGGCCGCAATGCTTGAGTCCGCAGGAGTTGAAACCTCCATCGCACGCATCGAAGGTCATGACGTCCGTGTCTGGCGCAAAGGGCGTGGACCGGTTGTCGGCTACCTCGCCGGGTTTGGCGGCCTGCCAAAATGGACGCCATTCCTCGATCGCCTCGCCAGGACGCGCACCGTCGTCGCGCCATCCTTGCCAGGATTTCCGGGCGGCGGCAGCTGGCACGCGAAGCTCGACACGCATCTGGACTGGATACTTGCAGCGCGCCAGATTGTGCTGGCGAGCGGCCTGATCGGCGCGGACCTCGTCGCCGGTTCAGTCGGCGCTGCGCTGGCAGCCGAACTTGCAGCCCTGTGGCCTGACGACGTGCGCTGTCTGGCGCTGGTCAGCCCATTGGGCGTGAGCGACCGGGTTCAACCGACAACAGACATGTGGGCGCAACGCGCCGACGAATTGCCGGGGCTGCTGTGCGTCGATCCGGATGTCTATACGCGTTTCACGGCAAAGCCGGAAAACGCCGACGCCATCGAATGGACGGTTGAGCAGACCCGCGCGAGCGAAGCCGGAGCCCGCTTCCTGTGGCCCTTGAGCGATACACGGCTGGCGAGCCGTCTGCATCTGATCAAGGCGCCAACCCTGCTGCTGCGCGGCGCAGGCGATCGGGTGCTGCCCAACGGCGCACTGCAGCAATTCAGGAATGCTTTGCGCTGCAAAGCGGAGGTCCGATCAATCGCCGGCGCAGGCCATCTTGCAGAACTGGACTGTCCCGACGCTATCGCGGACGCCATCCTCGGCTGGTGCGAGAGCGGTGGAAGGCATGCCTGACAGATCGCTGTTGCGGCGCAGGCTCGCCCCGCCGCCGCACTCTATCGATCCAAAAGTCGTGACTCATTGAAATCACTGGAGCGGGCGAAGGGAATCGAACCCTCGTATGAAGCTTGGGAAGCTTCCGTTCTGCCATTGAACTACGCCCGCGTCGCCTGCGACAATAGCTGCGCAAGCGCGGAGCGGCAAGCAGCGCGGCCTGATAAATTCACGCCTGTGCAAATCGCCGGCTGGAGGGCCGCGCCAGAATTTCATCGGCCGCCGCATGGCGGATCGCGAGGACAAACAGAATGAGCAGTGTTGCAAACCCGAAGGGCAGCGCGGTCGTCATGGCGATCGGGCGGGCCAGCAGCGGCGCAGCGAAAGCCAGCGCCAGCAGCGATTTTTCCCACGGCAGGAAACCTCGCGACAGGCCGTAGGAGACGAGGCAGGCAATCGCGGGCCCCTCAATCGTCATGTCATAATCAAAACAGTAAGGCGTCGCCAGCAACGCGCCCATAATCAACGCCGCCGCTTTCAGCCGCATGTCCGCGCCGCTGCGCCAGACGCCGACAACGCAAAGCGTCACTGCGGCCAGCAGCGCGCCATGCAACGCATAGGCGAGCGTCACCGGACCGCCCAGCATGCGCACGGCCGCGAACAGGCTCTGCATCTTGTAAAAGCCGGTGTTTGAATATTCGAGCCCATGCAGGCGCGAATCCGGCAGGCTGGCGATAAACGCCGTCCAAACATCTGGTCCCCAGGCGATCCATGTCGCCAAAGTCATCAGCGCGAGGGTTACAGCGGTCGAGGCCATCGTTTTCCAGCGCCCGCCCGCCGCCAGCGCGAAAGGCAGCAGCAGACCAAATTGCGGTTTGAACGCCAGCAGGGCGAACAAAACGCCTGCAACCACCGGTCGTCGACCGAGCAGCGCCAATCCGCCCGCAATCAGCCCAGCGGCAATAAATCCGGTCTGGCCATGGCCAAGATTGGAGAACACAGCCGGAAAGGCCAGAGCCGCCAGCAACGCATCGGGGCCGCGCAGAAAGGCGCGGGTCGCGCAAAGGTAGGCGGGCAATGTTCCCAATTGCCAGAGCGCCAGCGCGACAAGATAGGGCAGCCCCGCCAGCAAACCTGCGACGGCCAGGAAATAAGGCGGATAGTTCCACGAGAAAAGCGCTGTTTTCTCGCCGAAGAGATCGCGCTGGCGTTGCATATGCGTGGGCAGGTCATAGGGCCTGGCGGGCTGGCCCTCGTTCACAAAGGTCCCCGCTGCATAGACTTCGGCAAAATCCGAGCCCATCGGGCGGCCCTCGTAGTCAAGCCCGTTCTTCATGCTGGCGTAGATGCCGCCGATCCCAAGACCATAAGCAAAAATGAGCATGACGGAATAGGCGCGGAGCCGCTCAAGCGTGATCCAGCCGCCGTCTCGAAGCCCCGCCAGCATGCGTCAATCCCCGTACCCGCGCCCATTCGCGCGAAACAGATTGCCGTATGATCCGCTAAAGCCCGATTAATAGCTGTTGCATTCCAGCTTTCGCGGGCTTCAGCCCGGTTTCAGCAGCCCATGCAACCCATCCCAGATGAGTTTGACGCCAACAATCAGCGTCAGCGCCCGCACGATCGGGTAAAACTTCGCGCCAGACATGCGCTTGACCATCCATACCCCAAGGAATGTCGAGGCGACGGCGACCGGCATCAACGCTGCGGAAGTCGAGAGATTGGCGGTCGAGACCTGGCCGAGCGCAATGAAGGCGAGGAATTTTACCCAGTTCACGATCGCGAACAGCATGGTCATCGTGCCGGCATAGACCGGCGGCTTCAGCTTCAACGGCATCAGATAGACCTGCATCGGCGGCCCGCCGGCATTGGCGATGAAAGATGTAAAGCCGGCGACGCCCGACCACAGCGTCGCCTTGGGAAGCGAAACATCCGCCGGCGGCGCCTCGGCGTTTTTCTTCACCGTTGCCAGAACAAAACCAGCTGCAATGACGCCAACCATCAGTTGCACCGCTGGCGCCGTGACATGCACCTGGACCGCTGCCGCACCGGCGATGCCGATCATCGTGCCCGGCAGGCAGGTGCGGACCTGGCGCCAGTCGATCTGGGTGCGATAGGCCCAAAGGCTGACCACATCCTGCAACATCAGGATCGGCAGTGTAATGGCGACAGCCTGCACCGGGGAAATGACCAGACTCATCAATGGCAAAGAGAGCCCGCCCAGCCCGGAAAACCCGCCTTTGCCCATGCCGTTGCACATGACCGCCGGAATTGCGGCAAGGTAAAAGAGCCAATCGGTGATCATGCCAGCCGTTTATCCACTGCTGCCCCTCCTTGTCATGGCATAGCGACGATGACAACCAAGCGCGCCTGGCCGAGCGCCTGAATATCAAGAAAAATTCACTTTTTGGCGCGGGGATGCGCTCGCGCGGGCTCTTGTATTTATGGCGCGCTGGCTCCATATTGGACCTGCTCAACCCGTAATGCGGGAAGCCTTGGAGCGGCGCGCTCCATGCACGGAAGGGGTGACCCATGTCCAATTATGATCGCAACGCTTCGAGCCGTTGGGGCGCGAGCGTAGCGCAGGCTGGCGGCGCAGAGCTCGACCAGGGGCTGCGCGCCTATATGCTTGGAATATACAATCACATGACCCTTGGTCTTGGGATCACCGGGCTTGTGGCGCTGGGGACCAATATGCTGGCCGGGCCGGACCTGCGCCATCTCACGCCGTTCGGCGAAGCTATCTATCTTAGCCCGCTGCGTTTCGTGGTGATGCTGGCGCCCCTGGCCTTTGTGTTTTTCTTCTCGTTCCGCATCAACCAGATGTCGGCCGCGACGGCCCGCAACGTGTTCTTCCTGTTTGCGGCGGCGATGGGCGTATCCATATCGGCCATTCTACTGGTCTATACAGGTCAATCCATTGCCCGTTCGTTCTTCATAACGGCGGCAGCTTTCGGTGGGTTGAGTCTTTATGGCTACACAACCAGCCGCAGCCTCTCGGGCTTCGGCTCATTTCTGGTGATGGGCCTGTTTGGTCTGATCATCGCCGGTCTGGTGAATATGTTCCTGCAGAGCACTGGCTTCCAGTTTGCGCTGAGTTGCCTGACTGTGCTGATCTTCGCGGGCTTTACCGCCTACGACACGCAGTCGCTGAAGGAAATGTATTACGTCAACGACGACGCCGAGACCGCCACCAAAAAGTCGGTCAATGGAGCGTTGCGCCTCTATCTCGATTTCCTCAACATCTTCATGGCGTTGTTGAATCTGACCGGTAACCGCAACAATTGAGAGTTGCAATCTGCAACCTGATTTCGACCCCGCAGCTGCCAGCTGCGGGGTTTTTATACTGAGACCAGCCTCGGACGTTTTTCCAGAACCGAGATCACTCGGTCGAGGTCTGGGCCGCGCTTGAGAACCAATCCCGTGGCGGCGATGACCGAATAGGCGCCCTGTTTGCGCGCCAACCGCAGGTCTTTCTCGATGCGGTAAAGCGGTATTTCCGACGTGCGGCGGAAGATTGAAAACACCGCGCGCTCCGGCCCGAAATCAATCGCGTAATCGCGCCATTCTCCGGCCGCCACCATGCGCCCGTAAAGGTTCATGATTACCCGCAGTTCGTGGCGATCAAACGAAACGATGGCTGGCGCGTGACGGGGCGTGATCGGCGTTGAGGTTGCAGGCGTCGCCTCGCTCAGGCCTGTCGCCGCCTGCGATCCTTTGCGTCCCGGAATGAACCTTATGGGTTCGATATCAGCCACATCACCCTCCGACCGCATGATTGCGCGAACGGCGAAATGTGGCAAGCCAAATATGACAGGATTGTTGCGATTGAAAGGAGCGGACCGACCCCGCCGGTTTCACAGCGGGGCCGTATGATCGGTTAGAGCCAGGGCATCAACGACGCGTGGATCACGTCCTTGACGCCGCCAGGTTTGGCGCCGACCGACTTGATCGCAAGATCGACGTCTTTCAGCGCGAATTTATGCGTGGTGACAAGATCGAGCGGGAAGCGTTTGGACGCCAGTTGCTCCAGCGCCAGCTCGCAGGCCTTGTAGGAATGGCCGCGGGCCGAATGCATGGTGATGTATTTCGTCGTCATCTTGCCGATCGGGAAGTTCGGGAAGTCAGGCATTTCGCCCTGCACAACAATATGACCGGCTTTGCGCTTCATGGCTTCAATACCAAGCAGAATGGGGGCTGTGCCCGCACCCGCTGTGCAATCGAGCACCACATCAACGCCAAGACCGCCGGTGTATTCCATGATTTTTTCGAGCGGGTTTTCGGTCTGCACGTCGATGGTGTGATTGGCGCCGAGCTTTTTGGCGACGTCCAGCCGCGCGCCGTCCTTCGACGTGCCGGTGATGATGATGTTTTTCGCGCCGGCCTGGCTGCATATCACCGTCTGCGACAGACCCTGCTGGCCCGGCCCCTGAATCAGCACAGTCGAGTTATAGCCAACCTGCCCTTCAAACAGCGACCATTCGATGCCGTTGGCCATCGGCGTCACGAGGCCTGCGAGTTCCGGCGACACGCCCTTGGGCACATGATGCAGGACCGCGTTCCACGGAAGATAGACATATTGCGCGAAGCCGCCGTAGAGATGGGGGGCCTTTTCCGCCGAGGTGTAGCCGTAGCGGATGGATTCGGGATTGTTGCGCCAATCGGTGTTCTCGCAATGGCGGTACTGGCCGGCGTGGCACCACTCGCATTTGCCGCACATCACATAATGCTCGACGAAGACGAGATCGCCTTCCTTGAAACCTTTGCGGCGGGTGAATTCGCGGCCAGCCTTGGCGATGTAGCCGATGTTCTCATGGCCCATAATGACGGGCGCCGGACCAGGGGGATGTTCGTAAAGTTTTACGTCGGTGCCGCAGATGCCCGCGACTTCCATTTTCATCAACGCCGCATCTGCGGCGATCTCGGGCATGGGATATTCGATAAATTCGGTCTTGCCGGGCGCGGTGCGCACGGCTGCGAGAACTTTTTCCACCATTTGTCACTCCTTGGGATGGCTGTGGCGTCTGCCTATCACCGCCACAGCCGCTCTGCAATTTCGACGGCCCGGAAAACCGCTATGCCGGCCTGCGGCTATTTCGCCGTGGGCGCGGGCTGGTCGATCCCGGTGTAGCGCAAAATCCAGAGACCCCAATGCTTGTCGTCAATGTATATATTGCCTCTGGTGTCGACGAGCACATCTTCGGTCTGCGAAGCAAGATCGTTTGGCGGCTGCGGCCCGGCGCGTTTGGTGGGTTGCGGCGGCAAAAACCATCCACTCTCGACGGGCTGGACGGGATCCTTGATATCGAACACCCGCAACCCCGCAGTGAAATAGGTGAGATAGATCAGATTGCCGGGCTTCTCGACATCGGGCAGATGAATTTCCTGATTGGTGTTATGCGGCCCGAAACGTCCGCCGCGCTCGCAAAAATTCTTGTACGGCGCGCCTTCGGGCGGGTGCGGCAACGGAAACAACGACATCAGACGTGGCATCGAAGGATTGCGATTGTCGATCAGACCCGCGAAATTCAGCCCCTCCTGACAACGCTCGGCGCTCGCCTCGGAATTGGCGTAGATCAGTCCACGATCCCACAACGGCAACGACGTGTGGAGCGATTGCGACCCTGCGGACAG
Source organism: uncultured Hyphomicrobiales bacterium (assembly GCA_903931945.1). Lineage (GTDB taxonomy): Bacteria > Pseudomonadota > Alphaproteobacteria > Rhizobiales > Beijerinckiaceae > Terripilifer. The sequence goes on along the minus strand of CAIZEI010000141.1, from coordinate 15,470 downwards.
GAACGGCGGGCTCATTTGCAATTGCCCGGTGACTTTGGGATGCGCGATATCGGAAATGTCGAGATTCACGATGCTTGGCGAATAGGCCATCACGAGGCTTTTCCCGTCCGGGCTGAGATTGGCGGGACCATGAAATCCGCGCGGAGCAGCGGGTGGAAAAGGTTCGCCCTCCATCTGGCCCGGCTGATGCCAGCGACTGACTTCCACCGGTTTTGTCGGATCGCTGACATCCAGAATCACCAGCTGATTGCCCGTCGAGCCCGGCGCCGCCGCCGACATGAAGGCGTATTTGCCGCCTGGATAGGAATTGCGATGGGTGCCGGTGGCGCCTGTTTTCCAGCGCGAGAGTTCTTTGGGATTTTCCGGATCGGAAATATCGAAAATGATGGCCCCTTCGCTGAAGGGTTTATTGGGGTCGCCGCCCCAGGCGAAGGCCTGCTTTTCCATCGCCGCGATCAGAATATTATCATGATGGGTGAGCTGGATCGTCCAGTTGTTGGTGGGCATGTCAACAAATTTGACATAGCGCGGATTCTTCGGGTCCGTGACATCGACAATACTGAAACCGTAATGCCAGAGATGGCCGAGAAACAGATACCATTTGCCGTTGGCCTGTTTGATCGTCATCTTGAAGGCGCCCGAGCGCCCGCCAAGTTCGCTGTAGCCGATGGCTTCCATGTTGCTCGCCTGCCATCCCGGCGGAATGGGATCTGCAAAAGCGACTTTCGGCGCCAGCACGGCGGCTCCAGCGAGAAACGACAGCGCGAGCGCGCTGTGGAGCAGGCGTGGCTTGAACATGGACGTTCTCCCGAAAGGCGCGATTCTGTGGCGCGGCGCCGCCAACTCTATCAGCCGCCGCGTCTGCGACAAGCCGTCCTTTGACTTGGTCCCTTTGACTCCTGACGCCAGTTCCTGTGAGGTAGTCGAAATTGTTTCTGGAGGACGCATGAAGCTTGGCACATTTTTAATGCCCCTCACCATGCCCGGACAATCGCTCGGCGAAACCATGGACGAGCTCACGCGCAAGGCGCGATTCCTTGATGAGATCGGATTTGACGAATTCTGGCTCGGCGAACATTTCGCGGCAACGAGCGAGCCCATTCCCTCGCCGCTGGCTTTCATGTCGAGCCTGCTCCCGCAAACGAAGCGCCTCACGTTTGGAACCGGCGTCATCAGCCTGCCCAATCGCCACCCCGCCGTGATCGCTGGCGAGGTCGCGCAATTCGATCATCTGGCCAAAGGGCGATTTCGTTTCGGCATTGGCACCGGCAGCCTGCCGCCGGACTGGGAGCTCTTCAAACTTGAAGACGAGGACACGCGCAAGCGCATGATGCTCGAATCCATCGATATAATACAGAGCATCTGGCGCTCGGGTCCGCCTTACCGGTTCGATGGCGAATTCTGGAAATTCGGTATCGAGACATCTGTCGATGCCGACTTGCGCATGGGATTTTTGCCAGGACCGCGCAACCCGCAGGGACCGCCGATCCATGTTTCGATCGCCACGCCGATGTCGGGCACGTCGATACTGGCGGGCGAGCGGGGCTGGGGGCCGCTGTCGAGTTCCCTGCTGCTGGCCGGCGGCGTAGCCCAGCATTGGGCCGGTTACTCAAAAGGTCTGGCCAAAGCCGGTCGTACGATCAATGGCGATAACTGGCGCGTGGTGCGCGTGGTTCTTGTTGCGCCAACCGACGCCGAAGCCGAACGGCGGTTGCATCACGCCGACGGCGCCGTGAACTTTTATTTTCGTTATATCCATCAGGTGCTGAAGAACGCCGGCAAACTCGCCGCGATGAAAACCCGGCCCGACATGGCCGATTCCGAGGTCGATGTGGTCGGCGCCATGAATGCGCGGGTGATCAGTGGATCGGCGGCCAGCGTGCGCGATCAGCTGATTGATTTTCGCGACAAGGCCGGCCCGTTTGAACATCTGCTGGTGAGCGGAATGCCCTGGAATGGCGTCAACGAAGAGTGGGATCGCGAATCCATGACGCTGCTGGCCAGGGACGTAATGCCCGCAGTTCGCGCCCATTACGCGGCCCATACAAAATCAGCGGCGCAATAGCGTGGCGATATCAGGAGCGATTGGCACATGAAATTTGCGCATTTCTCGCATATCTGGGCGAAACCCGGCATGACGCCGCATCAGCGCTACGAGCAGCTCTGGCGCGAACTTGGCCTTTGTGACGAACTTGGTTTCGATTTTGGCTTTTGCGTCGAACATCACTGCCGCCCCGACGAAAGCTGGATGTCCTCGCCATCGCTTTATGCAGTCGGCGCCGGCGCACGCACCAAACGTATGCGCATCGGACCGATGGGTTACATCGTGCCGCTCTACCCGGCCCTGCGACTCGCCGAAGAGATCGCCATTGTCGATCAGATGCTGGGCGGTCGCATGGAATGTGGCCTCGTGCCGGGGATCAGCCCGGAATATTTCAAGCCCTTCGGCCTTGGCTACGAATTCCGCAAATCGCCGACGCTGGAATTTGTTGATTACCTGCGCCACGCCTATGGGGACAAGCAGCCTTTTTCCTACTCCGGCGAAAATCACAAAACACCTTCGGCGCAACTGTCCGTGCAACCCCTGCAAAAGCCGCATCCGCCGCTCTGGATGATGAGCCGCGACCCCGCCACACTCACGTTCTGCGCAGAAAATGGCGTGAATTCGGGCTATTTTCTCGTCTATCCCAGAGAGGAAGCCGCGCCGAAATATCGTGTGTTTCTCGATCAATGGGCGAAGCAAGGTTGGCCGCAAAAACCCAATCTCGCCTATTGCACCGTGGTCTATGTCGATGAGACCGATGAGAAGGCGTTTGACAAGGCCTTGTTTCGCGCGTCCCGCGCCTATGAGGGCTTTCTGCCGCCGCCTCTGCCCGGGCAGACGTTTGACGAACGCGCCAAAAAACACGCAGAGCATTTTATTGCGCGCGGCGAAAGCGGGGCGTCCCAGCACATGGCCAATCTGTTCAACGGCGATTACCTCCTGAAAAACGAACTGGTATTTATCGGCTCGCCGGAAACCGTCACTCGAAAGCTACGCAAGGCCGCTGCGGAAGGCGTCTTCAATACGTTCATGGGCGAATTCAATTTCGCCGATCTTCCCGAAGAAGACCTGATGCGCTCGATCCGCCTGTTCGGCGAAAAGGTGATGCCGGAGTTACGAGGGTTTGAGCCATATTGAGGAGTGCCCTTGACCTCAAGTTCATCGGTCGTGGGCAAATGCGTTGCAAAACTCCCCGCTTCCCTCGCCGCTCGTTATATTATAACGTTCGCGTAGGACAGGTTCTACGGGACGAATTATGACAGCGCATACGCATATCCACAATGAGGCCGCGAGCCATTCGCACGCGCATTCTCCAGCGCGCGCCATGCCGGGACGTTCGCTGTTGCGGCTTTCGGTTCTGGAGCGGCTGGCGATTGCCGGCCTCTTTGTCGCAGCGATCTGGGCCTGCGTCTTCTGGGCGATCCAATGACCGCCGTTCTCCGGTTGCAAAATCTCACTCTCGGCTATGATCGCCACCCCGCTGTGCATCACATTGGCGGCGAGGTCGAAGCCGGCGACCTCCTGGCGATCTGCGGCCCCAATGGCGCTGGCAAATCGACCCTGCTGAAAGGGATCGCGGGAGCGCTGAAGCCGCTTGGCGGCAGCATCGAGCGGGTTGCCTGCGCCGCGCGCGATATCGCCTATCTGCCGCAGGCGGCAGAGATTGATCGCACATTCCCGGTCAATGTTTTTGATATGGTCTCGATGGGGTTCTGGCGGCAGGCCGGACTGTTCGGCGGCATCGGGACGGGACGCAAACGTAAGGTCATGGACGCCATTCACGCCGTCGGGCTCGACGGGCTTGAGGATCGGGCGATCGGCACATTGTCGGGCGGGCAATTACAACGCATGTTGTTCGCACGCATCATGGTGCAGGACTCTGCGGTCATATTGCTCGATGAGCCGCTGACCGCGCTCGATACGCGCACGGCGGACGATCTGGTTTCCATCGTTGAGCGCTGGCAGGCGCAGGGGCGAACCGTGATCGCCGTGCTGCATGACATGGATCTCGTGCGGCGCGTCTTTCCCAAAACCCTGCTGCTGGCGCGCGAACTTGTCGCGTGGGGCGCAACGTTCGACGTGTTATCTCCCTCCAATTTGCAGCGCGCGCGCGAAATGGTGGAAGCCTTTGACCGGAACGCCGAGGATTGTATGCGGGCCGCCTGAGCCCCGAGCGGATGTGACATGTTCGATCTTTTTATATCGCCTTTCCAGGAATTCGAATTCATGCGCCGGGCGCTGGTCGGCGGCATGGCGCTGGCGCTTTCGGGAGCGCCAGTCGGGGTCTTTCTGGTCCTGCGCCGAATGTCCCTGACAGGCGATGCGATGGCGCACGCCATTCTGCCCGGCGCTGCGCTCGGCTATCTGTTTGCCGGCCTCTCGCTCGGCGCCATGACAGCGGGCGGCTTTGCTGCAGGGCTTCTCGTAGCAGTGGCCTCCGGCGCTGTCGCGCGCGCAACCTCGCTGCGAGAGGATGCTTCGCTGGCCGCGTTTTATCTTGTTTCGCTGGCGCTCGGCGTCACCATCGTCTCGCTCAAGGGCACCAGCATCGATTTGCTGCATGTTTTGTTCGGCAATGTGCTGGCGCTTGACGATGCGACGCTGATCCTTCTGGCGTCCATCGCCAGCCTGACCATGCTGGGCCTTGCCGCACTCTATCGCTCGCTGGTTATCGAAACTGTCGATCCCAACTTTCTGGCCAGCGTCAGCCGCGCAGGCGGCCCGACGCAGATTGCTTTTCTGATTCTGGTGGTGATGAATCTTGTCGCCGGATTTCAGGCGCTGGGCACTTTACTGGCTGTGGGGCTGATGATGCTGCCAGCGGCCAGCGCGCGACTTTGGGCCAACGACGTGCCAGGAATGATTGCCGTCGGAGCCGGCGTTGGCGCGGCGTCGGTCTATGTGGGGCTTGTCGCCTCATTTGCCTCGGGCGCGCCTTCGGGACCTGTGATTATTCTGGTCGCCGGCGGATTTTATGCTGTATCGGTTATCTTCGGTCGCGCTGGCGGACTGGCCCGCCAGATGCGTCCGCGCCAGCATCTGGAAGCGTGACGCCGCCGAACGCGAGGGGCTTTCCCTGCCCGCAATAAAAACCATATAAGGGGCCAACCTGGTCCCCTATATTTCATGGAGTTTTCGATGTCCGACAAAATTCCCGTCACGGTCCTCACCGGCTATCTGGGCGCAGGCAAGACGACCCTGCTCAACCGCATCCTGAGCGAGGATCATGGCCAGAAATTCGCGGTGATTGTCAACGAATTCGGCGAAGTAGGGATCGATAACGAGCTGGTTGTCGGCGCCGACGAAGAAGTTTTCGAGATGAACAACGGCTGCATTTGCTGCACCGTGCGCGGCGATCTCATCCGCATCATCGAAGGTCTGATGAAACGGCGCGGCAAGTTTGACGCAATCATCGTTGAGACAACGGGCCTTGCCGATCCCGCCCCTGTCGCGCAGACGTTTTTCGTCGATCAGGATGTGCAGGACCGCGCGCGCCTTGACGCCGTGGTCACGGTAGCCGACGCCAAATGGTTGGCCGACCGTCTGAAGGACGCGCCGGAAGCCAAAAGCCAGATCGCGTTTGCGGACGTGATCATCCTCAACAAGATGGATCTGGTCAGCGAGGCGGAATTGCGGGAGGTTGAAGGCCGCATCCGCGCCATCAATCCCTATGCGCGTTTGCACAAGACGACGAAGTGCCAGGTGCCGCTCTCCGCCGTTCTCGGGCAGGGCGCGTTCGATCTCGATCGAATCCTCGAAATCGAACCGTCATTTCTGGAGGCTGGCGAAGATCATCATGACCACGATCACCATGGGCACGATCACCATGGCCATGACCATGGCCATCACCACGATCATGGGCATGGGAATGGCGGCGGTCTCAAGCATTACCACGACGAGGAAATGCAGTCTGTTTCGGTGCGCGTGGATGGCGATATGGACCCGGATAAATTCATGCCGTGGATCAACGAACTCGTGCAGAAGGAAGGTCCGAATATCCTGCGCTCCAAGGGCATTCTGGCGTTCAGGAACGATCCCAAGCGCTTCGTTTTTCAGGGCGTTCACATGATTCTCGACGGCGACAGCCAGCGAGATTGGCGCCCCGGCGAGAAGCGCGAATCCAAAGTGGTCTTCATCGGCCGCAATCTGAAACCGGACGATTTGCGCAAGGGCGTCCTCTCCTGCGTCGCGTGAGGGCGGAATGGCGCTCGCGGTCGTGCTCGGCGTCATATTGAAGGTGGATATGATGGGCTATGAGGGGCCGCCGCCGCAATTGCCGGCGGCGCCCATTAGCGAAGAGCGAGGCCGCGATGGCTACCGACGCTTTGTCTACGACCTCTCGCCTTCGGACCCCTGCCTTAGCGTTGAAGACGCCTGCGCGAAGCTCGGATCGCGTCTCGAACGAATGCTTAACTCCTCAAGATCAGCATTGCCGGAAACACCCTTTGCAGCGCGTCTGACGCTGGAATTCGGACTTCTGGCCGACCGTGAGGACGAGTCATTCGCGTACTCCTGGCCGCCCGATTTCTTGCGAGTTCTGGTGGATGCTGAAATCCAACTGAATGTGACGCATTATTTGCCAAAGCCTGAAGCAGGCGATGGCGCGGACACTCTCGATTAAAGACAGGAGCGATCACATGGCGGCAAAACCTCAATCGCTGGCCGATCGCGTGACGCCGATCGATGCCGGAGAAGGCGTCATAGCGGCAGGCTTTTTTGGCGCAGAGCCGGTCCTGGCTCTGGCCAATGGTGACATTTTATTTGTCGGTGGAGACGCGCGCCGCGTTGCAGCGCATCCCGGCGCGGGAATTCTGCTGGCGCGTTTCATGAACGACGCCATCGTCACGGGTGGCGACGATGGACGCATTGTTGAAACACGCGATGCGGGAGGCGCAGTCGAAATCGCCAGCGAGACTGGCAAATGGATTGACGCGCTTTGCTTGCGCGCCGATGGCGCCATCGCCTGGAGCGCGGGCAAGACGGTGCGCGCCCGCGATACAAAAGGCGACATCAAGACACAGACCGCGCCTTCCAGCGTCCGCGGCGTGTGTTTCATGCCCAAGGGATATCGCCTTGCGGTCGCGCATTACAATGGCGTCTCGCTGTGGTTTCCAAACACGGCGGCTGAGCCCGAGGCGCTCGTATGGCGCGGCTCCCATCTTGATGTCACGATATCAGCGGACGGGCGCTTCGCCGTGACATCCATGCAGGAAAATTGTTTGCATGGATGGAGGATCGCCGACAAAAAGGATATGCGGATGACCGGCTATCCGGCAAAATCGCGATCCTTGTCCTGGTCGCATGATGGCAAATGGCTGGCGACATCGGGCGCGGAAGCCTGTATTGTCTGGCCCTTCGATGGCAAAGATGGCCCGATGGGACGAGGCCCGCGCGAGTACTGCGTGCGTCCGTCGCGCGTATCATGCGTCGCATTCCATCCCAACGGGCTTGTCATCGCAATCGGCTTCGATGACGGGTGGATTATGCTTTCCAGATTGACGGACGCGGCAGAAATATTCGTTCGATCGTCTGATAAAGGCGGAGCAATTGCTACACTTGCATGGAGCCTCGATGGCAAACGACTTGTTTTTGGCGCCGAAGACAATGCTGCAGGCGTGCTTGATTTGCCTGCCTGATCACGCGGATGCGTCACCTCCGGATCTTCCTTATAGTCAGGTCCACAATGTTGATAATTTCCCTTTCAGAGCCGGTAAATCATTGGGGCTGACAATCGACAGCTTCGCATTAAATGGACAAAGCGAACGACATTCCGTCGGCATGCTTCCCGCGCCAGAGATGTTGCGCCGCAATGCGAAAGAAATCACCCTGTTTTATTAGATTCAAAGCGATTATAAAGATTGTTTATCAGGCGCAACAGGCGCTTATAATACCAATGGCGATGCGCCTTGAAACATCGCCGCTGGCAAGCGCCAACGCGCGCGGTTCTTATAACAAGATCCGGCTGACGCGCCGAATGCTTCGGTTTGACCCTCGGTCAATCCGAAGCGCCCTTGGTATCGGGTGGCGAACTCTAACCAAACATCAGCCGCAGATCAACGTTGTGCGATGAAAGCGAACAGCCATGAAGACTTTTGAAACGCACCTGGAATCGATTGTCGCCCTTGTGTTCCAAAATCGATTCGTGCGAAGAAGGCGTCATATTGGACTCTTTCAATCTTGCTCCGGGGGGAGCAACCATGCGCCAGAATTTTGATCGCAACGATTCGCGTTCGCAAAAGTCGCGGGAGGCAATTTTTTTCCGCACATTGAAGACCGTCATGGCCGTCGCGAAGCCGCGTGCTGCAGGTTGGCGGCGTTTGATGCGCGATGCAGAAATCGACTCGATCTCGAATATGGATGCGCTGCTGCGCATGCCCGTTCTACGCCAGCGCGACGTCGATGCAATGCGCGCAGATGATATGCCCTACGGAGGACTTGTTGCACCCCGGATTGGCGCTATGCGTCGCGTGTCGACGGCTACGCCGCAAGGACAAGGGCCCGATTGGTGGAATTGTGCGCGTGCGCTTGCAGCAATCGGCGCGGTCAAGGGCGATGTCATCCTGAATTGTTACTCCTACCATCTTGCGAGCAGTGGTTTTATCATTGATGAGGGCGCGTTTGAACTGGGTTGTGCGATCATTGCGGCCGGCAATGCGCCGATCGAACTCAAATTGCATGAAGCCAACGTTCTGAAGCCATCCGTTTACTGTGGCGACGCCGAGCAGCTCGCGCAATTGCTTGAGACCGCCGAAAAGGCAAATTGCGATATATCATCTTTGAACAAGGCGCTGGTCTTTGACAGATATATTCCCGCTCCCTTGCGCGCGCGCATTGAAAAGCGCGGAGTGCGCCTGCGCCAGGCGCTGGCCACCCTTGACCTTGGCGTGATCGCCTATGAGACCAGTCTTGGCGATGGCGGTCGAAACGAAGGCATGATGATAAATGAGGGTCTGAAACTTGAAATCGTGCGCCCTGGCACAAACGAGCCGGCGGAGGAGGGCGCGATAGGCGAGGTCGTGGTCACGCGCGCAAATCCTGATTATCCCATGTTGCGGCTTTCCACTGGCGATCTATCGAAGATCATTCCGGGACCCTCTCCATGCGGGCGCACCGGTCCACGTATTGCAGGTTGGCTTGGTCGCGCGAATGAAGTCACACAGGTCGTTGACCGATTGATCATGCCGGGTCAATTACTTGAGCTTGGCGCGCGGCATACGTGCGTGAGCCGAATGCAGATGCGGGTCGATCGTAGCGAAGGCCGCGATACCGTCACGCTGCGCGCAGAAGGTCCGCGCGACGACGCGCAACTGCCAGTCAGCCTGAAGCGCAATCTCGCCGAAATTCTCGGCTTTAACGGGCGCATCGATATTATCGAGTCCGGCGTCCTGAAAGACGGCGCGCCTCTGATTGTTGATGCGCGACGCTGAGACGCGTCAGGAGGAAGGCCTCCGGATGATCGCAAATGTGCTCTCAATCGCTGGATCCGATCCCTCAGGCGGCGCTGGCATACAGGCGGATTTGAAAACATTCGCAGCGCTCGGCTGCAACGGCATGGCGGTTGCGACAGCATTGACCGCGCAGAGCGGTCTTGGCGTTCAGGCGGTGCATATCCCGCCGCCGGAATTTCTGGCGGCGCAATTGAGTGCGATTTTTGACGATATGCCTGTCGACGCCGTCAAAATAGGGATGCTTGCCAATGGCGACAACGCCCGGATTGTCGCGCAAATTCTGGGCGCGCGCGCACCGCAATTTGTTGTTCTTGATCCAGTTCTGGCCGCCAGCAGCGGCCATGCGTTGGCGCGTGACGATTTGGTCGCGGCCATCATGCACGAACTTCTGCCGGTGGTTGATTTGCTAACCCCCAATGCGCCCGAGGCTGCGCGCCTCAGCGGCCTGCACGAGGCAACGGACCTCGATGGTCTCAGGCGCCTTGGCTATGCCTTGCGTCAGCGCGGCGCGCGCGCTGTGCTGATGAAGGGCGGCCATATCAACGGCGCTGCAGCGACCGACATTCTTATTGACGATAGCGGAGAAGCGCTTTTCACATCGCCATGGATCGAGACGCGCCATACCCACGGAACCGGATGTACGCTGTCATCCGCCATCGCTGCAAGTGTGGCGCGTGGCGAAACCTTGTCCGGCGCAATCGCGAAAGCGAAGGACTATCTTACTGGCGCCATGCAACACGGCCACCGTTTGCAAAATGGCTCCGGACAGGGACCGCTCAACCATTTCTGGCGCATCTGGCCAGGAAACTGAGCCACCGGGAGAATGATGGAGTTTTCGCGCGCAAGCCTGTAGGTTAGCGGCGAACGGATTTTGGAAAAAGCCTGAACATGGAAGCAACTTTCGCGCCGGCGGAACGCCCCGTCGACCACCCCCCCGCGCCCAGCGGACGCATTGGCGTTTTGCTGGTCAATCTGGGCACGCCTGACGCCACCGATTTCTGGTCAGTGCGGCGTTACCTGCGCGAGTTCCTGTCCGACCCGCGCGTGATTGAGTTGCCGCGTTTTGTGTGGCTGCCAATTCTTCATTTGCTTGTGCTCACATTTCGTCCGGCCAAAACGGGCAAGAAATACGCTTCGGTCTGGAATCGCGAACGCAATGAAAGCCCCCTGCGCACGATCACGCGGACGCAATCGGAGCAACTCGCCCAACGCCTCGGCGCCGACAAGCGGCTACTCGTGGATTGGGCAATGCGCTACGGCAATCCCTCCATCGCCTCACGCATGGATGCGATGCAGGCGGCGGGTTGCGACCGTATATTGCTGGTCCCCCTCTATCCGCAATATTCCGCAACGACCACAGCAAGCGTCTGTGACGCTGCTTTCCGCGCATTGTCGCAAATGCGCTGGCAACCGAGTATTCGCATCGCGCCGCCTTGGCACGACGAGCCAGTCTATATCAAGGCTTTGGCGAATTCGATTCGCGCAGGCTTGGCAAAACTTGCTTTCAAACCCGACGCCATCCTCGCCTCATTCCACGGCCTGCCAAAATCCTATTTGTTGAAGGGCGACCCCTATTATTGCCAGAGCGTCAAAACGGGACGCCTGTTGCAAGCCGAACTTGGCTTGAGCAATGAACAGTTTATTCTGACATTTCAATCGCGCTTCGGCGCCGCGGAGTGGTTGCAGCCTTATACGGAGGCGACAGTCAGGTCGCTTGCGGCCAAGGGCGTCAAACGCCTTGCAGTAGCGACGCCGGGCTTTGTCGCCGATTGCGTCGAAACGATCGAGGAAATCGGCATCGAGAATGCAGAGGCGTTCAGGGACTCAGGCGGGGAAGCGTTTGCGCGTATCGATTGCCTGAATGAATCGACTGACGGCATGGATGTCATTGAGTATGTCGTGCGACGTGAATTGATGGGCTGGATGTAAGGCCAGCATTGTCCCGTCGCGTGGTATGTCCGGGCCACCAAACAACAAACGACAGGGAGGCGGTATCGGTGACAGTCGGGACTATCCATCGCCGGGCAATTCTTGCAGGGGCGGCCTCAATTGTCTTAATCCCTTGCGCGCGTGCGGCGCCCCCGGCGACCATCGCTGACGGCGCCGTCATTGGCCGCGACGAACAACTGGTTGTGCTTGAAGATACGATGGGTCGAATTGTGGCCTATGATTCGGGGGCCTATTTTGACAAGGATCCTACGCGCGCAGGCGCCGGAGATGTCGTCGCTGTCGGCTCGTATTGCGGTTTGCGCGTATTGGCGCCGATGTTCACGCGAGGCGTCAAAGCGATCATCGCCACAGATGCGGGGATTGGCAAGGACGAAGCAGGGATTAGCGGCTTGAAATATGGCGAGATCATTGGCGTCCCGGTCGCCAGCGTCGCGGTTATGTCGGCCGAAACCAGCAATGGCCGCTCGACATTATTGGGAACCATCAGCCGCGCGAATGCGCAGGCGCGCGCGCTGGGCGTTTTTCCCGGGCAGCAGGCATGGGAAGCGGCGGCTCTGCTCACGCGCGCGCCAGATGGCAAACCCGTCCCGACGCGGCCCGGCGATGAAGAGACGCCAGTCGTCGTTGAAAAAACTTCGACAGGCCGCATCTGGGCGACGCCCGGCACGACTGCCATCCACGAAGATATTTCCGGCGACGTTTTTTGCAGCGGCGCCAATTCAAGCCGTGTAATGTCGGACGGCGCGCTGCGCATGGGCGCCAAGGGCGCCATCGCCAACGATGCGGGCATCGCCATGAACCGATCGGCTGTCGAAGGCCTGTTTCTGCTTGATGCGCGAAAAGTCCCTGCAGCCTCAGTCGCAACGCTTTCCGCGCGGCTCGGAGAGGGCTTGAGCACCTGGAACGACGGGATTATTTCGATTGTCAATGAGTCTGCGGCGCGCATCGGGTTGAAAGCCGGCATGAGCGCCCGCGCCGCTGCGCGCGCGATGTTGGAGGCATGATGGCGCAGAAGAATTATTTTGTCCGGGCCGCCAGTTCCGCGACGGCTTCGCGCGCGAACGAAAGATCGAGCGAATCTGCAAAACGCCCTTCGCCTTCCAGCAATCCTTCTGCGCGGTAAACCTCGTAATCTTCACGCAGGCTGTCGATATTCAGCAATCCGTCGCCGCTATTGTCGCTCATGGTCACCTCGCGCAGGAGCGCCACGTCCTTGACTGGCGTATTGGCCGCTATCAGTCGGGTAAACTCGTCCGTATCCGGGCCGCTCAATCTGCCGTTGACAATCGAAGCGTTCTGCGCGCGCACGCCGCGGAGATAGCCGCGCATGAAGCCGAGCGCTGCCTCGCGCCGTTGCCGCCGCAATTGATCTGAATAGAACATCACCGAGATCTGATGGTCCGGATAGATTTCGTCATCGTTCATGAAACGAACCGCGACGCCTTGCCTCTCGATTTCGCTGGCGACCGGCTCGGTAGGCATGGCAGCGTCAACAGCGCCATTGGTCATGGCGGCGATCTGCTGCGGCACGCCAAGATAGACCCGCTCAATATCGCCCGATGTCAGTCCCGCCAATCTGTAGAGCCTGTTGAGGGTCGCCATGGCTGACGATCCAATTGCGGCGCTGGCGACGCGCAGGCCTTTAAAGTCCGAAAGCGTTTTGACGCGCCCGCTGTCGATGAGCGCTTTGCGCACCAGCAACGCCTGCGCGTGCCGGCCCGGCGGCGTCCGCGATTTATCTGCAACCACGCGAATGCCCATGCCTCGTGCGATGGCGTTGTAAAATCCCGCTGAGGTGCCGCCGGTCGCGACATCGATTTCGCCCGACGCCAGCGCCGGCATCATCCGCGCGCCGGAATCGAACTGGACGATTGAAACAACAACCCCTTCCTCTTTGAAATATCCGCGCGATTGCGCGATAAACATCGGCAGGTCAGTCATGGTGGCGGTTGAGGCCAGCGTGAGGTTGGCCAACTCCGCCGCCAGTGCGGCATCTTGCATTGCGCAAGGCGCAAGAACGAACCACAAAATGAAGCGAAGGAACCGCGAGACGGGCATCACTACATCCTCCCTTGCCTCGCCAGAGTTTCCACCGCCGCCGCCGGGGACGCAAGCCTGATTTTGTTTTCCGGACGCGCGCGGTAGATTGAAGTTCAAACTTATCAGAGGGGGCGAGATGATCAGGGTTGCATTCGTCATTGGCGACTATCCGCCTGAACAAAGAACGCTCCGCGAAAACGTGGCGAAAAGTTACAGCTCCGCCGAAGTGGAAGTCGGAATCGTCTCTGTGCCGGCGCGGCCTTTCGATGGGCTGGGTCCTGCGGAAATTCAGGGGGCGGCGCCGATCTTTCATGAGGCGTTCCGGCAGGCCGAGCGCGAGGGTTATGACGCTGTTGTGCCGTTGGGAATGCTCGACATCGGCGTCGAGGGCGGTCGCTCCTGCGTCGATATTCCCGTCGTTGCGCCACTGCAGGCGACGCTGCATATCGCGGCGCAACTGGGCGATCAGTTTGGGATTGTTTGCTATCATCCCTCAGCTATTCCACGCCATCGCTCGCAAACACAGTTCTACGGCATGGAGAGTTTCATCGCCGGGCGTCGCGCCAGCGGCGTCTATCTCCAGCATATCGCACAGAACCGCGACCGGATGATTCAATCGTTTCTGGCTGCAGCGCGCGCGCTGATTGACGAAGACGGCGCGCAGGTGATTATTCCGCAGGGCATTACGCAATGCCCGGTCCAGATGCAGCCCAAATGGTTAAGCGAGCAACTTGGCGTGCCTGTCGTGGAAGGCATCGGCGCGCCCATACGCCTGGCCGCGTTGATGGTCTCGCTGGGCCTCAAGCACAGCCGGTTGCGGTGGGAAAAGGCAGGATCGCAACCCAAATAGGCAACCGTAGCGATCACAATCCGGCGCGGGCTGAAGTCCGCGCCCGGTTCGATCAAATGTCAGGATGGAGCGTCGCCAAATCCAGACATTCCTCAATGCTAAAAGTGCGACTGGCGCTCATATCAGTTCAGCGCAAACACAAACAGATAGCTTGAGTTTTCAAGATTGTCGTATTTCACCGGGTGCAGATGCCGACCGCTGGTCTGCACGGCAAGGAATTGCTTGGGTCCGATCGAATAGGTCACCGGCGCGCCCTTCAGCGGCGTGCCAAGATTGATCCGCCAGAGTTCTTCCAGCTTGTCATCGTCATAAGCGACAAGCGCGCCGTCCTGCAGTCCGGTGAATACAACGCCGCCTGCGGTGTCGGTCGCGCCAGAACGGATTTCGATTTCCGTAATCGCCTTGGCGACGACCTTGTGATTGACCGTATCGAAAGCCGTGATCGCGCCATAATAGAGATCACTGCTGAATTTCCTCTGCTGGCTGTTTTTTGCGTCAATGCCGCCATCCGGCGATCTGAATTTCACTTCAGCGCCAATCTGCGTGAAGCAGCCTTCGGCGCCCACGCCATAGGCGATCTGCTTGACTGGATTATAGGCGACAGGTTGATGCGCGACGCCTCCATGCCATGTCGGACAGGCGCGCTTGTCTGGATCGCCGCGCAAGGCGCGCGCCTCGGGCTGATATTTCTGCACATCGAGCGTCGGGTCATATTCGATCGGCTTGCCGGTCTTGGCGTCGAGCCCCTTCGTCCAGGTGAGATCATTGACGTATTGAGCATCCTTGATGAAACTGCCGTTGTTGCGGTCAATCGTGTAGAAAAATCCATTGCGTCCGAAATGCGCGACGACCTTGCGGTTCTGTCCGTCGATTTTGGTGTCGTAAAGCATATGAATGCCAATTTCGTCATAGTCCCATGAATCGTTCGGCAAGTACTGGAAGTGCCATTTGAGTTTGCCGCTATCGACATCCAGCGCGACAACAGAATCGGTATAGAGATTGTCGCCGGGCCGCGCCTGCGGATCGTAGATCGGGACCGGAGTGCCAGTGCCCCAGATTGTCGTACGTGTTTCCGGATCGTAGGAACCTGTTTGCCAGACGCCGCCGCCGCCGGTTTTCCAGGCGTTGGTCTTGTCCT
>CAIZEI010000140.1 GCA_903931945.1 uncultured Hyphomicrobiales bacterium | reverse complement strand
TTTTTTCCGGCTCCGGCGGGCGACCTTCGCGCAACATGGCGGAAGTCTCGCTGGTGCTGGACAATTCTTCCCGCACGGCCCCGGCCGCATTCAACGACGCCGAGGTTCTGGAAGTCTCGCGCCGGATCGATCGCGATGAAGGGTCGACCTACCGCCTGAACGGCAAGGAAGTGCGCGCCCGCGATGTGCAGTTGCTGTTTGCGGACGCAGCGACCGGCGCGCGCTCGCCCGCCATGGTGCGGCAGGGGCAGATTGGCGAGATTATCGCCGCCAAGCCGCAGCAGCGCCGCCGCATTCTGGAAGACGCGGCGGGAGTGGCGGGCCTGCATTCCCGGCGCCATGAGGCCGAATTGCGCCTGAAGGGCGCCGAAGAAAACCTGCTGCGCCTCGAAGACGTGCTGAAGCAGATTTCAAGTCAGGCCGAAGGTTTGCGCCGGCAGGCGCGGCAGGCGGGACGGTTCAAGTCGCTGGCTGCCGAGATTCGTCGGCACGAAGCGCTGCTGTACCACATTGGCCACCAGACGATCGCGCAGGAGGTCGCCGCCGCGGCACACAAGCTCGATGCCGAGACCCTTGATGTCGCCGAGCGTACGCGTCAGCAGGCCGAAGCCGCCCGCTCGCAGGCGGTCGCAGCCCACGGCCTGCCGGGATTGCGCGACGAAGAGGCGCGAGCAGGCGCCGCCCTGCAGAGGCTTGTGCTTGCGCGCGACCAGCTCGATGGCGAGGAGCGCCGCGCAAAGGAGCGCAGCGCAGAACTCGAGCGCCGCATCGCGCAATTGACGCGCGATCTCGCCCGTGAAACCGCGTTGATCGATGACGCCGCCGGCGTCATCGCCAAACTGAAAGACGAAGCCGAAACGCTCGACGAGGGCGCGGAAGCCTCTGCCGAAGCCGAATTTGAGGCCAAGAGCCGACTTGCCGACGCCGAAGGCCGCATGGCCGAAGCCGAGCAGAAGCTGGCCGATGCGCAGGCCGCCCTCGCGGATATGAACGCGCGCCGCGCCGCCCTTGAGCGCGCCCTGCGCGACGAGACGCAACGGCGCGACCGTTTCGCGCAGGAGCTTGCTTCCATCGAGAGCGAACTTGCCGCACTGGAGCACACTAGCGGGGGCGACGAGCTGGAGGCCGCCAGCGAAGCCTTTGAAATGGCCCGCGCCGCCATGGGGGAGGCAGAAGAGGCGCTCCTTGCCCATGAGGACGAGCACGCGAGCGCCCGTGATGCTGAGGCGCGAACAAGAACGCCTTTGGCGGACGCTGACCGCAAGGCGCATCGGCTTGAGACCGAGGCGCGCACGCTGACCAAGTTGCTGGCGACCGCCGCCAGCGACCTCTGGCCGCCCGTCGTTGAGGAAATGGCCGTTGAAAAAGGCTATGAAGCGGCGCTGGGCGCGGCGCTGGGCGACGATCTCGACGCATCGATCAACTCTTCCGCGCCGGCCCATTGGGCAGCGGCGGGCGACGCCTCGGGCGACCCCGCATTGCCCCCCGGCGTGCAATCTTTGGCGCATCTGGTCAAGGCGCCGCCTGCGCTTGCCCGACGTCTCGCCCAGATTGGTATTGTGACCCGCGCTGATGGCCCCCAGTTGCGCGGCCTGCTCAGGCCCGGCCAGCGGCTTGTCACCAAAGAGGGGGACCTCTGGCGCTGGGATGGCTTTACAGCCGCCGCCGAAGCGCCAACGCCCGCCGCGCGCCGCCTCGTGGAGAAGAACCGGCTGGGAGATCTGACCAAAGAAGCAGAGCTCGCCCGCGCCGCCGCTGACGAAATCAAGCAGGAGGCCGAGCGCCGCCAGGCCGCATTGCGCGCGGCTGCACAGGCCGAAACGCAGGCGCGCGACAGTGTCCGCGCCCGCCAGCGCGCGGTTGAGCAAGCGCGCGAAGCCGTCGGCGCGCTCGAACGCAAGCGCGCGCAGTCGGCGGCCCGTCTTTCGGCGCTGGCCGAAGGCCGCACGCGCCTTGCCGCCAGTCGCGACGAAGCCATCGAGGCGCAAGCCCGAGCCGAACAAGCGCTCGCGGATCTCGCGCCCGGCGCGCAACTGACAGGCCGGGTTGATCGCGCCCGCCTCAACGCCGCCCAGCAACGCGCCGAGACCGCTGAAGCCCGCGCCATGGTGCAGGCCATCGCGCGCGACAATCAGGCGCGGAGCCAGCGCCGCGCCGCGCTCACAGCCGAATTGCAATCGTGGGACGCGCGCGCCGGCAAAGCCCGGCATCAGATCGACGAATTCGAGACCCGCATTGGCGAGGCGCGCGAAGAACTCGAAACGCTTGCCGAAGCTCCGGGGCAATTCATCATCCAGCGGCGAGAACTGATCGGCGCGATCGATCATGCTGACGCCGCGCGCAAGGAGGCTGCCGACAATCGCGCCCGCGCGGAAACTCTGCTGCTGGAGGCCGATCGCGCGGCAAGAGCCTGCCTTGAAGGCATGGCCGCCGCACGCGAACAGCGCGCCCGCACCGAGACGCATCTTGAAGGTCTGCGCGCGCGTTACGAAGCGATTGTGCGCGCCATCGCCAATGAGCTGGAATGCGAGCCTGCCGGGCTCCCCGCTCTGGCGGGCGTTAAGCCGGATGATGCTCTGCCTGAACTTGATGAGGTCGAGCGCAAGCTCGACGCCCTCAAGCAGGACCGCGAGCGCCTGGGCGCGGTCAATCTGCGCGCCGATGTCGAGCTTGTTGAAATCGACGCCAAACATGGCGAACTCGCTGCCGAGCGCGACGATCTTACAGAGGCCATCCGTAAATTGCGCGGCGCCATCGGCAATCTCAACAAGGAGGGCCGCGAGCGTTTGATGGCCGCTTTCAGCGTCGTCAACGGCCATTTCAGGGAATTATTCACAGCCCTGTTCGGCGGCGGCACGGCGGAACTGCAACTGGTGGAATCGGACGATCCGCTGGAAGCCGGGCTCGAAATTCTCGCGCGCCCGCCGGGCAAAAAGCCGCAGACCATGACGCTCTTGTCCGGCGGCGAACAGGCGCTGACCGCGATGAGCCTGATTTTTGCGGTGTTCCTCACCAATCCATCGCCGATCTGCGTGCTCGATGAGGTCGATGCGCCGCTCGACGATCACAATGTCGAACGCTTCTGCGACCTGCTGGAAGAAATGCGCAAACGCACCGACACCCGGTTTGTGACCATCACGCACAATCCCATCACCATGGCGCGGATGGACCGGCTGTTCGGCGTCACTATGGCGGAGCGCGGCGTCAGCCAGCTCGTATCCGTCGATTTGTCGGAAGCCGAATTGCTGATTGCAGCGGAGTAGGCGTTTTTTGGGGAGGCGCGGGTGAGCGTCGCTCGCATTGCTGACTTCGGCTCTTTCCGGTGTTAACCTCCCCCGGCGCCCCTCAAAAAATCACGTGGCGCGATCGCCAAAGGGATGGAGACACCGATGCCGTCAATGCGTATTTCTGTTCGCGCCGCGTCCCCAGCCGCGCTGGGCTTTGCGAGCGTATTCGCGGTTGCCAGCGTTGCGCTGGCTGAAATCAAAACCCAAACCTTCGACTACAAGGACGGCGACGCCGTGCTTGAGGGATTTATCGCTTGGGACGACGCCAAAACGACAAAACAGCCCGGCGTTCTGGTGTTTCCGCAATGGACCGGCCCCTCGGACGATGAACGCGCCTCGGCTGTCGATCTGGCCAAGCTCGGTTATGTCGCGATGGTCGCCGATCCCTATGGCAAGGGCATTCGCCCGCCGGCGCCCAAGGAGTCCGGAATGGAAATGGGCAAATACATGAACAATCGGCCTTTGTTGCGCGGGCGTGTCAAGGCGGCCTATGACCGGCTGTTGCAGGACTCGCATGTCGATCCCGCGCGCATGGCGACCATCGGTTATTGCTTTGGCGGCGCAGCGGTGCTGGAGCTTGGGCGGCAGGGTGCCGATGTCAAGGCGCTGGTGACGGTGCACGGTTCGCTGTCCAATCCAACGCCTGCGGACGCCAAAAATATCAAGGGCCATGTGCTTGTCCTGCACGGAGCTGACGATCCCGTCGTGGCGCCGGCCGAAGTCGATGCGTTCAAGAGCGAAATGAAGGCGGCTGGAACCGATCTCGAATTTGTCGCCTATAGCGACACCAAGCATGGTTTTGCTCTTGTGTCGTCAGGCGCTGACAAGTCGAAAGGCTCTTTCTACAATCCCGTCTCGGCCAAACGCGCATGGACTGCTACGAAGGATTTTCTGGAAGAGACGGTCGGGCATTAAGCCATTCGCAAGGATGCGGCGTGGTTGACCCGCGCCGCATTTTATTTGCGGCCTGACGCCTCCCTGGCGAATGGCGCACGGCCTGATTTTACTGAAGCAATATCAAGCGCTGCGCCTTCCGCCGCGCGCGCGTTCGCCGGTGTATCGCCCAGCCGATTGGTGATATCAAAGCCGCACATCCGTTTCGCAACCCATACAGACATGACCGGAACCCGAGACTTCCAGACCATTGGCGTCATTGGCGCAGGCGCCTGGGGCGTGGCGCTCGCCAACGCCGCGGCGCGGGCGGGGCGCGAAGTCGCGCTGTGGGCGCGCGATCGCGCTCATGTCGACGAGATCAGCCGAACCAGCGAAAGCCGACGCATGCCCGGCGCCAGGCTCGATCCACGCGTCACGCCGCAAGCGGCCCTTGCCAGGGCTTGCGCCAGCGATCTGCTGCTGCTGGTGGTTCCCGCGCAAGCGGTCGGCGCTGTCGCGGGGGATATTGCTGCGGTGCTGGGCGCCGGCGTTCCGGTCGTTGTTTGCGCCAAAGGCATCGAGCAGCACTCCAGACGATTCATGAGCGACATTCTTGCGCAGGCTCTTCCGCGCAATCCGCCGGCTGCTTTATCCGGCCCGAGTTTTGCCGCCGATGTGTCACGCGGATTGCCAACGGCGGTGACGCTTGCGGCGCATGATGAAAATCTGGCGCGCGCCATCGCCGCAGCGCTGACCTCGCAGAGTTTCCGGCTCTATCATACGAGCGATCTGCGGGGGGTCGAGATTGGCGGGGCGGCAAAAAATGTGCTCGCCATCGCCTGTGGCGCGGCGCGCGGTCGCGGACTTGGCGCCAGCGCGGAGGCAGCACTGATCGCGCGTGGATTTGCCGAGCTGCGGCGGTTCGGCGATGCGTGGGGCGCGCGGCCCGAGACCCTGATGGGCCTTTCCGGCCTAGGCGATCTTGTGCTGACGTGCAGTTCGGAACAATCGCGAAATTTCTCGCTCGGGCTGGCGCTCGGGCGTGGAGAAAATCCAACTGCTGCGGGCGCGGGCAAACTGGCTGAGGGCGCAGCAACTGCGCCCGTCCTGATCGAAATGGCGCGCGAAAAAGGCGTCGATATGCCGGTGGCCGCAAGCGTTGACGCGCTGTTGCGCGGACGCATCGGTATCGACGAGGCGATCGCCGCGTTGATGGCCCGCCCCGCTCGCGCGGAGGTTTAGCGCGCCGCGAAAATCTCCGCGACTCATGCTACAGGTCAGGAATGACCCCTCAGGACTTCATCCGCAAATGGAAGCTGCTCGCGCTCAATCTGGCGCGGGCGGCGAAGCCATAGAGCCTACTCGCCTTCTTCGGCCTCTTCGGGTTCTTCCTTGGCGAATGTCGGGCCGAGCATGGTCACCGTGTCCATTTCGGAATCCGCAACCTCCACAGTCAGAATGGGATGCATTGAGCGGATGCGAGTCGCCTCGGTCTCGGCGGCCTCGCGTGTGTCAAAACCACTCTTGTTCTGATGATCGACGGAAACGACATAGCGGGCCGATATGGCGCGCTTGGCCAAAGGGCGGCGCGCCTTTTGTTCGTTTGACAATGTATTGTGCTTTCATTG
Organism: uncultured Hyphomicrobiales bacterium; assembly: GCA_903931945.1. GTDB lineage: Bacteria > Pseudomonadota > Alphaproteobacteria > Rhizobiales > Beijerinckiaceae > Terripilifer. Next base: position 5,502 of record CAIZEI010000140.1, on the reverse strand, counting down.
AGCGGACGGAATTTCCGGCCAGATAAAGTTGAGAGGACGATTTGGCGGCGGCGCCACAGCAGCGCGCGCGGACATAACCCGTCCGTTGCCGGCTCCTTGCATAACACAGAAATAATCTTTCCGATATCGGGTCTTTTGCCGTTTTCGGTGATAGATTGAGGGGCGTCCGGTTTTTGCCAGTCGTTTGCGGCGCATCGGGAGAAAGATCATGGCCAAAGGTCAGATGAAGAGCAACAAAGAGAAGAAAAAACCCAAAGCTGACAAGGATCAGCCCAAGGCAGGCGCCTCCGCCTATCAGGTATCGCAGGGCAAGGGTGGCTCCGCCGCCAATCCCTTCGCCAAAAAGGGGTGATTCGGTCCCGCCGGATTTCCCTTATGGGCGGGGTGTGATAGGTCCCCCCGCCATGAGAACCCGTATCGAACCACGTTTCGCCCAGTGTCGCGCCGAGGGCCGCGCTGCTCTTGTCACATTTGTGATGGCCGGCGACCCCGATCCTGCGACCTCGCTCGCCTTGCTCAGCGCCCTGCCGGCGGCAGGCGCCGATGTGATTGAGGTTGGCATGCCCTTCACCGATCCGATGGCCGATGGGCCGTCGATCCAGGCCGCAGGACTGCGGGCCTTGAAGGCCGGCATGTCGCTGAAGAAAACGCTCGCCATGGTCGCGCAATTTCGAGCCAGGGACAGCGCCACGCCCATCGTGCTGATGGGCTATTACAACCCGATCTATGTGCATGGCGTGGACGCCTTTCTCGCAGAAGCGAAATCGGCGGGCGTCGATGGTCTGATCGTTGTCGATCTGCCGCCTGAGGAAGACGCCGAACTCTGCATTCCGGCTGTGCAGGCGGGGCTGAATTTCATCCGTCTGGCGACGCCGACGACCGATGACGAACGCTTGCCCAAAGTGCTGACCAATACCTCCGGCTTTGTATATTACGTATCGTTGACCGGCGTGACGGGCGCCGCAATCCCCGATTATTCCAGGGTGGGCGCTGCGGTCGACCGCATCAAACGCCACACGCCGCTGCCTGTTGCGGTGGGCTTTGGCGTCAAGAATGCAGCCTCCGCCGCCTCCATCGCCAGACATGCCGATGGCGTGGTGGTCGGCACTGCGCTGATCGACGCGCTGAAGACCTCGCTTGAAGACAACGACCGCGCGACTGCAGGAACGGTCGAGGCCGTTTGCCAGCTTGTCCGCGAGATTGCGGGCGGCGTGCGCAGCGCACAAGGGAAACAGCCATGAACTGGATGTCGAATGTCGTTCCGCCAAAAATCCGTTCGTTCCTGAAACGCGAAACGCCGGAAAACCTGTGGGTGAAATGCCCCGATAGCGGCGAACTCGTGTTCCACAAGGACTTGGAAGCCAATCTTTTCGTCGTGCCGAATTCCGGCTACCACATGCGAATGCCGGTAAAGGCTCGCCTTGCTTCGCTGTTCGACGAGGGGCGATATATTGAATTTCCAACCCCGGACGTTCCCGCCGATCCGCTGAAATTTCGCGATATGAAACGCTACACGGATCGGCTCAAGGAGTTTCGCGCCAAGACGGGTTCGAACGATGCCGTGAAGATCGCGATCGGCGGGCTTGATGGTCAGGAAGTCGTCGTCGGTGTTCAGGACTTTGAATTTATCGCGGGTTCGCTGGGCATGGCGGCGGGCGAGGCGATTGTGGCCGGCATGATGGAAGCGGTCAGCAGAAAAACACCCTTCATCATGTTCACCGCGTCAGGCGGCGCCCGGATGCAGGAGGGCATGTTCTCTCTGATGCAGATGCCGCGCACGACAGTCGCCGTGCGGCTTCTGAAAGCGGCCAAACTGCCCTATATCGTTGTGATGACCAATCCGACGACGGGCGGCGTCACCGCCTCCTTTGCGATGCTGGGCGATATCCACATCGCCGAGCCCGGAGCGATGATCGGGTTTGCCGGCGCGCGGGTGATTGAACAGACGATCCGCGAACGCCTGCCCGAAGGATTTCAGCGCGCTGAATATCTCAGGGCGCATGGCATGATCGACATGGTCGTGCATCGCAAGGACATGCGCGCAACGCTGGCGCGGCTCTGCGCCATTCTGATGAAGCGGCCCGCGCGCGAGGCTGAAAAGGCCGCCTGAAATGGAGCGTTCCGACGTTCTGCTCGAACGGCTGACGAGGCTGCATCCCAAAAAGATCGACCTGTCGCTCGGACGCACGCTCGATCTGCTCGAAAAACTCGGACGCCCGCAGGATCGCCTGCCGCCTGTCATCCATGTCGCTGGCACCAATGGCAAGGGCTCCACCATCGCTTTCATGCGCGCGATCCTGGAGTCGGCGGGCAAGCGCGCGCATGTCTATACGTCGCCGCATCTCGTGCGGTTTCATGAGCGCATCCGGCTCGCGGGCAAGCTGGTCGATGAGGATGAACTGTCCCGCGCGCTGGATCAATGCGAGCGCGTCAATGCCGGCGCGCCCATCACGCTGTTTGAAATCGTCACGGTGGCGGCGTTCAAACTGTTCAGCGAACATCCCGCCGATGTCTTGCTGCTGGAGGTGGGGCTCGGCGGGCGCTTCGATACGACCAATGTCGTGGATCGACCGCTTGCCTGCGTCATCACGCCCGTTTCCATCGATCATGTCGATTTTCTTGGCGACACGATTGAAAAAATCGCCTTCGAGAAAGCGGGTATTTTAAAGCCTGGCGTGCGTGCGATCATCGCAGACCAACAGGACGCCGCCCGGAACGTCATTGAAAAGCGCGCGGAGGCATTGCGCGCGCCGCTGACGATGGGCGCGCAGGATTTTCAGGCGCGCGAGGAACGGCGACGGCTGATTTTCGAGGATGGCGAGGGGTTGCTCGATCTGCCGCTGCCTGCGCTGGCGGGCGATCATCAAATCGGCAATGCGGGCGTCGCGATTGCGGCCTTGCGCGCAGCGTTTCCCGGTCTGCCCGATCAGGCCTATGCGAAGGGAATGACATCTGTGCAATGGCCGGCGCGACTGCAAAGATTGACCCATGGCGCGCTGGTTGAGCTGGCGCCGAAACCCTCTGACATCTGGCTCGATGGAGGGCACAACGAGGCGGGCGGCAAGGCTTTGGCGGCGGCGATGGCGGAGATGCCGCCGCGTCCGCTGATTATGATTTGCGGAATGCTGACGACGAAGGACAGCCAGGCGTTTCTGGCGCCTTTCCGAAAACGTGCGTTTGAAATCATTGCGGTTCCGGTCTCTGGCGATCATGACGGCCGCGCGCCGCGAGAACTCGTGGAGATCGCCCGGGGGATGGGGGTGAGCGCAGGCGAGGCGCCCGATGTGCGTTCGGCCCTCATCGAGCTTGCAAAACGGGCATGGCTGACGCCCCCGCGCATCCTGATTGCCGGATCGCTCTATCTGGCGGGCGCTGTGCTGGGCGAAAACGGAACGCCGCCGACGTAGCGCTTCTACCCGCCCATCAATTTTGCGACGACGCGCGCGGTGTAATCCACCATCGGCACGACGCGCGCGTAATTCAGGCGCGTTGGACCGATGACGCCGAGCACGCCGACAATACGCTGCTGCCCATCGCGGAAGGGCGCGGCGATCATCGACGATCCCGACAGCGAAAACAGCTTGTTTTCGGAGCCGATAAAAATCCGCACGCCCTCGCCTGTTTCGGCCCGCGAGAGCAGGTCGATCACATCTTTCTTGGTTTCGAGATCGCTGAACAGGCGGCGGATTCGCTCGATATCTTCAATGGCGTGGACATCGTCGAGCAAATTGGCCTGACCGCGCACGATCAGTTGCTGATGATCGCCAAGGCCAGCCCAGGTCGCCAAACCGGCGTCGACCAGCCGCGATGTGAGCTCGCCAAGCTCGGATTCGGCGCGCGCCCGTTCGGTTTCGATATCGACTGTGACTTCGGCGAGCGTACGGCCCCGGATTCGCGCATTGAGAAAATTGCTCGCTTCAACCAGGGCCGATGCGGGCAGTCCCGAAGGGATATCGAGCACGCGGTTTTCAACCGAGCCATCTTCAGACACCAGCACGGCCAGCGCGCGCATGGGCTCCAGCCGCACGAATTCGATATGTTTGAGGCGCGCGTTTTCTTTCGTCGTCAGCACCACGCCCGCCCCGCGCGTCAGCCCCGACAGCATCGTTGTCGCCCGAGCCAGCATATCCTCCAGCGGTCGGTCGCGTTCGGCGGCTTTCACCTGGGCGTCAATGCGTTCGCGTTCTTCTTTCGGGAGATCGCCAACCTCCAGCAGCGCATCGACAAAAAACCGCAGCCCGATTTCGGTCGGCACGCGCCCGGCGCTGGCGTGCGGCGAATAGACGAGGCCAAGGTCCTCAAGGTCCTGCATCACATTGCGCACGGAGGCCGGCGACAGCGTCATCGGCAGGACGCGGGACAGATTGCGCGACCCCATCGGCGCCCCGGTCGCCAGATAGCCATCGACAATGCGGCGGAAAATCTCGCGCGAACGTTCGTTGAGGCTTGCCAGCCCGCCGCGGTCAGGCTGGAGGGCGCCCTGCAGGTTCGGTGGAAAGGTTATGGACATCTGCTTACCATATGTTCCTGCAGCCTTTGCGCAAGGGGCAAGCGACTTCAAAGAACCGCTGCAATGGCATTGTAGTGGGAAAACGTCACGATTCCATGGAAAAAGCCATCTTGCCTTCCCACTTTTCCTCGGACAAGGTGGAACCGAGAATAAATCCCACTGATGGTCGAATCATGAAAATCACGCTTGTCGGCTCCAAATATTTTGGCCAGGAAGTTCTGTCCGCTCTGGCTGGCGAACGAGGCGTCGATATCGTCCGGATTGTCGCCCCCGCCGCAGACGACCGGCTGGCGCTGGCGGCAAAAGCGCGCGGCATTGAGGTTGTCGTTCACGCTGACCCGCACGTTGTCGGTCCCGAACATATCGCTCCCGACACCGGGCTGATCGTGACCGCCCATTGCCATGCGCGCGTGACGCCGGCGGCTCTGGCGAAGGCGCGGCTTGGCGGCATTGGCTATCATCCCTCGCTGCTGCCCCGGCATCGCGGCATTGCGGCGATCGAATGGACGATCAAGGAGGGCGACCCGATCGCCGGCGGCTCGATTTATCATCTGGCGGACCGGATGGACGCCGGGCCGCTGGCTGCGCAGGACTGGTGCTTTGTCCGCAAGGGCGAGACCGCCCGCCAGCTCTGGGAGCGGGCGCTGGCGCCCATGGGGCTGCGTCTGTTGCAGGAAGTCGTGCGCAATGCTGCTGAAACCGGGGAAGTCCCCGCCATTCCGCAGCAGGAGGAATTTGCGACAAAAGCGCCGTTGACGGCCTGATCGATCGGCTTCCTGGCGGCGAATGGCGAATGAAATCATGCGCTGCGCGCATGACAATCATCCCGCGACGTTTTTGCGCCCGAGGTCTGCTTCGGTTCTGTCCCTCGAAAAACTTGAGGGGCGGGGGGCGCCGTCCTGGCCGACGCGGGTGGTTCGTCCGCAGTGTGTGGATGCCTCGCGGCGCCCCCTGCGCGGTTTTGTCATCCGACGCGTCCCATGTTCACGTCC
>CAIZEI010000139.1 GCA_903931945.1 uncultured Hyphomicrobiales bacterium | reverse complement strand
GGCCAGACCAGCGCCAGCGCCGAGATGAAATGGGCGCGGCGCTTTTCCGGCGTTGTCGCCCTTCGCGCCTGTAACTCAGCTTCAATGCGCGCCATGGCGGCGGAAAAATCCTTTGCCTCCCCCGCCCAGCGCGCCGAATAGATTCCTGGCGCGCCATCGAGCGCCGCGACGCAAAGTCCGGAATCATCCGCCAGCGCCGGCAGTTTTGCCGCATGCGCCGCTGCGCGCGCCTTGATCAGGGCGTTGGCGATGAATGTATCGCCGGTTTCTTCGGGCTCGGGGAGCCCAAGTTCGCCCGCCGACACGCATTGCACGCCGTAGGGCGCCATGAGCTCGCGCATTTCAGCGAGCTTGCCAGCGTTATGCGTTGCGATGACAAGTTTGCCGGTGAGTTTTCGCATCTTAGGCAATCGCCGCCTTCTGCAATGCGATCAATTCGCCAACGCCTTTGCGCGCCAGTTTCAGCAATTCGTTGAACTGCTCTTCGGAGAAGACAGCGCCTTCCGCTGTCGCCTGGATTTCAACCAGCCCGCCGGCGCCGGTGATGATGAAATTGGCGTCCGTTTCGGCGGTGGAATCCTCGGCATAGTCGAGATCAAGAACGGGCGAGCCCTTGTAAATGCCGCAGGACACAGCCGCGACATGGTCCTTGATGGGGATTTGCTTGAGCATGGAGCGCTGGTGCATCCAGCGCAGGCAATCGTAGAGCGCGACAAAACCGCCGGTGATCGAGGCGCAACGCGTGCCGCCATCGGCCTGCAACACGTCGCAATCGACCACAATCTGGCGCTCGCCAAGGGCCGGAAGATCGACGACCGCGCGCAGGCTGCGGCCGATCAGGCGCTGGATTTCCTGCGTGCGGCCAGACACTTTGCCGGCGGTGGATTCGCGCCGTGTTCGGGTCGATGTCGCGCGCGGCAGCATGGAATATTCCGCCGTCACCCAGCCCCGCCCCTGCCCGCGCAACCACGGCGGCGGCTTGTCTTCAAGACTTGCCGCGCACAAAACATGCGTGTCGCCGCATTTGATCAGGCAGGAGCCTTCGGCATAGCGCGCGACGCCGCGCTCGATGGTGACCGGGCGCAAAACGCCAGATTCTCGTTTGGATGGGCGCATTTTTGGGAGGTCTCCATGATTGGGGCCTTCCTAGACCATTTCAGGCGCCCGGGTAAACCGGAGGGGGTTGGGAGGGTGTGGTGGGGTTGGCGACGGAGGGTTGAGGGGGTGTGGTGGAGCCGCCCAACGCATAATCTAGATTATGGAACTAGTACTTGCGTACCACCCAGTCGCTCGGGCCATGAGAAGCGCTGTAACGATAAGACTGGAACAAGAATCTGGCACCTGATAGCTTTAAGATGCGAGGTCTCCCTTCGCATGCGGGCTGTGAAACTGCGGCCTAAGAGCAAATGTCTTTACATATCGTGCCGCGCCGAGGAACTATGGCGCATCGGCGGGATTGGAAGGGAGACCTCGTGCTATCTGTGCGACGCATTTTCGGAAAGTCTTTCCCGATTTCAATTCCATCCGCATTCAAGGATGAAGCGGCGCTCCTTGCTCATCTCAAGATTAGCCCTGCGGAACTGAAAAAAATTTGGTGGTATCGCGGCCGCATGTACTCCCAATTTGAGATAGCCAAGGGGTCAGGAAAGGTGCGGGCGATCTCTGCCCCGGACCTCCGCTTAAAAATTATACAACGGAAACTAGTCCCGTTGCTGCAGCAGCTGTACTGGGTGCGAAATCCTGTCCACGGGTTTGTGCCAGATCGTTCCGTTAAGACCAATGCAGAAGCTCACGGCCGTCGAAAATTCATCGTAAATCTCGATTTAAAGGATTATTTTCCAACAATCACAGAAAATCGAATTATCGGACTCATACGATCGCTCGGCATAGACCCGCGGGTATCTAAGATCGTTGCTCGACTGTGCTGCCATATGAACCAGTTGCCACAGGGGGCTTCTACGAGCCCTATCTTATCGAACATGATTTGCTACAGGCTGGACACCGATCTGCTCGCTATCGCCAAGGCATCCCGCTCAATTTACACGCGTTACGCTGACGACCTTACATTTTCCAGCTATCAACCGCCGACATCACTATTCGCGATTGGTGTCCCGACGGCTGGCAAGTTCTCCCCTGAATTGCTGGCACCCGAACTGCTATCCGCAATATCGGTCAATGGATTCATCGTTCATCCTGACAAGGCGCACTTCGCTGATCGAAACTCGCGGCGCATGGTTACGGGCGTCAAGATCAATGCGGGACTCAATATTGATCGCCGCTACGTTCGAAACATTCGGGCTGTCCTCCATTCGATAGAAACGCTCGGTCTTGCTGCGGCACAAGCCAAATACGATTCCAAAAAGGGAAAAGGAACCCTGGCGTCGCACTTGCGGGGCAAGATCGCATATCTGGCGCACCTCAAGGGCCAGAGTGACCCCGTCGTGCGCGCAGTTGCACAGCGATACAATAAGAGCTTCCTGAGTCAGCCGATCAAGCTTTCACCCACCGATGAAGAGCGGCGCGATCGATCAGTTTGGGTGGTTGATCATCCTGACCTTTACGGCACGTCCTTTTTTCTCAAAAGCGTTGGCCTCATCACCGCCGCTCACTGCGTCGAAGGCCGTAAGGAAGTAAACGCATTCCATCCATCGAAGCATACGACAACCTACACTGTGAAAGTAATTCACTACGACAAGCACCGCGATGTTGCTGTGCTCGACTGTTCGACGATCCCCTCGACCGAATACTACGAGTTCGAACCGGCCACGGAAGCTGTCGCTGTGACTGATAAAGTGACTGCAATAGGCTATCCCGATTGGGGACTAGGCGAACGCGTGAACATTCGATCCGGTGAGGTAAGTTCGTTACCGGCGAGATCGGGGGTCGGTTTGATTGAAGTGACGCAGCAGCTCACTCAGGGCATGTCAGGCGGCCCTATTTTGGACGCAAATGGCTTCGTTGTGGGCGTCATTCACAAGGGCGGCCCTGGCGAAGGTAGACAATTGGCGATCAGGTTGAGCGAGCTTGAGGCCTCATTGCAAACACCGCCGTAGCGCCAAGTAACAAGCCGCGCGTCCTGTGATGCCCAATCTACTCCCTTGGGCAGCCAAAAGCCCTGAATCTGACCGCAGAACCGGCTGGAAATGAGTACAATTGAAGAAAGATTTTGTGTAATATAAAGGACGTTATGTTGCGCAATCGCCTTGAGGTGGCCGGCAAAGCGGGTCTGATGAGGGTGCCGCCACGCGACGAAATCTTGAAAATTGCGACCGCCGCAATGCCCTCATCCGGCCTATCGGCCACCTTCTCCCGCAATGCGGGAGAAGGCTGCGCACACCGCCTTTTGGGCCTACCTCATTGACGGATAACGGCCCCACGGGTTCCGCTGCGCTTCACCCGTGGCTACCGTCCATGGCCCCTCCGGGGCCGGGAACCGGCTACGGATCACAATTGAAAATCTCGCTCCATGCAGCACGGCGGTTCAAAGCCCTCCCCCGCCTATTCCAGACTGATCTTGTCGAGGCGCCAGCTCAATTCCTGCGCGGCGTAGAGCGTCTTTTCATCCGGGCAGGCGACGCCATGCACCCAGTCCATCATGCCGGGAACTTTTCCATATTTGCCGATGG
>CAIZEI010000138.1 GCA_903931945.1 uncultured Hyphomicrobiales bacterium | reverse complement strand
GCGGGTTCGGATGGAGGCGGTGAGAATTGGGCTGTCATCGCCTCGCTCATTGAAACCTGCAAGCTGAATGACATCGATCCGCAAGTCTGGCTCGCCGGCACACTGACGAAAATTGTCAGCGGCCATCCCAACGCGAAAATCGACGACCTCATGCCGTGGGCGTACGCATCTCAGGCGGCGCTACAGGACGTGGCCTGATAACAACGCTTACGATTGAGCGCAGCCTGAAGCTCAACGTTCAAGGAGCGCGCGCCGACCCCACCCCGGTTCATGGGGCAAAGCACCTGGATGTCACGAATGGGATCAAACCCGAATTTGCGTGGAATGCGGGTCTTCACCAATTCGACAATGCGCTTGGCCGCAACTTCCGGCTCGTTCGCCTGGATAAAATAAAAGTCGTTGTCGGCCGCGGGGTGGCCAAGGGCAGGAATGACACCTTGATTGATCTTGTGCGCGGTCGTGATGATTTGGCTCTGGGCGGCTTGGCGAAACACTTCCGTCAGGCGCACGACCGGGATGGCGCCGGAGGCGATGATGTCCGCCAAAACCTAGCCCGGTCCAAAGGATGGCAATTGATCGACGTCCTCGACAATCACCAAGGCGGCGCTGTCCGGAACGGCTTTCAGGAGCGCGTTCATCAAGATAACGTCAAACATGGACGTTTCGTCGATAACGAGGAGATCGCAATCGAGTGGATTGTCCGCGCCCCGTTTGAGCCCGCCGTGTTTTGGATCGACTTCGAGAAGGCGGTGAATGGTTTTGGCCTCGTGACCCGTGGTTTCGTTCATCCGCTTGGCGGCGCGTCCTGTAGGTGCGGCGAGCACTATTTCCACGCGCTTGGCCGACAAGATTCGCAGGATTGATTTGACGGTGGTGGTTTTGCCCACGCCGGGGCCGCCGAAGATCACCAAAGCCTTGGACGATAGCGCCAAGCGCACGGCGTCCTTCTGGGTTGGCGCCAATTCCAACGCAACACGTTGCTCCACCCAGGGGATAGCCTTGTCCGCGTCAATGTCGCCCCAGGGGCGCTTCCCCCGCCGCAGGGCCAGTAACCGCTCGGCAATCGCCTGCTCGGCGCGGTAAAGGCTTGCGAGAAAGATACAAGGGGTATCCCGCAGGTTGTCGGCAATCACCGTGCCCTCGGCGAGCTCCATGTTCAGGGCGGCGCCAAAAAGGTCCGGGCCGACTTCGAGCAAGTTCTCCGCCAATGAAATCAGGTCGCCCGTGGGCAGGCCGCAATGACCGTCGTCCATGGCTTCCGTCAGCGCATAGGAAATGCCCGCGCGCACCCGGGTCATGGCGGTCTTTTCAATGCCAAGTTTGATGGCGATGGCGTCGGCGATTTTGAACCCGATGCCGCGAATATCCCGCGCCAGCCGGTACGGGTTTTCCGTCATGACCTGAATGGCGTCCGCGCCATAGGTCTTGTAGATGCGAACCGAGCGCGCGGTGCCCACTCCATGGCTATGCAGAAACATCATGATCTCGCGGATGATCTTCTGCCCGGCCAATGCAGCCGTGATGCGCTTGGCGCGGAACGCTCCGATACCGGTGAACTCACGCAATCGTTCGCGGTGGGTCTCGATAATGTCGAAAACTTTTTCTCCGAACGCCTTGACCATTTTCTTGGCGTAAACGGGGCCAATCCCGCTGATCATGCCGGAGCCAAGGTATTTCTCAATGCCGTCGATGCAAGTCGGAGTCGAAGCGCGCCGGAAATGCGCCTTGAACTGTTGCCCATGAGTGTGATTGTTGATCCACTCTCCCGACGCCGTGATCCATTCACCGGCGGAGATGATGGCGGCGTGGCCGATGACAGTCACCAGATCGCGATGGCCTCTAGCCTTGGCCAGCAGAACAAAGAACCCATTGTCCGCGTTGTGGAAGGTGACCCTCTCCACAAGGCCGGCCAACGCTTCCCGTTCCGAGGATTGTGCTTGCGTCGTCATGCCGGATCGAATCATAGGCGCCAGCCCGCGCTGCGGCAATCCAGCGCGGCGCGCTGGCGAATGCCCGCCGGCGCTCACAATGACGACTTGGACGGGGCGCTTGATAGCCAGTCAGCGAAAAGCGCCTGTCCCATCAATGCCGGGCAACAATCCTGATCGCCGCGAAATTTCTGGATAAAAGAGAACAATAGTTGGAGAGCTCGAATGCCTGATAATAAGGAAACAACTGCATTTGTGAATTGCGCAACCGTTTGTTGCGTCATGATCATGGCCCGATCGCGTACGAGGGTCCGCGCCACCGATCCATCATCATATAAACTTCTGCTGATCCGTCGCGCCGATCCAACACAATCCGCCTATGATGAATTGGCGCTGCCCGGTGGGTTTCAGAAAGGTGCCATCGCCGAATCGGTCCGTTTGACGGCGGTCCGAGAGGTCAGGGAAGAACTGGGGCTCGATATCGATATCGGCAAGCTTCAACTGGTGAATGTTGAAACCGACGATTACCACCACAACGTGATTTTCTTTCGTTATGAATATGATGGCGATGAGGCGAGCCTTCGTGACGCCTGCACTCTGAATCAGAATGAAGTGACGGAAATTGTTTTTGTCGATAGACCCGTCAAGACTGGGTACGCTTCACACACAGCGGAAATCGAGCACTTGTTCGAGAATTTACCGCTGCCTTCGCAGCCGCTGTAATCTTCGAGGCGGCAGCAAGCAGATTTTCCCGGTGATCAAGGCGATCCTGGAAGCGGATCGAACGGGGCCGATGAATCAGCCACACACGGCCAAGCGGCTCTTCGAGCGACTTTGCGATAAGCATGGTTTTGCCGGCGGCTAACGCGCAAATAACTGGGCCCCATCAATCTCGGATGCACCGGCAAAGTTCCACGCCGGGCGAGCGTAGGATGAGAGAAGGCAATCAGCAATAAAACATTCAGGGGGTTGCGGCTGAGCTTAGCAAGGCCTGTCGAGCGATTAACTTGGGCCTGTCAAGCCATGGGAAAAAGTTCGCTTCATGCCATTCGCCCCACCGCCCTGGACAGGATATGCTCGAACTTGAAAGTCAGGCGGCGTTGGGATGCCAGAAGGTTCGGTATGAAATATTTTATCGTCGAAATGACGTATCGGGCGCCGATTGAAACAATTCGTGGAGGCTACCTAGCCCATCGCAATTGGCTGCAAAAGGGATACGATCAAAACCTGTTTCTTTGCTCTGGGCCCAAAGTTGATCCTGCTATCGGCGGCTATTTGGTGGCTCGCGCGAATTCAAAGGCTGAACTGGAAGGAATGTTCGCCGAGGAACCGTTTAACAAAGCTGGGCTTGGGACACTGACATTCACGGAGTTTCAGCCAGTCAAACGCGCGAGTTGGGCGGAGACTTGGTTCACCGACCAAGATTGAGCTGCCTAGGGTGTCAATTTCTGCAACACTGCAACACTGCAATTCGACGCGATCCACAAGAATTCGGGCGCCAGGTTATAGACCGACGATGGATCACTTTTCATTGGTTATTGAAATCGCCTCCTATGCCGACACCGATCCATTGAATTCCTACGTCGGCGCCTTGGAACGCTCATGAACCTTGCTTGCTGGCGCAATCTAACATATCAGCGCCTGTCAATCGGTCGAGGAAACAATGTCGCTCACAAATTCAGACATCATGCAGTTACGCCGAATTATCACAGCCGCGGAGAAACTTCTTGCGAAAGCTGGATTGGCTGAAAAGGTCCCGCGCGCTGGACAAAAGGCGTCGTCAGCGAAGCCTTCTAATTCAGGAAAGGCTAAACGCAACCGCCGGACGGGTAAAGAACTTTTGGCATTTCGGAAAATGTTGAAGGGAGAACGGAAGCGAGGCGTGCCGGTCGCACAGATTGCGAAGGCCCACGGCGTATCGAGCGCTTATATCTATCAACTTTAAACATGATTAACTTGGCCTGAACCGTGCTTGATGCGATGGGAGCAGCAACTGGAGAGGGCTATGGATATTTTCACTATGGTCGTGACAGTTTGTGTGGTTGGGCAGCTCGTATGCACACCTGCCCGATTCAATGACTCAACGCTTACGAGTGAAGAATCCTGCTACGCACGCATGGGCGAAATTACCCATGCGATGATCAAACAATTCGCACTGAACCGTGAACTCAAAGGGAAAGAGGTCACTTACGACGTTTCCTGCATGGACCAGAAGCAGCCCAAGGCCAAATTAGGCCCTGTTCAAGTTGAACTCTGACATCACGGAAATAGATCGTTCAAATTTGGCGCCAGGCGCACCAATTAGCAATTAAATTTTTCGGCGGTTGTCCTCTCGCATGTCTTCCCCAACTTTATCATGCAAGCGATAAAAAAATAGCATTGAAAGAAGGGCGGCTGCGCCAATTGTAAGATATGCAGGCATGATAGGGTTGCGCGCGCTGTTCGGCCTCGCGCATCATCGCTTCGTTGCCAATGCCCGCGTCTCAAGGCGATTGCGCAGCAATCGTCCGGGACCCGCGCCCTCGGCCTCGCTGACGAACTTCTTCATGCAAGAAAGCTTCGG
>CAIZEI010000137.1 GCA_903931945.1 uncultured Hyphomicrobiales bacterium | reverse complement strand
TCGATCCGGCGGGGCTGGTCCTCGTTATCCCTCGACATGTGCATACGCTCTGTGATCGTCACATGCCCAAGCGGCAAGCAGACCTCAGCATCCAACTTCATCAGACAATTTGGTAGGTGGGTGCAAAACAGCGCTTACGTTCTATCGCCAGACTGCGCTCATGAAGAATTTGGAGACAGCCATGAGACTCGCAGACTTCCTCCTGAACAACTCCCTTGGCGCTCATTGGCGCAGGATTCGGCGCTTCCGGGATGACAAGAGCGGCAACGTCGCCATTATGTTCAGCATATCGCTGATTCCGATTGTCGGGCTCACCGGTTTCGGCGTCGAATATGCACGGACCGATAGCGCGCATTCCAAAGTCCAGGCCGCCGTTGATGCGGCGGCGCTGGCCGCGACATCCGCCGCATTGAAGGGAGGGACGACCGCCGCCGCCCAGGCTGCCGCGACTCAGGTTTTTCTGGCCGATGTGAGCAGCATTAATGGGCTCCTCAATAATTCTTCCGTGACGCCAGTTGTCGCGGTGTCCAAAGCCAACAACGTTGTTTCGACAACGGTTTCTTACTCCGGAGCCGTCAACTCGGTTTTCTCGGGACTATTCGGTGCTGCGACCACCCCGCTAACCGTCCACGCAAGCGCGATCGGCGGCGCCAATATCGCCGCTTCGGGGTCAGGCTCCTATTACGGATCGGGATCATTGTCGGAGGACCCTGTCATCGTGGGGGCGGATGGCTCGTGGTCATTGTTCATGTGCGATTATTCGGGCAACACCTGGTACAACCTTCTCAGCGACGCGGGAATTCAGATCAACGCAAACTGCACGGGCAATTCGTCGTGGAGCGAATATTACAAGGTCAGCATTCTCGCGGGCGCGCATACCATATCTCTCGCGCCGGGCCTCACTTCGGTCAGTTGGTACGGTACGTCACAGATCGGCGAGTCATGGATGGGCGCTATTACCATTGATGGCGTTGCCTACGCCGCGCAATCGGGAAACAACACCTACCTGGTGGACGCAGCCGCAGGCATTACTGTCAAGGTCGTCGTCGGACAGCCCGGCGTTGTCGGCAGCGCCGCTAATTATGCGCTGATTACGACGCCGCACTATTCGGTTTCAGTCGCCTATGACTCAGATGACGACGTCGATGGTTTAACTGGCAAGGCCGCGACCTTCGGCTTCGCCAACATTCAGATCGCGGCGCAAAACGCCGGCCAATGTGGCGTCCCCGGCGGCACCTGGGGTGGCAAGCTCGGAAGAGTGGACGACTTCAACGCGAACGACTTCATCGTGTCGGGTCCTACGTCTCAGTCCAGCCAGTTCAGCTGGAGCTGCACAAGCGCCGCCCAAGCGAACGCGCAGGTCCGGCTCGTCAACTAAACACGTCGCGAAAGACATATAGCAGGCGGATCGCACCCGCCAAACCAAGGGAATTACGTCATGAAACCTGCACCTGCATCGATTTATACGCGCAAGATCGCCCATCCGGCCTTCATAGCGCTGCTCCTCTCGGCATCGGCGCTGGCGCTCAGCCCGCCGCCAGCCCTCGCCGATGGCCCGGCAACCGCGCCTTTGACCTGCCAGAAAATCCAGCAGAACTGTCTTGCACGCGTCGCCAAAGCCGCTGCAGCGCAAGCAAAAGCGCAAAAGGATGGCGTCGACCGACCACATCTGACGGAGGCCGATTGTTCGGCCTCTTATGCGCAGGCGCAGGCGACAGGCGTATGGCCAGAACACGTGCCATATAATTTCGCGGCGCAGTGCACCAACTGACGGAAAGCGGATATCCATTGCAATGGGTTCCGGGGAACAGGGTCGCTTTGGTTGAACAGGTGCGATGCCGCTTATCGGAATAAGCCCTATGTCAACAAATGCGGATTAGTCAGTTTATCGCATCGCGGATGGTGCGCGCGAACAGACGCTGACGCTGACGCGCCGGATGTTTCGGACCTATAAGGGGGCAATCCGAAGCGCGATTGATATAGATACGACTGGCGAGGCGCGCGCCGAGAACGATCTTCACGCGCATGTTGTTTTGGGCGCGCGGTGCGCTCGACGTCGCCATGGTGAGACGCTTTTCTTGGTCACCGCCAAGGGTCGACGCTGTTGATAGAGTCAATGAAAGCGAGCGCGTGGGAAAATATTTCAAAATTGGAATTCGGTGGCAAGCGAATTCAATGGCCCATTAAATTTGCTCTTCAGGTGCCCAAAAAGCTGGACGATGTGCGGCAAAATCAGACGGCGTAGCAAATAATCGAAATGGATGGTCGCGGTATATAGAGGCTAAATGCCTGGATTTGATGTATTTCCAATTGGACTCTCAAACGAGAGCCCAATCTCATTTCCTTTTTGCCATACGCATTCCGCCGGGATTTTATTCGCTCCGAATATGAGCAGAACCTTTTGGGGCAGGCCTTGGGCTTGTGCGAGTTGGATGCGGGCTCCTCTAGATGAAAAGTCGAACATTTTCACCTGGATAGTTGTCTCAGGGCCATCGTTCAATCTGGCCCTGAGGGCGCATTTGGTGCGCTTTATTTTTCGACGATTTATCATGTTGGTTTTGCCTCTTCTGAGTGCGAAAGAAGGGCATAAAGATCAGCAATAGCTTTTCCATTAAGCTGATCCTCGAAATAAGACACTACAACGTAATCAACGCGATTGTGTCGCATCTGGCCGCACCATCATTCGCAGATCGGTCAAAGTAAGCCGCTTCGACTTCGTCTCACTATGGATTGCTGCCACCGTCGACGACGCTTCCGCCTCGTCAACGAAGCGAATACCTACCATATTCAAGCGCCGCCAGGCGACCTCAGCGCTTCGATCAAATTCGCTGTTTATTATTTGAACATGGAAAACTCGTGGGATATGAACGCCGATAGGAAGCTCGATTCTTGCGCCGCTGCTCGACATATCCATGATCGTGACGTCGAAACTGAATCCTTTCACGTCAAAGAGCCTTGCAGGACAAATGTTTCGCGTTCGATCGCCAAGGCGTCGCTCTTTATTGCGTGACATCTTCGAATGATCCAGAAGTTGAGAAACAAGCCACGTTATTCATATTCCCGCCTGAATATCGCAAAAGCGAGGATTTTCACGGTCGCTCGCCGTCAACGCGCCTTCGACGTACATAGTCGTCACTACATTGGCCATGGTGACTATCGGCATGAACGGCGGACAAACATCTTCGTGCATCGCTACACGCGCAAATGCTCTCGCCGAATTGGACATTGAGTGATTTAACAAGCCGGATCAGAACCGGAACGTGCGGACGCGTCATGCTAATGCGCAGTGTGCGCGCATTCCTCACGTACCATCAGAGTAACCAGACCTTCTTAAATCAACATTAACGGAAATTCGAACGTTTGAAATTGTGTGAATTGCTCGACGGAGACTTCAATGGCTGGAATATTTTATTGTTGGTATTGGAATCGGTTACGCGCCCGGGCCGTCATACATCGCCGGAAAACAGCGTCATTTCGCGCTGTCCAGGCATGTTCAGGGTCATCAAGCGACATGGGCGGTGCCAAATTGTCGCCCTTCGCGAGGTTCGCGATACACTGAGAGCGGACACGCGCAGCCTTCGAGTCCGACCTTGCTCTCCTTGGCCCGCGTCAAGCCATTCCGCGCGCGGCGACAGACGCGCGATCATGCGCTTGACGTTGGACGTCAGACGCAACTTGAACAGATAGGGTTGCGCGCGCTGTTCGGCCTCGCGCATCATCGCTTCGTTGCCAATGCCCGCGTCTCAAGGCGATTGCGCAGCAATCGTCCGGGACCCGCGCCCTCGGCCTCGCTGACGAACTTCTTCATGCAAGAAAGCTTCGG
>CAIZEI010000136.1 GCA_903931945.1 uncultured Hyphomicrobiales bacterium | reverse complement strand
TGGGACGCGAGACCTGTCAAAACCGCGCAGGGGGCGCCGCGAGGCATCCATTGCGGACGAACCACCCGCGCCGCCAGGACGGCGCCCCCTGCCCCTCAATCTTGAGGGACCGAACGGAAGCAGACCTCGGGCGCAAAAACGTCGCGGCAAGGCGAAGGCGCGCGTGCGGCGATCGCCTGATCTTCTGTCATTGCTGACAAATTTTGGGAATGGTGCCCAGGAAAGGACTCGAACCTTCACGACCGTTAAGCCACCGGCACCTGAAGCCGGCGCGTCTACCAATTCCGCCACCTGGGCACGGCGCGTTCATAAGGGGCATGAATGCGTCTTGTCAAATTCAGGCGCCGTTTGCAGCGGACAGTCCTGCCGCGGCCTGTACAGAAGCCCAGCGCTTAATTAAACACTGACATGCGCATGCGCGGAAAAATCGTGGCGGGCTGCCACCGGGGTTGGCGATGACAGACGAATTGATCAGAACCGGACGAATCGTGACCGTATTTGGCGGCTCCGGCTTTGTGGGCCGGCATGTCGTGCGCGCGCTTGCGCAGGCGGGCTGGCGCGTGCGCGTGGCGACGCGGCGGCCCGATCTGGCCTTTCATCTTCAGCCGCTCGGGCGTGTCGGTCAGGTGCAGGCCGTGCAGGCGAATGTCCGGTTTCCTGCGTCCATCGCCGCCGCCCTGCGCGGCGCGGAGGCCGCGATCAATCTGGTGGGCGTGTTGACATCAGGCGGACGCCAGAGCTTTGACGCCGTGCATGTGTTTGGCGCCCGCGCCATTGCGCGGGCTGCGAGCCAGGCCGGCGTTGCAAATCTCGTCCATCTCTCGGCGCTCGGCGCAGACGCGGCGTCCGACTCCGCCTATGCGCGCAGCAAGGCTGAAGGGGAGGCCGCAGTGCTTGAGGCCTCGCCATCGGCTGTAATCCTTCGCCCCTCCGTTGTTTTTGGGCCGGAAGACCATTTCTTCAACCGTTTTGCAGCCCTTGCGCGCCTCGCGCCGGCGCTGCCGCTGTTTGGCGGCGGCCACGCACGGCTGCAACCGGTCTTCGCAGGCGATGTCGCCGCCAGCGCCGCTCTGGCTCTGGACGGGAAAGCCCGGGCTGGCGCGATCTATGAGCTTGGCGGGCCGGAAGTCCGCAGTTTTCGCGAATTGATGCAATTCATTCTGGATACGACCGGGCGCAAGCGGCTGCTTGTACCCGTGCCCTTCGCCGCGGCCCACTGGATGGCCGCCGCAATCGAGGGCGTGGATTTTGTCAGCCTCGGCCTGTTTCCGCCGGACCTGTTGTTCACGCGCGATCAGGTCGCGCTGCTGCGCCATGACAATATTGTCAGCACGACAGCCAAAGCCGAAGGGCGCACGCTGGAAGGGCTTGGTCTTGCGCCGTCGACTTTTGAATCCATCGTTCCCGCCTATCTCCAGCGGTTTCGCGCAACCGGTCAATTCGCCGTTCAGGAATCCGTCTGAACCGATGGAGCGACGCCGGCGATCTGCCGATGGACGCGCGTCATATAGGCAATCGCGAACATCGGCGTCAGCAGATTGACCAGCGGAATTGACAGCATCAAGGCAATCGGCAGACCGCAGACAAACAGATAGAGCCGATGACGCCGCCGCAGAATGTCGGTCTCGGCGGTTCCACGATAACGCAGCGATGCGAGTTCAAAATATTCACGGCCCGACAGATAGGCGTTGGCGGCGAAAAAAACGGCGGCGTTGACGCCCGGAATCAGAAAGACCAGAAGCGCAAGGCCGTTCACCAGCAAGGACAAGGCGGCAAATCGCGCGCCAATCAGCAACGCCGCGCCCGCTGGCAATGGCCTCCCCACCGGACCGGGATCGGCCTCGACGCGCTCGGCAAGTTCATCGAGAAAAAATCCGGCGACCAGCGCCGAAGCTGGCGCAACCAGAAAAGCCATCATCACGAACAAGCCCAGCCCGGTCGCTATGGAAAGCGCTGTCGCAAACCAGCCTGTTGCGCCCACAGCATAGTGGAGCGCCAACCGGTCCAGCGCGCCCCACGCCAGAGCGAGCAGCGCGACAGTCAGGCCCAGCGTCTTCCACAGAACCGTGCGAAACGGCGGCGTGAAAATCTGCTGTAATGCGGCAAGAGCAGCGGCGATCATCAATTGTTCCACAGATCAGGGCGGCAATCCCCGGACGCCGCAATGCTGGAGATATGGCGGCGAGCGTCCTTCACCGCAAGCGCGCAATAACCATGCGCGAGGTTTTGCGCCTGAAAACCCGATCGCCCTAAAATAATCAGATTTCTGCAACACATCATCCCTAGCTTGAGATTCGGAGGCGCTCGTCCAACCAGGGCGGCGGGAGAATGGAGAGCTGTATGTCGCTTGTCCAGCCTACGTGGCTTCCCCGCGTTGGAGATCGCATGGCGAACGCGCATTTTTCGGATTTGCTGTCGGCGGTCGCCGAACGCGGTCGGGCGCTCCTCGGGCGTCTTGAATGGCCGGTCGGCGGCGCCAATAAATCCGCCGATGTCGCAGACATTTGCGAGGCGTTGCTGTCAAGCCGGGGCGAGGCTTCGGGTGTGGCGATGGCGCAAGAGGCTTTCGACCGCTACGCCAGCCTCGCGCCGGACCAGAAGCTTGAATTCTTCAATGCGCTGGCGACGAAATATGGCCCCGACCACGAAGCCCTGGAACGGGCGTTGCGCGCCTTTCGCGACAATCCCGACGGGGAAAACCAAAGCAATCTGCATTACAGCGCGGAACCCCGACGGCAGGAATTGTTCCGGCGCCTGAATCGGGCGCCCGGAGGAACGGCGGGCCTTGTGCGGATGCGCGAAGACCTGCTGGCCTTCATGCGCGCCAACCCCGATCTGAAGGTCGTCGACCGCTGCCTCTCGCATCTGCTTTCCTCGTGGTTCAATCGAGGATTTCTGGTTCTGCGCCGGATCGACTGGTCCACGCCCGCCAATGTGCTGGAGAAAATCATCCGTTATGAAGCCGTGCATGAAATTCGCGACTGGGAAGACTTGCGACGACGCATCGATCCGGCTGACAGGCGTTGCTACGCCTTCTTTCATCCCGCGCTGCGAGACGATCCGCTGATTTTCGTCGAGGTTGCGCTGACCGACAGTCCGCCCGGCGCCATTGCGCCGCTGCTGGCCGAAACCCGCGATATCTCGACGCCCGGCAAAATGAAAACGGCTGTTTTCTATTCGATTTCAAATTGCCAGCAGGGGCTCAATGGAATTTCCTTCGGCAACTTCCTGATCAAACAGGTTGTTGAGGAATTGCGGCGGGATTTGCCGGGCCTCGACACGTTTATGACGCTTTCGCCGGTCCCCGGTTTCGTAAAGTGGTTAAAAACCTCCGCTGCCCGCGAGGCCGGCGCGGACGATGCGCTGCTGGAAGCTGTGGCGGACGCCTCATGGGCAGCAGATAGAGAGCGGGCGGAAGCCCTCCGGAAGCCGCTTGAAGCCCTCGCGGCGCATTATTTTTTGCACGGCAAGAACAAGAACGGTCGCAGCGCCGACCCTGTCGCCCGGTTTCATCTCGGCAATGGCGCGCGCCTCGAACGCATCAACTGGCTTGGCGATGTCTCGCCCAGGGGCCTGCGCGATGGCGCCGGGCTGATGGTCAATTATCTTTACGATCGCGACGCGATCGAGGCCAACCACGAGGCTTACGCCAATCTGGGCATGGTCGTGGCGTCTGGCGCCGTCAAACGGATGCTCAAACCGGGGCGAGACCGCTTGCAACTGAGCGCGGTCCAGTCCAACTAGGGAGCAGACTGGACTGCGGGACGCACGGCTATGGCTGCATATCTTTATGACGTAATCTCTTCGCGCTTTCCTGCGCCTGAAAAGCCCTTCATTGAAAATTTCGACGGCGCAGTGACAAGCTATGCCGATCTTGCGGAGGGCTCGGCCCGTATGGCCGCCGCGCTTGCGGGACTTGGCGTGCAGCCCGGCGACCGGGTCGCGGCGCAGGTCGAAAAATCACCCGAGGCGATATTGCTGTATCTCGGCTGCGTCCGCGCCGGCGCGATCTTTTTGCCGCTGAACACCGCTTATACGGCGGCTGAAATCGAATATTTTCTCGGCGACGCTGAACCGCGCGTGTTTGTGTGCGATCCGGCGACGCGCGAACGTCTTACGCCCGTCGCCCGCAAGGCCGGGGTCGCGCATGTCGTCACGCTCGGCGTCCAGCGCGATGGCGAGCTGGCGGAGCTCGCCGCAGCCGCATCGCCGCATTTTGCCGATGTTGCGTGCAACCGCGATGATCTGGCCGCCATTCTCTACACGTCGGGCACGACCGGGCGCTCGAAAGGGGCCATGCTGACGCATGACAATCTGGCCTCAAATGCTCTGACGCTGGTCGATTTCTGGAAATTCACATCTGATGATGTCCTGATCCATGCGTTGCCGATCTATCACACGCATGGATTGTTCGTCGCGACCAACACCATGCTGCTGGCGGGCGGCTCCATGTTGTTTCTGCCAAAGCTCGACGCCGATGCGATATTGAAACTGATGCCGCGCGCAACATCGATGATGGGCGTGCCGACCTTCTACACACGCCTCCTGGCGCATCCCGGCCTGACGAAAGAGGCCGCCAGAACCATGCGACTGTTCATCTCGGGTTCGGCGCCCCTGCTTGCTGAAACCCATCGCGAATGGAATGCGCGCACCGGCCACGCCATTCTGGAACGCTACGGAATGACTGAAACAAATATGAATACGTCCAATCCCTATGGTGGCGAGCGCGTCCCCGGTTCGGTTGGCTTTCCTCTGCCCGGCGTTGAACTGCGCATTGCCGATCCTGACAGCGGCGCGCCTGTAGCGGATGGCGACATCGGCATGATAGAAGTCAAGGGCCCCAATGTCTTCAAGGGTTATTGGCGGATGCCGGAAAAGACAGCGGCGGAATTTCGCGCCGATGGCTTCTTCATCACCGGCGATCTCGGCAAGCTGGATTCGCGCGGTTACGTGCATATTGTCGGGCGCGGCAAGGATCTTGTCATCACAGGCGGGTTTAACGTCTATCCCAAAGAGGTGGAAGATGAGATCGACGCCCTGCCCGGCGTTATCGAAAGCGCTGTCATCGGGCTCGCGCATCCTGATTTTGGCGAAGGCGTCACGGCTGTTGTGGTGAAGGACCGCGTAACTGCGGTTGACGAAAAATCCATTCAATCGGCGCTCGAAGAACGATTGGCAAAGTTCAAACAGCCCAAGCGCGTGATTTTTGTTGATGACCTCCCGCGCAACGCGATGGGCAAAGTGCAGAAAAATGTGCTGCGCGAGGCCTATGCCGGGATTTATAAGAGAGCGTGATGCGTGGATCGGGCGCCGACCGGAGAGTCGGAAGGTTGGGGGAAACATCAATGTGCGCAACATTCCGCCTGTTTCAGGGCGTTTTCGCTTTGCTGATCTGCGCCGCCTCGCCGGCGCCCGCGCAAACCAGCAAAGAGTTTTACGCAGGCAAGACTGTGACGGTCCTGGTGGGCTCGTCGCCTGGCGGCTATTACGATATTGGCGCGCGGGCGGTGGCGCGCCATCTTGGAAAATATATTCCGGGCAATCCTGCTGTGATCGTCCAGAACCAGCCCGGCGGCGGTGGCCTGTCGCTCGCCAATCGCATGGCCAATGGGATGGAACGCGACGGACTCACCATCGTCGGCATGAACCGCGCGCTGCCGCAACTGGCGATTGTTGGCGATCCCAACGCCACGTTTGATCCTGTGAAGCTGACATGGCTCGGCAGCCTGACATCATACGAGAATGACGGCTATCTGCTGATCGTCAACGCGCGGCACAAGGCGCACAGCTTTGCGGACGCGCTGGCCATAGACAGGCCCATTCATCTTGGCGGCACTGTGGCCGGCGCCACCAATATCGTTTTCGGCCTGCTGGCGCATGACATGTTCGGCATGAACGCCGACCTCGTGCGCGGCTTTCCTGGCGCAGCTGAAATCTGGCTCGCAATGGATCGCGACGAACTCGATGGTCAGGTGATCGACCTCAGCGCCATTCTGGTTGGCCGCCCGGACCTCTGGCGCGAGGGAAAGCTGCGCGCCCTGATGGTGTTTGGCCGCAAGACGCGAATGCCAGAGGCGCCGGACGCGCCCACGGCGCACGAACTCGTCAAAACGCCGGAAGACCTTGCGTTGCTGGATTTTGCAGAATTTCCGTTTTTCATGGCGCTGCCTTTTGCGGCCCCGCCCGGCGTGCCGCCCGATCGCGCAAAGGCGCTGAGCGAGGCTTTCATGAAAATGGCGCGCGACCCCGATTTTCTGGCCGACATGGACAGAGCCGGCATCCGCACCAGCCCCATCGATGGCGAAGCTGTGCGCAAGGTGATCGCGGCGGCGGCGTTGACGCCGCCTGCCGTGCGCGCGCGTTTTGCGCGCCTGCTGGCGATGTAATCTCCAACTCCAGAAGGAAATCCGATGTCCGACTATGTTCTGCTCGATATTCTCCGTGAAGGACAGATCGCCACCATCGTTCTCAAGCGGATCGAAAAGCACCTTCGGGAAAAGCTTGCGCACGGCAAGCCAGGCGGCGCCCAGCGCGCTGCCGAGCTCGGTCGCGCGCTGAACGAACTGCGCGATGACAATTCGGTTCGCGTCATCATTGTCACAGGCAAGGACGATGTGTTCACCATCCCGCCGCCAAACTACGGCCATCATGGCGATCCCGGTGGCGATTGGGACATCATGAATGGCGTTACGCGCGCCATCGAAGCCCTTTGCACCATTGAAAAGCCGGTCATCGCAAAGGTGAATGGCCACGCGGTCGGCTTTGGGGCGAATTTCGTGCTCGGCTGCGATTTCATCATCGCCCGCGAAGACGCTGTGATTGCCGACCATCACATGAGCGCCGGCGATCTCAGGATTGATGGCAATATTGTTGGCTCGGCTGACCATTGCATGGCGCCGGGCGATGGCGGCTCGCTCTTCGCGCCACTGAAAATGCCGATGAATATGGCCAAGGAATATCTGATGCTCGCGCGGCCTTTCACAGCAAAGGAGCTCGCGACCATGGGCGTGGTGAATTACGCCGTCCCCGCTTCAGAGCTCGACGCAAAAACCAGTGAAATCGCGCAAGCGCTGCTGCGCCGCAACGCCTATGCGCTGGCCATGACCAAACGCATCCTGAACAAGCCGCTGCTGGCGGCGTTCAACCAGACCCACGATGCCGCGCTCGGCTACGAGTTCCTGAATTTCTACATGCAAACGCCGCAGGCCAAGGCGCTTGGCAAAGGCCGCGGCGAGGGAGAGCTTTAGCTTGATGCGCGCGTGCTGGATTTGCCCGCCGCTTTGGCGCCTGACTCGCGCACGAATTGCGTCAGATCAAGGCCGCCGTGCAACGCAGGCGCCCTGTTGCGAGCCTTTGTCGGACGGGTGTAAGGAACGCAGGCGACAGACGCCAGCGGTTGCTGCGGGATATGAAAATCAGGCGAGGACCCTATGAAGTTCGGTATTTTCGACCATGTGGAACTCGCCAACCGACCGATCGCCACGACATTCAAGGAGCGCCTGCGGTTTCTGCAAGCTGCGGATGATGCGGGTTTCTGGGGTTATCATGTGGCCGAGCATCATGCTTCGCCACTGAACACTGTGCCGGTTCCCGGCGCCTGGCTGGGCGCCGTCGCCCAGGCGACGAAGAATATTCACTTCGGCCCGCTCGTTTATCTCCTGCCGCTCTATTCGCCGCTGCGCCTCGCTGAAGAGATCGCCATTCTCGACCATCTCGGCGAAGGGCGACTTGAGGTTGGCGTCGGGCGCGGCGTTTCGCCATTTGAAATGGGGTTCCACAATATCGACCATGACAAATCGCGCGATATTTTCATGGAGGCTTACGATTGCCTCGTCAAAGCGCTGTCCAGCGACACGCTGAATTTCAAAAGCGCGCGTTACGACTACCGCAATGTTCCCGTGCCGCTGCATCCCTTGCAAAAGCCTTATCCGGCGTTCTGGTATGCCTCGTCCAACACGACAGGCGCAGCCTGGGCGGGAGAACAGGGACTGCATTTTGTCAGCAACGGCCCGACGCCGCGCGCAAAAGTGAATATCGACGCTTTCCGCGAGGCGCTGGCCAAACGGGGCGCGCCCGCGCATCCTAAAGCCGATTTCAAAGGCGGCGTTGCGATTGGCGTGTCGCGCCAGATTGTGGTCGCCGATACCGGGGCTGAAGCCCGGCGCATCGCCGAACCCAACGCAAAATTGCACCATCACAATCTGACCTGGCTCATCCAGCGCAATGCGCAGTCCGGCGATCAGGCGTCAAACCTCGGCGCGCGTCTCAATATCCCGCTCGCGGCCAGTTATGAAGATGCGTTGAAAGATGGAACGCTGATTGCTGGAACGCCTGATCAGGTGCGCGTGGAAATCGAGCGGCAGGTCGAGGCGTTGGGAATCAATTACCTCATCGCCTATCCCTATTTCGGCAACATGGAATTTGGCGAAGCGATGAATTCGCTGCGCCTGTTCTCGACCGAAGTCATGCCGAAATTGCAGGGATTGTGACAACGAGGGCGCCCGTTGACGATGCAAACGCGCCCCTATCCCCCCACCGCCTCCGCAAGAACCTTTTTCACTGCGGGGTCGAGCGTGCGAATGCGCTCGAACAGCGGATCGAGCTCGGATGCTGACACGAGATCGGCATTTTCTGACGTCACCCGTTTGAATTCCGACTGAAACTCCGGATCCGCGGCGACCTGCATCACAGCCTTGCGCATGGTTTCCACCGCTTCTGCGGGCGCGTCATGGTGAAACACCATGGCGCGCTGCAATTTGCCGCCTATATCGTTCAACACAAGCATGGCTGTGTTTTTCGGCCCGCTCGGCGGCTTGCCGAACGCCTGCTTGTAGAATTCATCGAAAATCGGCACGCCGGCATCGATGAGGTTCTGATTTCCCGCCGGTTTGCCATCGGCGCCGATGACCGGGAACTGGTAGAGAACCATCCCGATTCCCGGCGTGATGATCTGCGGAATGACTTGCGTCGTGTAGCCCGGCAAAGACGAGCCGGAGAAATTGACTTCGCCCTGTATCATCGCCTTGTTGATGTCGGCTGTCGCGGGGAATCCCGTCACGACCGTATAGGGAATGCCCATGATCTCGGCTGACAGGCGCAGCCGTGTGTCATGCGAGGATGTCCTGGAATAGCCGCCCAGAAAAAGTTTGGTCGCCTTGCCCATATCGGCGGGCGATTTCAACCCCGGCGGTATGTCCTTGCGACCGTAGGCAATATTCCAGCCGCGCGCGCCCGCGACATAGGCGAAATCGGGAAGCTTCACTTTCAGGGCAGGGTTGTCGACCAGCGAGTCCGTGGCGCTGACCGTGAAATACCCCATTGTGTAGCCATCCGGCTTTGCCGAAATATTCAACCCCAACATATTGATGGCGTTGATGCCGCCGGCGCCAGGCGCATTTTGGATCACGATGCTGGGATTGCCGGGAATATATTTCGGCAGGAAGCGTTGATAGACTCGCGCCTCGGTGTCGGCGTTTCCGCCGACGCCATAATTGATGAGCAGCGTGAGCGTTTTGTCCTTGTAGAATTGCGCCTGAGCGGGGGCGGCGGCGCATGCAGAACCTGAGATAAGCGCAAGCGCCAACAGCGCGATGTTTCGAATATGCATAGCGTTCCCCCCGCGCTTGAACGCGCCTATTCCACAAATGTTTCAAGCAGCTCAATCGGATCGCCGTAGCGGCTGGCCGCTGCGACGACTTGCGGATCGCGCAAGGCCATCAGGAAACCATTATCGATCAGCGTATTATTGCCGACCTTCACGGTCATGTCGAAAACAACGCAATCCTGATGCGTATGCGGCTCTTCCCATTTGGGGACGCGGCGCGCCATGAATTCGCTCGCCTTGGCGCTGTCGGTGCCAAAATGCAACGCGCCCGGCGCATTGGAGCCCGCCGGATAGGCTTTGAAACGCGGATATTTCGGATTGAAGCCGCAACCCAGTTCATGCAGACGCGCATCGACGCCCACCAGCATATCGCGCAGGATCTCCGCATCGAGCGACTTGCCATGCACTTTGGTGACCAGGTCGTCCTTGTATTCAATGCCTATCTTTTCTTCGAATGGCTTGTCGAAGCCAACCGCCCATTGCGGAAAAATCACCCCCTGCATTTCGCCGTGCTTGCCCGCATTGCGGCCAAAGGCGTTGCGGTCATAGATATTGGGACCATGTGTCGGCATGAAATGCACGTAACAGCCATCCTGATCGCCCTTGTCCTGTCCCTGCCAGCGGTTGTTGGCGTGCAGGTTTTTCACCATATCGGGCGTGAACTTGATGGAGAGGTCGCTGCCCCTGGGGCAAGAGAAAGTCATGTCGAAATCATGATCCTTCGGATAGATGCGCGCGGTGGCGCGAACGATTTCGCCAACCAGATCAATGGGGAAGCGCGCCTGCGGCGTATGCAGAAGATCGAGATTGCGAAAGTAAGTGATCTTGATCCAGCGCTGGCCTTTCTCGCGACGCAGCTTGATGAACAGAGGATCATTGACCGAACAAAACCAGCTTGAGACAACAAAAGTGGCCTTTTCGATCAGCGCGCGACACTCGGGCGGGCAGCTCGCCACCTGCGTCGACGGGGCCATGAATTCGCGCGGTTCCACGCCGCGCGAACGCGCGACGCCCGCAATTGCATCGACAACGCGGCGATCGAGCAAGGGGTCGGTCAGAAACAATACGTCGTCGGTTGGCCTGATTGCGAAAACCGAAATCATGTTGTCGATGGCCTGAAAATAATTGCGCGTTTCCGTGGATGGCAAAACGCCGGGCGCCGGCATCGCGCTGGCCCATTCCGATCGCAAAATATCGTCGCGCGACGGCGGCTTGAACGGCATGGAAAATCCTCCCTGATGAAGTTCGACGGCTTTGATCGGCGAACTCTAGCAGGTCCTTTCGCCTGACGGAACAGCAGAAATTGTGGACCGCGAGCGCCTATTTCGGCGCCATCGTTTCGCGCGCGCGCGCGATCACGTTTTCAGGCGCCGATGCAATCGCGCTGACAAGGGTTTGCAATTCAGCGCCGGACATGGGCGCCAGCGGCAAATTCGCGGCGGCAGCGTCCGCGATAAGCGCGGGGTCCGCCATTGCAGCTTCAAAGCCCGAGCGCAAGGTCGCGACGATATCGGCAGGAACGCCGGGCGGCGCCACCAGCGGGCGACCGATCGCGCCGGCGCTGACGGCCAGTTCAACAAAGGCGCGATCGTCGGCGTTGCGCGCGAGTTCGCCCGCAGCCGCAACGTCAGGCAATTCGGGCGCGCGCGCAACATTGTATTGCACCACAAGGTTCACCAGACCTTTTGCCAGCCAGTCGGGATGCGTGGTTTGCAGGGCGCCATAATCGCCAAACGCGCCGTCGGTCTCGCCACGCTCCATCGCAAGCTGCATCGCCGTCGTGCTGTTATAGCCCTGGATCAGTTTGAACTTGGTCTGGAATGCCGCGTTTAAAATCGCCGGCATCTGATAGGCGAGACCGCCGACAGGTCCCGCGGCGATCAATGCAGGGGTCGCCAGCGCGTCTTGCAACGTGCGGACCCTGGAGGTTCGCCAGGTCATCGTGACATTGGTGGAGGATGCAATGCGCCCGATCCAGTTGAATTCTCCGGACTTGTAGCGCACGCCGCTGGCGCCAATGACCTCGCTCAGTGGCGCGATATCGGCGATGAGCCCGAGCTCGGTTCCATCATGCGGAGCGGCGGTATAAAGATGGTTGGCGAGCAACAGGCCGGCGCCGCCGTTCATGTTTTGAGCGACAACATTGGGCTCGCCCGGCAAATGACGGGAAAGATGGCGCGCGACCAGACGCCCGTAGAGATCGTAGCCGCTGCCGGCCGTACCCGGTCCGATCAGAATGGCAATCGTCTTGCCCTTGAACGATTGGGCGAGCGCAGGCGGCGCGATCGAAAGGACAAGCGCAGAGAGAGGCAGCCCGGCCACGGCGATGCGTTTGCGCATGAGCGTCTCCCCATATCCCGATTGACGCGCGCGATTGACGCCCCCGCGACCTGACCCGATCGAGCGGATCAAACGGGACTATAGCGATTTGGAGCGTTCAGGAAAAATCTGGAGCGGGTAGAGGGAATCGAACCCTCGTATTCAGCTTGGAAGGCTGCTGCTCTACCATTGAGCTACACCCGCGTCACGACTGCCGGACTCGTACGCATCCGGTTCGCCGGAGACTTTCGTCACAGCGCAGCCTTAAAGCACGCCGCGCAAAAATTCTCAATGCCAAATTCGAGGCGCAGCAAGGCGTGTGCAAGCTTCCGCGCAGATAGCCAATTGACGCAACGATCCAAGTGCATATCAGACATGACTCAAATGTAATCAAATAACGCCTTTGTTACGAAAGCTTAATTTGAAATTTCGCAAAAAAAGCCCAGATTCATTGCGTAACCTGAACGAGACGGCGCAGTCGTCTTGCAAGGTTGTCGAAAAAGGAGATCGTTATGACACACAATCTTGTTCGTTCCCTCGTTGGCGTTGCCTTGATCTGCGCAACCTCCATGGCCTTCGCCGCGCCGCGCGTGCGCCATGCGCAGCCAGCAAAACCCGGGTACGAGCAGTCAGCCCCGGGCCTGCAATCCACAACGCCTGAGAGCGGTCGTTCTGTCGATCCGAACGAAGATTATTACAAATCGCTGAATCTTGAGACCGGGCACGGCGATAGCCACGGCTAGTCCGTGCAAAGCGCCAACCAGGGAGGCGCCGCGCGGAATGCGGCGCACCCCTGGCTAACGTGCATGGTCGCCCTGTCTCTGATCAGGCCCGCAACGCGGTCAGCATCGCTTCGATGTAATCCGCGCCATTGGCCACCACCAGCATTTTGGCATAGGGGCGCAGTTCTTTCAGAGACGCTGTGATCGCCTCATCGCTATCGTCCGCGCGGGGTACAATCAGGCCGACAAGCGTCTTGCTGTGCATGCGGCAGGCGTCGGCGATAACAGACACAGCCCGCGCGTCTTCGCCAGCTCCCGCGACGACGACGACAAAATCAGCTGCGGCAACTTCGGACATCAAATTCATCGTATGCCCGGCCACATCTTTCAGCCAGGCGTCGAGCGGCTGGCCGGATGTCGTTAAAGCCGTGAAGTTCATTGACGTAAAAAACGCCGCGCCATGCCATGTCGCGCGGGAAATCGGCTCCAGCAGCGCGGCGGCGGTTGCGTCGAGCGCAATCACCTTGGCTGCGCGCGGGCGCGAATTCGGGGCCTGGACCCTGAATCCCGCCTCATGCGCCGTCGTCATCCGTGCGGATTCGCTCTGCATGGCCGCTTCTCCGTTAAACGTCAGACCGTGGTCTGGCGAACGCCCTTCCGGGCCTTCAGCGCTTCCTTCGCGCCATCGCTGAACGGCACGTCATGCTTCAGCAGCAAGGCGGCCTGACGAACCTTGTGATGCTCGGGATTGACGCCCGGAGGCACGGTTCCCTTGTCCGCCAGTTCGCGCGCGGCCTTCAACAATCGCTGACGAGCCATGATGATGCCGTTGTCGGTGCTGACAAGGTTTTCCTTGGTGCGGTCGCAGAGCGGCCCCATGCTTTCCTGCAAGGAGGCGTCCTGCATCCCGATGCCTTCAATGCCGCTGAACGTGCGCCCGGCTTTCTGCGCTGCGCGGTCCATAAGGTAATCGTTTTCCTTGTTGGCGGCGGGGCGGTAGGTGCCCGGAACATATTTTACATGCACGCCCTTGCCGTCCTTCATCGCCTGCACTTCCTTTTCAGTCAGGGCGCGCGTGGGATGGTAATCGTAGCTCCAGGCCCAGCAGTTTTCGTCATCGATCGGCACCCAGAAATGCCCGTGCAAGGGGTGGTCGCCGCGCGGCGGCACGCCGGTGTAGCAGGGCATAACCCAAGGGGTGATGCGCCAGTAATATTGTCCGTCCTCCGCGTTGCGCCGCGCGCCGATCAGCAGGCCGCCATCGCTCGGAACAACTTCGAACACCGGCTTGAAATCCTGCATGTTGTATTTATTGCCTGCGGCGCCCTGAAACAGCGGGTCATTGGAGAGATCGCCGCGATGCAGGAAGGAGACGTGGCTGGAATCGATGCCGCCTTCCATCGCCTGCAGCCAGTTGCATTCCTGCAACCGCTTGGTCGTGAAAGTCTGATTGAGCGGCACGGTCGAGAATTCAAATTCCGGCAGCGGCGGCTGCTTTTCCGGCGGGCCCATATAGGTCCACAGGATTCCGCCCTGCTCGATGAGCGGATAGGATTTCAGCTTGATCTTTTTGGCGTAGCCGCTCTCGACAGCCTCGGAAGGCACATCGACGCACTGGCCGGTGACATCAAATTTCCAGCCGTGATAGGGACAGCGCAGACCGCATTCCTCATTGCGGCCAAACCACAACGACACCCCGCGATGGGCGCAGAATTCATCGATCAGTCCAAGCTTGCCTTCGCTGTCGCGGAAGGCCAGCAGGCGCTCGGACATCAATTTCACGCGCACCGGCGGGCAATCTGCCTCGGGCAGTTCGTCAGCCAGCAAGGCCGGCATCCAGTAGGAACGGAACAGATTGCCAAGGGGCGTGCCGGGTCCGGTCTGGGCCAGGTAATCATTCTGTTCTTTCCTGAGCATGTCGCCTCCTGCGGGGTTGGGCCCGGTTGCGAGCCCCGTTACGTCGATAGACTGAATCTGAATTGACAGGGCTAGAATGTTCCCTTATGCGGAACGATGTTCCGTATACAGAACCCTATATCACCGCAATCCCCCAATGGTCAACGAGGAGCCGGCGCGCCACCATGAAAACGATTCCCCTTTGCAAAACCTCGGATATCGACGAGGGAGCGGCCATCAAGGTCGAAACCGAGGGCCTGTCGCTCGCGGTGTTCAACTTCAACGGCGCTTTCTATGTGCTGGATGACATCTGCTCGCACGGGCCGGGCTCTCTGTCCGAAGGTTATATCACAGGCGACAAGGTTGAGTGTGATTTTCACAACGGCGCCTTCAACATTTGCACCGGCGAAGTGATGGAGCCACCCTGCCTGATTCCTCAAAAATCCTACAAGGTTGTGATGGACGGCGACACAGTCGCGATCGAGGCGTGATCGAGAGGATGCGCGCAGACACGCCGGGATAGACATGCAGATTGACCACGCGATCGAAGCAGAAGAGGCCGGGCTGAAGGCGGATGGGCGCAGCGCTGCGCCTGTGGACCTGCGCCGCAATCTGTCGTCCGTCGCCAGCGCCATGCGCCTTCTGAAAATGTTCAGCGAGGGCGAGGTCGAGATTGGCGTCACGACGCTGGCCAGACGTCTGGGAGTCGCCAAGAGCACCGCCTATCGTCTTGCCTCGACGCTCGTTGCGGAAGGTATGCTGGAACGCAATGGCGAGACCGAAAAATACCGGCTCGGCATTGCGCTGTTCGGTCTTGGCGCGCTGGTGCGTCAGCGGATGAATGTCTCGAACGAGGCGCGCCCCTATTTGTTCGATCTGCGCGAAGCCACGAACGAAACGATCCATCTGGCGATTCTCGACCGGGCTTCGATCATGTATGTTTATGATCTTGAAAGCACGCAGGCGATCCGCATGCGCGCCAATCTCGGCGAGCGGAAACCCGCGCTTTGCACAGCCGAGGGTCGCGCCATGCTGGCATTCCAGCCGCGCGAGTTTGTCGACGCGATTCTGGCCGAGGGTTTTCGCCCGCGCACGCCCGGCGCCGTTACCGACACAAAGCAGTTGCGTCGAGCGCTCGAAACGGTGCGCGAACTTGGCTACGCGCGGGAGGACGAACAAAGCGAGCGCGGGATGCGTTCGATCGCTGCGCCCATCCGCGACGCCAGCGGACAAGCCATCGCCGCAGTTGGCATGGCCGGCCCTGTGCAACGCCTTTCCAACGAGGTTCTGGCGCGCTATGCGCCGTTGGTGGTAGAGACCGCCAGTGTCATTTCCACCCGCCTTGGCTATAAGGCGCTCGCAACTTTCTGATTTCCGCTCCGGCGCAAGCCGGTTTCCGCAACCTGAACCAACGGCCCGCGCGACCATGCCGACAATCGAAATTCCCGCAGCGAAAACGTCCTACAACTGCCCTCCCGACGATACTATCCTGCGCGCAGGGCTAAGGGCGGGGCTCGGTATGGCCTATGAATGCAATGTCGGCTCCTGCGGCAATTGCCGATTCGAACTGATCGAGGGGCAAGTCGAAAGCCTTTATCCCGATGCGCCGGGCTTGCAGGAACGCGACAAGGCGCGCAATCGGCATCTCGGGTGCCAGTCGCGCGCGCTGACCGATTGCAAGATCAAGGTTCCCCTGCGCGAAGATTACAAAGCGCGGATTATTCCCAGACAAACGCATGGCGAACTGATTGCAGTGGAGGAATTGACCCACGACATCCGCGAATTTCGATTCCGTCTGGAGACGCCGAACCCGTTTCTGCCAGGTCAGTACGGCCTGATCGGCGTGCCCGGCGTGCATGGCGCACGCGCCTATTCGCAATGCAATGTCACCTCGACAGGCGAGGAATGGCATTTTCAGATCAAGAAAATGCCCAATGGCAAGGCCTCCGGCGCGCTGTTCGATCAAATGAAGATCGGTGCGCATGTATCGCTCGACGGGCCTTTTGGCAACGCGTTCCTGCGCGAGGACTCGCCGCGCGATATCCTTTGTATCGCTGGTGGTTCCGGCCTGTCGCCGATGATTTCCATTGCTCGCGCCGTATCGCAGAGCCCCGGACTCAGACAACGCAAGCTCGTCTTCGTTTACGGTTGCCGCTCGCGCCGCGACCTTGCCGGCGAGAGCCTGCTGCGCGAACTGCCGGGCTTCGGCACGACGATTTTTTATCACGCGGTCTTGTCGCACGCGACCGAGGAAGACGCCTGGACAGGGTGGAGCGGCTTTGCCCATGAAGCCGCACGCGACATCGTCGGCGGCAAAGTCGCCGATTACGAAATCTATTTTGCCGGGCCGCCGCCCATGACCGAAGCCGTCATGCGTATGGCCATTGAAAACAAGGCGCCGGTGACGCAACTGCATTACGACAGATTTTACTAGGAGCGAGTGGCGAGTAACAAACGGAAGCAGGCCTTCCGTGCAATTCGCCACTTACCGCTTGCCAGCCACCATTCGCTATTCGCCGCCAACCTCCGGAAATTCCCCATGTCCAAACTCCCTCTCTCCCTCGCCTGCTGGAATTACGATCGCATGCAGGGTCTGCGCGATGGCACAGTGCAACCAGACGGGATCGACCTGACCTATCTGGCGCTTCCAGTGGAAGAAACCTTCTTCCGCATGATCCGCAATCAGGAATTTGACGTCGCAGAGATGTCGCTGTCGTCCTATACCGTCTCGCTATTCAAAAATCCCGGACGCTTTATCGCCATCCCGATTTTCCCCTCGCGCTTCTTCCGCCATTCCTGCATTTATGTGAACGCCAAATCAGGCATCAAGGAGCCGAAGGACCTCATCGGCAAGAAGATCGGCGTGCCGGAATTCCAGATGACGGCGCCGGTGTGGATCAGAGGCATTCTTGCCGAACATTACGGCGTGCCTGTCGATAGCGTGACATATTACACCGGCGGCGAGGAAGAACCGGGCCGGCCTGAAAAGCAGTCGCTCGACCTGCCAGCCAACATCAAAGTGATCCCGATCCCCGAAGATAAAACTCTCGCGCAGATGCTGCGCGATGGCGAGATCGACGCGTTCCACACCGCGCGCAAACCCTCGACCTACGATGGCAAGACTGTTGTGCGGCTGTTCGAGAATTATCGCGCGGTGGAGCGGTCCTATTTCAAGAAGACCGGCATCTTCCCGACGATGCACACGATCGCCATCCGCCGCGAGGTTTACGAGAAGAACCGCTGGATCGCGCAAGCGCTGTTCAAGGCGTTCCGCGAATCGCAAAAGCGCGCCTATGAGGATTTACGCCAGACCGCAGCGCATATGTCGATGCTGCCGTTCCAGAACGCGGATGTCGAGGACGCCATAGCCGATATGGGCGACGATTACTGGCCCTACGGCTTCGAGAAGAATGTGAAAACGCTCGCGACCTTCCTGCGCTATCACCACGAATCCGGCCTGTCGAAACGCCTGCTGAAGCCGGAGGAACTGTTCGCGCCTGAAACTCTGGAAGAGTTCAAGATTTAAGGGACCGGTTCGCCGGCCCTACCCCTTCATCCAGGGTTTGACGTCCTCAAGGGTCCATTCGCCAGTCTTCTCGCGGCAGGCGACGCCTTGCAAATTCTGCGCGCGGGCGGCGCCGCCGATTTCAGCAAGGAAGGCCCGGCATATCCGTTCTTCGGACGGGCGCGCCTGACCGACGGGCGTAAAGCTGCCCCGAGCGCCGGAGCGCGGATTGTCCCAGCTTGCGGCGGCGCCATTGCCCTGCGGGTCCAGCGCGACAGCTAGCGCGGACTGCGCGCGCCGCCAGTCTTCGGCATCGAGCTGGGATGACAACGGCGAGGGCGATTTGCCGATCGAGCCGGTAACGTCATCCTGGGAAATCAGCGATGGCAGCGGGATGACAGCCGAACATCCTGCAAGCGTCTGCCCAAGCAAAAAGGCGGCGGCCAGCCGCCATGCCCGACTGGCGGAGACGCCGGCCGACCGATAGGATGGGAGGAGAAGCTTGCGGCCAATACGCACGCGCCGGATCCGTTACAAAAATGTCGCTGTCGTCATGAAAACACTGGAAGAGTTAACGCCCGGTTCAAGCGCGCCCGAAAACGAGCCCTTCGAGCGTTTTGGCGGGCTTTTCGAGCAAGCGAAAAAGACCGAACCCAATGACCCCAGCGCCATGGCGCTGGCGACCGTTGACGCCGAGGGCATGCCCGACCTGCGCATGGTGTTGATGAAAGACTGGGACAACAGGGGCTATGTTTTTTATACAAACCGCCAGAGCGCGAAGGGTCTGGAACTGGACTCAAGCTGGAAGGCCGCCGCGAATTTTCACTGGAAATCCCTGCGTCGGCAAGTGCGGTTACGCGGTCCGGTCGAGGAAGTCACGAAGGCTGAGTCGGATGCGTATTTCGCCAGCCGCCCGCGCGACAGCCGCATCGGCGCCTGGGCAAGCCAGCAAAGCCAGCCCATGTCCGAGCGTTTCGCGCTGGAAAAGGCAGTTGCGCGCGTTGCGCTGAAATACCCTTTGGGGGAAGTCCCGCGACCACCGCACTGGATCGGCTATCGCATCATGCCGGTCGCCATCGAATTCTGGACGGACAAGCCGTTCCGGTTGCACGAACGCGTGCTGTATTCGCGCGCCGAGCCAAAAGGCGGCTGGCGGGTCGAGCGTCTGTTCCCGTAGACCGGCCCGGCCTTTAGGCTCCGACCGGGTCGGGAGCGACTGTTGCCAATCGGGCGCAATGCGACTTACCATGACGGTCAAGCACGCTCACCCAACCCGTGGCCGCCCATAGAAGACAGGCAGCACGATCAGGAAACGCCGATGTCAAACCGATGGGGCGGCTGCGCCCTCTGGCTGGCGATCGCAGCGCTGTTGTGCGCCTCAGCCGCACGGGCGCAGGACGCCGCCGCTTTCTACAAAGGCAGAACAATCACAATTGTGGTCGGCATTGTGCCCGCAAGCACTTATGACCACAGCGCCCGACTGATCGCACGCGGATTGACCCGACATCTGCCGGGCAATCCCAATGTCATCATCCAGAACATGCACGGCGCCAATTCCATCATTGCAGCCAATTACGTCTACAATGTCGCGCCAAGAGACGGAACGGTCATCTGGACTGGTGCGCGCCTCGCGCCATTCGAACCCCTGTTTGGCAACGCCAATGCTAAATTCGATGCCGGCAAAGTGCGCTGGCTCGGCAGCACCGCAAGCGAGAATGGCGTTGTCGTCGCTTGGCATACAGCGCCACACCAGACGGCTGACGATCTTTTCACAAAGGATCTGATCGTAGGCGCCACTGATCCCGGCGGCGATACCTATTTTTATCCAACGGCGCTCAATCGCCTGCTGGGCGCAAAATTCAAACTGATCGGCGGCTATGCGGGTCCCGAACCCATTGCATTGGCGATGGAGCGCGGCGAGGTTCAGGGCAGCGGCAGCTGGTCGTGGTCCAATATCCCCTTTGCGCATCCCCAATGGCTGGCTGAAAACAAGGTGCGCATCCTTTTGCAACTGGGCGTCGACAAGCATCCCGATCTGCAAAATGTCCCCCTCGCGGTTGAATACGCCAAAACGGAAGAACAGCGTCAGGTCCTGTCGATCCTGATGGGAATGAAAAAATTTTCCTATCCATTCTTTGTCCCGCCCGGCGTCCCGGACGATCGCTTCGCCGCGCTGGCAACAGCTTTTGAAGAAACGATGCGCGACGAAGATTTCCTCGCCGATTCAAAGTTTCAGGGCCGCGGCATTGGCATGGCCAGCGGAATGGAGGTCGCAGCCGCTTATCGGGCTGCCTACGCCCTGCCGCAAAGCGTGATCGACCGCGCGCGCGAGGTCGCACGATGAAAATATTGCACATGCCGCAAAAAGGAACGTTGTCGATGGTCCAGGATTTTTGGCGCAACACAATGCTGGCATTGCCGTGCCTGTCCGCTCTTGCCGCGCCCGCCCGCGCGGAGGATGTCGCCAGCTTCTATCGCGGCAAGACGGTGACCATTGTGCTGGGCGTCGATCCTGGCGGCACCTATGACAACAGCGCGCGCAGGGTGGCGCGCTCGTTGGGTAAATATATTCCTGGCAATCCCAATGTCGTCATTCAATATATGGCCGGCGTCAACGCCGTGCCGGCCGCCAATTATGTTTACAACATTGCTCCGCACGATGGTTCGGCGATCTGGGGCGGCACGCGGCTGGCTCCCTTCGAGCCACTCTTTGGCAACGCAAATGCGCGTTTCGATGTCGCCAAAGTCCGCTGGCTCGGCAGCACTGCGAGCGAGGTTGGCGTGGTCATCGCGTGGCATACGGCGCCCGTGCAGACGACGGATGACCTTTTCACGAAGGAACTGATCGCCGGCGCGACGATCCCCAGCGGCGACACCTATCTCTATCCGAATGCGCTCAACAAATTGCTGGGCACAAAATTCAGAATGGTTTCCGGCTATCCCTCGCAAGAGCCGATCGGCATTGCGATGGAAAAAGGCGAGGTGCAGGGTAGCGGCAACTGGTCGTGGTCCGGCATTCCGGTATTCCATGCAAACTGGCTTTCGGAGCAAAAAATCCATGTCCTGATGCAACTGGGATTGCAAAAACATCCCGATCTGCCAGACGTTCCGCTCGTTATGGATTACGCCAGAACCGAAGAGCAGCGACAAATCCTCTCGATCCTGATGGGCATGAAGCAATTCGGCTATCCCTTTTTCGCTCCCCCCGGCGTTCCTGCCGAACGCGCGGATGCGCTGGAGAAAGCCTTCTCCGATCTATTCCACGATCCAGAGTTTCTGGCGGAAGCCAAGCGTCAGAATCGCGGCAGTGGCATGGCCACGGGCGCCGAGATGAGCCAGGTCGTCGCCGCCGCCTATGCTCTCCCGCAGGATGTCATCATGCGGGCAAGAGACATCATCGCCGTGAAATAGTGACTATTTCATGGGATCAGCGCTTTTCGGATGGCCACTCTTTGATCCGCAGAGAGATCGCCGACCGTGCGAATGAATTTTTGCAAAGCCTCGCCCGGCATGAAATTAATTTCAAAATCAAGCTTTTCAGCTTCCGCGCGAAATTCCGGGTCCGCCATCATGCGCGCAAAAGCGCTGCGCAACACCGCAACCCTGTCGGCGGGCACGCCTGGCCCAACCGGAAACGCACGACCCATGTCTTCAGTGCGCGCCAACAGTTCCAGCATCTTGCGGTCTTCGTTATTTGACGCCAGATCGGGCAGCGCGGGCGCGTTCATCAAATCGGCGGCGCCCTTTGTCGATATCTGGAAAACCACGGAAATCTTGCCTGTTTTGATCCAGTCGGCGTGGTCGCGCGAAAAGTCGCGCCAAGCCGCCGTCGCAAAACCGCCAATCTCGCCTCGCTCCATGGCAAGCGTCATATCTGCGCTGCCTTGATAACCCAGCACTGGATTGAAATGCGCGCCCGTTGCTTTGTTGACAGCGCGGGGAACCATGGCCGAGGTTGCCGTCGGCGCTGTTGCGCCCATGATCACAGGCTTTCCGATCGCGTCAGCGATCGTGCTGACGCCAGAGGCTTGCGATGTCACGCCGACATTGAGCCGTGTCGCCATCCGACCGATCCAGTTGAATTTCGTGATGTCGAATTCATCCGGCTTGCTCGCCAGCGCCTGATCGGCGAGCAACGCGTGATGGAACAGACCCAGCACTGTGCCGTCCTGCGGCGCGATTTTGTAGACATGCGCCGCCGCCCGCGCGGTCGCCGCGCCCGGCATATTCTCAACGACGATTTTGGGGGCGCCGGGAATGAAACGGGGTAGATGTTCTGCGAGCACATGCGCGTAAAGATCGAACCCGCCGCCCGGCGGGAATCCGACAATGATTCGCATTGTCTTGCCGCGATAGAAATCGCCAGCGGTTTCTTGCGCCGAAGCAGGCAAAACGAAGCTCAAGAGCACCGACGCGCAAACCGCCGACCTGGAAATCACCGCCATCGAACCGCCTCCTCCAGTCAACATAAATGATGCCCGGAGCAACGCAAATCACTGTGTGCGACACGATTGCGCCCGAACGCATTCCTTGCCAAACTGCCTGCAGAACCTGGACGTGAGGAAACCGCCGTGATCAAGCCCATTTTCGCTCTCGCCCTCGCGGCGCTGTTTTCCGCAGCGCCAGTTCTGGCTCAGACAGCGGCGAACTTTCCCAACCATCCCATTTCTCTCGTCGTGGCCTATCCCGCTGGCGGCCCGCCAGATCTGGTGGCCCGCGTGATTGCCCCGGCAATTGGCGATGCCCTCGGAACATCCGTGGTCGTCGAAAACCGCGCCGGCGCCGGCGGCGTCATCGGCATCTCTTCGGTCGCTCGCGCAACGCCCGATGGCTACACGCTTCTGCTCGCCGATCTCTCGGTCGTGGTCGATCCGGCCGTTTACGCCAACCCCGGTTATGATCCAAAAAAGGATTTCGCGTGGATTTCACCAGTCACGCGCTCCTTCATGACCATGCTCGTCAAGCCAGATTTTCCCGCAAGGACCGTGGCCGATTTTATCGCCATGGCGAAGGCGAAACCCGGCGATCTCCAGTTCGGGTCGTCAGGAATTGGATCACCGCCCTATCTGGGCGGGCTGGCCTTTATGAATGCGACCGGCGTCGATCTTCTGCACGTGCCCTATCGCGGGGTCGCTCTGGCGGTGAACGATCTGATTGCTGACCGGATTTCAACTGTCTGGATGAGTTTTGGCCCGGCAGCAGGGCAGGTGAAAGGCGGCCTGCTGCGGGTGCTGGGCGTTTATGGAAGCCAGCGGCTGGCGTCGCTGCCCGATGTGCCTACGTTCAAGGAAAGCGGGCTTGATGTCGGCGCAGCAGACAATGGCAACTGGCTGGGCATTGCCGCGCCGGCGGGAACGCCGCCGGATATTGTCGCCAAACTGAATGCCGCTGTCGTCAGGGCTGTCGCCAGCAAGGATGTTCAGGAAAGGCTGGAGGCCGCCGACTATGTCAATTCAGCGGGAGGACCTTCCGGTCAGTTTAAAAAGGTGATCGAAGAAAGCGCGGATTACTGGCGCGCGCTATTCGCCAGGGCCGGCATCAAGCCGGAATAGAATTCAATCGCTGACTGGCCCCGCCAGTTTTTCGTTCGGGGGCTCGGGCCAGTTGTCCGGCAGGCTCGTATCGCCGGGCCCGAGCGAACGCTGCATCATCAGCGAATCCGTCCAATGACCAAATTTATAACCAATGGACGGCAGTCGACCGACTTCACGAAAACCGCAGCTTTCGTGCAGTCGGATCGAAGCGACATTGGCCGCATCGATGTAGCCGATCATTTGCCGGTAGCCTGCCGCCGCGCTGGCATCGATCAACGCAGGCAGCAACGCGCGGCCAACGCCCGCGCGCATATATTCATGGTGTACGTAAATCGAATGCTTCAGCGCGTAGCGATAGGCCGGTCGTTTGCGGAATGGCACGACATAGCCATAGCCGACAATCATGCCGCTGATTTCTGCAACAAGATGCGGCAGCCGGTGATTCCGCATGTTCTTGCGCCGGCGTTTGATATCCTCCGGCATAAGGGGATCGGACGCCTGATAGGCGGCCTGATCGACGCCCCGGCGAATGTGATAGCGGTAGATGGCCAGCATCGCATCGACGTCTTCATCACGCGATGGCCGCAATTGGATCGCCGGCGCCTTCCGCTCTTCAGTTCCACTGGACACGTCCTATTCGCCTTTCAGCAGCCGGTTCCGATCAAAAACATAGTGCGTTTGCCCTGTCTCGCGGGAATCCGTCAAAGCTCGGCCCTTTTACGCCAGGCGCATCACTCGCGCACGACATAGGTGTGGAACCGGATCCTGCCGCTGGCGTCAATCTGCTTGTAGACGCCCTGAATTTCAGCCTCAAAACCCGGGAACAGGTTGGCGCTCGTCTCAAACGCCTTGAGATAATCAATCATCGGGCGCGAGCGCGGAGAAATCCGCTCACCCGGCACGATGGTCGCAATTCCCGGCGGATAGACCACAAACAGCGTGGTGGCGATGCGACCGTCGATCTCATCGATGGGTAGAAAGTCCACGTTGTTGCGGGTGAAATGCCGCACCGCCTGCTGCGGGGTCATGACGGGCTCGGGCAGATGCTCGGGTAAAAATTGCGCACGTTGCAGGGCGCTGACGTTCCGTTCGCGATAGAAGGCATGCATATCAGAGCAAAGCTGGCGGAGGCGGCCCCCGCGATAGCGCGCGGGACGGCGCGCGACAAATTCGGGCATGACATCGTCAAGCAGCGCATTGTCATCGTGCAACCGCTTGAAGGCGACCAGGCTGCTGACGAGTGTGCCGGCCTTGCTCGCCTCAACGCCCGGCGTCAGCAGGAACAGCATGGAATACAAATCGTTCTTTTCCGGCACAACACGGTTTTCGCGCAGATATTGCGCCACGACGGGCGCGGGAATGCCCTCGGCTTGATATTCGCCGGTTTCGCGGTCAAAGCCTGGCGACAGCAGCGTGAGCTTATTGGGGTCTGTCATGGCGTAGCCAGGCAGAACCTTCGTGAAGCCATGCCATTTGGCGCCAGGCGCGAGCTCCCAGAAACGGGGATGCATTGCAAGCTGGTCAGTCGAAATGCTTTCCCAGCTCACTTCGTGAAAGCCCCCGACATGGGCAGCGTCAGGCAGCGCCATGCGGTCAGGAACGAAGGGATCGAAGAACCATTGTCGTGCGGGATCGGCTTCCTTCATCTCGAATTCGCGCTTTACCGCACGCAGTTTCTTGCGCAGTTCAATCCCGAGGCGGATGGTGTCGTCCCATAGCACTTCACCTGAACGACCTTTCATCATCTGCGCGCCGACATCAAGCGAGGCGAACAGCGGATAGAAGGGCGAGGTTGAGGCGTGTTGAAGAAAACTCTCATTGAAGCGGCGATGCTCGACGCGCCGCCGCTGCCCGGTAATGTGCCGGTCTTTCACATGGATCTGCGACGACTGGGAGAAGCTCGCCAACTGTTTATGCGAGGATTGCGTGGCGAAAATGCCCGGCGAATTCTCATCAAGGCCCTTCAGGCCCATGGCAAAACGGCCGACAAAAATTGGATGAAACTTCATGAATCCGGCCCAGGCTTCATCGAACAGAATATAGTCGCAGAGATGGCCGATGCGCGCCAGGATTTCGCCCGCGCTATAAATCGTTCCATCATAGGTGCATTGCTCGATCACCCCGACACGGAACGGTCGCTCCCGTTTGCTGGCCTCAGGATCGGTTATCAGCGGATGGGCTTTGATCGCGGCTCTGATCGCGGCTTC
>CAIZEI010000135.1 GCA_903931945.1 uncultured Hyphomicrobiales bacterium | reverse complement strand
GGCGGCGCGCGCATTCAGGAAGGCGTCGCCGCGCTCGGCGGTTATGCGGAAGTCTTCCAGCGCAATGTGCTGGCCTCGGGCGTCATTCCCCAGATATCGGTCATCATGGGGCCATGCGCGGGCGGCGATGTCTATTCGCCAGCGATGACCGATTTCATCTTCATGGTGCGCGACACCAGCTATATGTTTGTGACCGGCCCGGATGTTGTGAAAACCGTCACCAATGAAACCGTGACGGCCGAGGAGCTGGGCGGCGCGAAAATCCACACGACGAAATCCTCTATCGCCGATGGCGCCTATGACAACGATGTCGAGGCCTTGCTGCAAATGCGGCGGCTGTTCGATTTCCTGCCGGCCTCCAATCGCGACGATTTGCCGGAATGGCCGGTGTTTGACGAGGCCGGTCGTGAGGAGCCCTCGCTTGACAGCCTCATCCCGCCCAATCCCAATCAGCCCTACGACATGCATGAACTGATTTTAAAGATTGCCGACGAAGGCGACTTTTTTGAAATCCAGGAGGCGCATGCAAAGAATATCATCACCGGATTTGTGCGCATTGACGGACGCCCTGCAGGCGTCATCGCCAATCAACCCATGGCGCTGGCGGGCGTGCTCGACAGCGACGCCTCGCGCAAGGCGGCGCGTTTCGTGCGCTTCTGCGACGCCTTCAATATTCCGGTGGTGACGTTCGTCGATGTGCCGGGCTTTTTGCCAGGCACGGCGCAGGAATATGGCGGCCTCATCAAACATGGCGCCAAACTGCTGTTCGCCTATGCCGAGGCGACTGTTCCCAAAGTCACCGTCATCACGCGCAAGGCCTTTGGCGGCGCCTATGATGTGATGGCGTCAAAACATCTGCG
Source organism: uncultured Hyphomicrobiales bacterium (assembly GCA_903931945.1). Lineage (GTDB taxonomy): Bacteria > Pseudomonadota > Alphaproteobacteria > Rhizobiales > Beijerinckiaceae > Terripilifer. The sequence continues at coordinate 13,348 of CAIZEI010000135.1, read as the reverse complement.
CGGCGATGTCAATTACGCCTGGCCCACTGCGCAGATCGCGGTGATGGGCGCCAAGGGCGCGGTGGAAATCATTTTTCGCGCGGACATCAAGGACGCCGCAAAAATCGCCGAACGCACGAAGGAATATGAAGAGCGATTTTTGTCGCCTTTCGCCGCCGCCGAACGCGGCTATATCGACGACGTCATCATGCCGCACGCGACGCGCCGCCGCATCGCGCGAGCGCTGGCGATGTTACGGCACAAGGAACTGGAAAACCCCTGGAAGAAGCACGATAATATTCCGCTGTGAGGGGGATTCAAAAAACCCTGATTGCGGATTTTTCAATCGCAGGGCGAAGCATTGGATGTAACCCGTCTCGCGTCGTGAGGCCGACGCTCGACCCAAGCTCACTTTCCAGAAATACTTTCATGTCCACGAGGTTGAATGCGTTAAAGCGGTTATCGGGATCGTACTCGATGAACAGGTCGAGATCGCTGTCCTCGCGCGCTTCATCCCGCGCCGTGGAGCCATAGAGGTACAGCGCCGTAGCGCCGCGTTCGCGGATCGCGATGGAGACGCGTTTAAGGTTGTCGATGGCGGCGGTTCGACGCACGGGGAGCATGCCTCGAGTTTGAAGTTGACGAGAATGATAGCCGATTTGGTCAAGGTGGTAAAATCCGGGCAATGGCAGGTAGTGATTGGCAAGGCAGGCAATCGCCGCTCCTCCCTACCTCCCCACCGCCCGGTCGCCACCCCGCTCAGACTCATACAATTGCGCCAGAATTCTCCGCGCCTGGATTTGCGCGGCGTCGGCGGCGATATCGACTTCCGGCGGGCCGCGGTCGCGCTCGATGATGCGCTGCTGCGCCTCAAAAATCGCGACATCTTCCAGAAAGGCCTCGCGCACCTGCCCGAACACCATCTCAGTCGTGGCGGGATTGTGAATGTCAAAATCATGCGCCTGCGCCCAGAAGTAATGACTGGTCGTCTCCGTTTCGGGCGTGATCGCGTTGAGATTGCGCATATGAATGCCGCCTTCGAGCGGGCCGTCCGGCGCGCCTGTGCCGGTGGGCACGCCGCCGACATGCAGACGCAAAAACGCCGGCGGCGTGAAATCGATAAACTGCCAGCGATCGACATTTGTGGTGAAGCCGCCGGCTTTCACATAGGTCGGCGGCGCCGGGGCGTTCATCACCCAGCGCGTCATCAACACGCCCTTCTGCGTTCGGGAAACGCGCGCCTGCGCCTTCTCGGCGATGGCTGCATTGCCGATGGTGGTGACATGCACGGTCGCCAGATGCGTAAGGTCAAGCAGATTATCGACGATCAACTGCCAGTTGGCCTTGACATGCATGACCGTGCCTTTTGCCCCCCATTTGTCCGGCGTTGAAAGGAAGTGAAAATCGGGGATGTCCGCCTCATCGGCGAGCGCCGGGTCGCCCATCCAGATCCAGACCCAGTGGTAGCGTTCGACCACGCGATAGGTCCTTGCGCGCATGGCGGCGGGAATATCGGCCTGCGAGGGCGCTCGCACGCATTGGCCTGAGCGATCGAATTCTAGCCCGTGATAATGGCATTGCAGTCGGTCGCCAGCAATCAATCTCCCGATCGATAGCGGCGCGCGGCGATGCGGACAGCGGTCTTCCAGAGCTGTGACCGTTCCGTCCGATCCCCGGAACAGCACAACGGGTTCATCGAGAAGCCGTCGCGCGAATGGCTTGTCCGCGATCTCATAATCCCAAGCCGCAACATACCAGTGGTTGCGAAGAAACACCGGCGTCTCCCCTCGTTCAGTTTGCCGCCAACGGGCAATCCTGGGCGAAACTGTCCTTGTGGTCTTTCAGCACAAGTTCCAGCGGCCCGATTTTCGATTTTCCCTCGCCGTCCCCGACGATCGGTCCGGCGTAGAAATTCTGGATCGGCATGTGGTTGGTGTTGAATTTGAAACTGCCGCGCACGCTGGCAAAATCTGCGCTCGCCAATGCCGCTGAAAACGCCTTGCGGTCGGCGACATCGCTTTTCACTTTTTTGAGCGCGGAGGCGATCAGGCTGGCGGTATCGTAGGCGGTCGCAGCGTAACCGGTAGGCTTGCGGTTTTGATCGGCGATAAAGGCTTCGACAAATTTCCTGTTCGCCGGATTGTCAATACTGTCGTCCCAATAGGTTGTCACAGTCGCCCCGATCGCCGCCGGGCCTGTGCCGCCGCGCACGATCGCGTCAAGCGAGGGGATCGCGCCGATCAACGGCATTGTCTTGTTCAAACCCGATTGATCATATTGCTTGACGAAACTGATCGCTTGCGCGCCGGCAAAGAAAAAATAAACCGCATCGGCGCCCGAGGCGCGCAATTGCGCGATATCGGCGGCAAAATCGAACTGGTCCAGCGCCGGATAAAGCTCCGCTGCGACCGCGCCCTTGTAAAAACGCTTGACGCCATTCATGGCGTCCTTGCCGGCGGGATAATTGGGCGCGATAAGGGCCAGTTTTTTGTAGCCCTTGCCTTGCGCATATTGGCCGCCAGGTTCATGCAGCGTGTCGTTCTGGAAGGCGACGCCAAAAAAATTAGGATGGCATTGTTTGCCCGAAAGTTCCGATGGCCCGGCGTTTGCGCTGATGAGGATCGCATTGGCGTCAAGAATGGGTTTGACGCTGGCGAGCAGCACATTCGACCAGATCATGCCGGATACGAGATTGACATGGTCGCTTTCCAGCAATTTCGTGGAGGCCTGCCGGCCAATGTCCGGTTTGAGCTGATCGTCTTCATAAATGACGGGAATGTTTTCAAGGCCCGCGTGTTGCATGCCGATTTTGAAACCCGCCGTCATATCCCGGCCAATCACTGCGCCGGGACCCGACTGGGTGACGACAAAGCCTATTTTCAGCGGCTCGGCGAATACGGTCGACAGCGCGAGCGGGGTCGGCAATGCCGCGAGGATTGTGGTCGCCGATAGCAAATATCCCTGAACCGGTCTCATTTTGCTCCCCCCGAGCCGTCCGGCAAACTCGTCGATTGATGAAGCCGGCGGCGAAGCGGGCAGCCTATCGCAAGCGGCGCCTGCCCGGCAACAGTCGTGGTCATAAGTCTATCGATTGCCATGAGTCTTGGCGCCAGCGGCTGGAGTGACTAAGTTGCGCCTATGAAATTTCGCAGCGCAGCCGACGCGTCATCCGGCGGACCTTTTCTTGACGGGCAATTGCTGGTGGCTATGCCCGGCATGCCGGACCAGCGCTTCGCGCGCGCGGTGATCTATGTCTGCGCGCATTCGGGCGATGGCGCGATGGGCATCATGATCAACAAACGCGCGCGCAAGGTTACTCTGCCCGAGTTGCTGTCCCAGCTCGATCTGGTTGAGGCGGGATCATCGGGCAAACTGCCGGGCCGGATCGCCGCCATGCGGGTGCTCAATGGCGGCCCCGTCGATACGCAACGCGGCTTTGTCCTGCATTCGCCAGATTATCATTCGGAGACGGCCACGCTCGCGGTCGACGATGAGGTCTCTCTGACCGCCACGGTCGATATATTGAAGGCGATCGTCGAGGGCGGCGGCCCACACCAGGCGATTCTGGCGCTCGGCTACGCGGGATGGCAACCCGGACAGCTCGAATCCGAAATTCAGAACAATGGCTGGCTGACCTGTCCGGCCGATTCCGGTTTGCTCTTCGATGATGACCTCAACGGAAAATATGTCCGGGCGCTGGGCAAACTTGGAATCGATCCGGCGATGCTGGTCAGCGACGCCGGCCATGGGTGAGGATTTCGCCGACAGCGTTTTCAAGCGAAGCGGGAACCGGTTCGCGTGAAGAAAACGGGTAAGGGCGTGAAAACGCCCTAAGCCCGCCTTTTGGCCTCGATCGCGTCCCAGATCGTGACCGCGATATCCGGCCCGCCAATCCGTTTGATCGCCCGCACGCCGGTTGGCGAGGTCACATTGATTTCGGTGAGATTGCCGTCAATCACGTCAATGCCCACAAACAGCAGGCCGCGCTTCCTGAGCTCGGGTCCGATGGTTTCGCAGATTTCCTTTTCGCGCGCATTGAGATCGGTCGGCTGGGCCGCGCCTCCGCGCACCATATTGGAGCGGATGTCGTTTTCGGCCGGCACGCGGTTCACAACCCCTGCCGCGACGCCATCGACCAGAATGATGCGTTTGTCGCCTTCGGTGATGCGCGGCAGAAACCGCTGAATGACCCATGGCTCGCGAAAGGTGACGGAAAACAGGTCGAACAGCGATCCGAAATTCGGGTCTTTGGGGGCCACCTTGAAGACGCCGCCGCCGCCATGGCCATAGAGCGGCTTCATGACGATGTCGCCATGTTCGGCGCGGAAGGCCTCGATCAGGCCCTTGTCGCGGCTGATCAGGGTGGGGGGCATGAGTTCGGGAAAATCGAGCACGAAGATTTTTTCCGGCGCATTGCGCACACTCGCCGGATTGTTGACGACCAGGGTTTGCGGGTGGATGCGCTCCAGAAGATGGGTGGTGGTGAGATAGGACAGATCGAACGGCGGATCTTGCCGCAGCAGCACCACGTCCACTTCGGCAAGATCGGTCAGGGCAGTTGCGCCAAGCGTGAAATGATCGCCGGCAACATCGCGGACCTCAACGGGGCGGGCCTCAGCGACAACCCGCCCGTTGCGAAGCGAGAGCTGCGCTGGCGTGTAATACAGCAGCCGGTGCCCGCGCGCCCGCGCTTCCAGCATCAGGGCAAAGGTTGAATCGCCAGCAATATTGATCCGCTCGATGGGGTCCATCTGGACGGCTGCGATCAGGGACATCTGCAAACTCCCGGCAAATCTCCCCCTAGAACACACCGAACCGGTCCATCGTCAACCTGTTGATTTCTGCGACCATGTTAACCATGCGTGAAGGCCAGGGCTGTAGGCTGGCGCAGATCAGGAAAACCGGTGCGCACGTAAATGCCAAAATTCTCTCTCGCCGGCAGTCTCGTGCTGCGGCAGTCCATGTTCCTGGCGTTTGTTGTTCTGTTTGGAACGACGTCGGCGTTGTGCTGCCTCGAAATGCGGAATCAGGCGATCGCCCTGGCCAATATGCCGGTGGAGCAAATGCGCGGGACAGCGAGCGTCCTGGTGGACGAATCCGCCCGGCTGCTGTGGATATTGTCATTGGGCACGGCGGCGATCGCAGCGTTGATTCTGTTCGTATCGATCCCGGTCATGCACCGGACCCTGTCGCTGCCGGTGCGGCTGCTGGCGCAAAATATGAGCGAGTTGGCGGCGGGCGACACATCCATCGCAATCGATTTTACTGGGCGTGAGGATGAAATCGGCGAAATCGCGCGGTCGCTTTCGGTGATGCGCGACGCTGTGCATAGCAATAACGAGCTGGTGATCGAGCTGAAAGCCCGCGATGACCGCGAGGCGCAATTGCGTCATGAAGCGAGCATCCGCGAGCGGGTGTCGACCTTCAGCGACGATCTGACACGGGTTGTGTCGCGGCTGGGCGACATGACAAAGCAGATGAGCAAAGCGTCCGAATCCATGACCGAGGCGGTCAGGCAAGCGACAGACGACAGCGTCAGCGCGCGGCAGGCCTCGCGCAATGCGGCAGGCGATGTGTCTTCGGTCGCATTGTCGTCCGAGCAGTTGCTGGAATCCATCGGCGAAATCAACCGGCAGGTCGTGCAGTCCACCACCGTCGTGCAAAAGGCGGTGGAGGAGGCGCAGCACTCTTCGGCCGGCATGGCGCGGCTGGCCACGGCTGCGCGCAAGGTTGGCGATGTCGTGAGCCTGATTTCGCGCATTGCCGCGCAGACCAATCTTCTGGCGCTTAACGCAACGATCGAGGCCGCGCGGGCGGGCGAGGCTGGCCGGGGCTTTGCCGTCGTCGCGCAGGAGGTCAAGAATCTCGCAACGCAGACCGCCAAGGCGACGCAGGACATTGCCGTCCAGATTTCGGAAATGCAGGCGGCGACCAATGTTTCGGTCGGCGCCATCGAAATGATCCAGCGCAAGATCAGCGAAGTCGAGCAGATCTCGACCATCATCGCCGCCGCCGTGCATGAACAGGGCGCGGCGACGCAGGAAATCACCCGCAATGTGCGCTCGGCGGCGCTCGGCGCCGAATCCATGTCGCGGCATGTCGAAAGCGTTGAATCGGCCGTCACGCAGACCGGACAAAGCGCTGACACCGTGGTTGAGCTGGCCCATGCGCTGGATGAAATGGCGACCGCCATGCGCGCCCGCGTCGGCAATTTTGCGAATACGCTGGCGGCGTGAGCTTGCGGAAGCGAGCTGGCGGGGGTTTCTCCACGTCCGCTTATCGACTTTCGCGAACACAATTGGCGGGGCTAAATCCGGCGGTTTTCGTCGGCACGTGACCGGGAGCGACCCTATCGGCGATAGCGGTGCGGATTGTCGAAAGTCACGAATTTTGAAAAAAGATCCCATTCCGATTGGCGGCCAAATGATGTGCGTTGGACGAGACCGGTCGATCTGGCGTTGAAGCCTCTTTAAAATGGCGACACTGCCAAAACGATTGAAAAACATCCAAAAATTGATAAGAACTTCCCATGGGTAAAAAATTGTAAATTTCATATATTGACAATAATGTCCCATGGAGTATTTTCTTGTCGTTAGTAGCGCTTCTCAGTCCTGCAAGAATGAAGCATCGCTGTCCAACCAAGGAGAACAGTATGTATGCGAAAAATGGCGATTTGCCGACCCCCCTCCACCAGGACATCGATACTTTGGACGCGCTAGTTAGCGCGGGCGATGTCAACGAGACCCCCTTCAATGTCTTTATCGGGCATAACCTGGGGCACCGAGTTTTTACGATGTCAGTACCCTTCCGGAAATTCTACGACATTTCGGATGTCGCAAACGATCGCGAAGCAGGTCCGGTCGCGCAGCGGCCATTGGATGAAATCCACGCGAAGAAACTCGCGGTTTATATGGTCAAAGGCCTGGTTTCCGCCGCAAAGATGCATCGCCTTGTCAGTGGCAAAGAAATATCGCCTGCATTTGATGAGGTTTTGAGAATGCTCGGCGACCAACCTTACTTTTCCATCCAGCCGCTCGTTTGCAATATTCGAAATGTTCCTCCAGGAGCGACTGGACCAAATGGTGTCCGTGGGATGCGGCTGGAAACAAGAAACGGAGAAACAGCTTCGTTTCGCGTGTTTCTCTCCGAAAGGCATGTTCTTTGGGTGGTTGACGGGCAGCACCGTCGCTACGCGGCGGAGAAGACTTTGGCCTTCTTAGAAGCAATCAGACAGAGTGGGAAATATCCAGGCAAAGGTGCTGTTCTCTTCGCCGAGAAAGGGCGTCAAGTCACAGAGGAAGAAATGCTCGTTTGGAACGAGGCCTGGGACGCTGCGCGTTCCTACGCGACACTTACTATCGAAGTTCATCTCGGATTGACTATCGAACAGGAACGCCAGCTTTTCCACGATCTGAATCGACTCGGGAAGAAGGTTGATGCATCGCTGGCCCTTCAATTCGACAGTTCCAACCCCATCACGCACTTCATCAAGCGCTGCCTTGCCGGAGACCTCGGCATACATATCTCGGATTCGGAACCCAAAGACTGGACCGAGGATACGGTTGCCTTGGTATTGAAGGACGTCGTGGCCATCAACGCCATCGCTTTCCTCAATAAGGGCAATATTGCTGGAGCTACTCCCGCAATCATCGAGCCCAGAGAAGCCGTTGTGTTTGAACTCTGGAGCCGGATCGTCGAGATTCCTGATTTCGGGGCTGACCGGGCGAAGGAGAAGACGACGGCGGCCCAGCCAGTGGTCCTAAAAGCACTTACTAAGATCGCCTATGATCTAAACTTCAGCAATCGGCGCCCTGCGAATGGAGAGGCATTGTGGGCCGAGCTGCTCGATGCACTTCCAGAGATAGATTTCTCGCACAACAACCCGATGTGGCGTTACTACTCGATGACGGAGGCAGAACGGGAAGAGGCTAATCTTACAGGTCTCGCTAAATACCTGCCGGAAGATACCGGCATGAACCGTGACATCGGAAGCGTCCAGGGTGGACACATGCGCTTCGGCTCGAAACACAACGATATTTATCCCGTTTTGTCTGACATGATCCGCTGGAAAGTTGGTCTGCCTAGCCGACGAGAAGCGTAATGGTTTAGGGGGCTGCTCACCAGAGCAGCCCCAGCCGTTTAAGAATTTTCCTGTATTCGGCGGCTTCCGACGAGACACCCTATTTCAGCTTATCGCGCGGTATATCGCGGCGGGACTGACCCCATAGGAACGGGCAAGATCGGCAACGGATTCGCCATCCTTGCGTCGACGGCGGGCCTCTTGCTTCTGCACCGACGTCATCTTCGACGGTCGCCCCATATGCTGGCTGCGCGCCTTGGCGCGGACGCGGCCTTCGCCGGTGCGTGTGCGGATCAAGTCGCGCTCGACGTCGGCAAGCCCGCCAAGTACGGCGATCATCAGTCGCCCCGTGCTGGTCGATGTGTCCGCCCACGGCTCCGCGAGGCTGAGGAATTGTGCACCCGCGTCGATGATTTTTTTGACGAAACGCGAAAAGCTCGAACCGGATCGCGCGGATTGCGGGATGGCGCGGAGGATGCCATTTTCAAGTGCCGCCATACCGGCCCCGGAGGGGCGATGGATGGTAGCCACGGGTGGAGCGCAGCGGAACCCGTGGGTTGAAGTTTTCCCAAGCGTGTAGCCCCGGAGGGGCGAAGGACTCTTGATGCCGGGTACGTATTCGCAGCTTCTTTTTCATATCGTCACATCGACAAAGGGGCGCGCACCGTGGATTTCGCCTGATGTCGCGGAGCGGCTCTATCCGTATATCGGTGGCGTCATCCGGGCTGAAAAGGGCTTGCTCTATGAGATCGGCGGCGTCGAGGATCACGTGCATCTATACCTTCGATGGCGGCCTAACGGCAGATTGTCCGACCTGATGCGCGCGGTGAAGGCGGGGTCGAGCAAGTGGGTGCATGAGACGTTTCCTGAACTGGCAAGCTTCGCGTGGCAGGAGGGCTATAGCGCATTCTCCGTCAGCAAGTCGCAGGAAGACGCGTTGAAGCGATATATCCGGGGGCAAGCCGGGCATCACAAGACCCACGACTTCCGGTCTGAACTGTTGCTCCTTTTGCGCGCTCACGGCATCGAGTTTGACGAGAAATACGTGTTCGATTGAGTGGGGATCTCACTAAAACTCCTCCGCCCCGACGGGGCGGAGATCAAAATCAAACTCACGTCCCCACGGGTTTCGCTGCGCTTCACCCGTGGCTACATGCATTGGCCCCTCCGGGGCCGGGCAAGGTTTCAGACATATCTTTCGAGAACGCAACGCCCTTGCGGCGCAAGGCTCAACGAAAATCGTCAAAAGTCTTCATCTCGCAAAATTATATCGCAATGCAAAGCGACGTTCGTGCACTACAGTGACAAACCCGCCCCCGCCGCGCGGCTATCTGGCGGCAAGCGGCCCCCCTGCTCGCCACGCCCGAACCCGCTCAGCTCATGGCGAGCTCAAACGCATTTTCCAGATGTTCCGGCCAGCGACGCGGCGCGACAAAAACGGCGTCGGCGCGAAAATTGTAGCCCGTCGCCCAGCGGTTGCGTCCGAGCCAGGCCCGTGCGGCATGGGAAATCCGCCGCCGTTTTTGGTCAGTAATAGCGGTGCGGGCGGTCTCGACCGCAGGGCGCGCTTTGACCTCGACAAAAGCGATTGTGCGCCCTTTGCAGACAACCAGATCGATTTCGCCGCCCGGCGCCAGAAAATTGCGCGCCAGAATGCGGTAGCCTTTCAGAACCAGCAGCGCCAGCGCGGCCCATTCGCCCCTGCGCCCAAAGCTGCTGGCGCGCTGACGGTTTCCGCGCGCGCCATTCATTCCGGCCTCTCCGCCGCCAGTTCCACCGCGCGCGCATACACCGCGCGGCGCGGCAGGCCGCTGCGCGCCGAAACAACGGACGCCGCGTCCTTGACCGACAGGGTTTCGAGCGCCTCGCGCAGGCTTGCGTCGAGGTCCGCGCCGCTCATTTGCCCGGCGCTTTCATCGGGCGCGCCGACCAGCAGGACGATTTCGCCTTTGGGGTCCGGTTCGCCAGCGAGTTCTTCGGCGAGCGAACCCAGCGACCCCCGCCGGACGGTTTCGAACCGTTTCGTCAATTCGCGCGCCAGAACGGCGGGCCGATCGCCCAGCACTGCGGCCAGATCTGCGAGCGTTTCAGCGGCGCGGCGCGGCGATTCGAAGAACACGAGCGTGCCGGGAATGGTGGCCAGCGCGGCAATCCGCGTGCGCCGTGCGGCGCTGCGCGGCGGTAAAAAGCCCTCGAAGAAAAACCGGTCTGTCGGCAGGCCTGCGACGCTCAGCGCCGCCAGCACCGCCGAGGGGCCGGGCACGGAGATAATTTCGATCCCTGCCGCCGCCGCCTCCGCGACGAGTTTGAAGCCCGGATCGGAGATCAGCGGCGTTCCGGCGTCGCTGACCAGAGCCAGCGCGGCCCCGCCTTGCAGGCGGGCGATCAGGCGCGGACGGATGATCGCGGCGTTGTGCTCGTGATAGCCAACCAGAGGGGTTGCGATGCCGTAATGGGCGAGCAAATGACTGGTGACGCGCTTGTCTTCCGCCAGAATGGCGTCGGCCGCAGCCAGCGTCGCCAGCGCCCGGAACGAGATGTCGCCGAGATTGCCGATCGGCGTTGCGACAATATGCAGGCCGGGGCGAATCGACTCGGCTTCCGCCTTCAGACCGAAGGCGGTGTAGGAGGGCGCGATCGACTTGGGCGCGATCAATTTCGGCGGCTGTGAGGCCTGGCTCATGATGTTCTCTATTACGGTTCGATTGTTCGTTTTATAGAACATTCGGTGACGCAAGGCAACTTCTGCTAGTCTGCTCGGAAGGTGTCGGCCTGGCGCGGACACCGGGCGGCGGTTGTCGGGGGGAAGACTATGATGGACAGGCGAGAATTTGCGACGGCTTCGCTGGCGGCGGCATGTCTGGCGGCTGGACCCGGCGGCGCCCGTGCGCAGGACGCCGGATACCCCAATGGCGTTATCAAGGCTATCGCTATGTTCCCGCCGGGTTCGGGCGCGGACGTGAAAATCCGTTTTTACGCCAACAAGCTCGCGCAAAAATGCGGCGGAACGGTGCTGGTGGAGAACAAGACGGGCGCCATGGGCTATATCGCAACTGAATATGTTGCGCGGGCAAAACCCGATGGGCTGACGATCTATATCGCGCCCGGCAGCTCCATGTTCGCGGCGGCGCCGGTTTTGTTCAAAACACTGAAATTCGATCCGATTGCCGATTTCGAACATCTGACAACGCTCAATTACTCCAGCTTCGTACTGTGCGTGTCGAGCAAGAGCGCGATCAAAACCATTCCCGAATTGACTGCGTTGATGAAACAAAAGGGAACCAAAGGCTCTTACGGCTCCATCGCGCCGCCCAGCGTCGCCTTTGGCGAGACGTACAAATCGAAATTCGGCCTGGAAACGGTCGAGGTGAAATACAAGGATCAGGGACCGCTGATCGCCGATGTCATCAATGGCGTTGTCGATTTCACCTGTATCGACATCATCACGGTCGCCGGCATGATCAAGGATGGGCAATTGCGTCCTTTATGCATGGCGACGGCGAACCGGCTGAAATCCATTCCCGATATTCCCGGCGCCGCCGAGGCGGGAATTCCGGGGCTCGATATCAAGAACTGGTGGTCGGTCTCTGTGCCGGCCCATACGCCCAAAGCCATCTGCGCAAAACTTGAAACCTGGTTCAACGAAATGGCGCTTGAACCCGATACGCTGAAATTTCTTTTTGACAACGGCTCCGACCCGATGCCCGGCGATGCCGCTTCCTTAAAGGCGCTGTTGCTGGAAGATACCAAAAACTGGCGGGAATATGCGCGTATTGCGCATATCGAGCCGGTCTGAGGACGGGGGGATTTTCGCAACGCGCCGCGCGCGGTTTGTGCGAAATTAACCTCAATGCTATAGGCTTTTTTCGAGTTTCATGAACGAGTCAGTTTCTGATGCATTTGCAGGATATCGAACTCTGCGCGCGCCGCGTCCTCGCCGCTCTGGCGGTTGTGGTCGCCCCGCTCGCGCTGGCGTGTTGCGGTCCGACGGGCATCGGGGGCAACCCGTTCTCGCAAACGCCCTCCGGGGCGGGCGCGACCCCGCTCGCGGCGCCGTCGCAAGACGCTGACACGATTGGCTCTGGCCCGGTCCGGATCGGGCTCATACTGCCCATAACACAGGCGAGTGGAGCAAGCGCTGTTGGCCTGTCCCTGCGGCGCGCGGCTGAGCTCGCCTATGCCGATTCAGGCGGCAATGATGTGACCATTCTTGTCAAGGACGATCGTTCCACGCCCGATGGCGCGCGCGATGCGGCGCAGGCGGCGCTCGGCGAAGGCGCCGATATTCTGCTCGGCCCGCTGTTCGCGCCGAATGTTCGCGAAGCTGCTCGACTTGCGCATGGCGCAGGAAAATCGATGATCGTTTTCTCCACCGACTCGAGCATCGCGCAACGCGGCGTCTATCTGCTTTCGTTTCTTGTTGAAAATTATGTAGACCGGATTGTCGATTACGCGGCCTCGCACGGCAAGCAAAGCTTTGCTGCGCTGATCCCCGAAAGCGATTACGGACGTGTCGCGGAAGCCGAATTCCAGGGCGTCGCCGCCCGCAGGGGCTTGCGCGTGATGGCGATCGAACATTATGCGCCCGGCGGCGCGGGCGAGGCGGCGAGGAAGCTTGCGGGCCTAGGTGATCAGATCGACGCCCTGTTCATTCCCGAGCAGGCGGACGCGATGGCGGGCGTCGCCCAGGCGTTGACGGCGGTCGGGCTGAACAGCAAGAAAGTGCAGATTCTCGGCACTGGCGTCTGGAACGATGCGCGCGTGCTCAAAATGCCTGCGTTGCAAGGGGCCTGGTTCGCGACGCCTGAAAACAACGGGTTCAACAATTTTTCGACGCGGTTCCGGGAAAAATTTGGCGCCGATCCCGCGCGCATCGCTACGCTTGCCTATGACGGAACCTCGCTCCTTGCGGCGCTGGCGCGTCAGCAGGGCGCACGCGGCTTCAGCGAGAGTGTTCTGACCAATCCGTCAGGGTTTAATGGCGCAGACGGCGTGTTCCGGTTCCACGCCGACGGGACCAACGAACGCGGTCTTGCCGTGTTGGCGATTTCCAACGGTTCTGTGAACGTCGTCAGCCCGGCGCCGAAGAGCTTTTCGGGCGCGACCTGAGACGTTTGCTGCGCATTGTCAATCCGCCGGGCCCTGACCTCAGGGCACCGAACTCAAGTTAACGGGCCTTAACGGATTGCGTTTTGCGTGATTCCATGGAGCGGTTTGATTCGGGGAGCCGCCGCCATGAGCCTTGCCTTTGATGTTTTCGTTGAAAAACCGCGCCTTCGCGCGTTGCTT
>CAIZEI010000134.1 GCA_903931945.1 uncultured Hyphomicrobiales bacterium | reverse complement strand
CGCCGACAATGTTCTTGCCGATATCATGAACATCGCCTTTGACGGTCGCCATCAACACCTTGCCGGCAGGTTCGCGCGCCCGCCCGCCAGCCAGCCGCTCGGCTTCCATGTGCGGCATCAGCACGGCCACTGCACGCTTCATCACGCGCGCCGATTTGACGACTTGCGGCAGAAACATTTTCCGGCGCCGAACAAATCTCCGACAACGTTCATGCCCGACATCAGCGGACCTTCGATGACATCGAGTGGTCGCGCGGAAGCCAGCCGCGCTTCTTCAACATCCGCGTCCACGTAATCCGTCACGCCGTTGACGAGCGCATATTCAAGGCGCCTTGCGATCGTATCGCTGCGCCATGCGATATCCTTTTCGCGCGTTTCTGTGCCCGCGCCTTTAAAACGTCCGGCAATAGCCAGCAGACGTTCTGTTGCATCCGCGCGCCGATTGAGCGCGACATCTTCACAGGCGAGGCGCAAATCGGGATCGATTTTCTCATAGACCGGCAGCGCGCCCGCATTGACAATGCCCATATCCATGCCGGCGGAAATTGCATGGTAAAGGAAAACCGAATGCATCGCCTCGCGCACCGGGTCATTGCCACGAAATGAAAACGACAGATTGGAGACGCCTCCGGAAATATGCGCCAATGGCATTTTTGCGCGGATTGAGCGCGCAGCTTCGATAAAGTCGACGCCATAATTGTTGTGCTCTTCAATCCCGGTTGCGACAGCGAAAATATTGGGATCGAAAATGATGTCTTCCGGCGGAAAACCGACAACGCGCGTCAACACATCGTAGGCGCGAGCGCAGATTTCAACCTTGCGCGCATATGTATCAGCCTGTCCCTTTTCATCAAATGCCATGACGACGACAGCCGCGCCAAAGCGCCGGACGATGCGCGCCTGTTCGATGAATCTGTCTTCACCCTCTTTCAATGAAATCGAATTGACGACTGATTTTCCCTGGACGCATTTGAGGCCGGCCTCGATCACCTCAAATTTCGAGGAATCGATCATCAGCGGCACGCGCGCAATGTCGGGTTCGGAGGCGATGAGATTGAGAAAATCCTGCATGGCGCGCGCGGAATCGAGCATTCCTTCGTCCATGTTGACATCGATGATCTGCGCGCCATTGGCGACCTGTTCGCGCGCGACATCGAGCGCTGCGGAAAATTCATTGTTTTTGATGAGTTTGCGGAATCGCGCGGAGCCCGTGACATTGGTGCGTTCGCCGACATTGACGAAGCGGATATCCTTTGTCAGCGTGAAGGGTTCAAGACCCGACAAACGCAACATCGGTTCAATCCGCGGCGGGCGGCGCGGCGCAACGCCGGCCACACGGTCCGCAAAAGCCCGGATGTGATCGGGTGTTGTGCCACAGCACCCGCCGACAATATTGACGATGCCTGCATCCGCAAACTCTCCGAGCATTCCGGCCATATATTCGGGGCTTTCGTCATAAAGACCGAATTCATTGGGCAGGCCGGCATTGGGATAAGCAATGGTAAATGTGTCGGCGATGCGCGAGAGTTCAGCAATGTGCTGCCGCAATTCGCGCGCGCCGAGCGCGCAATTGAAGCCGGCGGCGAAGGGATCTGCGTGACGCAGCGAGTTCCAGAATGCAGCAGGGGTTTGGCCTGACAATGTGCGACCGGACAGATCGGTGATTGTGCCTGACAGAAAGATGGGGAGTTTCTCGCCAAGCGTATCGAAGGCGTCCCATACGCCAAACAGCGCGGCCTTGGCGTTCAGCGTATCGAAGATGGTTTCGATGATGATGGAATCTGCGCCGCCTTGCATGAGCGCGCGCGAGGCTTGCGCGTAGGCGCTACGCAATTCGTCAAATGCGACCGCGCGGAATCCGGGGTCGTTGACATTGGGCGATATCGACGCCGTGCGATTGGTCGGACCGAGTGCGCCACACACAAATCGACGGCGACCGTCTTCGGCTTCGGCAAGATCGGCGGCTTCCCGCGCAAGGCGCGCGCCTTCAAAATTCAGATCGTGAACGGCGTCTTCGAGGCCGTAATCGGCCTGGGCGATGATTGTGGATGAGAATGTATTGGTTTCGACCAGGTCTGCGCCCGCCAGAAAATAGGCCAGATGAATTTCGCGCACAGCGTCGGGCTGCGAGAGGTTGAGAATGTCATTGTTGCCCTTGAGGTCGCGCGCGTGCGATTTGAATCGGGCGCCTCGAAACCCTGCTTCATCCAGTTTTAGATCCTGGATCATGGTTCCCATGGCGCCATCGAGCACCAGAATACGCTCACGCGCGGCCTGTGTCAGCGCGGCGCGCACGGCGCGGCCATCGGATATGCGGCGTCCGCTCATGCGACTGCTCCTGCGTTTTCCGCGGATTCGGGCGCGCGAACGCCCAGCAGATGACAAATGGCAAAGACAAGATCGGCCTTGTTCATTGTATAAAAATGCAGGTCTGTGACGCCGTGATCGACAAGATCGAGCACCTGTTCGGCCGCCACAGACGCTGCGATCAGCCGCCGGGTCGCCGGATCCTCGTCCAGTCCTTCGAAACGACGGGCGAGCCATGCGGGGATTGAGGCTCCCGTTCTTTGCGCGAAGGACGCCGTCTGACGAAAGTTTTGCACCGGCACGATTCCCGGAATGATCGGAATGGAAACGCCGCGCGCGCGCGCGATCGAGAAACCGGAAATAATGCGCGTTGTCGAAGAAGAACTGGGTGATTGCGCGATTGGCGCCCGCGTCGATCTTGGATTTCAATATATCGATATCTGCATCGATGCTGGCGCTCTCTGGATGTTTCTCCGGATAGGCCGAGACGGTGATTTCAAAATCCGCAATACGGCGGATGCCTGCGACAAGCGCGGTGGATGTTGCATAGCCCTCGGGATGCGCCTCAAATCGCGCGCCGGGGCCGCCTGCAGGATCGCCGCGCAAAGCCACGATATGACGAACGCCTGCATTCCAGTAACCGCGAATGACGGCATCGACTTCGGCGCGGCTCGCCGCGACGCAGGTCAGATGCGCGGCCGGGCGGATCATGGTTTCTCGCACAATTCGGGCGACTGTCGCATGTGTGCGTTCACGCGTGGAGCCGCCCGCGCCATAGGTGATCGACATGAATCGGGGCCGCAGCGGCGCAAGGCGGGTGATGGCGTCCCATAAAGCGGCATCCATGTCCGGCGTCTTTGGCGGGAAGAATTCAAAAGAGACGCCAATGCCGCGCAATGCGGCGCGGCTGGCGCGCGGAATTTCACCGGTCATTAGGCAAGCTCCCTGTGGGTGATCGGCACATCATCGACAATGACGCGGGTATCGCGCCCCACCCAGATAGAGACAGTGAGTTGCCCGGACGTTGATGCTGCAGGCTTGAGGTCGCGATGTTCGATCAGGTCAAGCCCGGCCTCGCGCAAAAATTCCGTAATTTCACGAGCTGAAAAGCCGAGCCGCCGATGCGCGTGTTGCTCGCGCAGGAATTCGTGCGTGTGAGGCGCGAAATCCACCACAATCACCCGTCCGCCGGGCCGTGTGACACGCGCAGCCTCGCGGATTGCACGCCCGGGGTCGTCAAGGTAGTGCAACACGCGATGGATGATCACAAGATCATGTCGTCCGGGTTCGACGGGCAGGGCGTAGATATCGCCCTGGCGCAACAGCGCATTGCGCACGCCCGCCTGCTCCAGTCGGGCGCGGGCGACATTCAGCATCGCAGGGCTCTGGTCGACCCCCACAGCGCGTGAGGCGAGCGGCGCCAGAAGCTGCAGCATCCGCCCTGTGCCGGTTCCAAGGTCGAGCGCCGAGTGGATCGGGCCATTGCCCACAACATCCAGAATGGCGGCTTCCACCTGGTCTTCGGCGACATGCAGGGAGCGGATCGAATCCCACTCGGGGGCATGATCGGCAAAATAGCGCGCGGCCGATTCGGCGCGCGCGCGGCGGGTCTCGGCGAGCCGGGTGCGGTCGCTGGTCAGCATGGGGTCGGAGGGCTCGATCCGGGCCAGAATATCGCGCGCCAGATCGGCGCGAGGGCCGCGATCGGCCATATGGAAAAACGCCCAGGCGCCCTCGCGATGCCGCTCGACGAGCCCGGCTTCGACAAGAAGTTTCAGATGGCGGGAGATGCGCGGCTGCGACTGTCCGAGAATGGTCATAAGCTCGCTGACGGTGAGCTCCGCTTCTGCGACAAGCGCCAGCAGACGCAGGCGGGTGATTTCAGCGGCTGCTTCAAGACTCGTCAGGATCACGGGAAACGGGGCTTGCGTGGTTGCTCTCATGGGGGCCTCTTAGATATAAAGATATGTTTATGTTTTCTTGCGCGCAGATGCAAGCCTTGAAGTGGGATTTGGGGCAATTCCCCACTTTTATCCCCGCAGCAGTTCAATTGATTGCCGGGACTGCGCGCCCTATAAATGGCTGAAGCGGCAGTGGCGGGTCTCGGAACGCAGGCGCCCATCGCTCGGGGGTTGGTATGCGCTGGCTATCCGGGGTTATCGCGGTTGTAATCCTGGGTCTGGCGCTGGCGGGCTTTGGAATCGCAGGCGTGGCTGGCTTTACGCCGACCGATTTCGAATTCCGGACGCCGCGCAATACCGGACAGGCCGTGGTTGCGCATCTGGGGTCTGATCTCTCCAATCCTTTCGGCAGGCGGCGCACGGATGTGATTTCGAAGGTTGCGCCGGTTTTTACAGCGCGCGGCGATGAGCGGGCGCGGCTTCTTGCGACGGCCATCGAGTCCCTGTCCGAACGTCTGTCGATGACGCCCACCGATGGTTTTGCGTGGCTTGGCTATGCTGAGCTGCTGGAATTGCGCGATGGCTATGGTCCGGGTGTCGATCGTGCGTTGAGCCTTTCCTATTACACGACTCCGCTGGAGGAGTTCATCATGCTCGACCGGATTCGCTTCTCGCTGCGGCTGTGGGACCGCATTTCGCCCGAATTGCAGCGCAATGCCCGTCTGGAAATCGAGGCTCTGGCGCCATGGACCGGAGCTGAAATCACACAAATTCTCGCGGACGCAGCGCTTGCCGCAGGGCCCGCGCAAGTGGCGCTGACCGCCGAAGAAATCAAAAGCGTGTCGGAATTCAGCGGAAGGATATTCGACCACGATATCGAGGTCGCGCGCTCGGCTCCGGGTAAGCGCTGACGGCGCCGTGCATTTCATCGGCTTTCGCGTTATGGCGTGAGGACGCGGCCACACCAGTTCTGGAGAGAGCGAATGGAATGGAAAATGCGTTGGCAAACCAGCCTTTTGACAATCGCTATCGCTTTAGCCGGAGTGGCGCCCGCTCCAGGCGTCGCGGCCGATTTTTATTCCGGCAAGACGATCACCCTGATTTCGGGAAGCGCGCCGGGTGGCGGTTATGACCAGATGGCGCGTTTGATGGCGCGTCATCTCGGACGCCATATCCCCGGCGAGCCCGCAATCGCCGTGCAGAACATGCCTGCCGCCGGGTCGTTGGTGGCAACCAATCTGCTCGCCAATACCGCGCCGCGCGATGGCACTGAAATCGGCCTGATTCAACGCGGCATGTTGCTGGCGAAATTCACGATGGGCGCGCAGGTGCAGTTCGATCTGGCGAAGCTCAACTGGATCGGCAGCCTGAACAGCGAGACAGCCGTGTCGCTTGCCAATGCCTCCGCGCCGGTCATGTCGGCGCAGGACCTGTTGGAAAAGGAATTGATTGTTGGCGGCGAAACCAACGTCGATCCCGAGACGACAGCGCTGCTTTACAACGATCTCATCGGGACGAAATTCAAACTGGTGAATGGCTATAACGGCACAACGGAAATCGGCCTTGCGATGGAGCGCGGCGAGGTGCAGGGCATCGCCGACTGGTCGTGGTCAAGCTTGAAAGTTCAGCATCCCGAATGGTTGCGCGACAAAAAGGTCCGCGTGTTGATACAGGGTTCGCTGACGCCGAACCCGGAATTGCCCAATGCCCCAACGGCGCTGAGCCTTGTGAAGGGCGAAATCGAGAAGCGCGCGCTTGAACTCTATTTCACACAAAAAACGGTGGCGCGACCGGTGTTGGCGCCCCCCGGCCTGCCGGCCGACCGTGTCGCGATCTTGCGCAAGGCGTTCAATGAATTGGCGCAGGACAAGGCCTTCCTCGCCGACGCCGATCAATCCAAGCTGGAAATCAATCTGCTCGATAGCGCGGGCGTCGATGCGGTGATCGGCCTGATTACCGGCGCAACGCCCGAAGTGCGCGCCCGTTATATCAAGGGCGCGACCTCAAACGGAAATTGAGATCAGGGCGTGCTGATCGTGCGCACATACCAGGGGAAGGAATCCCAGCTCAGCGCCTTCTCCGTTCCGTCAAACAACGAGGCGAGCGCGCCGCCGCCCGCCTTGTAGGAGAACTCCTTCACATGATCGGGCACGGGCACAGAGACGTTGCGCGTGATGTCGATGGCCTGGTCGGTTTTGAAAATCTGGTATTTTGCGGGGTCGCGCGGATCGAAGAATTTGACTTCGCCGCCGCCTTTGTTTGCCGGTCCCCGCTCGAATTGCACGTGGACTGAAAAATGCTCGCCGCCGGCGGCCGCAAATTCGTAATCCTCCGTGTTCAACGCCGCCACCCCTTCGGACGAAGCTGTGCGGCTCATTTTTGCGGTGGTTGCCGAAACGAAATTGCCAAATGCGCCGGGTGCGTCTGCGGGATCGTTGGTGAGTCCACCAAGAATCAACTGCCCTTTGATTTCGCCCTTGCGCACTGGCGAGGCAAAATAAACAAGACGCTCGGAGCCTTTGCCTTTTGGCTTGGCATCCGGCCCGACAATCGCCATCCGGTCGACGAAAATCATCCTGATATTGGCGTCCTTCGCGGCGCCTGCCGTAGCGGCGTCCGATTCCCAGCCGGCAGGCAGCATCTTTTGCAGCGCGGCGTCGTTGACGTGAAAATCAAGCTGAAACCGGTGTTCCGCCGATTGCTCGATCATGGTCTGCGCCTGCGCCATGTGACAGGCCGCGCCAGCGCAAAAAGCCAGCGTGGAAACGAATGCAACGCGCATGAAAAAATCCTCCCGGTGTTTATTGTGCTTATATTATAGCAGTCGCGCGCGATGACAAACGCCATTCTGTTACATCGTCCGCATGGGTTCGATGATCTCTTCGGCGATCCTGCGCGTTTCCTCGATGGTCGGAAAAAACTTCAGCAACAGCAGTTCAATGCCCATGTCGCGATAGCGGCGCATCTGGTCGAGCACGTCTTTGGGCTTCCCAATACCGCCCGCTTTCATTGGCGGCGCCAGCCGCGAGGCGATCAGCCGCGTATCCGCGCCCGGTTCGAATTCCAGCAGCCGGCGATAGGTTTCCTCGGCCGCTTTTTCGCGATTCTGGCCAAATGCGATGAAAGGATTGAACCCGAAGCGCACCTTGCGCCCATGCCGGGCGGCGCGCGCGCCGACATCCGCCATCTTGTGGCGCAACGCCGCCTCGACTTCGTGAACATCGGCGACGGTTTTGGGATAATCGACGAACCACCAGTCGCACGTCTCCGCGACCATATCGAGGCCGGGGCTGGTGCGCGCTGCGGCGAAAATGTCCGGCGGGGCCAGCGTCGCCGGTTTCAGCAGCAGTTCCGCCGCGTCAATTTTATAGAACCGCCCTTCAAAGGAATACGGCGTCTGCGTCCATACCCCGCGCAAAATATCGATGAATTCTTTTGCGCGTCGATATCGTAAAGCGTCATCTTCGAGCATGACTTCGCCGCCGAACATGCGAAATTCCTTTTCGTTCCAGCCGGTCACGATATTGATCGCCATGCGGCCAGGACAAATGCGGTCGAGCGAAGCGGCAAGTTTGGCTGTCATCACGGGATGCCAGAGGCCGGGATGAACAGCGATCATGTTGCGGATACGTTTGGTCTGCGCGCCAATCGCGCTCGCCATCACCCAGGCGGCGATGTCGGGTCCCAGATGCCGCTCCGCAAAAAGGATGATATCGAAACCGACCCGGTCCGCTTCCAGAAGCACTTCATGCCCGAGCGCATATTGCCGGTCGACAGCGGCGATGGGCAGCGGCGACATCGCCGCGTCGCGGGACTCCGCCAGTTCGCGCGAACCCGCCAGCGCATTGGGTTGTGTGACATACAGGCCAAATTGCATCGCTTGCCTCCCCGTTGCCAGATTGTCTCAACATGATTGCATCATCACGCAATGCGCGCCGGCGCCCTTGCAAGACCGGCTAGGCTGCGCAACATATTGAACATGAAAACATCCGATGCGGATATTCTTTTTGTGCCGGGGCTGGGCGGTTCGGGCCCCGACCATTGGCAGACCCGCTGGGCGGGCCGTCTTTCAACGGCGCGGCTTGTCGAGCAGGCCGACTGGCTCGCGCCGCGCCGCGCTGAATGGGTTGAAACCCTTGCGCTGGCGGTTGCCGACTGCGAGCGCCCGGTGGTGCTTGTCGGCCATTCTCTGGGCTCGGTGGCGATTGCGCACGCGGCGTCGCGTTTTGCGCCCGGCAAGGTCAAAGGCGCGATGCTGGTCGCCCCGCCCGATGACGCGACCATGCGCGCTTTGGCTGATTTTGCAGGCGTCGCGGAAGAATTTGCGCTGCCAGCGCTGGAAAAACTACCTTTCACATCGATGCTGGCGGCGAGCCGCAATGACCCGTTGTCACCGATTTCCGCCTCCGAGGCGCTGGCGCGGGAATGGGGCGCGCGGTTTGTCGATGCCGGCGACTCCGGCCATATCAACGCCGAATCAGGCCACGGTCCCTGGCCGGAGGGCTTGATGAGTTTTGCGGCGTTCCTGCGGGGGCTGTAGCCACCCGCGCAATTACGCGGGCTTTTTTGCGAACATTTTCCGGAAATTATCGAACAGCTCGATCTTTACGCCGGACTTTTTCATGATCAGGCCCTGCTGCAACACCGACAACGTGTTGTTCCAGGTCCAGTAGATCACCAGACCAGCCGGAAATGCGCCGAGCATGAAGGTAAAAATCAGCGGCATCCACGAGAACATCTGTTTTTGCACGGGGTCTGTGGGCTCCGGGTTCATCTTCATCTGAACGAACATCGAAGCGCCCATCACCAGCGGCCAGATGCCCAGATGCAGGAACGAACCAATGACTGGCAGTAGCGTGGGGTCGGCGGGTATCAGCCCGAACAAGGTGAAAATATTGGTTGGATCGGGCGTGGAAAGATCTCTGATCCAGCCGAAGAACGGCGCCTGCCGCATTTCGATGGTGATGAAAATCACCTTGTACAGCGAAAAGAACACCGGGATTTGCAGCGCGACCGGCAGGCAGCCGGCGATCGGGTTGACGCCCTCGCGCTTGTAAAGCTCCATCGTCTCCTGCTGCTGCTTTTGCTTGTCGTCAGGCCAGCGCTCCTTGATCGCAGCCTGCAGCGGCGCAATGGCCTTCATCTTGGCCATGGAACGGTAGCTCTTGTTGGCGAGCGGGAAGAAAGCCGCTTTCACCAGCACTGTGACGATCAGGATCGCGACGCCAAAATTCCCGACGAACTTGAAAATGAAATCGATCAGCTTGAACATCGGCTGGGTGATGAACCAGAACCAGCCCCAGTCGATCATCAGTTCGAAATTCTTGATGCCAAGATCGGTCTTGTAGCCGTCGATGATCTTGACTTCCTTGGCGCCGGCGAAGATTTCCGTCGTCGCCTCTGCGCTTTGCCCTGGCGCGACATTCACCGCCTCTTCCAGCAGATCGCTCTGATAGGTTTTGACGCTGGCGCCGGTCGAGGAAAAGCGCCCCTTGAACGGCTTGTCCTGTTCAGGAATAACAGTGACAGCCCAGTATTTATCGGTGAATCCGAGCCAGCCGGAGGTTCCATCGACAATGCGCGTCGCGCTGGTTTCTTTTTCGATCGCTTCATAGGTGATTTCCTGCACGCGGGAGGCGCCGATCACGCCCAGAAACCCCTCATGCAATACCGCATAGCCCGATGTTTTGGGCTTGCCGCGCCGCGCTGTCAGCGCATAGGGAAACAACGTCAGGGGTTGCGCGCCGGTATTTTCGACGCTGTCCTTGACGGTGAACATATATTGATCGTCAACGCTGATCGTGCGGTGGAACACCGCGCCTGCGCCATTATCCCAGGTCAGGGTGACCGGTTTTGCCGAGGTCAGCAGTTCGCTGTCGGCGGTCCAGAGCGTATCGGCTTTCGGGGTTGTAACGGGCATGCCGGGTTGCGAGACAAATCCGGTGTCGGTGTAGAACGGTTCCGGAGATCCGGCAGGCGACAGCAGAATGATATTCGGACTGTCAGGCTCCACCGTCTCGCGATACAGCTTCAGGGAGAGATCGTCGATGCGTCCTCCCTTCAGGGCAATGGTGCCAGCGAGGTCTTTTGTATCGATCTTGATCCGCGGGCTCGCCGCCAGCGCTTCAGAGCGTGAAACCGGCGCTGCGGCTTCGAGGGATGGCGCGGCCGCGGGGCCGCCGGCTGCGCCCTGGGGAGCAACGGCGCCGGCGGGCGGCGTCGAGGGCGCAGCGGGAGCTGCCTGGTTCTGGGTTTGCGCAATCGTGTCGCGCGATTTTTCAAGCTTGGGGCCGGCATAGAAATACTGCCAGCCGATGATCACCATCAGAGACAGGCCCATGGCCAGGAACAGATTCTTTTGATCTTCGGTCATGCGGCTGTGGGCTCGCTATCGTTTGGCGCCCGCCGCAGAAGCGGGGCCGTTGCGTGGTTTCGACCGGGACGAACGGGCGCCGGCCTCCCGTGATTGATGGACGCGCTCGAAAACTTTCGCCAGATCGGCGCAGAGGACGGGAAACGGCGCTTCGAGCGCGTCGCGACGGGCGATGACCACATAATCGTGATTGGGGCGCTGGTCGAGGCCGGGCGTCAATTTCAAAGCGGCCCTGAGCCGCCGCCGGATACGGTTGCGTTCGACGGCGCCGCCGGTCTTGCGGGTGATGGTCAGACCGATACGGGGCGCAGAACCGGAGTCCGCTTCAGGGCGAGCCGCCGATTGCAAAGCCATACAGCGCACGGCGCTGCGCTGGCCTTTGCCTGCCCGCAGATACTCATCGCGCTTGGTCAAGCGGACAAACCCCCAACGGGTCAGCGCTTTCAGCCTGGCTGACGTGTCTGGACCAGTCATCGGCCGGCGGTCCTCCCGGTGGGGAGAGTAGCGCCTGTTCAGGCGGACAAACGTTTGCGACCGCGATTGCGGCGCGCGGCAATGACCTTGCGGCCACCGGTGGTCGCCATGCGCGAGCGGAAACCGTGACGGCGCTTGCGCACGAGTTTGCTGGGTTGATAAGTCCGTTTCACCTTATTCTCCTGTTGCCGTACAATGCGAGCGCGCCATGCTGCGCCCTGCGACTGCCCGGTTCTGTCAGTTAAAAGCCCATCCCGGGGGACGAACGCCGCCGGCCAGAATTGCAGGAGCATCAGACGGGGGCGCGCCCCCGAAATTGCAAATACAAACCGCCGACGCCGGCGCGAGCCGAAATCGTGCGGCCTTATAAGTGCGTGAAGGGCGCGGTGTCAATGCTCGACGTCGTATCGCAGGAAGTTGATCCGAGGGGCCGGCGAAATGCGGCTGCGGTGTTGCGCAGACTCGGTTATCAGGGTGAGATGGCAAGAATTCTTCAAATAACGGGCTTCGGCGCGATGGTCGCGGGTTGTCCCCGGCTATGACAGGGACAGGCGCAGGCATGGACTCGGGGGAGGCCAGGATCGTCGGGCCAGGGGCGAACAGCATTGGAACAGCAGGAGTACAGTTCGGGCTCGGCGGGCGCATCGCGGCGCTGGTGATTGTGTTCGCCCTGCTGGCCGAGATAGCGATTTCTGCGCCCACAATTGCGAATTTCCGCAACGCCTGGCTGCGCGACCGGCTGGCGGCGGCCAATACCGCCGCGCTGGTTTTTGCGGCAGCGCCCGCAGACATGGTGCCGGAAGATCTCGCGCGGTCGATTCTGTCCAGCGTTGGCGCCCATCTCATTGTCCTGAAAACAAAAGAGACGCGGCGGTTGCTGGCGGCCTCGGACATGCCCCCCAAAATCGATGAGGCATTCGATCTGCGGACAGCTGGCCTGATGGAGTCGATCACTGCGGCTTTCCGCTGTCTTTTTGCCCCTGAAGGACGCATTCTGAACCTGATCGGTCCCGCGCCGATGGGCGCTGAATATATCGAAATCGCTATCGATGAGGCTCCCCTGCGCAAGGCCATGACCGATTATTCGGTCACTATGCTATTGTTGACGCTCATGATTTCGGGCGCCGCCGCCGGGCTGGCGCTGTTTGCCCTGCGCCGCATGGTGCTGGCGCCGGTGCGGCGACTGACCGACAGCATCACGGCCTTCGGCGCTGAGCCCGGCAACGCGACGCTCATTATCGAGCCCTCGGGCGCCAGCCACGAAATTGGCGTGGCCGAACGCGCGCTGGCGACTATGCAGCTCTCCCTTTTGCGCGAGTTAAGCCGCGCCAAACATCTGGCTGCGCTGGGGCTGGCGGTGGCCAAGATCAATCATGATTTGCGCAACATCCTGACATCGGCGCAATTGCTGTCGGATCGTATGGCGGCTTTGTCCGATCCGCTGGGGCGAAGTCTTGCGCCGCGTCTGGTGGCGACGCTCGATCGCGCCATTTCCTATTGCCAGTCGACGCTGAACTACGGCAAGGCGGCTGAACGCGATCCGGTCTTTGCGCGGCTGGCATTGGCGCCGCTCATTGATGAGGTCATGGCGACGCTGACGCCGCGCGGGGAGGGCGTCACGCGTCTGATCAATGAAGCGCCGCGCGATGTGGAAATCCGTGCAGACCAGGAACACCTGTTCCGGATTCTGCTCAACATCATCCGAAACGCTGTCGATGCGCTCGACAGCGCCGGGCCGCGGCCTGGCATCGGCGCGATCGTGCGCGTGCGCGCGCAGCGCGAAAACGGCGGCGTTCTGGTCGAGATCGCCGACAGCGGGCCGGGAGTGCCGGCGCGCGCCCGCGCCCGGCTCTTCGAAGCATTTCAGGGCGGTGCGCGACCGGGCGGCGTCGGCCTCGGACTCGCCATCGCCAGCGACCTGGTGCGCACACATGGCGGCGAACTCTCTCTCAGCGACGAGCCTGCGCCGGAGCTTGGCGGGGCGCTGTTCCGGATTGTGTTGCCTGCGTCCGGGGCAAGAGGCCATAATGGCAATAGCCGGTCGCCGTAGAATGCGCCGGATGCCGAATATGGAGGAGCAATGCTCAAATCAGCGGTTCTGGCGTGCCTGACGGCGCTGGCGGCCACGTGTTCAAGCCTTGCGCAGACGCCGCCCTCGGTCAAAGTGATTGTGCCCTATGCGCCGGGCGGCAGCGTCGATCTGCTGGCGCGGCTGCTGGGCGATGAGATCGGCCAGCCCGGGGGGCCATCGATCGTCGTCGAAGACAGACCGGGCGCTTCGACAATTATCGGGACGGAGGCCGTCGCCCGCGCTGCGCCCGATGGCGCAACTGTTGGCATGGTCGCCAATTCTTTTTTGATCAATGCCGCCATTCGGAAACTCTCTTACGACCCGCTGACGAGTTTTGAGCCGCTCTGCCATCTGGTGAATTCGCCGCAAGTGCTCGCCGTCAACGCGAACTCGCCCTATCGATCGCTGGAGGACCTTTTGGCGGATGCGCGAGCGCGGCCGGGCGCGCTGAGCATTGGCGCACTCGGGCCAGCAACCACGCAGCATGTCGCCGCAGAGACATTCAAGACATTCGCCAAAGTGGATATGACCTTTGTGCCCTATCCCGGCGGAGCGCCTGCGGTGAAAGCCATTGTTGGCGAGCAGGTGACAGCGTCAGTCGCCAATTTCAGCGAGCTCCAGCCCTTCATCGCCGCGGGTAAACTGCGACCTCTGGCTGTCATGTCCTCCGCGCGGATTGCGCCATTGCCCGATACGCCGACGATGCGCGAGCGGGGCCTGGATTTCGACGTCACGGCCTGGTTTGCTATGGTGACCACGGGCAAGACGCCAAAACCGGTCGTAACCGCGTTGATCGACATATTTTCGAAGGCGCTGAAAGCCCCCGCTTTGCAGGGCAAACTGATGCAATTGCAACTCACGCCTGTCGGGCTGTGTGGCGATGGATTTGCGGCGTTCCTCCACAAACAGAATGACGCCATCGGGCCGGTCGTGCGCGAGGCGGGAATCAAGCTTGAATGAGCAAGAGCGCATCCGCCATCGTTGCGAAGATGCAGAGCGCCTGGGCGGCGGCCTTTACGTGTCGCGATTTTGCCGGGATTGTCGAATTCTACGATAAACGGGCGCTGTTTTTTGGTTCGGCGCCTGGTCTTTGCGACTCGCCGACCGCCATTCGCGCCTATTTTGACGCGCTGCCGCCCGGTCTTGCGCTGACCGATTTCCCCGCGCTGGAGGTTCGCGCGATTTCCCCCGATGTCATCGTGGCCAGCGGCGATTGGACCTTTGCGCTGGATGGCGCGCGGCTTGACTTCCGGCTGGCGTGGACTCTCGTGCGATGCGATGGCCACTGGCGTATCGTTCAGCACCACGCGAGCCGCAGACCGGAAAAAGCGCTGGCGAAATCAAGGCCAGTTGCGTTCGGCCAATTAACTTAACCGACACTGGTCAAATTAACCGAAAATCAACGATTGGATAGCTGTTCGTTTGGCAGGCGCGTAATAAATGGCTGTATCAGGACGCATTTCTGTTAGCGGCGGAATGCGTCAAGGAGGCCAGAATGCTTAGATCGCCTGCAAATTTTGTCCGGCTGAAAGGTCTCGATAGCCTGCGGTTCGTCGCTGCGGTCTGGGTTGCCTGCTCACACGGGGCAAGGGCGCCTCTGGAGCATATGATTCCAGGCGATGGCGCATTGTCGCAGGCGTTGATTGCGATCAACAATGGACTCTTTAACGGCGTTGCTGCAGTCATGTTGTTCTTTGTGATTTCAGGTCTCGTGATCCATCACGCCAATGCCGGACGCGAGGATATCGATATCGCAAATCATTATGCGCGACGCCTGCTGCGCATTACGCCTCCTTTTATTGCCGCGCAGACGATTTGCTTGTTGATGGGGCCGGCCTTCCAGATCGAACTCAACGATGTCCTGTGGAGCATCTACTGCGAATTCGCATTCTATATGGCCTATCCGCTGCTTTTCGTTCTCTTTCGTCGAGTCGGCGTGGAGCGCGTCTTTCTTTACTCGGCTTTGGCGGCGTCTTTTGCGATCGCAGCGAACTGGCGCATATCCTACCATTCGATGCTGCCTTTGTGGGCTCTGCTCGTCATTGGGCTGCCCTGCCTGTTGCTCGGTTGTGTGCTGGCTGAACAACTCACACGTCAAAGGACTTTTGAAAATGTGAGCGGCGCCGGTATCTGGAGCTGGCGCCTTGCAGCGATCGCGCTTTCGGTCGCGATGAAGATTCCCGTGACGCATGGCCCCACGTTGATCGGGTATCCCGCAGGCCACTGGATATTTGCTGTCTTCGCCTTCTTCTGGCTGAGCCGTGAGATCAACTGGTTTGCCCACCATGTCCCGCCGCGCTGGATGGAGGCGGGAGGCGGCATGTCCTATTCGCTTTATCTCGTGCATTTTCCGGTTCTGGGCCTGTTTATGGCGTCGGAAATCGGCAATGCGCCCCTGCGCGGGATCTTCGGCCATGACGTCACGGCCTGGTTCATCGCCTGGACTTTGCAGATTGCAATGATCGCTTTCGTGACGGTTGTGTTCCATCTGGTGGTGGAGGCTCCGTGCCACCGTCTGGCCAGATCAGTTGGGAAATGGGCCGGCAGTATCGCGCGGACGCCGCAGGTTCGCCCGCAGTTCAATCTGTAAAGCGCACGATTGCAACGACCGGCTTCAGTCGGGCAATCGAGGTCCGCAAAGTGTCCCGCGCCGGCAGTGCGGAGGCGCCCGATTTCTCTTGCCCGCAGCGTCCGTGCGGCATAGCTTTTGGCTTGCGCAGCGGTTTGGCAAATAACATCGCATTGACGCTATACATGTTTCGGGAGGGCAGATGATCGGAACGTCCAGGAGATTGTGCGCAACCCTGCTGGTGCTTGCGCTTGCGGGGCGGTCTGCTCTGGCCGCAGACAGCGCGCTGATCGAGGCAGCGAAAAAGGAGGGCCAGGTCACCTGGTACACCGTGCAGATCGTGCCGCAAATTGTGCGCCCTATCGCCGATGGATTTGAACGCAAATATGGAATTCACGTCAATTTTGTGCGTGCGAATTCCGCCGAAATCGGTCTGCGCGTCCTGAGCGAGGCGAAAGCTGGCCACGTTCAGGCGAGCTTGTTTGACGGCGCGCAAACCACGCCGATGCTCAAGCGAGAAAACCTCGTCGAGAAATGGGTTCCGGATGTTGATCTGCCCAAAAAACTGTTCGATCCCGACGGCTACTGGGTGGCGAGCAACTATTACATCAACACGCCAGGGTTCAACACGGACCTCGTGCCGCGTGGAACCGAACCGCAGACATTCGAAGACCTGCTCGATCCCAAATGGAAGGGCAAGATGGCCTGGAATGTCCAGCCGAGCATTTCAGCAGGACAGGGATTTGCGGGGAGCGTCCTCATCGCAATGGGCGAGGAGAAGGCGCGCGCCTATCTCGGCAAGCTTGCAAAGCAGAACATCACGCCGTTGAAAGTGTCGGGGCGGCAGGTGCTCGACCTGGTGATTTCCGGCGAATATTCCATCGGTCTGCAAATCTTCAACAATCATGCGGTGATCAGCGCCGCGCTTGGCGCGCCTGCCGGCTGGATCAAGATGCAGCCGCCGCTTGTGACCTACGCGGTCATGTCGATCCTGAAAAACGCGCCTGCGCCCAACGCCGGAAAATTGCTGATCGACTATATCGTTTCGGAGGAAGGTCAAAAGATCTTTGCTGATGCCGGCGAATTGCCAATTCATCCAGCAGTCAAACCAAAGGACCCCAGCCTCATTCCCGATGGCGTTGCGTTCAAGGGCACGTTCCTGACGCCCGAGCAACTCGACACGCAATTGCCGGCCTGGACGAAATTGTTTGACGACTATTTTCACTGACTGACGTCCGGGCGGTAAACCGATGCGAGCTGCGAAGAAAGAAATTTCGATCAACGCCTTCTACGCCAATACGCCCGGCCAGAACTGGATCGGATTGTGGAGCGCGCCCGGCAGTCGCGCGTTCGAATATACCAGCCTCGATTATTGGACAGACGTTGCCAGGATCGCCGAACGCGGATTGTTCGATTCGATCTTCTTTGCCGACACCAATGGCGTGCACGACGTCTATCAGAACAGCCCGCGCGCGGCGATTGAACGCGCCGCGATGTTTCCGATGAACGACCCGCTGCTGCTGATCCCGCCTATGGCCTATGTCACGAAACATCTGAGTTTTGGCGTCACCGCCAATCTCACCTATGAGCCGCCCTATCTGCTGGCG
Source organism: uncultured Hyphomicrobiales bacterium (assembly GCA_903931945.1). Classification (GTDB taxonomy): domain Bacteria; phylum Pseudomonadota; class Alphaproteobacteria; order Rhizobiales; family Beijerinckiaceae; genus Terripilifer. The sequence continues at coordinate 22,702 of CAIZEI010000134.1, read as the reverse complement.
CGGCGTTTTTCGACGCTCGATCATCTTACCAGGGGCCGCATCAGCTGGAATATTGTCACCGGCTTTCAGGACAGCGCTGCACGCGCCATGGGGCTTGAACGCCAGCGCGATCACGATGACCGCTATGACATGGCGGATGAATACATGGAGGCGGTCTATAAATTTTGGGAAGGCAGCTGGCGGGATGATGCGGTTGTCCGCGACGTGGAAAACCGGATTTACGCGCGGGCCGACAGGGTTCGCGCGATCGCGCACGACGGCAAACATTTTCGGGTCAACGCCGTGCATATGGCTGAGCCATCGCCGCAACGCACGCCTGTGCTGTTTCAGGCAGGCGGCTCGCAGCGGGGGCGTATCTTTGCGGCCCAACATGCCGAATGCCTTTTCCTGAACGGGTTTCCAAGCCGAAAGACGGCGGAACGGATCGCCGAGGTCAAGGCCATGGCGCGCGCCAGGGGACGCGACCCCGCGCATATGAAGTTCATCATGATGGCGACCGTCGTCACCGCGCCGACCGAGGCGGAGGCGCGTGATAAATTCGAGATGCTGCGCCAGCACGTCGATGCAGAGGGGATGCTGGCGTTGCGGTCCGGTCTGTCGGGCATTGACCTGTCGAGGGAAATTTCGACACGGGCGGATGGCCGCGCGCCGGGAAACGGCATCAACACGCTCGCGGAATATCTGCTGAGCGAAGGCCAATCCCTCGATCGCCTCAAGGACTACGCCAATTTCGGCCCGCAGGCGGGTCGCGAATGTTTTGTCGTGGGTTCCCCAACCCAGGTCGCCGACCAACTGGAAGCGTGGATGGACGAAGCCGATATCGACGGCTTCAACCTGCAACGCTCGGGCGAGCCGCAGCATCTCATCGACTTCGCCGATCTGATTGTTCCGGAGCTTCAGAATCGCGGCGTCTATAAAACAGCGTATCGCGACGGCGCTTTCCGGCACAAGTTGTTTGGCGCGGGAGATCGCATTCCCGACGGCCATCCGGCGGCAAGTTACAAGGCGTGGTGACCGTTTAACGATCATCAGGTTCTGCGAACCGCCAGACATTGGTGCGTTTGATGTCGGCGTCTTCGAGCGAACGATTGACCGCGACGCGATATTCGGCCACCGACACAAGCCGGCTCCGATCGAGATAGCTGCGGCCGGGGTCGCCGATCAGCGTCAGCGCGCCGCGTTGCGACAGGGATTCGAGCCAGTCCGTCAAGCGTCCCGCCATGTCGCGCTCATAGGATATATCGCCCGCCAGCACGACGTCCCAGCCGGCGTCCCGGCCGCAGAGATCGCCCGCGACCGGTATGATGGAAACGCCATTGGCCGCCGCGTTGAGTGCGATGGCGGCCAGGGCGAACTCGTCGATATCGTTGGCTTCGACGCGAGCGGCTCCTGACATGGCGGCGGCGATCGCCACCAGCCCGGAGCCCGACGCCAGATCGAGCACAAACTTGCCACGCACGCAGTCGGGATGGTCGAGCACATAGCGCGCCAGACCCTGCCCGCCGGCCCATGCGAAGGCCCAGAAGGGCGGGGGCAGGCCCATTTGTCCAAGTTCATCTTCTGTCTTGCTCCACAAGGCCGTGGCTTCGTCCGCCACATGAAGGCGAATTTCAGGCGCATGGGGAACCGGGAGCAGACGTGTCTGCGATTGGATGAAATCGGCGCGGCGCGTAGGCTCGATCACGATTTCAACCAGGCTCGCGCCCAGCCCAGTCCGGCCATTGTATCGCCCCTCGGGTTATATTCTGCGCCGACAAATCCGGCCCATCCCCGCCGGGCCAGTTCATGCAGCATGTTGGCGCCGGCGATCTCGCCTTCATCAGGTTCTCGCCGCAGCGGAACGCCGGCGATCTGGATATGGCCGATGATGGACCAATGCTTTTCCAGTCGCCTGATCAGGTCGCCTTCCATGATCTGGATATGATACATATCGAACAGCAATTTGACGTTGGACTCGCCAAGTTCGGCGATGAGACCTGCAACATCGTCCGAGCGCGCGACGAAATAGCCGGGGCGGTCGCGCGCGTTGAGCGGTTCGATCACCAGATCGATGTCATAATTGCGGGCGAGTGGCGCAGCCCAACGTAAATTCTGCAAAAAGGTATTGCGCGCAGACGTTGCAGTGGCGGCGCCCGGAACGCCCGACATGCAGTGGATTGTGGAAACCTTCAGCGCCGAACCATAGATCAGCGCCCGCTCGAACCCCGCGCGAAAATCATCTTCCCGCCCCGTCAGGGCGGCAAAGCCGAATTCGCCGCGCGTGGGGTCGCCCATCGGCGTATTGATCGAATTCATCGGCAGCCCCAGCGCCGTCAACCTGTCGACAAGTTCAGCGAGACCGGTGGCATAGGGAAACTGGCATTCAACCGCCGGGAAACCAGCTGCGCGCGCAGCATCGATGCGCTGGAGAAACGGCAGGTCTGCAAAGAGCATCGAGATATTCGCCGACAGACGAAACGGGTGGGGCATTGTGGAATTCCCGTTTGGTTCGCTCGAGCGAAAGCTGCGGAATTCAGGCGACGCGTTGCGCAGACGGTTTGTCCACCGCCGCGAGCGCGGTTTCAAGTCTTTCACGCAGATCGAAGATGCGCAGCCGAAGGGCGGCGTTTTCCGCTTCAAGTTCGGCCACACGGCCCTGCAGGCCAGGCGCCGGCGAAGCTGCTGCTTCCAGCACAAATTCAATGCCGGCGCTGGATTCGTCTCGCCAGCACAGTCTTGCGCGATAGGTTTTACCTTTCTGCGGGACCTCAATGTCGAATTCTTCCGGCAGGCTCACAGTATCGCTGATGGAAAGCCTGGCGCCGGTTTTGGAGATATTGCGGATTTGGCATTCCACTGTCGAATTCTTGTTATTGTAAATGACGGTCGCACCAAGAATGGCTCGCGAGCGTTCGGTTTTACGAGATTTTTCCATGTCCCAGCCTTCGCTTCTGGCGCAGGGGCGCCTTCAAGGGATCACTTTACGCTCCAGAGTTTGACGAAGTGCAAAGAACGGGCGGGGAAAAGGTCAGCCGCCGGTCACCCGAGCCAGAAGGGCGGCGGGGTCGCCTGGGAGCGCATCGCCCCGCCAGGCGACATGCCCATCTCCGCGCACCAGGACCAGCCTGCGTTGATAGATGGCTGCGGCCTCGGCCTCCCCAATATCGACCACCCGAAGGGGGATCTTGCAGCGAGCCGCCTCCTTCAGCAAGCCTTCAACACCGGCCTCGCCAAAGCGCAGCAAGACGAACCCGTCGCCATACAGGTCGAGCGTGGAGCGTCCATCCGCCAGCCACACATGGGGCGCCCGCGCGCCGGGTCGCGTGGTTGGCTGGAAGTGGCGGACATCGTAGACGATTTCGGGCGTTCCATCGGCGATGCAGATCGGCGAGAACTCGTAACAATACTGGATTTTCTCGATTTCGCCGCCGCCAAGCGCAATCAGGTGATCGCGCCATTCTACCGCGGGGTCGAGTTGGCCAGCCTTCGCCAGCGTGTCGTCCCAGCCGGGAATTTCCTCAATCTGTTTATAGTTGCGCGTCGATATCGCGACATTGCGGGCGTCGATGGGTCGTCGCTCCAGCTCATAGGAGCCCAGCAGGTTGGGCCCACCCCAGCCCTCGATCGTTGCGGCGAGCTTCCAGGCGAGATTCATGGCGTCTTCGATGCCCATATGCATTCCAAACCCGCCGGTGGGGGAGCACTGATGCACGGCGTCGCCGGCCAGAAACACGCGGCCGCGACCGAAGGACGCGCCCACAAAATCCCGTCGTTCCCAGGGCGAGACGTCGATCAGTTCAAACGGAAAATCAGCGCCCATCAGGCGGCGCAGGGTGGCCGGCGGATTTGCCGCCGCCTCCGGATCGTCGAAGACGGAGAGCCGCCAAAGCTCGACGCCGTCAATCGGAATCAGCTCCGCCCAGCAACCGCTTGCATCGACCGTCCTGTAAATGCGCGCCCAGCCATTGTCGTGCAGGAAGGGCAATTCCTTCGAGCGGAAATAGATATTGGCGCTATTGGCGACGCGGCCAAGCCCACCGAGTTCGATGCCCAGAGCGGCGCGCACAATGCCCCCGGGGCCATCGCAACCCACCAGATAGTCCGCGTGAATTGTGAGCCCGTCGCCCGTGTCGAGCGCAGTCAGACTGGCGCTGACGCCATGGGAGGTCTGTGTGAAGGCGTCCAGTCGCAGGCCATAGCGCAGCGAAACGTTTGGCAAGGTTCTGACATGCGCGGTCAGGATGGGATCGAAATAAATTTGCGGGCAATGGCAGGCGCCTTCCGGCGTGAACGCCAGTTTGCGATCCTTGTAGGACGGCACTTTCACGCGTGCGAGTTCGCGCCCTTTCAAACTGGTCACATAAACAAAATCCAGCGCGTGGCTTTCCGGCCAGACTGCTTTGCGGACCTGATCGGCAATGCCCCAACGACGGCAGAACTCCATGACGCGCGAACTGACCATCGACATTTTGGGCACATTGATGGAGCCGTCGCGCTTCTCGACCAGCACACATTCAATGCCGAGCCTGCCGAGTTCGCAGGCAAGCGACAGACCCACCGGTCCCGCGCCGGCTATCAGGACACTGGTTTGCAGAATTGAGCGCGACGGGTCCGGTATCACGAGCGTTGTTCCATGGTTTCCATTCTCGGATGATGGCGGGGGCGGCGCTGGAAATCAATCGCTCCCGCCACGTTTTGGGGCTGTTTCGAGCCGAGTCTGTGATAGACCGGGTCAAACAAACTGAAGGGAGCGCGCCATGATTGCATTTCAAACGGCCATACGCCGAATTCTGATTCCGGCTTTAATTGCAGCGACCGCCTCGGCTGGATTGGCGCAAACGTCATCGCCCCGACCGGCCCTGCCGGCAGCGCTGATCTCGCGCATGGAAGCCCGCGCGATTATCGATGGCGCGATTGCATTCGCCGAGCAAAACAAGATGGTGATGAGCGTTGTGGTTGTCGATGAAGCGGGCCAACTGCTTGCCGGCGAACGGATGGATGGCGGGGTCTACCGCAATCTGCATTTCGCCGAGGGCAAAGCTTTCGCTGCAGTGACATTCGGGCAGACGACCGAGGAACTCGGCGCCGTCTACAAGACGCGTCCGGATCGCTATTTCGGGATCATGAATATGTATCCGAACAAGGTCTATCTGGTTGGCGGCGGTGAACCGCTCGTGCTTGATGGCAAGGTTGTTGGCGCGGTGGGCGTTGCTGGATTGCCCGAGGGCGTCGATGAAAAGGCCGGTCGCGCCGGCATTGCCGCCTGGATGACATATCGCGCCGCCATGAAGAAGTGATCGCGGAAATCGGAGTGCGCTAACATGAAGTCGCTTATGTCAGCCATCGCCGCGCTGAGCGTGATCGCCTCCGGCCTCTCTGCGCGCGCGCAGAGCGTTGAAAAATATCCTGAGCGGCCCATCACATTTGTGGTTGGTTTTGCGGCTGGCGGCGCGGTCGATATTGTTGCGCGCTCGCTCGGCGGACAGCTCCAGTCGCAGACCGGCCAGAGCGTCATCATTGAGAACCGCCCTGGCGCAAACTCCAATGTTGCGGCTATCGCCGTCGCGCATGCAAAGCCGGACGGCTATACGATTCTGGTCGGCGCCAACGGCATGACCGCCAATATGGCGCTTTACCCCAATCCGGGTTTCGATGTCGAAAGGGATTTTGCGCCCGTAGCCTCGCTTGGCGAGGCGCCGCCGGTGATCGCGTCGGGCAAAGGGTTCTCCGGCGTCAATCTGCACGATCTGGTGGAACAAGCCAAAGCCGCGCCTGACACCATGGCCTATGGGTCGCCCGGGGCAGGCTCGTCTGCGCATCTGACGATGGAGTTGTTCCAGCGCGTTGCGGGCATTCAACTGCGCCATGTTCCCTATCGCGGCGGCGCGCCAGCCATCGCCGATGCGCTTGGCGGGCATATCCCGCTGCTGTCCGTCAATTTTCCCGAAGTTCTGGGGCAGGTTGCGGCGGGCGAGTTGCGGGTTCTGGGCGTGCCGAGCCCGCAGCGTCATCCGCTGATGCCGCAAGCGCCAACAGTCGCAGAACAGGGCTTTCCGGGTTTTGAAGCCTCGACCTGGTGGGCGCTGTTTGCGCCCGCCGGCACGCCGCGCGGGATCGTCGAAAAGTTGAACGCCGAAGTGCGCAAGGCCTTGGCGACGCCCGATTTTCGCGCAAAACTTTTGCAGTCTGGCGGCGTCGTCACCGGCTCGACGCCCGATGAAATGGCGGCGTTTATCCATGCGGAACGCGCGAAATGGACGAAAATCATCGTTGAAGCGGGGATCAAGGCGGAGTGAGGTCTGGCGCCGCCGGTGTGAAATCCTGGCCATGCCTGCGATTGTCAGAAGCCCCCTGCGGGCTCTATAAGCCGCGTGTTGGAGAGCGGGCCTGACGTCCGTATGAAACGGCGAATGAATGACCTCATTTTTGCATACAATTCCTCTGTTCGTCACTGTCTGGGCGGCGCAGATGGTCGCCTATCACGGCATCGGGCTCTGGTTTTACTGGCTCGATGCCACAGGCAGGCTCCAGCGCTTCAAGACGCGCCCGGTGGAGCGGCGCCCCTACCTCGACATCCTTCCGCGTGTGCTCGCCAATCAGGTTTTCCTTCTTCTGCCGGCCATGGGGCTGTTTCAGTGGCTTGGCCTCGCCTTTGTCGGGCGTGAGCATATCAGTCTGCTGACGGCGGCGCTGTCGCTCGTTGGCATGTCTCTGGGGCACGACGTCGTACAATACGCTTTCCATCGCGGCGTCATGCACAGGCCGACGCTGATGAACCGGCTCGGCCATGCCGTGCATCACTCCACATCAGCGAGTTGTTCGATCAGCGCGTGCTACATGAGCGGAGCGGATTTTGTTGCTGAAATCATCTGCCCCTATCTGCTCCCGCTGGCGCTCGTGGGCGCTGGCGCGGATGTCTGGTTCCATATTTTCGTTGTAACGACAGGCGCTTTTGGCGGCCTGTATGAGCATTCCGGCTATGATTTCAGCCTCGCGCTGGAGAAGACCGGCGGCGAGGGGATTGGCGCGCGGCTAGCGCGCAAAATGGCGCCCGCGCTTTCCAGCCGCGCCCATGCCGAGCATCACGCGCGCGGCAACGTCAGTTTCAGCGATGGTTTTGGATCGTCCAGTCTTTGCGATACCATTCTGAAAACGCGTTGGGATCTGGTTCGCGCGCGCCGCCGCCGCAGTGGCGAACCCGCGACAGCAGGAGAGTAGTCGATGTTCATCAACCGTCTTGGCAGCGTCAAATCGATCAGGTCGCCGGCTACGTATTTCACGGGAACTGTCTGGCAGGACCCGATTATCGAAACGCCTGCGCCCGCGATGACACGAGCGGTCAAGGTCAGTTTTGAGCCCTCCGCGCGCACCGCCTGGCATACGCATCCGCTCGGACAGACCCTGCATATCCTGTCTGGCGTTGGCCATGTGCAGGTCTGGGGCGGCCCGGTTCGCGAAGTGCGCGCGGGCGACACCGTTTACTTCGCGCCGGAGGAAAAACACTGGCACGGCGCAGCGCCCGGCATTGCGATGGTTCATCTGGCGATTCAGGAGGCCAAGGACGGTCGCCATGTCGACTGGATGGAGCATGTCAGCGACGAACAATATGCCGTCGCGCCATCTGAATAGGCAGATCGCATCCATGCCGCGCCAAAATTCATGGCTGACGCATCATTGGCGATCGCGCGAGGCCCTTGGGTTCGTGGTGGCCGCCGAGGTCGCTCGCAGCCGATCGGTAGACGGCGCTGGCGAATGAAAGCGTTTCCCAGCGAATTGGTTGCCGGTTTCGCTCCGGACGATGGCTTCGAAACCGCCGGGAGAAAACGCGGCAAAATAGTCTTGTCACTCTGCGGCAATCCGGCGCGCGACGCGCCATTGCGAGAGAAGCGCGCGCAGCGCCGCCGGGCGCACCGGTTTGTGCAACAATCGAACATTGCGCTCTTCGGCCTGATCCCGCACCTCGGTTGAACGATCGGCGGTCAACAAAGCCGCCGGCAAATCGGCGTCGAAATCTGCGCGCAGACCGGCGATGCTCGCCAGACCGTCAAGTTCATCGAGATGGAAGTCTGCGATCACGCCATGGGGCGTTGCGCCAAGCCGTTTGATTTCTTCGCGCGCAGCCTTCAGATCGATGGCGACAATTGCGAGGCAACCCCACCCGGAAAGCAATTCCCGCATGCCCTCAACGATGCGTATATCGTTGTCGATCGAGACAATGCACAGACCCGCCAAAGGCGTCGCGTGCGTGACAGCCTCCCGCAACGCTGGACCCGCGGTCGCGGCAATCACCCGCGCGATTGGCGCTTCAATGCTGAAGAGCGATCCGCGTCCCGGCGTCGAACGCAAATGAACGCGGTGATCGAGCACCTTGCTGATGCGATCGACGATCGATAGACCCAGGCCAATGCCGGGCGCGCCTGTGGAGGCGTTGGGCAGCCTTTCAAACTCCCGAAAGATGATTTCGCGCTTGTTGGACGGAATGCCGAACCCTGTGTCAAGCACCTGTATTTCGAGATGTTGTCCACGCCGGCGGCAGCCTGCAAGAACGTGGCCCGAGGGCGTATATTTGATGGCGTTGGCAATCAGATTCTGCAATACGCGGCGCAACAAACGTCGATCCGTCCGCACGCTGAGCGAACAGGGCGCAAACGTCAGCCGCAGACCTTTCAGTCGTGCAATGGGTTCAAAATCGCCGCGCAATTGCAACAGAACGTCGTTGATCGGGAATTCAGAAAGCTCAACTTTCATTGCCCCGGCGTCGAGCCGCGATATTTCGAGCAAGGCTGTCAAAATATCCTCAACGGCTTCAAGCGACGCATCGAGGTTGCGCGCAAGCGCGGTTTCGGCGCCATTGCGCGCTCCTGCGTCCATACGTTCGACAAGGCTGGTGGCGTAAAGCCGCGCGGCGTTCAGCGGTTGCAAAATGTCGTGGCTCGCGGCGGCCAGAAAGCGCGTTTTCGACAGGTTGGCTTCGTCGGCCTCGGCCTTTGCGCGCGCGAGTTCGGCATTCAGACGCAACAACTGGTCGGTGCGATCGCGAACGCGCAACTCAAGCGTTTCATTGGTCGCGGCCAGCGCGTCTTCGGCCTGCACAGCCTCCGTAATGTCTGTATAGGTCGTGACGAGGCCGCCATCGGGCATCTTCGCAGAGCGGATTTCGATCACTTCGCCCGAGTGACGCAGACGCAGGCGGGAGGGTTCGCCGACATTCGCCAGCGCGCGAAAGCGGGTGTCGCGAATATCTGTCGCATCGCCAGGGCCATAAAAGCCCCGGTCGGCGTTGTGCTGGACGATTTCGTCAAATGGCGCGCCGACGTGGAGCCGCTCGGCCTCCAGATCAAAGAGGTCGCGGAACTCCCGGTTCCAGCAGATCAAACGCATATCCTTGTCGAGCACAGTCACGCCCTGCCGCGCAAAATCGAGCGCCTGCTGCAACATGTCGCGATTGTATTGCAGCGCAGAGGATGCGTCGTCGATCAGTCGAAATGCGGCCTCGCGCGTCATCGTACGGCGGCGGAGCAACAGCGACAGGGCGAGGCGGGACGAGGCTGCGCCGATCGCCGACGCCAGCTGATGTTCTGCAAAGCGGAAGAGGTGAATGTCTGCCTCTGCGGCAGGCGCGCGGATTCCGCCATGCGAAGCAAAAAATGCGTCGAACGCCTGACGGGTGGGCTCCGCGCCGAGATACAGCGCGACGGTCGATTCAAGTTCCGCAGCGGTCAGCGAGATTCGCCATGGTCTGGCGGCGGCAAGCCGGGGGGGACCTTCCGGGCCAACAAAAATATCAGCCTGTGTGTTTTCGATCGATGTTGGCGTGCGCGAGAGCGACAGGCCGATAAAGGCCAGCACATTGGCTGTCAGGCTGATCAATACGCCATGCACCAGTGAAGGCGCTTCCAGACCGAACATGGCTTCAGGTCGCAACCAGCCAATGGACGCCGGGCCATTATGGACAAGCGATGCGATGGCTTCGGAATTTTCGACCAGCGTTGGCGCCAGCAACGTGTAGCTCCAGCAGAACATTCCAGCTGCAAGACCACCAAGCGCGCCACGCGCATTGGCGCGGCGCCAGAACAACCCGCCGATGAAGGCCGGCGCGATCTGGGCGATTGCAGCAAAAGAGAGCAGGCCGATGCTGACGAGCGCCGCCGCGCTCGAATATCTGAGATAGAGATAGCCGAGCGACAGCATCAGAATGATCGCAAGGCGGCGAACCACCAGAATGCTGGCGCCGGGATGGCGACCGATCAGGCCGGGCGGACCGCCACCGCGCAACGCCAGCGGCATGACAAGATCGTTCGACACCATGATCGAGAGTGCAACGCATTCGACAATCACCATCGCTGTCGAGGCCGAAAGTCCGCCCACCATGGTGATCAGCGCGATGACAGGCGCATGCGCCTGCAAGGGCAGCGCCAGCACCGTCATATCGCGATCGATCGAGCCATCGGCGAAAATCAGCTGGCCGGCGATCACAAGCGGAATCACGAAAAGATTGATCGCAATCAGATAAAGCGGGAAAACCCAGGCCGCAGTCCTGATATCCCGGACATCCCGGTTCTCGACGAAAGCGACATGAAACTGGCGCGGCAACATTAGCACGCAGCTTCCCGCCAGAAAGATGTTCACCGCCCAATAGGCCAGATTCGGCGGACGCATAAATACGCTGCGCGCAGCGGAATCCTGCGCCGCCCGCGTCAGCAAATCGCCAACGCCATCGAACATGCCCCAGGTGACAAAGGCGCCGACAACGATGAAAGCAAGAAGCTTCACAAGGGATTCCGCGGCAATGGCGAAGACCAGGCCATCCTGATGCTCTGTCGCTTCTATGTGGCGCGTGCCGAAGGCCATAGCGAAGCCGGCGAGCACGACCGCGACGCCGATCGTGACATCGCCCATAGCGTGCGCGCTGACAATCACGCGGCTGCTTTCCAGCGAATCGAGCACGGTCATCAGCGATTGCGAAATCGCCTTGAGTTGCAGCGCGATATACGGCACGACGCCGATGACGGCGATGATGGCGACCAGCGCCGCCGTCGGTCCCGACTTGCCGTAACGCGCAGCGACGAAGTCGGCGACGGATGTGATATTTTGCGAATGGGCAAGGCGTGCGATCCTCGCAACAAAGGGATAGCAAAGACCAATCACAACGATCGGGCCGATATAGGTCGGCAGGAAGTCAAATCCGTGCGAGGAGGCGAGGCCGACCGAACCGAAAAACGTCCAGGAGGTGCAATAGACGCCCAGCGTCAGCGCGTAGATGGCGGGCCTCGCGCGCCCGCCGACGAAGCGACGGCCCGAGGTGTCGGCAAAATGCGCCACTGCGAACAGCGCGCAAAGATAGAGCAGCGCGGTCAAAACCGCGACCCATCCAGCGATCATCTTTGCGAAGTCCAGAACATCCGGTATTCATATCACGCTGCGGCCAAAGCCAAAGGGGGGCAGCTGGAGGTTTATGCGAGATCGCCCGACCGGCAATGTGTTTCGCAGAGTCCTGAAAACAGATGCAAAGGGCGGCCCGCGATGCGCTTGAAGGTTCTTTCCATCTTGCTGGCGGGGCTGGCGATGGCCCCGGCCTGGGCGCAAAACTGGCCATCGCGTCAGGTGACAATTGTTTCGCCTTTTGCCGCGGGCAGCGGGGTGGATCTGCTCGCCCGCCTTGTCGGCAATGAATTGCAGGACAAGCTCGGCCAGCCCTTTATTGTCGATGACCGCGCGGGCGCCAATGGCAACGTCGGCGCCTCCTTCGCCAGCAAGGCTGCGCCCGACGGGAATACGCTGCTGATCGTCACGCCAGGCATCGCGGTGCAGAACAAATATGTCTATGCATCGCTGCCGTTTGATTTTGCCCGCGATTTCAGTCCCATTGTTCTTGTGGCGAAGGCGCCCATGATGATCATGGTCAATCCCGCGCTACCGGTTCACACCCTCGCCGAACTGATCGCCTATGCGCGCGCCAACCCCGGCAAGGTGCATGTCAGTTCCAGCGGCGTCGGCTCGCAACCGCATGTCACGCTGGAAATGATCGAGGGCATTGCGGACGTCGATATGACGCATGTCCCCTATAATTCGGCCAGCCAGCAGAACACCGATCTCATCGGCGGGCAGATCGAGGCGGGCATCAATTATGTCACAACGACCATCGGTCTGGCGAAAGCAGGCTCGGTCCGGGCGCTCGCCGTCACCAGCGCGCGCCGGCTCGCCGACCTGCCCGATGTCCCCACGATGCGCGAAGCCGGCTTTCCGGATTTCGAAGCTGTGGGCTGGTACGGCGTATTTGCGCCCAAAGGAACCCCGGACCCGGTTGCGCGGAAAATCAACCCGGTCATCAATGGATGGTTGGCTTCCGATCGATCGCGCCAGCCCTTGCGCGATCTGGGGATGCAGGCGGCAGGCGGCAGCGCCAGCGATTTGCAGGCGTGGATTGTCGCAGAAGAGGCGCGCTGGGGCGCGATATTGAAAAAAGTCGTTGTGCCGCAATAGGTGGGGCGAGGGGAGATGGGACTGGCGTCGGGGGCAAACAGGAAAGAACGCTGGACTGCATCCCTATCGTGGGACACGGCTAAAAGAGGGATACGCCAGACGGCTCAATCCGGCCAGAATTCCGCGTCCATCAACTGCTCGAACGACCAGGGGCAGACGGCGGGAAAACAGCCTTAGGCAGGCCGGTTTCAAGGACAGCCTCCGACAACGCGCGCCTGTATGCCCGGTCAGTCGTTTCGTTGATTTGCGATTTCAAACTCGGATTATCTTCAAGGTGGGAGACGCGATCGATCCGCTGGATTTCAATTGAAGTGCGCCAGGAGTTGCATTGCCGAAACGGCTGAAACGTCCACTTGAGCAGGCACAACAGCAGGACCGTCAGGCGGCTGACGAGTTCGCGCTTTTCGGTTCTGCCCTTGCTCTCGATCTCCTAGGCGATGTGTTCGATATCAGCTTCATGTAGCTTGCCGCTGCGCAGGAGCGCGGCCTGCTCATTCGCCCAGGCGTAAAAATCCGTATCGTAATTCGTGTTCGGCATGGGTCGCCTCCGGTCCGCATTTTCTTCCAGAATTCCGCGCTTTTGGCGATTCACGCAACCTGTTATCCTGCATCCATGCGCGATTCGACTGCATTTCTCGCCGTAGCCGCCTGTGCGGCCTTGCTGATCTGCCAACCGGCCAGGGCCGGCTTTGAAGATTGTCTCTCGACGCTTCGCGGCGAGGCGCCCTCGCACGGCGTTTCGACAGCGACTTTCGACAGGGCGACGCAAGGCTTGCAGCCCAGCGACGCCGCCTCTTTTCTCGACAGACAGCCGGAATTCAAGACCGCCATCTGGGACTATATGGCGGGCGCGGTGGATGACGAGCGTGTTGCTGACGGGCGCGAAGCGATGCGCCTGCAGGCTGCGGCCCTGCGCACAGCCGAACAGAGGTTTGGCGTCGATCCCGCCATTCTTGTCGCGATCTGGGGCGTTGAAACCGACTTCGGGCGCAATCTTGGCAAGCGCCCGCTGGTGCAGTCGCTGGCGACGCTCTCCTGCGAGGGGCGGCGGCAGGCTTATTTTCGCGGCGAGTTTTTCGCCACGCTGAAAATCCTCGAACATGGCGAAATCAGACCGGGGGCTTTGATCGGCTCCTGGGCGGGGGCCTTCGGGCAGACCCAGTTCATGCCCTCGACCTACCAGAGGCTGGCGGTTGATCTTGAGGGCCATGGCCGTCGCGATATTGTCGAGTCCGTGCCGGATGCTTTGGGGTCGAGCGCCAATCTTTTGCATCATGCCGGCTGGGTTCCCGGTCTGCACTGGGGTTATGAGGTCGAGCTGCCGCCGGGCTATGCCGGGGACAGTGGCCGCAGCCACAAGCATCCCATGTCTTACTGGAGCGCGCAGGGCGTCCGCCGCGTCGATGGCCGCCCGCTCGGGGAGGGAAGCGCAGGGCTGTTTCTTCCTGCTGGCGCGCGTGGTCCGGCGTTCCTGACGTCGCGCAATTTCGATGCGATCTACAGCTATAATTCGGCGGAATCCTACATGCTGGCGGTGGCGCATCTGGCCGATCGCATTCGCGGCGGCGGACCGTTCAAAACGCCCTGGCCAACGGACGATCCGGGCCTCGGGCGCGGCGGACGTAAGGAAATTCAGGCCATGCTGAACCAGCGCGGCTACAATGTCGGAGATCCCGATGGCAATGTTGGCGACAAGACGCGCACTGCTATCGTGGCCTATCAGGCCAGCGCTGGCCTGCCGCAGGACGGGCGGGCCGGGGAACGCGTGCTGAAAGCGCTCCGCGCGGGACGATAGTCCCTTCCCCCGGCTGGAAATTCGGCTAGACTTGCTCAACCTTCCGGGAGGATCCGATGAAAATTATCCATGCCGACGACATCGAGTGGAAGCGCGGGTTGCAGCATCGCGGCGGCACGTTCCACTTCCGTCACATGTTCGATGGGACGCCTGATACGCCGGGCAATTTCCAGTTCAACATCGGGCGCATCGAGGGCGATTTCGAATCCCCGCGCCACAGGCATAATTTCGAGCAGTTCCGCTTCCAGATCGACGGCGTGATGAATTTTGCGCGCAATGGCAAAATGGGCCCGGGCAGTTTTGGCTATTTCCCGGAAGGCGCTTTTTACGGACCGCAATCGGCGGATGGAACCGGGACCACCGCCGTGCTGCAATTTGGCGGCGCCAGCGGCTCAGGCTATCTGTCGCGGGCGCAAGTCCGCGAGGGCCAGAAGGAGCTTGAAAAATTCGGCCATTTCGAGGGCGGCGTTTTCAGGCGCAATGAGGATGTCGAGGGCAAACGCAATCGCGATGGCTATCAGGCAATCTGGGAGCATTATCGCGGGCGCGAAATGGATTATCCCAAACCGCGCGTGCGCGACCCCGTGCTCATTGACCCGGAAAACTACGAGTGGGCTGCGCTCGCCCCCGGCGTCTATGAAAAGCCGATGGGTGTTTTTACCGAACGTCGATGCGAAGCCAATTTCATCCGGCTCGATCACGGCGCGTCCTGGACTGGCAAGGGCCGCTCGATCTATCTCGTTGTAGCAGGCGCAGGCTCGGTCAATGGACACATCTATGGAACCCTCAGCGGGATTCACGCAGATGAAGGCGACACGCCCGTGTTCGCCGCCAGCGACGACAGCGTGATCCTGCATCTCGGTCTGCCCGATCTGGCGGGACTTGAAAGCAGCCTCGGCCATTGCGGCGCCATGGCTGCGGAATAGGGCTCCGCGCATATATTGAAATTGCCTCATGCGGGGCTTCGGGAGCCTCGCCGCGAGGGCTCTTTACTCCCCGCGCGCCTCCGGCAATATGCGCGTTCAAACAGAGAGACCCCGCCGCATGAAAACCCGCGCCGCTGTTGCATTCGCCGCCAGAAAGCCGCTTGAAATTGTCGAAATCGATCTGGATGGCCCCAAAGCGGGCGAAGTCCTGGTCGAGATCAGGGCGACGGGCATCTGCCATACCGATTATTTCACCCTGTCGGGCGCGGACCCCGAGGGCCTGTTTCCCTGTGTGCTTGGGCATGAGGGCGCGGGAATCGTGGTCGATGTTGGCGCGGGCGTAACCTCGCTGAAAAAGGGCGATCATGTCATTCCGCTCTACACGCCCGAATGCCGGCAATGTAAAAGCTGCCTGTCGCGCAAGACCAATCTTTGTACAGCCATCCGCGCGACGCAGGGCAAAGGCCTGATGCCCGATGGGACCAGCCGCTTCATGTGCGATGGCGAGCCGGTGCTGCATTACATGGGCACATCGACGTTCTCGAATTTCATCGTGGCGCCTGAAATCGCTCTGGCGAAAATCCGGGAGGACGCGCCTTTCGACAAGGTCTGTTACATCGGCTGCGGCGTCACGACAGGCATCGGCGCTGTGATCTGGACCGCAAAAGCGGAAGTCGGCTGCCGCGCCATTGTGTTCGGCCTTGGCGGCATCGGCCTCAACGTCATTCAGGGCCTGCGCATGATTGGCGCCGAACAGATCGTCGGCGTCGATATCAACCCAGGCCGCAAGGCCATCGCCGAAAAGTTCGGCATGACACATTTCGTCAATCCCAAAGAGGTCGAGGGCGATCTCGTGCCTTACCTTGTCGATCTCACGGGCGGCGGCGCAGATTACACATTTGACGCGACAGGCAATGTGAATGTCATGCGGCAGGCGCTTGAAAGCTGCCATCGTGGCTGGGGCCAGTCGATTGTCATTGGCGTCGCGCCGTCGGGCGCCGAGATTTCGACGCGGCCGTTCCAGCTTGTCACCGGACGTGTCTGGAAGGGCACAGCTTTCGGCGGCGCGCGCGGACGCACGGATGTGCCGCGCATTGTCGACTGGTATATGAATGGCAAAATCAATATCGACGATCTCATCACGCATAAATTGCCGCTGGAGCGCATCAATGAAGGGTTCGACCTGATGCATGCGGGAACCTCGATCCGGAGCGTTGTGGAATTTTAATCAGGGTCTGTCGCCCTGACGCATCGAAATCAAAACACAATGGGAGGCAATATGAGCGGATATAGCATCAGTCGTCGCACGGCGGCGTTCGGTCTGGCGGCGGCGGCGCTCGCGGGGCCTGCCGATGCGGAGGAGTTGACGCCCTTCACCGTGGGCGTCGCCTCGCCCTCGACGACCTTTCTTGCCATCTGGACAGCGCAGGACGCCGGATTTTATAAAGCGGCGGGTCTTGATTTCAGCCTTTTTGACATGGTCGGCGGCGCCGAATCCGGGCCCTCGCTGAGCGCTGGCAAAATTCAATTGATGCATATCGGCCTGTCCTCGGTCATCCGCGCCAACGCTGCCGGCGCTGATTTGCGCGCGATCGGTTCGCTATCGAATGTCATCCGCTTCACCCTCTTTGCAAAAGACGGCGTCACGACGGCAGCGCAACTGAAAGGCGGAACCATCGGCATTTCAAGCGCGGGCTCGGAAAGCGAGGCGACCCTTGCCGTGGCGCTTGAAAAACTCGGCCTGACGCGCGCCGATGTCACACTGAAAGAAATCGGCACGGGCAATACGCGCTTGCAGGCGGTGCGCTCGGGCGCAGTAACAGCGGCTTCGTTGAACGAGCCCTATCGCACGCAGGCGCTCGAACTTGGCATGAAGCCGATTGTCGATCTTGTGCCGGACCATGTGCAATGGGTCTATAGCGGGCTCGTCGCCAGCGAGGCCTATATCAAATCTTCCCGCAAGACTTTGCTGGCCTTCTTGCGCGCCACGATCGAGGGCAATTATCTCGCGCTGTCGGACGAAGCGCGGGGCAAGGCGGTGCTCGCCAAGGCGTTGAAAATCACCAATGCCAAAGTTCTCGATATTTCCTACCGCGATTTCCACGATCAATCGCCGAGGGACGCGGAAGCCAGCCGCGAAGGGGCCGAACGCAACATCGCAATGGTCGCCCCGGCGGGCGCCAAAAAAGCCGTCGGCGATTACGTCGATTTCAGTTTTAGCGAGGAGTTGCGCAAGGACGGCTATTTTGACGCCATGCGAGCGAAATACGGCAAGGTCTGACCTTGCCGTATCGCCGTTCGCAAACCCTATTTCAATTGATCGGCGACTTTGGCCATTCCGGCCATGACGCATTCCTCATCGACGCCCGGCGAACCTGAAAGTCCCGCCGCGCCGATGACGTCATTGCCAACCTTGATCGGCACGCCGCCGCCAATGGCGATGACATTGGGCAATGTCACCTGTTGCAGAACAGTCGGGTCCTTGTCAGCGAATTTCTTGGCGTAGGCCGTCGTCAACTGCTTGAAACTATTTGCGGTATAGGCCTTGCGGCGGGCGTTTTCCAACGTGTGCGGGCCGGTGCCGTCGCCGCGCATCGCAACGATGGTCTGGCCATCGCGATCGACCACGACGGCAGAGGCCGCATAGCCGCGGCTGTGACAATTCTCGATGGCGCCCTCGACGATGGCCGAGGCGATGGCAAGGGTAATATCCTTGTGCGTTGCAAGTTGCGCGGAAGCTGGCGCCGCAAAGCCGCAGGCTCCAGCAGCAATGAGCAACGGCGCGCAAAGTCCATGTATCGAATTTGCCATTGGACGAACCTCCCTTTGTGTCAAGCGTTTTCAAGCGTAGTGGGAACCAGTTCGCGTAAAGAAAACGCGAGATAGTGAATTCAGAAACATTTCACGATCCAATCGGATCGGAATATGTCTTGGCGATGACCGGGCGCGCGCCACTGGCCGCATTCCGGACATCGAACTCTCCCATGTTTCATGGGGAGATGGAAGCGTTCGATGCCGATCCTGTCGCCAATTCGGCGCCATTCAGAAGACGTTGCGCGGTTCCATCGGCCTGTCGCCGGTTTGCTGTGGCTTCGCGATACGCTCTTTGCCCGTGGGCGGCAATTGCAGCACGCTGGCGCGTTGCCCGACCGCCAGTTCGGTCAACAACACGATTTTGCCGTTCGGAAACTCAAGCGCGTCATGGTGGGTGTTGGGATTGTCCATATCGATCTGGCAAAAGCGCGCCAGTCGCCCGCCCATTTTTCGGCGGCGCATGAAGAAAAACAGCCGATCCTGCTCCACCTCGCGCTCGAACGATAATTCGGCGCCGGATGGAATGCACACAGCAACGCCTGGCGCGCCAACGGCGCAGAACCCGCGCGTGATCGAGTGTTCGAACTGTGTGGTCACCAGGGATTCGCCAACTTTGGCCGGCGTGGTCGCTACATGATGCAGACTATAATCGCACATCGCATTGCCTCCATGCTTGACGCGCGCGGCGTCCGCACTCAACGCCGGCGGCGACGATGAGCTTAGTGAAAACAATGGCGATCCCATGGCGATTGGGGCGTTTGGGCGCCCAAGATTCAGGCTCCGCAATGCTTGAGAGACAATTATGCCGGGCCAAGCTAGAACTACGCCTGTTCTGGAAGGGGCGCCTCCTCCCAAGCCGGACTATGATGCAGCGATTCGTCGCTGCGAAAAGGAACACCCTGCATTGTCCACACCGCCCCGCCGCCTCGTCAATCCGGAAAAGCGCGACGACGACGCGGATGCTTCGTTGCGGCCGCTGACGCTCGCCGATTTCACAGGTCAGGAAGGCGCGCGTAAAAATCTCAAGATATTCATCGAGGCCGCCAAGACGCGCAAAGAGGCGCTGGATCATGTGCTGTTTGTCGGCCCGCCTGGTCTTGGCAAAACCACGCTGGCGCAGATTGTCGCGCGTGAACTGGGCGTCAATTTCCGCTCGACTTCGGGTCCCGTCATCGCCAAGGGCGGCGATCTTGCCGCACAACTGACCAATCTCGAAGATCGCGATGTGCTGTTTATTGATGAAATCCACCGGCTGAATCCGGCCGTGGAAGAAATCCTCTATCCGGCGATGGAGGATTTTCAGCTCGATCTCATCATAGGCGAGGGGCCGGCGGCGCGATCGGTCAAAATCGATCTGGCCCGTTTTACGCTGGTCGGCGCAACAACGCGGGCGGGTCTTTTGACCACGCCGCTGCGCGACCGCTTTGGAATTCCCATTCGCCTGAATTTCTACACCGTTGCCGAGCTTGAAAGCATTGTGGCGCGCGGCGCCCGTGTGCTGGGCGTTGGCATGTCCAGCGACGGCGCCAATGAAATCGCCCGACGCGCGCGCGGCACCCCGCGGATCGCGGGCCGCCTGCTGCGGCGGGTGCGCGATTTCGCCATTGTCGATGGCGACGACACCATCACGCGCGCTGTCGCAGATCGCGCGCTGACGGCGCTTGATGTGGATTCCATCGGGCTTGACATTATGGACCGCCGCTATCTCGACATGGTGGCGATCAATTTTGGCGGTGGGCCCGTTGGCATCGAAACCATCGCGGCGGCATTGTCTGAACCGCGCGACGCGATTGAAGACATTATCGAGCCCTATCTGCTGCAACAGGGCTTTTTGCAGCGCACGCCACGCGGGCGCTTGCTGACCGCCAACGCGTTCCGGCATCTGGGCCTGGCCGAGCCGAAGCGGGAAGCCGCGCAATTTGGCTTGTTTGACGGGGAGGGGGAATGACCCCCCACCTCCACACTCTCCGCGTCTATTACGAAGACACCGATTTTTCCGGCGCGGTCTATCACGCCTCCTATCTGCGCTTCATGGAGCGCGCGCGGACAGAATTTCTGCGCACGCGCGGCGTGGAGCAGGGCGCGGCGTTCGTCAGCGGCGGCGCGGACAAATTCGGTTTTGTCGTGCGCTCCATGCAAATCGATTGGCTGAAACCCGCCCGCATGGATGACCTGCTGACAGTCGAGACCCATCTCGAAAAACTTGGCGGGGCGACGCTCGATCTCGGTCAGCGGGTCTTGCGCGGGGAGGAATTGCTGGTCAGCGCCCAGGTGCGCGTCGCCTGCGCGATCGATGGGCGCGCGGCGCGGCTGCCTGCCGACCTGCGTGCGAAGCTGGTTTAGAGCTGTCAGCCCCGGCAATCTTAACAGCTGTTCATTCTTGTGACGATTCATGCAGCATTTGCCACGTTTAAGACACGACAAATCATATTCAAGTCTCGCACGCGCCATTAACTCCAGCGAAACCATTGGCGTGGCAAATCACGTCAAACGGAGTTTATCGAACGTCATGCGTATCAGTTTCAATTCTCAAATCGACAATGGTCGTATCGTTCAGTCCCTTGGCCGCGTTCGCGCCGCAACGACGTGGCATGCGCCGGGCGCTGTTTGCGCACGCGGGGACTGGAAAGATGAGGCGCTGCGGGCGCTCATGGACGCCGCTGAAGATTTTGAAGCCGACGCGCTGATCGATGTCGGCTATGAGATTGATGGCGTGGTGGTCAGCGACCTCTCGGCGATCGCTCTCCAGCGCGTGACCGCGACCGGAACCGCCGTCAGGCTAGCGCGCGCGTAAACGCGCAGCCTCTTCCCCGGCGCAAAAAAAGCCCTATGCTCGCCCCAAGCGTCGGCTTGAACCGGCGCAGCGGGAGGGCTTCCAGATGATCGACAACCAGTCGCAATTTTCAACTGTCGCCAACCGGCGCCGTTTTCTGCAATATCTTGCCGGCAGCGTCAGCGTCGCCTACGCGGGCGGGGGAAGCATCGCCCAAGCGCTTGAGGCGCCCAATCGCCTGCCCGACCCGATGGTCTGGGCGCCGCGCGACCTCGACCATCTCATCGCTTCGCCAAAAGAGGCGATCAATGTCTTCGATTTTGAATCTGTCATGCAGAAGAATGTGCCGCCCGCGCATTTTGGCTATATGGCGTCGGGCATCGACGATGAAGTTACGCTACGGGCCAATCGCGAAGGCTTTCTGAAATATCAGTTGCGGCCCCGGCGACTGGTCGATGTCAGCAAGGTCGATATGAGTATGGAGATCTTCGGCCAAAAATACGATACGCCGATCATGCTGGCGCCGACTGGAGGGCATCGCGGCTATCATCCAGATGGCGAGATCGCGACGGCCAAAGGCGCCAAATCGGGCAATCATGCGATGATTGTTTCGACCCAGATGTCCTATCCGATCGAGGATATTACAGCCGCGCGCGGCGCGCCATTGTGGTTCCAGCTATACGCCACCAACAAGTTCGAAGTCGCCAAACACCACGTCGAGCGCGCCGAAAAGGCAGGTTGCGTCGCTGTGGCGGTGACGGTGGACCGCAGCGGCGGTCGCAATCAGGAAACGCTGTTCCGCCTGCAGCGCACCGACAAGCGGATCTGCTCGGATTGCCATGAGGGTCCCGGAACGCCCACCCAGATGGCGCAACCCAAAGCGCCCATGTACGATGGCGTCGATGTCACCGGCCTGCGCAACATTCAGGCCTCGGCGATGACCTGGGACTATCTCAAGCGCATTCGCGACGCGACAAAAATGAAATGCGTCATCAAGGGCGTCCTTGCCGCAGAAGACGCGAAAATTGCCGCCGATCTTGGCTATGACGCGATCATCGTCTCCAACCATGGCGGGCGCGCCGACGAGGCCGGGGCTTCAACGATTGAATCGCTGCCGGAAATTATTGCCGCTGTGGGCGGGCGGATGCCGGTGCTGATCGACAGCGGCTTCCGGCGCGGCACAGATATCGTCAAGGCGCTGGCCATGGGCGCAACCGGCGTCGCCGTAGGCCGTCCCTATCTCTGGGGGCTTGGCGCTTTCGGCGAGGCGGGCGTGACGCGGGTGCTGGAATTGCTGCGCATCGAACTTTACGCCGCCATGCAACAGGCCGGCGCCCCCACGATCAAGCATCTTGTGCCCGGTCTGGTGCGACACGTTTAGGCGCTCAGCGTGGCTGCTGTTCTGTGTTGACCGCTGCAGCCGGGGCTTCGGCCTCAAGCGCACGCGCGAGCCGCAACAGGCGTGCGGGGTCGTTGGGGCCAACGAGCGCAAAGCCTGCGCCGCGCGCGATCCAGAGGGCGGCGGCGCTGGTGCGGCGCTCCTGGATTTGCACGGGCGTGGCCTCAAGGCCCGGCGTCCGGCTCATCAACAGGCCGAAGCGCTCGCCATCGGGGTCCTCGTAGACAATGAAACCAGCCGGGCCGGCGTCGGCGGGCGTCACCCGCGCGCCGAGCAACCGCGTGCCCTGCGCATCGAGAACGGGCGCGTTGACATCAAGTCCGGTGCGCCGCGACAAAAATCCGTTCAGAGCAGGCAGGTCATCGCGCGAAACCTCGACCGGGCGGGCGGGGTCGCGCAAAAATGTCCGGTTGGCGTCACGCGCGCGCGACGCCAACGATTCAAGCGTTCGCTGGAGCGCGGAACGCTCGCCGGCCTGGTTGATCTGCAAGCGCCCGGACGACAACCCGGCGACCAGAATGGCGGCGCCGCCT
>CAIZEI010000133.1 GCA_903931945.1 uncultured Hyphomicrobiales bacterium | reverse complement strand
CGGCGAGCCGATAAAACACCGGCAGGACGGCGAGGTTTTTGAGCCCCGGGGCGGAGGTGGCGTTGGGCTGGCGGGCTGGTTCGGGCGGGTTTGCCATGTCCAGCAAATATAGGGGAGGAAGGCGGTGCGCCAATGTTTTCGATTTAGGCCGCGCGAAACCCGGGCGCGGTTGTCGCCGGTTATTCCCAAGGATTGACGACTTGCGCGCGCGCGAAGTCGTAATCGCGCGTGTCGCGGGAGACGATGGTCAATCCATGGTGGAGGGCGGTCGCGGCGATGATGAGATCGGGTTGCGAGAAGGTGTGGCCGGTCTTGCGGCCTTCTTCGACATGAGGCGCCATTTGAGCATGATGTCTTCGCTGATCGGCATGACGCGTCCTTCGAACATGGGGCGCATCTTGTTCGCCAGCCATTCGGTCAATTCGGCGCGCTTGCCAGCGTCGGCGACGAGTTCGATCCCGAAGCGAATTTCCGCGAAGGTCGCGGCGCTGACATGGAGCAGATCGAGGGGCTTCGCTTTCACAAAGGCGACAACCTTTGGTTCGGGTTTTGGCTTGCGCAGCTCGGAAAGCGCAGTGGTGTCGAGCAGCCAGCCGTTCACAGCTCGACCCCGCGCGTCGGCATGGGCTCGCGGCGCGGCGCAATGTCGATATCGCGATGGGGCGACGCCTGCATCGCGGCGATCAGCGCCTCGCCGGTGTGCCCGCCTTTGAGACGGCGGAATTCCTCGGCGGAAATCACAACCACCGCGTCGCGGCCATGCACCGTGACGTGTTGCGGGCCTTCGCTGCGGACGCGACGGACCAACTCGCTGAAACGCGCCTTGGCGTCTTGCAGCAGCCAGTGGCCGGGTTGGCGGGGCGGCTTGGAGGAGGATTTGGATAAACTAGTCATGCTGACTAGAATATCAAATTGAAGCTGCGCAACTCAAGGACATTAAGTGCGACCTAGATGTGGTGATATTGTCTTCAGATATTGGAATCTGCTCTGATGCGTATCAGTTTTGATAGCAATGCTTGGGAGCAGGTTTTTCGGTCTGACGCACATGAATGCGTCGCCATCCGCGATGCGTTCGCCACGCAGAAAGTCAAAGGGTTGATTTGCGAAACGGCTTTCCGAATAGAGGCTGTCCGCAAGAAAGATCGCGCTGCGTATTTTGCTCAGCCTCACATGGAGACGTTGTTTCCATGGAACATTGTCCAAATTGACGGCAAGCCGCATGTTCGTTTGATGTCGATTGGGCCGGACGATCGCAAGCATCCAGGGTTGCCGAAAGTTCAAGTCGCTCGTTTAAGGGCGGCAGCATCAGCGGGAATACGCTTGATGCGGGGCCTAGCGTGGATGGGCCTGCCGTCTTCAGGAGAAATCCGCGATCTGCTTGCTTTCGTCCAAGAAACCGAGAGCGAAAGAAGCGAGCGCGAACAACGGCAGACGACGGTAAGCGCAGCTATGTGGGAGCGCGGTGTCGGCAAACAAGCGTTTGATGACGCCGGAGGCTGGCAAGGTATCAATGACGGTCAGCTTTACGAAAATAAGTTCGCGAAGGCTTGCGCTGAATGGGCCGATGGAGAGCTTGTTGCGGCTCATATCGGGTATCGCAACGATTACCTATGCACGGAGGATCATGGAATCTCCGCGGGCACATCCATTTTTGACATGTCAAATCGCGCTTGGCTGGAGGCGGATTATGGAGTGCGTTTCGCGACTTTAGCGGATGTTGCTAAGATGGCGACGGCATGAGCCAGCTTGTCCCTATTACCGGGCCGCAAGCGCGCAAATTTGACCGGCAAGCGCGCGGAAGTGCGATTTTGCAAATTTTCGCGCGGCGTATTCGAAACACCAACATGCGCCGCTTCGACGCCTAGATTTTCGATCACCTTGGCGACGGCAATCGCCGTCGCCACTCCCCTCCCCCTAATGCAAAATCGTCACGTCGCTCGCCTTCGCGGGGCCGGGCAGGCTTTTCACGTAGGCGTAGACGTCGGCGAGTTGCGAGTCCGTCAACACCACTGTCGTGTAGGGCGGCATGATGTCGCGCGGGGTTCGCAACTGCGCGGCGAAGGCCTCGTAGGGAATCGTGTTGGGCGCGAGCCTTGGGCCGGTGCCGCGCGAGCCCTGCGCGACGGTGCCGTGGCACTGGTAGCAGCCGTCGGCCATGAACAGCATTTCGCCGTGCTTGGCGTCGCCGGGCGGCGGCGCGGCGTTTTGCGCGAGCGCGGGGCCGGCGGCGAACAGGGCGCAGGCGAGAAGCAGCGGATGTTTCATCTTGTTTCTCCTCAACGTCCCTGGGTGACGACATCGACGAGGCAGGGCTCGCCCTTCTTGACGATCTCGACGGCTTTCTTCAGCGCCGGACCCAATTCCTTCGGATCGGTGATGGGGCCGAAGGAGGCG
>CAIZEI010000132.1 GCA_903931945.1 uncultured Hyphomicrobiales bacterium | reverse complement strand
TCTGCGCAAGGCCGCGGCCCGCACCTTCGACGCGCTCTGGCGCGCGCTCGGCGACATTTGCGCACTGTTCGAACCCGCCGAATGCTGGAATTTCTTCAAGCACGCCAAATACGCTTCCGATTAAGCGTACGATGCTCTAGCCTTCAAGTCCCTTGGCTTCATCCCAAAGGCGATCCATTTCCGCCAGCGTTGCGTCCCCGGGCGCAATGCCACGTTGCTGCAGGACAGTCTCGATATGAGCAAAACGTCTTTCGAATTTGGCGTTGGTGGTGCGCAGCGCGGCCTCAGGATCGACGTCCAGATGCCGCGCAAGATTGGCGACTGCAAACAGGAGATCGCCAACCTCGCCTTCGATCTTGCGCTTGTCGCCACCTGAAATAGCGTCTTCGATCTCTATTGTTTCCTCGCGAATTTTATCGATCACCAGCCTGGCGTCGTTCCAGTCGAACCCGACGCTGGATGCTTTGGATTGCAGTTTGACGGCGCGGCTGAGGCCGGGCAGGGCAACCGGAACGCCAGACAGGACGCCTTTCGCTTCGAGCTCTGCGGGCAGGCCGGCTTTCTCTCGCGCCAATCGCCGGTCAGCTTTCTCCGCAGCCTTGATCTCGCCCCAGAGCTTTTTGACTCCCTCTGGCGAGAGGTCCCGCGTATCGCCAAATACATGAGGATGTCGGCGGATCAGCTTGGATGTGATGGCGTAAACGACATCGCCGAAATCGAAGCGGCCTTCCTCCCGCGCCATTTGGGCAAAGAAAACGACCTGAAGCAGGAGATCGCCAAGCTCGTCGGTGAGATCGGCCATATCGCCGCGCTCAACCGCATCTGCGACCTCGTAGGCTTCCTCGATCGTAAAGGGAACGATACTCTGAAAGGTCTGAACCAGGTCCCACGGACAGCCGGTGTCCGGCGTTCGAAGCGCGGCCATGATGGCCAGAAGGTCTTCGATTTCACGGCCAGCTTTCATTCCAACCGAACTCCCGAACAAACAAAAAAGCGGCGGACAATGCCGCCGCCTTGAATCCGGGCGCGAAGACTCAGCCTGCCGAAATCGACACGGCCTCTCGGCCTTTTGGCGTATCGACAACGCGCATGTTCACCGCCTGGCCTTCGACGAGGCTTGCGATGCCGGCCGGACGCAGCACCGAAATGTGCACAAACACATCCTTGCCGCCGTCGTTGCTCGACACAAAACCAAAGCCTTTGGTTTCATCAAACCATTTGACCTTGCCCGAGACCTCTACGGCAGAGGTGGGGTCAGGTGCGAGACGAGCCGGGCGGGGACCATCAAACTGGCGCCGGGGCGCTGCCGAATGGCCTGTATCGGCCTGGGCCGTCGATGTATCAACCTCAATAACGCGCTGGACCTGCGCGCCCTTCATGCCCTGTCCGACAACCACTTTCATCCGCGTTCCTGGCGGAACCGATTCATGACCGGCCGATTGCAACGCGCCAACATGCAGGAAGGCATCGCCTGCGCCATTGGCCAGTTCGACAAAACCGAAGCCTTTGTCCGCCTTGAACCATTTGACTGTCGCATCGACAGCAGGAGCGCCTGAAACCGGCGGCGCCATATCGGCGCCGCCGCCAAAGCCGCCGCCCATTGGCTGGCGGGGTGGACGAAATGCGCCGCGATCCGCGAAGGGCGGCGGGCCATCATCATCGTCGAAACCCCGTTTACGCGGCCTGAAATCCTTGCCTTTGCTCATCTGCTCTGTCCGTCTCCGCCGACCTTAGGTACGCACCAGGTACTCAACACGCGCTCAATACAGGGTCTCAACGCAACGCCATAACGCGGATACGACGAAACCCGGGCGGAGCGTGGCCCCGTCCGTTTGAAATCCCGAGATCGAGCCAATATCGGCTTCAAGTGGAATCTGCCGTCAGTCTACACACCGCTGGCGATATTGATAACAGGCTTTGCCCATGCTTGGCTACTGAAATTATCTCCGCAACGTCAAAAATGTCTTCTTGATGTCAAAATTTCGCCAGTTGTGTCCTTGCGGCCACCTTGGCGCCGGGCGAATCGCCTGATAGCCTCTTGCACACATCCGATTTGAAGGAAGCGACATGGCGGTCAAACCGAAAATCGGGCTTATTCTTCCCGTGGGCGCGGCGGTTGCGCCGCCCGAAGCCGCCCGCATGTATCCTGACATAGAGTTTTCAGCTCGGAGTCTCGGTCTTAAAACAATGAACCGGGAAGGCTACGATTCCGTGGTGGATCGCATCGGCGCGGCGGCGGCGGAACTTGCGGCGGAGAAGCCGGACGCATTGACGCTCATCGGGACGTCGCTGAGCTTTTATCGCGGGGCGGCTTTCAACGAGGAGATCGTCCAGTCGATACGCGTCTCGACAGGCCTGCCGTGTACGAGCATGAGTACGGCGATCCTCGATGGACTTCGATCGGTTGGCGCGCGACGCATCGCAGTCGCCACCGCTTACATTGACGGCGTCAACGCACGGCTCGAAACGTTCCTCGTCGAATCCGGTTTTGAGGTCGCCTCGATGATCGGCCTGTCGATCGTCATTTCAGGAACCGCTGGAGCCGTGCCTGATCGTGAGCTCATTGACCTTGGCAAAAAATCCGTCGCGATGGCCGGGCGCGCCGACGCGTTGCTGGTGTCTTGCGGCGGACTGAAAACGCTCGACATCGCCACGCCGCTGGAAGACGCGACCGGGCTTCCTGTTGTGTCCAGTATGCCGGCTGCGCTTTGGGCAGCCGCGCGGCTGCTGGGAGGCGACGGACGTGTCAGGGGATTTGGCCGTATGCTGGAGGGGGCGGGCCGCTAACAAGCCCCGGCCACAGTCGTCGGAAGGCGTATCTTCAATTCGCATAATCTATATTATGGAACCAATTCGTTTCTCAACCCAAGCTCTCGAACGTCATGCCGTCATAGGCCGGTTCGACATTTTCAGGCGTTTCATTGTCCAACGTTTCGAAGTCGACTTCCGAGCTCAAATTCGTCAGAACCGCGCGTCCGGGTTTCAATCTTGCGATCCATTCGAGGGCATCGGCGACACAAAAATGCGTAGGATGCTTTTTATATCGCAGGGCGTCAACGATCCACAGATCGAGGTTCGCCAGCGCGCTCAGGCTCTCGTCGGGAATGCGTACGAGATCGGGCGAATAGGCGACATCTCCAAAACGGAAACCCAACGCAGAGATTTCGCCATGGTCCAGCAGAAACGGCAAAGCTGAAATCGGGCCGCCGGCGCCATCCACCGTCACCAACTCACCAGGCGCGAGGCGGCGTTCACGAAGCACGGGCGCGTAGAGCGAGCCTGGCGGGCTCTCGAACAGGTAGCCAAATCCGCGCTTGATGACGGCGCTGGTCGGCGCGTCCATCCAGGCGTCAAGCAACGTTTCGCTTTGCAAAACGAACGATCGGAGGTCGTCAATCCCGTGAATATGGTCGGCATGGGAATGGGTATAGAGCACAGCGTCCAGAGCTGGTGTTTCTGCGTCCAGAATTTGCGCGCGTAAATCGGCGGATGTGTCGATCAGGACGCGTGTCACGCCCTTCGGACCATGACGCTCGATCAGAAGCGAACAGCGACGGCGGCGATTTTTGGGGTTCCGGGGATCGCACACGCCCCAGCCCAGCGCCACGCGGGGCACGCCGGCTGACGAGCCGCAACCGAGGATACGAAAAATCAGGCTCATTGCAATATCTGTGGCATTTTATTGAACATAGTCAGTGTATTGCGAGTTATTTCTAACTCTATATCTTCAATCGGAACTCCTTTGACGCCGGCCAGAACCGCCGCTGTGGCGGCAACATAAGCAGGTTCATTGGTCTTGCCTCGATAAGGGACCGGCGCGAGAAATGGCGCGTCGGTTTCGACCAGCAACCGGTCCAGCGGCACGCTTCTGGCGATGTCGCGCAGCTCTGAAGAATTTTTGAATGTCAGCACGCCTGAACAGGAAATACTGAGCCCGAGTTCGAGGCCGGCTCGGGCAAGTTCTGCCCCCGAGGTAAAGCAATGGAGCAGGGCCTTGAACGCCCCCTTCCCCATTTCGTCGCGCAATATACGCGCCATGTCATCGTCCGCATCGCGAGAATGGATCACCAGCGGAAGCCCGGTTTCGCGCGCAGCGGCAATATGCGTCCGGAACACAGCCTCGGCGACATTGCGTGGACTTTTGTCGTAATGGTAGTCGAGCCCAGCCTCGCCGATCCCGACGCATTTTGGATGGCTGGCGAGCTTCAGGAGTTGATCGACAGTCGTGTCAGGCTCTTCGTGCGCCCGGTGGGGATGGGTTCCCACTGTAAACCAGACATTGTCGTTTTCCTCAGCGATGGCGCGATAGACATTATGACGCGCCACCGATGTGGCGATCGTAATCATCCGTTCGACTCCGGCGGCTTTGGCGCGGGCCAGGACCCCGACCCGATCTGCCGCCAGCTCAGGAAAATCGAGGTGGCAATGTGAATCGATCAGCATCAGGCCTTGGCCTCGGGTTTTGGGGCCTTGCCCTTTGGCGCCGGCTTGCCCTGCCCCTCGACCTCTGGCTCGATGTAGCGCGGGAAGATGGGCGCGGGCGCGGGCAAGGGCGTTCCGCCAACGAGTTTGTGGGCGGAATTGACAAAAGCGAACGTCCGGGCCTGCGGCGCAACAGCCAGCAGATCGAGCAATTGACCCGCAGCGGTCGGAATTGCCGGCTGCGCCATGATTGCAATATTGCGCAGCGCCTCAGCGGTCGTCCACAAGACTGTTCCCATCCGGGCAGGATCGGATTTCGCGAGTTTCCATGGCTCCAGCGCGGCAAAATAGCGGTTGGCGTCGGCCACGACCTTCCAGATGTCGGAGAGCGCCGTATGAAGCGCGAAATCCTTCATCGCGATGCGCGCCTTGTCCGCCAGCGCCCAGGCGTCGGCGAGCAGCGCTTCGTCTTCCGGCGTCAGAACGCCGGGCGTGGGCGCCCTGCCCTCGCAGTTTCTCGCAATCATTGACAGCGAACGTTGCGCGAGGTTGCCGAGGTCATTGGCGAGATCGGCGTTCGTGCGATTGACGATGGCTTCGTGCGAATAGCTGCCATCTTGCCCGAAAGGCACCTCGCGCAAAAAGAAATAGCGTGTCTGATCGACGCCGTAATGTTCTGCGAGCGTAAAGGGATCGACCACATTGCCAAGGGATTTCGACATTTTCTCGCCCCTGGAAAACAGAAACCCATGCGTGACGATCTGTTTGGGCGGCTCAATGCCGGCGGACATCAGAAACGCCGGCCAGAAGACGGCGTGAAAGCGCGTGATATCCTTGCCGATTACATGGACGTCGCAAGGCCAATATTTCGCCCTGGGGGAGTTTGCATCGGGATAGCCTGTGGCGGTCAGATAGTTCGTCAGCGCATCGACCCAAACATACATGACATGTTTGGGGTCTCCGGGCACCGGCACGCCCCAGTCGAAGGTCGTTCGGCTGATCGAGAGGTCGGCCAAGCCGCGATTTACGAATGCCTTGATTTCATTAAAGTATTTTTCCGGTATCACAAAATTCGGATGGTCGGAATAATATTGAAGCAACCGGTCGCCATAGGCTGACAGGCGGAAAAAGTAGCTTTCCTCCGCAACCCATTCGACAGCCGTGCCTTGCGGGGAAAGCTTTTGACCCTCAGGCCCTTCGGTCAATTCGCCCGCGTCGTAATAGGCCTCGTCACGGACGGAGTACCAGCCTTCATATTTGGAAAGATAGATATCGCCATTGGCCTTCATCTTCTCCCAGATCGCTTGCGATGCGCGGTAATGGCGTGGCTGCGTTGTCCGCACGATATCGTCGGCGACAGCGTTCAGCACCGCGCCCATACGTTCGAACAGCGCGGCTGTGCGATCCGCCAGTTGCCGGACCGCAATCCCCTCGCGCTGGGCGGTCTGCTGCATCTTGAGGCCATGTTCGTCCATGCCCGTGACGAAGAAGACGTCCCGACCATCCAGCCGCATGAAACGCTGGATGGCGTCGGTCGCAATCCGTTCGTAGGCGTGGCCAATGTGCGGCGCGCCATTGGCGTAGGGAATGGC
>CAIZEI010000131.1 GCA_903931945.1 uncultured Hyphomicrobiales bacterium | reverse complement strand
TCTGCGCAAGGCCGCGGCCCGCACCTTCGACGCGCTCTGGCGCGCGCTCGGCGACATTTGCGCACTGTTCGAACCCGCCGAATGCTGGAATTTCTTCAAGCACGCCAAATACGCTTCCGATTAAGCGTACGATGCTCTAGCGCGGAAAGCGTGACATAGTCCTGGCCTGCCGCCTGCGGACAGGGAATATCCTCGCGCGCCGCCATCGCGCCCATGATGGCTGATTCGATCGCGTCCACGGCGCGCGTCAAGGCATCGTCCCGATTGGTTCCAAACGACACTGCCTCGGAAATGTCCGGAACCGTGACAAGAACGGTTCCGTTGTCGTCCGGTGAAAGTTCGACCGCGTAACGCATGTCGTCAGTCCCTGATATCGAGTTGCTTGAGGATCGCCAGCCAGAGACCCTTGCCAAGCTCTTTCGCGCCGCCGTGTTGCGTCGGCGCCGACCGCTTGCCGTTGAGCGTCACGATCAAATGGCCACCCTTGCCGGGCGCGAAGGTCGCGCCCTTCCGCGCGAGGAAACGCTTGGCCTGGGCGCTATTCCTCAGACAACATCGGTCGTGAGAAAATGGATGTCAACACATGTGTTGTGTTTGATAGAGGTCTGGTTGTCTCATTTCCAGAGGTCGCTACCCATTTGGCGAGGGGGTTGATGGCGCCGCCGTCAGCCGAACCCCCAGGGCCTTCATGACGCCGAACAGAGTGGACAGGCGTGGATCGCCCGTTCATGCGCCGATGATCTGCTCAATCGCGGCGACAAACCGCCGCGCGGCCTTTATTGCCTCGTCGGCCTGGGCATGAGACACCTTCGACCCCGGTCCGGATTCGTAATCGGCGACCGCCTTAAGATTATAGGCGCGGCCAAGAAAGGCGCGGAGCTTGACGTCGAAGCCTGGCTCATCTTTGACGATACGCGCGAATTCGCCCTGAACCCCGTTATGGCTTTTGAAAATGCGATCCTCGCGTTCGAATATTAGGGCCTGGGCCGCATGAAACCCCGCAAGATAGGCGGCTCGACCCGCCTCGTCCGTAAATTGTTGCGCAAGCAAAGCTGCGGCGCGTTCGATCCGTTCACGCGCGCTCGCCAAATAGTCAACGACCTGCGGCTTCACAGGTCCAGGCCCTCGCGGCGAATTTCATGCATCAAGGGCATGCGTGGATCGTTATACACTCCCGCCGGATAAGGCAGGGCGTGAACCAGTTCGCCGGTGTCGTAAAGAATGTCGGTTCCGAGATCGGCAAGACGATTCATTTCGGCGGCGCGATCGCCCATATCGCGAAGAAAAACCGCGATGTCGTAATCGGACTCCGCTCCGGCGTCGCCCCGCGCGCGCGACCCAAAGAGAACCGCGCGCTCAAGCCGCGCCCCGTAGGCAGCGTCGAGGGCGGCCCGGAAGCGGCTCAGGATCGGATCATGGGCAAGAGCCTCGTTCATGATTTCAACATACCACATATGCGAAATCTGAACAAACAACCAAGTAATAAAGGATATTATCGCACACCTGTTCTACCGCTCCCGTCCGCACAATCACCACCCCCGCTCTCGCGCCGCAGCTTGCGCATCTCGACGCCTGAACGGCAGTTCGAGCCGGCTTTCATCGCAGGGCGCGCGGACCCAAGGTTGCGCCCGCGGCCTTCGTGGTTTCGTCCTGACCAAAGATGCATTAAGAACGGCGGTTCGCGCCCGCACTGGCGGCGCGCGCCATTCAAAGGGATTTTCCATGTCCGCCCCCGCACCGGCCTCGTTGCCGGCCTCGATTCACGCTGCTGCCCTTGTCTCCACCGCCTGGCCTTTTGAAGAAGCCCGGAAACTGGCGGCGCGCGTGCAGAAATCCGGCGCGCAGGAGGTGTTGTTCGAGACAGGATATGGCCCCTCGGGTCTGCCGCATATCGGCACTTTTGGCGAGGTCGCGCGCACCACAATGGTGCGTCACGCGTTCGAGGTTTTGACAGAGGGCAGGATCAAAACCAGATTGCTCGCCTTTTCCGACGATATGGACGGGTTGCGCAAGGTTCCGGACAATGTGCCGAACAAGGCGATGCTGCAAAGCCATCTCGGCAAGCCCCTGTCGCGCATCCCCGATCCGTTCTCGAATGACTATCCGTCCTTCGGCGCGGCCAATAATGCGCGCTTGCGCGCATTCCTCGACCGGTTCGGCTTTCAGTACGAGTTTGCCTCTTCGACCGATTACTATGCCGCAGGCCGCTTTGACGCGATGCTGCGGCGAATGCTGGAAGTCTATGACAAGGTGATGGAGATCATCCTGCCGACGCTCGGGCCGGACCGTCGCGCCACCTATTCGCCATTCCTGCCGATCTGTCCGCGCACCGGCGTGGTGTTGCAGGTGCCGATGATCGAGCGCGACCCGAAGCGCGGCACGATTGTCTATATAGACCCGGACACTGGACAGAAGGTTGAAACCACCGTCACCGGCGGCGCTGTGAAGTGCCAGTGGAAGGCTGACTGGGCTCTGCGCTGGGCGGCGCTCGGCGTCGATTATGAAATGGCGGGCAAGGATCTCATCGATTCCGTGCGCCTGTCGGGCGAAATCGTCCGCGCGCTCGGCGGCGTTCCGCCGGAGGGATTCACCTACGAACTTTTCCTCGATGCGGAAGGCCGCAAGATATCGAAATCAAAAGGCAACGGCCTGACGATTGACGACTGGTTGACCTACGCCAGCCCGGAAAGCCTGTCGCTGTTCATGTTCCAGAAGCCGCGCGAGGCCAAGCGCCTGCATTTCGATGTCATCCCGCGCGCGATGGATGAATATCAGCAATTTCTGGGCGGTTACGAGCGGCAGGATGAGAAGAGCCGGCTTGGCAATCCGGTCTGGCACATTCACGCCGGCGCGCCGCCCGCGCCCGAACTGCTGCAACAGGGCGGCGGCGAGGCGCCGGC
Source organism: uncultured Hyphomicrobiales bacterium (assembly GCA_903931945.1). Lineage (GTDB taxonomy): Bacteria > Pseudomonadota > Alphaproteobacteria > Rhizobiales > Beijerinckiaceae > Terripilifer. The sequence continues at coordinate 1,577 of CAIZEI010000131.1, read as the reverse complement.
GACAGCCGTGTCCTTCGCCATGCTGCTCAACCTTGCCGCCGTCGCAAACAGCGAAGACGCCCAGGTTTTGTGGGGGTTTTTGCGCCGCTATGCGCCCGGCGCCAGCGCCGCGACGCATCCCAAACTTGACGCGATGGTCCATTACGCCGTCGCTTATTTCCGCGACTTCGTGCGACCGATGAAAAAGTACCGCCTCGCCGATGCGATCGATCGCGATGCGCTTGAAAAGCTCGACGCCATGCTTGGCGCCCTGCCGGCCGGCGCCAGCGCGGAGGAGATTCAAACCGGCCTTTACGATGTAGCGCGGCCCATCCCGCGTTTCCAGGACATGAAAGCCAAGGGCGCGACGCTGGAGCGTCCCGGCGTCTCGAACGACTGGTTCAGTATGCTCTATCAGGTGCTGCTCGGCGAAAGCCGGGGGCCGCGCTTTGGTTCCTTTGCGGCGCTTTACGGCGTTGCAGAGACCCGCGCGCTGATCGGCAAGGCGCTGTCCGGCGCGCTTCTGGCGGAGCATGAGGCTTTTCTTGCCGCACGCAAGAACGCCATGGCGCCATGAGCGTCGGCGTCCTCATTCTCATTGCATTGACAGGTCTCGTCAGTTCTTTCGTATCGGGTATCTTCGGCATGGCCGGCGGGCAGATATTTCTTGCCGTGCTGCTGATTTATTTGCCGGTCGCCAGCGCGCTGGTGGTGTTCGCGGCAGTGCAGGTCGCCTCCGGCGCCTGGCGCGGCTGGCTCTGGCGCGGCTATGTCAACTGGCCTGTCACCTGGCGCTATATTGTCGGCTCTGTCCTTACCGCCATCGCCATGCGTTATGTCAGCTTTATTCCGAGCAAGCCCATGGTCTATCTTGGCATCGGGTTGATGCCCTTTGCCGCTTTTGCGCTCCCCAAACGGTTCGCGCCCAGCATCACGCGGCCCGGCGCGCCTTATATGTGCGGCGCCTTTGTGATGCTGCTGCAACTCGTCGTCGGGCAGGCCGGCAATATTCTCGATGTGTTTTTTCAGGCGAGTCTTCTGGATCGCAAGACGACAGTGGCGACCAAGGCGGTGACGCAACTCGTCTCGCAGGTTATTCGCATCCTGTATTTCGGCGCTTTTGCGGGCGATGTCGTAACCTCCATTCCGCTCTGGGCCTGGGCCTGTTTTCTGGTCACGGCCATCGCGGGAACGTCGCTCGCGCCCATCGTGTTGCATCGCATGACCGACGATGGTTTTCGCAAATGGACGAAAATCATCATCGCCTGCTTCAGCGCCATCTACGTGGCGCGCGGCGTCTGGCTGCTGGCGCTGGGCGAGCGGTAGGGGCAAGCCTTTCCCGACGCTTTGCTGAGCATTCCTGCCGTCTGTCCGGGTCGTCGTTGCGCGCGTCAGGGGATATGATTGTGATCTGCAGGCGTTCCCAGTGCGCGCGCCTTCGCCTTGCCGCGATCTTGCGATCCGGGCTTTGCTTCCGTTCGGTCCCTCGAAAAACTTGAGGGGCGGGGGGCGCCGTCCTGGCCGACGCGGGTGGTTCGTCCGCAGTGTGTGGATGCCTCGCGGCGCCCCCTGCGCGGTTTTGTCATCCGACGCGTCCC
>CAIZEI010000130.1 GCA_903931945.1 uncultured Hyphomicrobiales bacterium | reverse complement strand
TTCATCGACGATGACAACGATGAAGGGCAGAACCTCAAGGTTCATATCCTCTTCCTCGTAGATTGCCTCGCCGGTCTCGCGGTTGTAGCCGGTCTGCACCGTGCGTTTGATAACCTCGCCCTTCGCAAGCGCTTCGGACACCCTTGCGTTGAAGCCCTCGATATTCCGGACGCCGACCTTGGACATTTTTTTGTAGCGGTCTTCCATCTCCCGAACCGCCCATTTCAGCGCCACCACAGCTTTTTTGGGGTCTGTGACAACCGGCGTCAGCAAATGCGGAATGCCATCGTAAATCGACAATTCCAGCATTTTGGGATCGACCATGATGAGCCTGCATTGCTCCGGCGTCAGCCGGTATAGCAACGACAGGATCATCGTATTGATGGCGACAGACTTGCCTGAGCCCGTGGTGCCCGCAACAAGCAAATGCGGCATCCGCGCAAGATCGACAATTACAGGTTCGCCGCCGATGGATTTGCCGAGCGCGATGGCGAGCTTCTGCTTGCTTTTCTCGAAATCCTCCGAGGCCAGCAATTCGCGCAGATAGACCGTTTCGCGCTTCTGATTGGGCAATTCGACGCCAATCGCATTGCGGCCCTGCACCACCGCCACGCGCGCCGACAGCGCGGACATGGAGCGGGCAATATCGTCCGCCAGACTGATGACGCGTGAGGATTTGATGCCGGGGGCGGGCTCAAGCTCATAAAGCGTGACGACAGGTCCCGGACGGACCTTGATGATTTCGCCCTTGACGCCAAAGTCGTCGAGCACCCCTTCGAGCATCCGCGCGTTCTGGTCGAGCGCGTCTTCGGAGATTTTGCCGATGGCCTGCCGTTTGGCTTCCGCCAGCAGCGTCAGATGTGGAAGTTCGAAGTCGGGCCCGCCAATCAGGCTTGGCTGCGCCTCCTTGGACAGTCTTTTGCCAGTCTTGATCGGCGCAGCGGCGGCAACGACGCGCTCGATTGTCCTGGTGGACGATCGCTCGAAATCAGCGGCGGCGCCCGCCGGTTGCGCAACGCTCGTTCGCGCCTGCGGCGCTTGCGGAAGTCCATCGACCCAGGGCTCAATCTTTTCGCGCGCCGGCACGCCGGCTGCTGTCGTTCTGGCGCGCATTTTCAACCCGGACAGCATGCGCCGGGCCGAGCTGCGCAAAACAAACGCATGATGCATCAGGGCGCCCATCGCGACAGCGCCAAACGCTGCTGCGCCCGAATCGCCGCCATCCCGTAAGATCGCTGCGGCGTTGCGCCGGGGGCCGGGGCTGGTCGGGATCGATTCTGGCTCCACAGGCGCCTCGTCCTGCTCTGGCAGGATGAAGCCAGCGGCCGCCGAAAGCGACAAAATGGCCGATATGGCGAAAGTCAGAACCAGGACGATGCCAACAAGGCGGGATCCGCCAAACAGCCATTTTGGCAAGCCCGAAATCGCATCCCCCATCACGCCGCCGAGGCCCGTTGGCAGTGGCCAGCGGTCTGTGACCGGCAACGACGAGGCAAAGGCGGTCACCAGAAGCGTGCCGAGCAACCACAGCGCAATGCGTTGCCTGACCCGGCCGAGGCGCCCGTAGGCCAGCAGGCGCCAACCCCAGAAAGCCAGCGGCACCAGCAAAGCGACCGATCCAACACCGAGAATCTGGGTCACGATATCGGCGACCACTGCGCCGGGTCGGCCAAGTAAATTATGCACGGGACCGGAAGTTGCGTGATCGAGGCTCGGATCGAGAACCGACCAGGTCAGCAGCGCCAGCGAAGCAGCGCTCGTACCGACAATCAGCAGCAGGCCCATCAATTCGACGAGACGCTTGCGAATAAAAAATCTGACCGGCCCCGGAACGAATTCCAGAACTGACGATGTGCTGGTCCGCATCGCATAATCCAAATGGGCTGGCGTCGAAAGAAAAAGGCAAAAGCCCGATACCGCCAGCCTTGAGATTAGCTGCGCACGGTTAACGTCTGTTTAACCTTGTCAAACCGCCTACGAAAAAGGCGGCGCTCGGAGAGCGCCGCCAGGCGGGAGGATACGAAGTCCCGGAAAACCCGCGCGCCGGGGCGCGCGGGTTATACTGCTCAGTAGTTGTAGGCGCGTTCGCCGTGATCAGAAACATCGAGACCTTCGCGTTCCGCATCGACCGGCACACGCAGACCAATCACAAGATCGACGATCTTGTAGATGATGGCCGATCCAACGCCCGACCAGATGAGCGTCGAGCAGACCGCTGTCAGCTGCGCGATCATCTGCGGACCCATGGCGTAGACGCCCGCGTTGCCGCCGGTGATGTTGGTGTAGTCGGTGATGCCGACGCCGCCCAGAGCCGGGTTCACAAGGATACCCGTCATCAGCGCGCCGAAGATGCCGCCAATGCAGTGGACGCCGAACACATCGAGCGCGTCGTCATAGCCCAGCTTGTTCTTCACGGTCGAGACGAAGAACAGGCAGGCGGGGCTGACGATGAGGCCGAGAACCAGCGAGCCCATGGGGCCGGCGTAGCCCGAGGCGGGGGTGACGGCCACGAGGCCAGCAACCGCGCCGGAGACCATGCCGAGCAGCGAGGGCTTGCCCTTGACCGCCCATTCAACGAACAGCCAGGACACAGCCGCAGCAGCCGTCGCCAGCATGGTGTTCACGAAGGCCAAAGCCGTCGTTCCATTGGCTTCGAGGTTCGAACCCGCGTTGAACCCGAACCAGCCAACCCACAGCAGCGAGGCGCCGATCATGGTCATGGTGAGCGAGTGCGGCGCCATGGCTTCCTTGCCATAACCAACGCGCTTGCCGAGCATCAGCGCGCCCACGAGGCCCGCAATACCGGCATTGATGTGCACGACGGTGCCGCCGGCAAAATCCAGCGCGCCGACGCCGCCCATCCAGGAGGCGCCGCCAGCCGCCAGCCAGCCCGCAGTCCCTGTTACGTCGTCAAGCTTCGCCTGGGCGATTTTCTTGGCGGCGTCATCGGTCGCAGCGGCCAGAGCCTTGGCGGCGCTGGCAATGTCATCAGGAGCGGCGGTAGCCCAGACCCAATGCGCAATCGGGAAGTAAATGACCGTCACCCAGATCGCCATGAACAGCATGACCGCCGAGAACTTCATGCGTTCGGCGAAGGCGCCGACGATAAGAGCCGGCGTGATCATCGCGAAGGTCATCTGGAACACCATGTAGGCGAGTTCCGGAATGACAACGCCGTTCGAGAAGGTCGGGACCGTTGCATTGGCGTCCACGCCCTTCAGGAAGATTTTGCCGAGGCCGCCGATATAGGCCGCCATCGGGCCGCTGGTGTCGCCAAGCGCAATCGAATAGCCATACAGCGCCCACAGGACGCCCACGAGCGAGACGATAGCCATCACCTGCGTCAGCACCGACAGCATATTCTTGGTGCGAACAAGGCCGCCGTAGAACAGGGCCAGACCGGGAATGGACATCATCAGCACCAGCGCCGACGAAATCAGCATCCAGGCCGTGTCGCCCTTGTTGGCGACGGGCGCAACGGCGGCGGCTGCGGCCGGCGCCGCATCGTCAGCATAGGCGCAACCTATCATCAGGCCCGCCGCGAGAAGTCCGAGACCAGCCGCCTTGGCGACCGTTCCCAGATGAGGAACGCTTTTCATTTGATACTCCTGGTTTGAGTTTGAAGAGGGCTCAGAGCGCGTCAACGTCTTTTTCGCCAGTGCGGATGCGGATCGCTTGTTCGAGCGAACTGACGAAAATTTTGCCGTCGCCGATCTGCCCGGTTCGGGCGGCGGCCACGATGGCGTCCGTGACCTGAGTCAGGAGTTCGCTGGGGATTGCGACCTCGATTTTCAGTTTTGGCAGGAAGCTGACCGCATATTCGGCGCCCCGGTAAATCTCGGTATGCCCTTTTTGCCGACCGTAACCCTTCACTTCGGTGACTGTCAGGCCGTGAACGCCGACCGCAGTCAGCGCGTCTCGAACCTCTTCGAGCTTGAATGGTTTTATAATTGCCATAACTATTTTCATGACCCTGTCCCTGGTTAGCCGTTCCAAAGGCGCCTTTTGACGCCAACGCCGGTTCGGTCCCTACGCCACAGAAATCCCCCGCAGCGGATGCAACCAGAAAGCGCCATTCAAGGGTCATGCCAAGCGCGCGGACGCGGTTAATGCTTTCGGAATCTCATGTCCGCGCGCCGGATTGCCGGTTTTCTAACCGTATTGTGCAAGGAGAGGCGAAATGGATGCGGTATTTTTAGGCGCCCACTTTGAGGCGCACGCAAAATCTGCTCAATTTATAACCAGGCCAATCCTGCCGAGGGAGCGCCCTGAGCAAGCGTCCGGTTCGTCTCGGAAATAAATGGCCGACCGGCTCTACTCGACCTTGATGCCAGCGGCCTTGATCAGAGGAACCCATTTATCGAGTTCCTGTTTCTGGAACGCGGCCAGCGCGCCAGGCGACAGTCGGTCTGCTGGAAAGGGCTCCTGCCCCAATTGCGTGAGGCGCGCATGCACAGAAGGATCCGCCAAAGCGGTCCTGACGGCGGCATTGAGTTTTGAAATAGCCTCCTGAGGCGCGCCTTTGGGCGCCCAGACGCCTGACCATGCCGACAGGAACAGGCCGGGCATGCCCATTTCCTCAATCGTAGGCACCTCCGGAGCGGCAAACCAGCGCTTCTGCGCCATGACCGCCAGCGCCCTGATCTGCCCTCCGCGCACCACCGGCAGGGTATTGGCGCCCAGATCGCACATGAAATCGATCTGGCCCGCCATCAGATCCTGCAAGGCCGGAGCGCCGCCGCGATAGGGCACATTCTGGAAACTGACATGCGCCTTTGTTTGCAAATAAATATCGCAAATATGCGACCCGCTGCCCTCGCCGACTGTGCCCGCAGAGGCCTTGCCAGGATTGTCGCGCAGCCAGGACAGGAATTCGGCCATGGTCTTGCCCGGCAAATTGTTGCGCGCCACAATCCAGTAGGGAGCGTCAGCCACCAGCGACACCGGTTCGAAATCACGCACGAGATCATATTTCACCGGATAGACCGCGCCAGCAACGATGTAATTGGCCCAGGTGCCAAAGCCCAGCGTATAGCCGTCGGGCGCCGCCCGGGCGACCCGGTCGACGCCAATGCTGGATCCCGCGCCCGCCACATTTTCAACCAGCACGGGCTGGCCGAGGGCTTTTTGCATGGGTTCGGCCAGCACGCGCGCCAGAATATCGACAGCCCCGCCCGGCGGCAGCGGCACGATCATGGTGACAGGCCGCGTGGGCCAGGCCTTCGTCTGCGCCTGCGCAGCGCCCGCCAGACAAGCCACGCCGAGCGCCACGCTGGCAATCCGGATCACATTGAACATGCCCGTCACTCCGCCTTGATTCCCGCCGCGCGCAGCAAAGCCGACCAGCGCCCGGCCTCGCTTTTCACGAAGGCTTTGGCGTCCTCATTGCTCATGGTTTTCAGATTGCCGCCTGTCTTCGTGAAAATATCGACAGCCTCCGGGCTCGATCGCGCCGTCTCGACGGCGGCGGCCAGTCTGGCGAGCACGGGCGCGGGCGTCGCCGATGGCGCGAAAAGCCCGAACCATGTCTCCATATCGATATCGGAGAGCCCGCTTTCGGCAATGCTGGGCAAATCGGGCATGACCGAATAGCGCCGGGCGGTGGTGACTGCGATTGCATGCACGGTTCCGCCCGTCACCTGCGGCAAGGCCGTCTGGGCGTTGTCCGAGAACAGATCGACCCGCCCGCCGAGCAGGTCGCCATAGGCGGCCTGCGCCCCGGCGTAAGGCACATGCGTCAGCTCGATTTTCGCCAGATAGGCGAACACGGCGGTGGCGACATGCTGGCCTGAGCCAACGCCAGCCGAGGCGAAGGTGAGGGCGCCAGGTTTGGCGCGCGCCGCCTCCACAATATCTTTCACCGCTTTATAGGGCGTATCCTTGCGCGCCAGAAGCATGAACGGCCAGCTGACGACCAGCCCGACAGGCGTGAAATCCCGCACCGGATCATAGGAGAGTTTGGGATATAGCCCCAGATTGAGCGCCATATTCGAAGTTCCGCCGAGAAGCAGCGTGTAACCGTCCGGCGCAGCTTTGGCGGCATAGTCCGTACCGACAAGCGTGCCTGCGCCGGACCTGTTCTCAACGATGACCGGCTGGCCGAGAATCGGCGACAGGCGGTCCGCCATCACGCGCGCGACCGTGTCGAAACCGCCGCCGGGCGGCTGCGGCACGATGAGCCGAATGGGATGATCGGGATACGTCTGCGCCAGCGCGATTCCAGCGCAGAATGACATCCCGGCCGCCGCAGCGATTGCGCGCAAAATTTTCATGGCGGTCCATCCCCTCAAGGCCTGTCGTCCGATTGAGAGGCACACTGCCCCGGACACGCAACGCTGGCAAGCCGCACCGTCCCAATTTGCGCGCATTCCATCGCGCCATCGCCGCACGCAAGAAACCGACCCCGCGCCCGCCTCATCCCAATGTCCCGCTTGAAATCCCCTCGTCAATCGTCAAACTCGCACAGCCATTGCATTGCGAGCCGCCCATGCCCCCGAATGTTTCGTCCGATCGTCCCCTGCCGCGCGGCGCCCTGACTGTGCGCACCATCGCCATGCCTGCAGACACCAATGCGAATGGCGATATTTTTGGCGGCTGGGTCATGTCCGCCATGGATCAGGCGGGCGGCATTGCGGGCGTCGAGCGCGCGCAGGGCCGCGTTGTAACGGTCAAAGTCGACACAATGACCTTTTTGGCCCCGATGAAAGTCGGCGATGTGCTGGAAGTTTACACGGATGTCGAGAGCATCGGTCGCACCTCGATGAAAATTCATATCGAGGCCTGGGCGCGCCGCTTCCGCACGACACAGCATGACAAGGTGACCGACGCCCTGTTTACCTTCGTCGCCGTCGACGACGATGGCCGCCCGCGTGCGATCCCGCCGGAATAATGTGTGCGACGCGATTCACGTTTCATTCACCACAGCGCCAGATCGCGGCGCGAACGCGCGCGGCCCGATGATATAGACAATGGCGCCTTTGGCTTCGCGCCCCTGCGGCAGTCTGGCTGCACTGTTTTCGGGATTGGCGATGCGTGTTCGGCTCATCACACTGTTGCGGCGGCTGTGGGACCCGTTATTCAACAACCCCATGGCGTTTCCGTTGGCCTTTGCGCCGCTGGTGATCGTTGTCGGCATCGCGACCGATCATTCCGCCACACGCCTGGCGGCATTGACGTCGGCGCCGGCCAGCACCGTCGCCGCCTCCAGTCAGGCGATCGGCCTTCGTCCCGGGATTTAAGTGCAAAGCCGGTCAAACCGCTTCCCTACGGGCGCAGTTTTCCGTATGACCCTGTTTCCTCGCGATGCTGCTTGCGCGTCCGGGGCCGGTAGCTCAATGGTTAGAGCCGGCCGCTCATAACGGTCTGGTTGCAGGTTCGAGTCCTGCCCGGCCCACCACCAAATCACTGACATTCTTGTGATAAATGCTCGCCACGCCGCTAAAACGGCCTGAGCGCGGGAAAGGCTGCGGCGAGTCCGTCGAGCATGTACTGGACCGCAAGACCCGCCAGCACGATGCCAAAGACGCGTCCCACCACATTGGTTCCGGTCACTCCAAGAACCGCCATCAGTTTCGACGCGAACAGAAACGCCAGCAGACACAGCGCAAGGACGACGAGCAGCAGAGCGATGGTCGTCATCCAGAGCAAGACATCGCCTTCCGCCCGCCCCATGATCAGGATCACCGACGTCATCGCGCCCGGGCCTGCAATCAGTGGAATCGCCAGCGGAAAGACCGCAATATCGGCGCTGTCCTCGGCTTCCGCCGTTTCCGCCGCTGTTGCGGTTCGAATCCCGCTCTGCCGCACGAGGATCATATCGATCGACTGCAGCAACAGCAGCAAGCCGCCGGCAATGCGAAAGGCGGGCAGTGAAATGCCCAGAAGACCGAACACCACGTCTCCAATGACGGAAAAAACGGCAAGGGTCAGAGCAGCGATCGCAACAGAGCGAATGGCGATCCGGCGGCGGGAAGGCCCGTTCATTGCTTTCGTCAGCGCCATAAAGATCGGGAGAATGCCGACCGGATCGATGACGACAAAGAACGTGATAAAGGCGGTCGCCATAAACTCCCGCATTACGCGCCTCGCTCAGGTTCCGCGATCATGGGGCGGTCGCACATTTGAAGCGCAACGCGCGGCCTTCGGATTTCCTTGTAGACCACTTCCCCTGACGTTTGAAAGCCGGCCCGGCGGCAAGGGCTGGCGATAGCGCGCGGCTTGACAGACTGCGTGCTTGCGCCGAAACCAGTGCCACGACCGAAGCCACACCGGAGAGCGCCGACCCATGTCCCACCAGCAACTCGCAACGATCATCGAAGCCGCCTTCGAGGACCGCGCCAACGTCAATTCAACCACCAAAGGCGAGCGCCGGGAGGCGGTTGAGGCGGCGCTGGACTTGCTCGATACAGGCAAGGCGCGCGTCGCAGAACGGCAGGCCCCTGGCTCCTGGACCGTCAACCAGTGGCTGAAAAAGGCAGTCCTGCTGTCGTTCCGCCTGAATGACAAATGGGCGATTTCAGGCGGCCCCGATGGCGCGTCCTGGTGGGATATGGTGCCCTCGAAATTCAACGGCTGGACAGCAAAGGAATACACCGCCGCAGGCTTTCGCGCGGTGCCGGGCGCAATCGTGCGCAAATCCGCCTTTATTGCCAAAAACGTCGTTCTGATGCCCTCCTTCGTCAATCTCGGCGCCTTTGTGGACGAAGGAACAATGGTCGACACCTGGGCGACGGTCGGCTCCTGCGCCCAGATCGGCAAGCATGTGCATCTCTCTGGCGGCGTCGGCATCGGCGGCGTGCTGGAGCCCTTGCAGGCCGGCCCCACCATCATCGAGGACAATTGCTTTATCGGCGCGCGTTCCGAAGTGGTCGAAGGCGTTGTCATTGGCGAGGGTTCGGTGCTGTCGATGGGCGTCTTCATCAGCGCCTCGACAAAAATCATCGACCGCGCCACCGGCAAAATTCTCGTCGGCCACGTGCCGCCCTATTCGGTCGTCGTGCCCGGCGCGCTGCCCGGCAAGAACCTGCCAGACGGCTCGCCCGGCCCTTCGCTCTATTGCGCCGTCATCGTCAAGACAGTCGATGCGCAGACGCGCTCCAAAACCGCCATCAACGAACTGTTGAGGGATTGATGGGGGGCGGGTCTGAAGGCGAGGGCTGGCGATATCTGTTTCGCGAGGAACAGGGCCGTATCGGCGCGCTGGCGTGGCGGCGCGGCTTTTCCGTCCTGGCGGTTCTGATGATCGCCCTGACGGCGCTCTGGTTCCTGCTGTTGCCCTATGCCAACAGGGACCTTGACGAGCGACAGCTCGTCGATCCCATGGCCTTCGTCGTTTACGCCTATCTGATGGTCTATGCGGCGGCGATCCTGCTCGCGGCGGTCTGCTTTTATTTCCTGTCCGCCAAACGCTGGCGCGATCTGGGCAAGCCGCCAGCACTGGCGGGCCTGCCGCTGCTGGCGGGACTGATCGCCGGCGCAACAGCCTGGTTGCAGCCGCGCGTCGCCGAAATCATGCCATGGTGGATTGTTGGCGCTCTGGACGTTGGACTGATCGCAATTGTCATCTGGCAGGCGTGGGAACTGGGGACCCGACCGGCGCCATAACCTCAGCGGTTCTGTTCCCTCAGCCAGTTTTTGGGATTGGCGGCCGCGCGATCGCCATTGCCGGCCAGCGCTTTGACGAGGTCTGCAACGCTCGCCAGATTATGGATCGGGCGGAATTCATCGACATAGGGCAACATGGCGCGGATGCCTTGCGCTTTGGCCTCGAAACGGTCGTAACGCAGAAGCGGATTGAGCCAGATCAGGCGGCGGCAGGATTTGTGCAGACGCTCCATCTCACGCGCGAGTTCCCCGCCGCCCTCGCGCTCCAGCCCGTCCGTGAATAAAAGGACGGTGGCGCCCTGACCCAGCACGCGCCGGGACCATGACCGGTTGAAATTGTGCAGGGACAGGCCGATGCGCGTGCCGCCCGACCAATCCTCGACGCCGGCGGAACACTCGGCCAGCGCGACATCAGGGTCCTTGTGGCGCAGGGAGCGCGTGACATTGGTGAGCCGCGTGCCAAACAGGAACGTATGCACGCGACCGCGTTTTTCGGTCAGCGCATGCAGGAAATGCAGAAAAACGCGCGTGTAATCGCTCATCGAGCCTGAAATGTCGCAGATGGCGACCAGCGGCGGTTTGCGCACTGCGGGGGAGCGGCGCGCAAGTTCGATGGAAGCTCCGCCGGCGCGCAAGGATTTGCGAAACGAACGACGCGGATCGATACGGTCGCCTTTGGGATTTGCGATGCTGCGCCGCGTCCGCAACTCGTCCTGATTGAGGCTCATCGCCTCGATCATTTTTCGCGCCCGCGCGATTTCCTCCGCCGTCATTTGTGCGAAATCCTTGCGCTGCAAGATTTCATCGGCTGACATGGTCAGGCGGTAATCGAGTTCAAGTTGCGGGCGTTCGAGCTTCTCGGCCTCGCGTTTGAACATGGCGTCGGAAATGCGCGTGGCCCCCGCCGGCGCCTTGGCTTTTTCCGGTTGCTGAGGTTCGGCGATCGGCGACATCATGGCGATCAGCTTGTCGATCAGGCCGCGCTTGCGCCAGAAGATATCGAAGGCCTGTTCGAAAATAAGCGCCTGCTCGTGCTTTTTGACGAAAACAGACCGCAGCGCGGCGCGAAAATCATCGCGATTGCTGAAGCCTGCGGCGTCAACAGCATGCACGGCGTCAATGACGCCGCCGGGTCCAATCGGCAGGCCTGCGGCGCGCAGAGCCCGCGCAAAATAGAGAATATTTTGCGCGAGCCTGCCGTTCCCGTCCGGCGAGGCAAGCGGGAGGTCGTCAGGCATCGATCTCGATCTCGCTGTCGCGCAGCATCATCACGGTCCTGTTTCCGCAGCGCCGGCCCATCATCATCTGGCGGCGCTGCAATTCAACCGCCCACTGGCGGATCCGGCTTGCGTAGGGCTCGCGCAACCAAGCGTCGGGCCTGTCGATATCGCAAGACATCAGCAAGCTCCATGGCGCGGGATCGTGCAGGACAAAGCCGGCGATATCGGGCTTCCATTCGGCGCCCAGCGAGGCGTCAAGCCGCCACAGGCAAAAGAATTCACGGCAGACATCAGGGCGGGCCGCGTGGATTGAGCACCCTGATTCCAGACACGCGTGTGGGCACAGGCCGAAATCCGCTTTCCCGGTTTCGGCAATTGGAAACACCTTGCAACACATTGTGCAACCATCGCAGGCGCGACCTGGAACAAGTGGGAGATCGTCATCGCCTGTCATCGGAAAGGGACTATTCCTTATAGGCCGGGCTATGGGCAAGCTGGCGCCAGCGCTCGACATCGCGGCGCACGAAGCTGGCAAGTTCGGGGGGCGAACCGTTGTGCAACTGATAGCCCAGCGCGGACAGCTTTTCGACCATGGCCGGTTCATTCAAAATGGCGTTGGCGTCTGCGTTCACTTTGGCAATCACATCGGCGGGCGCGCCCTTCGGCGCCATGATGGCGTACCATGAGGACGGTTCGACGAGATCGATCCCCAATTGTCTGAACGTCGGGACATCTGGCAATTGTGCGGCGCGGTCTGTCCCCGAAACCGCCAGGGCGTGGATATTGCCGCCCTTGATGGCGCCAAGCACGCCGCCGAGCGTGGCGAGCCAGAACGATAACCGTCCCGATACGAGGTCGGTCTGCATCTGCGCGAAATTCGAATAGGGCACATGCTCCGCACGAACGCCCGTCAAATCTTCGAATTGCACAGTTGCAAGATGCGCGCTCGAACTTGTGCCAAGGCTGCCAAAATTCAGCTGACCCGGGCGGGCTTTGGCGGCAGCGACGAGATCGGCGACCGTTTTGTAGGGCGAATCGCGGCTGACCATCAGCACATCCTGCCCGAACGCAACAAAAACGATGGGATCGAAATCCGTCGCCGGGTTTGGCGCGGTCTCTGGCACATTTGTGATATTCGATGTCAGGGACTGACCGGCCATGTGCAGCGTATAGCCATCGGGCGCCGCGCGAGCGGCCATGGCGGCGCCGACATTGCCCGCGCCGCCGGGACGGTTTTCGACAATCACGCTTTGTTTCCAGCGTTCGCCCAATCGATCCGCCAATATGCGGGTCAGCGTATCGATCGAGCCGCCCGCGCTCACGGCGACGATGATTTTAACGGGTCGGTCGGGCCAGGTCTGCGCCTTGGCGGCGCCGGCGAGCGTCGACAGCCACAGAGCGCCCAGGAACGCAGGCGCCAGCTTTGGCAAAGCCGCACAAAGGCGCCTCATGCGATTGCCGCTGCATTTTTTTGATTTGACGGGCTGCGAAGACCGCGTTTGATTTCTGCATCGATCTCGGCGAGCATCGGCAGGGAAATGACGAAAAACATCCCGCCCTCCGGCGATGCGATGTCCTTGACCGCAGCCCCGTGCGGAATCCACATATAGGTTCCCTGATCGGCAGTTTGCCCGCCAAGCCACGTCTTGCCATCATATTCGATCGATCCCGAGGTCAGATACAGAATCTCGGCGTCCTCCTGCGCATGCGCGGGGATGGATGCGCCCGGCGCGAGGCGCATCAGACGCGCGCCTGAACGGCGGTCGCCGAACGCCCCCAGATATTTGTGCTCAAGACCGGCGATCCTGCGGTCTGCGACCCAGCGCGCGGGCTTTGATCGCACAACGACAGGCCCGGCGAATTTTGGTTCGGGAAAGCGGATTTTTTCCCCCGTGAGATATTCGTAACAGGCGGCGTGGCCATCCTTGTTGACTTTCCTGCCGTCAGGGAAAATACGCGTGTAAAAGCCATTGGCGAAGGTTCCGCCGTCCGCCTCAAGTTTCTTTTTTGCATCCCGCAAATCGTCATGCGTCATGTAGGGGATGCCGCTCGCGCCCTCAAATTGAAGGCCGAGCCCGGTGCTGGGTTTTGTCTGCTTCTGCGGACCGTAGAGAACTCCCTCAGGATAGAAACCGACATCGCCGGGTTCGAGAAATCCATCCTCGATTTCGCGGGGGCCCTCAAGGGCGAAACGGAACTGATCGAACGTGTGTTTATGGCGTGGCGTGCCATAGCCAACATCATACATGTTCCAGCTGAACTCCATGCCGCAGCCCGGAACGCCTGTCTCAAGCGGGAATTGTTTGACCTGCATCCGGCCCTCGCGGCCTATGCCGGCCTCAATGAGTTTCACATCGGCGATGCTCATGATGACGACCGGACCGACCATGGGATTCCTCCGTGGAGTGACGATTGCGCGCAGCTAATCATATCGGCGGAGCGCGGGCAATCTGCGTCTGTGCGCCTTCGCCGCGACATCGCTGCTTTTCGTGGCGAAGCACGCCTCCGATACGACGGCGATGAACGTCATCGACTATATCGCTGTCGACGAAGTCCCGCAGCGCATGAAGTCGCTGGAGTTGGAGTGACGCGGGGGTGAAGTCCGAGGAATAGCGGTTGCGATATGGAAGCTGAGAATTTTTGGGTGCGGTTCGCTTTTTGAAAAGAAGCGATTTATTTGGTAAACTGTGCTACTTTGGAGCAGCCATGCGTACAGAGCCGCCCCGGCCCGAAGACCTCGCGGGACTCTGCCGTCGCGCCTTCGCCGCTTATGGCGTGCGCGCGCTATGGAATATGCGGCCCGTCAAGGACCCGACCCCGGCGGACGCCCTGGCGATAACCAGGGCTTTGCGCACGCATGGGCGCATGGACGGGCGGCGGCTCGCCGAGCGCATCGAAGAGCTTTGTCGCGCCCATCAGTAAATTCCAGTCGGACATATTGCGGCTGTTGGCGGCGCAGCGCAGCCCCGACAGCTACATTGCCGGCGGTATCGCCATCAACCGGCACGGCCCACGCTTCTCACGCGATATTGACATATTTCACGACTCGATCGCCCGGCAGGAAAGCGCGATCGAGGCGGACGGACGAATTGTTTGGCTATGTGTTGCACCCGGTCGATCTGGCGACCAATAAGGCGTCAGCAGCGGCTGATCGCCGGGCGCCGCGCGATATTGTCGATCTTGTCACAATTCATGAGACCATCCTGCCGCCTGGGGGCTGTCGTTGCAGCGGCCTGCGGCAAATGCATCGGAACCACGCCGGAGGAAATGCTGGCGGAAATCACGCGGCGCAGCCGCTTCACCGCGGAAGAATTTCAGGCGCTGGCGACCGAACAGCCGATCGACGTGCGCGGCCGGCACCGCCGTGTCCGCAACATGATCGAGAATGCCGAGAATTTTATCGCCAGCCTGCCGGGCGATGCCGTTGGCGTGATCTATATGGACGGAGAAACGCCGGTGCAGCCCGATGTAAAAGCGCTTGACACCTATCGGCGCAACCCCGGCGCGCCAAGCGGCCTCTGGCCGTCGTCGCCTGAAATTTCGCGGGCCATGCTCGAACGCTACGGCAAGCCAAAAAATTAGGCTGACTGTGTCCACGCAGTTTAGACCAATCACATTTTCTGAAAGTTGGAAATGTCACCCCGGGGAGAGCCCGGCCTTCGCCTTTCAGGCCGATTTTGCACAATTCTCTCCGTCGAGTACGGCCCGGCGAAAAAGGCCCGCACCGGGCCAAGGCGTTTGTTTTCGACAATTGCGCCCTGATCCGCCTGCTGCAGCGAGTTAAATGTTCGATGGGGAGACTGATTCCCTTGTGGCGAATTGAAAGCCGGGAAAACATTGGCTGGGGTGCTCACGCGAGGAATCGCCGCGCCAGAGAAGCTAATCGGCAGGGGGAGCCGACTCCAGCACGCTCCGATTTCGGCCTTGCTCCCTGGCGAGGCAGAGGGCGCTGTCCACCCGATCGATGAGTCGCTGATAATCGGGATGCCCGTCATGAGGCGCCACGCCGATGCTGACAGTCACCCGCAGACGCGCGCCCTGCGAGGCGGGAATGGACTCGGCTTCGATCGCCCCGCGTATCTTTTCCGCCACCTTGAGCGACTGGGCCGGCGACAGCTCGACGCAGATGATCAGGAACTCCTCGCCTCCAAACCGGAATACAAAATCGCCGCTCCTGATATTGCTGACAAGAATATTCGCGACATGTTGCAGAACCCGGTCGCCCGCGTCATGGCCATGCTCGTTGTTGATCTTCTTGAAATGATCAATGTCGATGAGAAGCAGGGAGAACGGCTTGCCGGACATTCGACTGAGCGCGATTTCCCGGCTGAGGATGGTTGTCATGAACCGACGGTTCAGAAGCTGGGTCAGGATGTCGCGTCCTGCTTCCACGTGAATCAGGTTGTCAAAAAGCGTATCGCTCAGGAAGCGAATTTGTTTTGCCTCGGCCAGAACCTTCCCCGCCAGCCGACGCAAATCGATCAAGTCGTCGTGGGCGGCAAGTTCCCGCTGGCAGGCGGGCAACAGTTGCGAGTCAATCCGCTCCATGCAGCTGTTGATGACGACCAGTTCGCTGTCGTTCGGAAAAAGCGCCGTCGCCTTGTGGCGTATCCACAAACCGAATGACGATTCGCAAATGCCCGGCAACCGGCCCTCCGAACGCCCGATCAATGTGCCCTGAAGGAATTGATTTTCCCAGTCGAACAGGGCCGTGCGCTGGCGCTCGCGCTCAAGCGAGGCGTTCATTGTCGCCGCGAACGTTCTGTAGGATTCGTCCTTGCGCGCGGCTTGTTCGTACACGCTGGAATATTGAGCCGACATGACGCCGATTGCGAGGTCGATCAACGTATATGTGGCGATGATCGCTTCCATCCGGATCATATCGGCCTGGCCGCTGTTGAGGATTGCCTGGGTCATGGAGCTTTTGATCAGGCTCGCGCCGTGCAGCACCAGTTCAACGCGAATATTTGAACGTCCATGCACAACACCAATAGTGCGCTGGGATGCGACGAGCTCGGGGACCTTTTCGGGATCCCAGGTCGAGAAAATATCCTCGATCCACTTTTTGAGAACCGCGTGCAGTCGCCGGCTGACCACGTCCTGACTGAGAAGGGTCTTGGCATCGTCGTCTTCGAGCAAATGTTGATAGAACAGGTCGGCGAACCGCGCGCCGTGCTTTTTGACCAAACCCGACAGGAGAGCCCGCGTCTCGGGGCTTGCCTGCCGCATTGCGCTTGTCCAGAGCGTTTGCGCCCGTGCGTCTGAAGTCATCTTACGCCCCCGCCTCGTACTTGCGTTTATCGCGCTCGCCAGCAGAATGTAAACAGTTCGTAGATATCACTGTTTCACAGGGAGGTCATTTGAACCTCGGCATCCCGCGCCGCATTCCAATTCCGGGCGAAGCGTTCGCGCCATTGCGCGCTCTGCGTGGCGCCGCTCCATGGCCAGTCAAGCCAGTCCGGGGCCTGTTCCAAAACCTTGCCGAAGGACTCGCCGCCGCCGCTCGTTTTGCTTCCCCCGGCGATTGCGTTAAATCTGGCCGCGCGGGACGCTCGCGCGCCGCTATTGGGGACCTCATCGACGTGACAGCCATTCCCGCCTCCATCGACGACATGCTGGCGCTGCTCGCCGGCGCCGACTACGTCGCCGACCGCTCGCTGGCGACAGTTCTGTTCCTGTCGCTCAAAATGGGGCGCCCCTTGTTTCTGGAGGGCGAGGCAGGCGTTGGCAAGACCGAAATCGCCAAGGTGCTGGCCGCCAGTCTCGGTCGCGAACTCATCCGCCTGCAATGTTACGAGGGGCTCGATATTGCGTCGGCGGTCTATGAATGGAATTACGCCAGCCAGATGATGGCCATTCGTCTGGCCGAAGCGTCCGGGCAGACCGATCGGGAGCGGCTGGAGCATGATGTTTTTTCAGAGCGCTATCTCGTCAAACGGGCGCTTCTGCGCGCGCTGGAGCCCGCGCCCGGCGGCCCGCCCGTGCTGCTGATTGACGAACTCGACCGCACGGACGAAGCTTTCGAAGCCTTTTTGCTGGAGGTTCTCTCGGATTTTCAGGTGACGATTCCCGAACTGGGGACGATCAGGGCCGCAAGCCCGCCGATTGTTATTCTGACTTCCAACCGCACGCGCGAAATTCACGATGCGCTGAAGCGTCGTTGCCTCTATCACTGGATTGATTATCCCGACGCGACGCGCGAACTGGCGATCCTGCGCGCCAAGGCGCCGCGCACGCCGCAGCGGCTGAGCGCCGAGATCGTCGCCTTTGTGCAACGGCTGCGCAAGGAAGATCTTTTCAAACAGCCGGGCGTCGCCGAAACGCTGGACTGGGCTGCGGCGTTGACGGAACTCGACGCGGTGGCGCTCGACCCCGAGCATGTCTCCGATACGCTGGGGGTGCTGCTGAAATATCAGGACGACATCGCCAGAATGCAAAGCGGCGTCGCGCACGCCATCCTTGAGGACGTGAAAGCGCAGATGCGGCTGGCGAGCCATGCGTGAAGCAGGCCTAGCGCGCCTGCAAAACGGCTTGTCGGGGGCGTCGCCGCGGCTCTATGATAGCGGCTGGCCAGTTCCCGGCCTGCGGTCAGGAGTCAAATATGTCCTTCAGCGACTGGAAGGTGCCCAGCGCCCAACAGCCGAAGGCCGATGAATATGAGTTCGATCTCGAACGCGCGCTGTCGAGCGTTGTTCTGATTTCGTCGGTCGTGCCGGACACAGCTTTCTCTGCAACCACGCTCGGCACGGAACGCGCGGGCAGCGCTGTGGTGATCGGCGAGGGACTGATCCTGACCATTGGCTATCTCGTCAATGAGGCGAGCTCCATCTGGCTGCGCGCGGCGGACGGCAGGGTCGCGCCAGGCGATGTCATCGGCATTGACAATGCAACGGGCTTTGCGCTGGTGCGCGCGCTGGGGCCTCTCAACCTGCCAGCCCTGCGGCTTGGCAATTCGGATACCGCGCTGATCGGCGAGGAGATTGTCGTCGCCGGCGGCGGCGGGCGCACCCGCTCGGTCGCCGCGCATGTCGTCGCCCGGCAACAATTTGCCGGCTATTGGGAATATCTGATCGACAACGCCATTTTCAGCGGCCCTGCGCACCCGAACTGGGGCGGCACAGCCATCATCGATCCAAAAGGCGAACTGGTTGGCATCGGCTCCTTGCAGATTGAACAGACCAAGGGAAAAAGCGGCGGGGAAAACATCAACATGAGCGTCCCGATCAATGCGTTCAAAGCCGTGATGGACGATCTGTTGACGACAGGTCAGAGCAAGTCTCCTCCCCGGCCATGGCTCGGCGTTTACGCCACGGAGACGCAAAACCGCGTTGTGCTGATGGGGATTGTCGATCGCGGCCCGAGCAAAAAGGCCAATTTGCGGGTTGGCGATGTTGTCGTGTCGGTGGGCGGCGCGCCGGTGGTCGATCTTGCGGCTTTTTACAAACGCTTGTGGGCGCTTGGCCCGGCGGGCGTCGAAGCGCCGCTGACCGTCGTACGCGATGGACGGAAAATCGAGGTGTCGGTCAAGACAGCCGATCGCAGCAGGGTGGCGAGCGCGCCCATGCTCCATTGAGGCGCGAACTTTGGGCGGGACTGACCGTCATAGTCCTGTTCCATGGCGCCGCCGCGCAGGCGCAGGCGCCGTTCTATCAGGGCAAAACCATTGACCTCGTGGTCGGCTTTGGCGTTGGCGGCGGCTATGATCTGTGGGCGCGCGCGCTGTCGCGTTTCTGGGGCAAACGTCTGCCCGGCCAGCCCGCAATCGCCGTGCGCAACATGCCCGGCGCAGGCAGTTTTACCGCCGCAAGCTATATCTACTCGCAGGCGCCCAAAGACGGGACGAGCCTTGCGATCATCGCGCGGGACGCCGCATTGGGGCCGCTGACGGGCGCGGCCGGCGCCCGCTACGATGCGTCCAAATTCACCTGGATCGGCACGCCGGCTGTCGAACACGCGGTCTGCGTTGCTGATCACACGTCAAAGGTTGTGACGGCGGCAGATTTGCAAACGCACGAACTGATTGTCGGCGATGTCGGCGCTGGCGGCTCCTCGCATGATTATCCACTGGCTTTGTCGCGGCTGCTGGGCATGAAATTCAGGCTCGTCAGCGGCTTCAATGCGTCGGCGGATATTTTTCTTGCCATGGAGCGCGGCGAGGTCGAAGGCATGTGCGAGAGCTATGACAGCGTGACCGCCAGACATGCCGACTGGATTGCCGATGGCCGACTGCGCGTCATCCTGCAGGGCGGCGAGAAGCCGCTGCCCGCGCTGAAGGATACGCCCTTCATTCCCGACCTTGCCAAATCGGACGACGATCGTCGCGCGCTGGCCTTTTTATATTCCGGCGAAGGCATTGGTCGCCCGTTTATCGCCCCGCCCGGCATTCCGGCGGAACGCGCGCGCGAACTCCGGCAGGCGTTCGATCAAACCATGGCCGATCCGGAGTTTCTGGCCGAAGCCGCGCGGCTGAAACTGACGGCGGACCCGGCGAGCGGCGCGCATTTGCAGGACCTGGTGAATGCGCTTTATGCGACGCCGCGCGATGTGATCGACAGGGTCGCCGCCCTCATCAAATAGTCTGGCGAGGCGACGTTGCAAACGCGGATGACTTGGCGCCTCTGATTTGCAATAATGAACTGGAAGACAGTCCCCGGGGGAACGGGTTCTGCCAGTTGGGAAACGCCTGGAATTCTGGAGGGGTCCATGAAATTGACGATTCGCGCGATTGCTTTTGCCGGCGCTGCAACTTCGGCTCTGTTGGCGACCATTCCGGCGCAGGCGCAGGCGCCTCTCAAGATCGGCTTTGTCACCTCATTATCGGGACCCGAGGGCGTCATCGGTCGCGATCTGCTTGACGCATTCAATCTGGCTTTGAAGGATGGCGGCAACACAATGGGCGGCCGCCCGGTGCAGGTCGTCACGGGCGACGATCAGGTCAAGCCGGACGTTGGCCGACAGGTCGTCGATAAAATGCTTGATAGCGACAAGGTCGATATCCTCACCGGCATCAATTTTTCGAATGTGCTGCTGGCGGTCGTCAAGCCAATCATGGATTCGGGCAAATTCTACATCAGCCCGAACGCGGGCCCCTCGCAGCTTGCGGGCAAACAATGCAATGCGCATCTGTTTTCGGTCGGTTTCCAGAATGACAATAATTTTGAAGGGCTCGGGAAGTACCTCAAGGAAAAGGGCTTGAAAAAGATTTACTTTCTTGCCCCGAATTATCCCGCAGGCAAGGACATGCTGACCGGGTTCAAACGCTATTTTGGCGAACCGATGCAATCGGAGGTCTTCACCGCCATGGGCCAGCTTGATTATTCGGCTGAAATCGCCCAGTTGCGCGCCGCCAAACCCGATGCCGTCGTGATGTTCTATCCGGGCGGCATGGGCATCAATTTTGTCAAGCAATATGCGCAGGCCGGCTTGATGAGCCAGATACCGCTTTACACCGGACCTGGCACGGTCGATCAGACAACGCTCGGCGCGATCGGCGACGCCGCTGTTGGCATGTACACCGGCGCCATGTGGAGCGAATTTCTCGACAACGCCGCCAGCAAAAAGTTCGCGGCTGACTTTGAGGCCGCATACAACCGCATTCCCTCGCAATACGCTGCGCAGGCCTACGACACCGGCCATATCCTCCAGTCGGCGGTCGATGCGGTTGGCGGCAAGATTGATGACAAGGCCGCATTCCGCAAGGCGCTGGAAAACGTGAAATTCGACTCCGTGCGCGGCCATTTCAAATTCAACACGAACCACTTCCCCATTCAGGACTATTACCTTGTCCAGGTGGAAAAGGATTCCAAAGGCCGCCTGGTCTCGTCTCTGCGCGAAAAGATCATGAGCGATCTTGCAGACGCCTATTCCGGCGACTGCGCGATGCCGGCGCAGTGATTGCGTCGCTGCAACGCCCGCGACGGGCAGGCCGCGCATGACGTTCAGTCTTTTCATTGAGCAATTGCTGAACGGCGTGCAGCTCGGGGTGATGCTGTTTTTGATGGCGGCCGGGCTGACGCTGGTCTTCGGCATCATGAATTTGATCAATCTGGCCCATGGTTCGCTCTATATGGCCGGGGCTTTTTTCGCGGCGACGGTATTCCAGATAAGCGGCAGCTTTTTGCTCGCGGTTCCCATCGCGGTCGCACTGACAGCCCTCGTTGGCGGCGTGGTCGAACGGGCCGTCCTGCGCCAGTTTTACGCCCGTTCGCATCTCGATCAGGTGCTGGTGACGTTCGGGCTGATTCTGGTTTTCAACGACGCTGTCCGCTTGATCTGGGGCGTTGTGCCTGTGCCGCTGGCGCCGCCCGAGGCTCTGGCTGGTTCGGTGCATCTTTTTGGCGGCGTCGATTACCCCGCCTTCCGTCTTGCGATCCTGGGCGTCGGCGCGCTCGTCGCGCTTGGACTATATTTTGTTGTTTCCCACACGCGGATCGGCATGTGGATCAGGGCGGGCGCCAGCAACAGACCGATGGCCTCAGCGCTGGGCGTCGATGTGGAGCTTGTCTTTTCTCTCGTATTTTCGGCGGGCGCCGGTCTGGCGGGTCTCGCCGGTCTGATGGCCGGCCCCATTACGGCGGTTCAGGTTGGCATGGGAGAACCCATCCTGATTCTCGCGCTTGTCGTGACGGTCATCGGCGGCATCGGCTCGATCCGCGGCGCATTTGTGGCCGCGCTGATGATCGGCGTCGGCGACACATTCGGTCGCGTCCTGTTGCCGCCTGCTCTTGGCAGTATGGCGATCTTCATGCTGATGGCGGCGATCCTCGCATGGCGCCCGAAGGGATTGTTCCCCGTCCATGGCTGACACAATCGCAAAACCCGGCGGTCTGTCCGTCATGCTCCGTGTTTCATGGCCAATCCTGCTGATTCTGGCGCTGCTTGCATTTGCGCCCACGCTGTCGAATGCGCTCGACAACCCCTTTCTCGTCCGCCTGTTCACCCGCGCGGTCATTTTTGCGATGGCGGCGGTTGCGCTGAATTTTGTGCTGGGCTTTGGCGGTCTGGTCAGTCTGATGCACGGCGGACTGGCGGGGATCGGCGCCTATGCGGTCGCCATCATGGCGTTCCATGATTACGACGGATCGAAATTTCTCGGCGTTTTCCCAGGCACCAGCGATCTTGCGATCCTGATCCCTGTTGCGATGCTGGCGGCGGGGCTCGGCGCGGCGCTGACGGGCATCGTGGCCTTGCGCACAAGCGGCGCCTATTTCATCATGATCACGCTGGCGTTCAACCAGATGCTGTATTATTTCTTTGTCGCCCTGCAACAATATGGCGGCGACGACGGTTTGCAGATTCTGTCGAATCTCACGCTGGCCGGCTTCGATATCTCCAGGCGCGCGACATTCTATTACGTGGCCCTGGTCGCCCTCTGCGCGGAGCTGTTCTTCTTCTCGCGCGTCGTCGCCAGCCGGTTCGGAACGATCCTGCAGGCCTGCGCGCAAAATGAGCGCCGCGTGACAGCGATCGGAATTCCACCCTTGCGCTACAAGCTGGCGGCTCTGGCCATTTCGGGCGCTGCGGCGGGGCTGGCCGGCGCTTTATGGGCTTCAGGCCAGCAATTTGTCAGCCCGTCGGAACTGTCCTGGGACCGCTCGGGCGATTACATCGTCATGGCCGTGCTGGGCGGAACGGGCCGGGTCTGGGGACCTGTCCTCGGCGCCGTGGTTTTTGTCCTGCTGGAGGCGTTCCTGCCCGCCTGGACGCAATTCTGGCAAGCGCCGTTCGGCGTTGTTGTGATTCTGATTGTCGTTTTCCTGCGCGGCGGCCTCATCGATCTGATGGGCGGCAGCCTCGCGCGGCCAACTGGCGGGGGGCGTTGATGCCCTCCCTTCTTGCCGTCAGTGAACTGAACAAGCGCTTCGGCGGGCTTGTGGCGACCAGCAATCTGTCGCTGGATGTGCAGCCTGGAGAGACACATGCGCTGATCGGACCCAATGGCGCGGGGAAAACCACATTGATTGCGCAATTGCAGGGTGAGTTGCGACCGGACAGCGGCGCGATTTCTTTTAACGGGGCTGATATCACCCACGAGCCGCCGCACCGCCGCGCTCGTCTCGGCATTGCGCGATCCTTTCAGATCACATCCGTATTTCCGGAATTCACGGCGCTGGCCAATGTCGCATTGGCGGCGCAGGCGCGCGAACCGCATGGATTTCGTTTCTGGAAAGAGGCCGCCAACGATCCCGCGCTGACGGCGCCTGCTCTGGACGCTCTGAAGACGATTGGTCTGGACAATCGCGCCTCCGTCATCGCGCAGGACCTGTCGCATGGCGAGCGCCGGCAACTTGAACTCGCAATGGCGCTCGCCATGAAGCCCAAACTGCTCCTGCTGGATGAACCGATGGCTGGCATGGGGAGGCAGGATGGCCAGCGCATGACGCGTATTCTGGCCAATCTCAAATCCAGTTACGCCATCCTGATCGTCGAACATGACATGGACGCGGTGTTTGCTTTGGCGGATCGCGTCAGCGTCCTGGTCGCCGGCGCTGTGATAGCAAGCGGAACCGCCGACACGATCCGCGCTGATCCGCTGGTCAAAGCCGCCTATCTCGGACACAGGGGTTGACCATGCTTCTGTCTGCGCGTGGTCTTGAGGCCGGATACGGCGCTGCGAAGGTCCTGTTCGGTCTGTCGCTCGATATTGCCGAAGGCGAGGTTGTCACGTTGATTGGCCGCAACGGCATGGGCAAGACAACAACGATCCGTGCGTTGATCGGTCTTGTGCGGGCGAGCGCGGGCGAGATTGAATTTTGCGGCGAACGCGTCGAAAAATCGCCGCCGCACCGGATCGCGCGGCTTGGATTCGGGCTTGTGCCGGAAGGGCGCCAAATCTTCCCCAATCTGTCCGTGCGGGAAAATCTTGTGATGGCGGGCATTGAACGCGGCCATGGCGGCGGCGAGCCCTGGACGCTGGAGCGCGTGATCGAGTTTTTCCCGCGCCTCGGCGAACGGTTGCAAAACAGCGGCACACAGCTTTCAGGCGGAGAACAGCAGATGCTGGCGATCGGCCGGGCGCTGATGACCAATCCGCGCCTGCTGGCGCTGGACGAGGCGACGGAAGGTCTCGCGCCGGTCATCCGCGAGGAAATCTGGAGCCGTCTGGGAGCGCTGAAGCGCACCGGGCTTTCCATTCTGGTGATTGACAAGGAGCTGGAGGCGCTGTGCGAACTCGCCGACCGGCATTACATCATCGAAAAGGGCGAAATCGTCTGGTCCGGCTCAACGACGCAATTGCAGGCCAATCCTGAGATCCATGAGACTTATCTCGGGGTCTGATGGGAGGTCCGCCCGCGTCAGACGCCCATGTCCTCGAACACGGCCCTGGCTTCCCGGAATGCGTGATTGGCCGCTGGCACGCCTGCATAAACCCCGCATTGCATCAGGATTTCAGATATTTCCTGTTGGCTCAAACCGTTGTTCAGGGCGCCGCGCAGGTGCAGGCGGAACTCGTCCCAATGGCGCAACGCGATTGTGACGCTCAGGACGACAGCGGATCTTGTCCTGAGATCGAGGCCGGGGCGGCGCCAGATGTCGCCCCAGGCCATACGGACAATCCAGTCCTGGAAATCGTTGGAAAACCCGGTGGTTTGTGCGACCGCGCCATCAACATAGGCGTCGCCCAGCACCTGCCGGCGACGTTTCATGCCCTCGGCGTGGCGGGTTGCGTCGTCTTCGCTCATTTCCGCGCCCTGGCCTGCTTTTTGGCAGCGCTCTTTCGCACGGTCTTTTTCGCGACAGACTTTTTCACGACGGTCTTTCGCGCGGGCTTTTTGGGCGCGGCTTTCCTGACCGGGCGGCGCGCGAGCGGCTTTCTGGCGGACGCTTTTTTCGCCGAAGGGCTTTTCACAGCCGCTTTTTTTACTGTCCGGGCCGCGCTCTTCTTGACTGCTATCTTCTTGACTGCGGTCTTTTTCGCCGCCGGCTTTCTGGTTGCGGCCTTTTTCTCAGGCTTGCTGGCCGCAGAGGTTTTCACAGCGGCCTTCGTTTTCGACGAACTCTGGACTTTGGCCGCCGCCCGCACCGGTTCTGGCGTGCTTTTCGCAGCAACAGCGACCGGCGGCGGCGCAACAGGCGTTGCCGGCGCGACCGTGTCGCCAATGGCTTTTCCGGTCAGAAAGCCGATCAAAGCATTGGTAAAAGCCGGCGCCGCCTCGATATTGGAGAGATGCGCGGCCTCAAGCGTCACGACCCGCGCGCCAGGTATGGACTCAGCCAGAGCAAGACCGGCGGCCGGCGGCGTCGCCGGATCGTGCTGGCCCAGGATCACCAGCACAGGCTTCCGGATGGAGCGGACAGCCTGACGCTGGTCCATATCGCGGATCGCCAGACAGCAAGCGGCATAGCCCTCAGCTGGCGTTCTCGCAACCATCTCTTTGATATCAGATATAATTTTTTCATTCCGCCGGCGAAATTCCCGTGTAAACCAGCGCTCGATCGTGGGTGTCGCAAGCGCCGACATCCCTTCCGCCAAAGCCGTGTTGGCGCGTGCGTTCCAGACGTCCGGCATCGCCATATAAGAGGAGGTATTGGCAAGAACCGCGCGCAAGATTCGGCCGGGCGCATGGGCGAGCAGCCATTGTCCGACCATGCCGCCTTTGGAAAGGCCCACGAAATGGGCCTTTTCAATGCCGAGTTTGTCAAGAATCGCCACCGCGTCGCGGCCCAGTTGTTCGATTGTATAGGGTCCAGGTTCGGCGACGCTCGCGCCATGGCCCCGCGAATCATAGCGCACAACCCGAAAATGCTTTGTCAATTCAGGCATTTGCGGATCCCACATCCGTAAATCCGTTCCGAGCGAATTCGACATCAGCAGCACGGGCGCCTCCCGTGGACCGCTGACGGCGACATTGAACAGCTCGTCACCAATGCGAATATGAGCCAAAGCAGCCTCCCGAGCCGCGCTATTTAAGTCTATGATCAGCGCATAGCTCCAATGCCCCGGCTGCGCAATGGTCTTGGCGCCCTTGGCGCCGGGCTCTGGCGCCGTTAAGGCTAATCCAAAGCGCGGGCGCAGGAAAAAGCGCCGTGCGTCAATGGACGAGTGGAAGAGGATATCGCGATGGCCATGACCATGAAGGGGGAGGTCGCCCTTCCCGCCGACCGCCAGACAGTTTGGGCCAAACTGAACGATCCGGACGTTCTCAAGGCTTGCATCCCCGGTTGTCAGAGCCTCGAGAAGAGCGGCGAGAATGGCTTTACGGCGGTGGTCAAGCTAAAGGTTGGTCCGGTTTCAGCGACATTCAAGGGCAATGTCGAACTCTCTGACCTCGATCCGCCAAACGGCTACCGGATCAGCGGCGCCGGCGAAGGCGGCATTGCCGGTTTTGCCAAAGGCGGCGCCACCGTAAGCCTGAGCGATGCTGAAGGCGGGGGGACGCTGCTGTCCTATGACGTTGAAGCCAATGTCGGCGGCAAGATTGCCCAGCTCGGCGCCCGACTGATCGATGGCGTGGCGAAAAAGAACGCCGATCAGTTTTTCGCCAACTTTGCCGAGAATGTGAAGGCAGGCTGAGCGCGCGGCGCATTTTCGGGATGGTGCGCCGTCTCTCATGCTAACAGCTTGCTTGACGGCGGCGCCACGGCATATCAAAGTTGGATCAACGGACGCAATTCGTCGGAGGAGAGGTCATGCCCAAGGTATCAATGACGGTGAACGGCAAGCCGGTCAGCGGCGACGTCGATTCCCGCACGCTGCTTGTGCAATTCCTGCGCGAGACGCTGCGGCTGACCGGCACGCATGTGGGATGCGACACCAGCCAGTGCGGCTGTTGCGTCGTCCATGTCGACGGCGACGCCGTCAAATCCTGCACCGCTCTTGCGCTGAGCCTCGAAGGCGCCGATGTTCGAACGATTGAAGGTCTCGCCAATGGCGACAAGCTTCACCCGATGCAGGAAGCGTTCCGCGAGAACCACGGGCTGCAATGCGGCTTCTGTACGCCAGGCATGATTATGACGGCGGTGGAGCTGGTGAGCCGCAAGGGCCACACTCTCGATGAAAAGACCATCCGTGAGGAGCTGGAAGGCAATCTTTGCCGTTGCACCGGCTATCACAACATCGTCAAGGCCATTGCTGCGGGCGCGACCGCAATGGGCGCGAAAGCCTGAGCTTGTCCGTCCGGGCTGGCCTATGTCCGCCATTCCGGGGCTTTGATTGCAGGAGAGTCGCATGAGCGCACAGGGCGTTGGAGCTTCAGTCCTCCGCAAAGAGGACTTTCGTTTCGTGACCGGCCGGGGCCGCTATACCGACGACATCAATCGTCCCGGTCAGGCCCATGCCTTCTTCCTGCGATCGCCCCACGCGCATGCGACGATCAACCGGATCGACCACGCCGCCGCGTCGAAAATGCCCGGCGTCGTCGCGATCTTCACGGGCGACGATATAGCCGCCGATAAAGTCGGTGGCCTCATTTGCGGCTGGATGATTCATTCCAAAGATGGCTCGCCGATGAAAGCGGGCGCGCATCCCGCGCTCGCTCAGGGCAAGGTGCGTTATGTTGGCGATCACGTGGCTGTCGTTATCGCGGACACTTACGCGCAGGCGCGTGAAGCGGCAGAAAAAATCGTTGTCGATTATGGCGTCTTGCCTGCCGTGACCGATACCGCGGACGCCGCCAGAACTGGCGCGCCACAAGTTCACGACATCGCCCCCAACAATACGGTTTATAACTGGCATATCGGCGACAAGGGCGCGACGGATGCGGCTTTCGCCAGCGCCAGGCATGTGGCGAAGATCGATCTCGTCAACAACCGGCTTGTGCCCAACGCCATGGAGCCGCGCGCTGCCGTTGGCGAATATGACGACGCCAGCGACGGGCTGGTCCTCTATACGACAAGCCAGAATCCCCACGTGGCGCGACTGGTCTTGTCCGCCTTCATCGGCCTTGCGCCAGAGCACAGGTTTCGCGTGATTGCGCCCGATGTCGGTGGCGGCTTTGGATCGAAGATTTTCATCTATGCTGAAGAGACCGTGTGCGTCTGGGCGGCGCGCAAGGTTCGACGTCCCGTGAAGTGGACGGCTGACCGCACCGAAGCGTTCCTGTCAGATGCGCATGGACGCGACCATGTCACGCATGGCGAACTGGCGCTTGACGCCGCCGGCAAAATCACCGCGATGCGTGTGCGCACCACAGCCAATCTTGGCGCCTATCTCTCGACGTTCTCGTCCTGCGTGCCAACCTATCTTTATGCGCTGCTGCTGTCGGGCCAATATAATATCCCCAATATCTACGCCGAAGTGGACGCGGTCTACACCAACACAGCGCCGGTTGACGCCTATCGCGGCGCAGGCCGTCCGGAAGCCTCGTTTCTTGTGGAGCGGTTGATGGAAATCGCCGCGCGCGAAACAGGCAAAGACCCCGCCGAATTTCGCCGCGCCAATTTTATCACGGCCTTCCCGCATCAGACGCCTGTGATTCTCGCTTACGACGCCGGCAATTTTGCAGCCTCGCTCGATAGCGCCTTAAAACTCGCCGATTACGCCAATATCGGCAAACGCAAGGCGGCCTCGGCGGCGCAGGGAAAACTGCGCGGCATCGGATTTTCCGCCTATATCGAAGCTTGCGGCATTGCGCCTTCGGCGGCGGTGGGCTCGCTCGGCGCCGGCGTCGGATTGTGGGAGAGCGCCGAAGTGCGCGTCAACCCCATCGGCACAGTTGAAATCCTGACGGGCTCGCACAGTCACGGCCAGGGACACGAGACGACATTCGCCCAGCTTGTCTCGGGGCGGCTTGGCATTCCGTTTGAAAATGTCTCGATCGTGCATGGCGACACCGACAAGGTGCAGATGGGCATGGGCACCTATGGCTCGCGGTCCGGCGCGGTCGGCATGTCAGCCATTGTCAAGGCGCTCGACAAGATCGAAGCGAAAGCCAGGAAAGTCGCCGGCCATTGCCTTGAGGCTTCGCCGGACGATATCGAATTCAGGGATGGCAAATTCACTGTCAAGGGAACCGACAAATCGATCGATTTCCCCTCCGTCGCCTTGCAGGCCTATATCGCCCACAAGTTCAACGGCCAGGATCTGGAGCCTGGCCTCAAGGAAAGCGCGTTCTGGGACCCGACAAATTTCACGTTCCCTGCAGGCGTGCATATTTGCGAAGTTGAGGTTGACCCCGCCACAGGCGTCACCACGATTGAAAAATGGACGGCGGTCGATGATTTCGGCAATCTCGTCAACCCGATGATTGTCGAGGGCCAGGTGCATGGCGGCATTGCGCAGGGCGTTGGACAGGCCTTGTTTGAAGGCGCGGTCTATAACACGGATGGGCAGCTGGTGACGGCGAGCTTCATGGATTACCAGATGCCGCGCGCCGACAATTTGCCCTTCTATGATGTGGGGACGACAAATACGCCCTGCCCGAGCAACCCGCTTGGAATCAAGGGTTGCGGCGAGGCGGGCGCTATCGCCGCCCCGCCGGCTGTGATCAATGCGCTGACAGATGCGCTTGGACATGAGGACATCGCCATGCCGGCAAGCCCGCTCGCGGTCTGGCGCGCGGCGCGGAAAACGATGGCCATGAAGACGGCGGCTGAATAGCCATTCAGATCGCCGCCGATGGAATTTTCCGCTGGCGACAGCGGATGTCTTTGAGGGAGAATGAGATGTACGCTTTCAACTATCACAAGCCCGCGACAGTCGCTGACGCCGCCGCGCTTGCCAGCCAGCACGCCGACGGCAAGCTGCTGGCGGGCGGCATGACCCTGCTGCCGACGATGAAGCAGCGGCTGGCGCAGCCCTCCGACATTATCGACATGGGCAAGCTGAACGATCTCAAGGGCATTGAGGTGAAGGATGGCGTTGTCACCATCAAGGCCATGACCCGTCACGTAACAGTGGCGACATCCGCCGAGGTTCGAAAGGCGATCCCCGCTCTGGCGGAGCTGGCGGGCGGCATCGGCGATCCAGCCGTGCGCAATCGCGGCACGATCGGCGGCTCGGTCGCCAATAACGATCCCGCAGCCGATTATCCGGCGGCCTGCCTCGCGCTGGGCGCAACCATCCACACAAACAAGCGGGCGATTGCCGCAGACGATTTCTTCACCGGCCTGTTCGAGACAGCGCTCGGCGAAGGCGAAATCATCACCTCCATATCATTCCCGGCGCCGGACAAGGCGAACTATCAGAAATTCCGCAACCCCGCCTCGCGCTATGCGATTGTCGGCGTGTTCGTCGCCAAAAAGGGCGGCGATGTCCGGGTCGCGGTGACCGGCGCAGGCGACAGCGGCGTTTTCCGCCAGAAAGATTTTGAAGCCGCGCTGAAAGCCAACTTTGCAGTCGCCGCGCTCGATGGCAAACATCAGCCGGAAAAGGGCCTCAACTCGGACATTCACGCGGACGCTGAATATCGCGCGCATCTGATCGGCGTGATGGCCAAACGCGCCGTCGCAGCCGCAAAATAATGACAAACAGCGCTCCCCGGTTTTGACCGGCGAGCGCCGATGCGTTCAAACGTCCTCGCGTTTGAAGTCGAGATTGGGGCCGCCCTTCTGGCTTTTCAGATAGGACTTCACATCGCCAAGCGGGTCCATGGCCCGGCGCAGGCGCTGCCCCACGAGCTGATCGAGCTGGATCGCCTGCGAAAGCGAGAGATCGCGACCCATTTGGGCGGTGATCTTGTGGTGCTCCAGCGGCGCCAGATGACGCGAGCCAATCTCGCGTGCGATTTTCAGCGTGAAGGATTCAAGCTCCGCTGCAGGAACCGACATCGAGACGACGCCCAGTTCGCTGGCCTCGATCCCTGACAGATTGCGGCCAACCAGCGCGATATGCGAGAGTTTCTTGATCGGGACGCCGCCATGCAGCAGCGTGGACGTCACAAGTTGGCCAAAGCTGCCGCGCAGAATTTCCGGCATTCCAAGCTGCGCGTCATCCGCCGCATAGACGAGATCATGGCAATTCATGATGCCGAGTGCGCCGCCGAGGCAATAGGAATGCACCTGCGCGATCATGATGCGGGGAAACGCCCGCAGCGCCTCCGCAAGGCGGATGGTGGGCGAGGCGCGGTCCCAGTCGAGCAGCGGGCCGTCGCTCATAGCTTTGAGAAAATTGAGGTCGAGACCGGAAGAAAAGCACGGGCCGGCGCCGCGCGTGATGACGGCCTTGATGTCCTTGTCCGCGCGGACCATTTCGAGCGAGGCGAAAAAGGCGTCGCACATCGCCTCATTCCAGCAATTGCGTTTGTCCGGCCTGTTGAGCGTGATGCGCGCCACGCCTGCATCCTCGAGCTTTTCGAGGATCAGTTCAGGCCATGATTTCAGGTTGATCCATGTGTCGGTCAAGTCGTCCTCCCTTGGGGTTGGGGCGACAATCCTACGGGCGGGCGGGCGGCGTCAATGGCGCGTTGGCGGGCGCAGCCATGCGTTGTCAGCTGTCAGCGGTGTCGCAAACCCGGCTGAGGCGGGGATTTTATGCCGCCGATGGCCGACATTGACCCATCGCGTCGTTTTAGCCCGCAATGAGCAAGGGCGGCGGGAGCGGTCAAACGCTCTCCAGCTTCGAGACTATGTGCGACGCTGGACGGACTGGGCGCGGGCGGGTCTGGAAAATAATTTTCTCGCGCTGCCGAACACTCTGACTACCCCAAGCTTTGTCTCCTTCGCTAGCGCCTGTATCGTCTTGCGCTTGATCCACAACCCGGCGATGATCAATGCCAGCCAGGAATAAAGGCCCGCGCCGGGGATTGGGGAGGGGGAGGCTGCACAGCCGGGGGAGCATGTAATATTTGATATTGAATATGCTATTCCTGCTGCTTTGTTTATTACCGGCCCCGCGCCCGAACCTTCGAAAAAATATTCTGAGCCGGCAGCTCTTACATCGATCAAGTTCTGCGGGAAGATTCCTCCATTGGCGAAATATGGCGACGTCGTCGTAAATGTAGGCGCCGTACCCACCCCGTATATATTGCTCGATGATGTGGATAGTATGGCCCCAGTTAAAAAACCTGTCCCGCCTGACACTGATGATACAGAAGTTCCGGCGCCCATAATAAAGTTAATTGACGCGGTACCTAGCGCACCCGCCGTGAAGGAAAAATTATAGGTCTGCGCCTCCGATCTTTCGACGCCGGCGAAGCCAAGGATGAAGCACACAATCCCGGTGACTCGTAAAACACGCAACATGAAAGCTCACTTTAACAATGCCGGGGCTTCCGGCGGCTTCAAAGCGCAGCCACAAGCGTGGACAGCGCGGTTCATGATTGATTAACGGTCGGCGTGGCGTTTGGTCAAGGCTATGCTCGTTCCAATGTACGAAAAACGTTCTGGAGATTTCCCGTGACGCAAATTTGGCGCCGCATCGTGACGCGATTGGCGCTTCTGAGACAAGCCCGCCCCGCCGCGTGTCCGGCATT
>CAIZEI010000129.1 GCA_903931945.1 uncultured Hyphomicrobiales bacterium | reverse complement strand
TCTGCGCAAGGCCGCGGCCCGCACCTTCGACGCGCTCTGGCGCGCGCTCGGCGACATTTGCGCACTGTTCGAACCCGCCGAATGCTGGAATTTCTTCAAGCACGCCAAATACGCTTCCGATTAAGCGTACGATGCTCTAGTGTCGGTAAATTGAATGTTTATATTATTTGCCTGTCCCGGTACGAAGTAAGGAGTACTTGGGTAGCTGCCAAGGATGCTGAACATAGGGGCCGATCCCTCGCCAACCCCGCCGCCCTGTACGGGCGTTGTCACAAGGGCTCCCGATAAAGCACCGTAGGTCAACGACGCAGATGTAACGTTGGTCCCAGAAAGCACCAAGGCCAGAACGCCACTTGTCCCATTTGCCGTGAATAAAAAGTTGTAGGATTGAGCATTCACCGGGACCGCAGCAAGCCCGCAGACCGCGCCGGAACATAGAAAAAATGCGAGTTTGACAGGGGCAACTCTCATATTTTGAGCCTTATATAGACGGAACTGAGGGGGCAACCCCAGTGCCGCCGACTCGATAGAGAGAGCGCTGGATTTCGATTCTATAGAGTGGCGTTATCTCACCGTCAACGGGCAGCTGTGCCGCCCGCAGATGTTGAATGGCTGGCCATAATGCGCAATGGAAATTTGTTACAAATCCAAAATTACGAGCAAGGATGAAATTCAGTGCGCTTGCCGCGATTGGCGCAACGCAAAATGACGCGATTTGGCGCTTCGCGTCGTTTCGAGCCATCGCCGGCAACCCGCTTATCGCGTCCGCAGTTGAATGACTTGCATCTTTTGTAATCGCGCCGCGCCGAAATTTATCCGCCGGGCCGGTATCGAAGGAATCGCCGACATGAAAACCGGTGGGAGTTTTCGACCCGTTTCGTCTCAGTTTGACTCTGAACCGTCATGGTCAAACGAGTGAACTGTCCAATCAGCCGCGTGAGATTTAGCTCAGGCGGATGCGCGCCCGGCGATCCGCGAATAGGCCGAACGCAACATCGCTGAAATAGCCTTGCGCCGAACGATCACGACGCCAAGCCCCAACACGAGCCATGACAAGGTTCCTGCGCCGGGGACAGGGGCGGGGCTCGCCGCAGTGAGCGCGCAAGCCGTGCCGCATAAGGCGGTCACGATTTGCGTCCCGGATCCGCCGGGGGTCCCGAGCAAATCGACGCCGGATTGCAAGGTTCCGCCATTGTTGTTGCAACTATTGCCACCACAATAAGTGCTGAAGCTATTCCCATCGCCGAAAAACAACTCTGGCGCGTTTGAATTGGAGTTATTAAGCGAAACGTCAAAATAGTAATCGGTGGCAGACACCAGTTTCGCGGAATTGACACCAAATGTGGCAAACGTCTGCGTGCCGGTGGCGATGCCTTGGTTTGCAAGGCCGGAGAAGTTTCCGGTTATGGAAGTGATGCTGATGCCGCTGAAGGTGACCGAGCCCGACGATATGCCCCAGGTCGATCCCGAAAAACTGAAATTATAGGTCTGCGCCGATGCTTGCCGCACGCTATACGTAAGGAGCAGGATGCAAGCGGCAAGAACCAAGGCGAAGGTGCGCGAAACTCGCTCTATCATTGTCTCCCCCTTGGTAAAATGCACTGCCGCGGTTTCTCGAACGGGACGCGCTTCCAAATTCTGCACTCCGGCTGCGATAAAAAAGCCGTCACAGACGCGCAGTACAAAGCGTCGTTTACGCTGGATAAAACTATAATATG
This sequence comes from uncultured Hyphomicrobiales bacterium, assembly GCA_903931945.1. Classification (GTDB taxonomy): domain Bacteria; phylum Pseudomonadota; class Alphaproteobacteria; order Rhizobiales; family Beijerinckiaceae; genus Terripilifer. Next base: position 29,923 of record CAIZEI010000129.1, on the reverse strand, counting down.
CGACCGTTTAATTGTCTGTCAATTCCTATGGCCAAAATTGGGCGAAGATCGTCGGAGCCGCCATCGCCCTGGCGCCGAAGCAGGGAGCCGATTGCCAGTCGCCGATTGGCGCTTCGCGTCGTTTGACAGCCTTGGCGCGAACCCGTTTGGCGCGCCCGAAGTCAAGGGGATCGCGTTGTTTGTATGCGTCGGGCGCTGAAAATGATGCGCCGGTCCGGTATTGAAGGTTTCGCGACCATGTCGACGGGCGGGAGTTTTACAACGCTGATGTCGCATTGTGACCCTTAGCGTCGTTTCGAAGGACTTTATGAGCAAGGGCGGCGGGAGCGGCATAAGGCCCCGCTGCCTGGGGCCTATGTGAGACGCTGGACTGGCTGGGCGCGGGCCGGTCTGGGAGATTACGACCTCGCGCTGGCCCTGTGTGAAAGCCTGATGGTGAGTGAGCTTGCCATTCCCAGCAGCCTCTTACGGTTATACAAGAGAATGCCGACCGCCAGCGCCAGGTAGGACAAAGGGCCAGAGCCGGGAACCGGGGCGGGGGTCGCTGCCAACGAGCCGCTTCCGTAGGGGAGGTTAATAGACGTCGGTGGGAATGGAATTGTCGAAATAGAGGCTTGTTGGAAATGCTGGGTGGGCGTGAGGGCTTGTTGTGTTTGATCAGTTGCTTGGTCCGATGCGATATTCAATCTGTCACCATTCGAGCCCGCATAGTCGAATTCGTACACCCACGAGCTGGACCCTCCGTAATAAACATTGCCCGTTGTGATCCCGGAGGTTATGTCGAAGTTTGACCCCAATCCATATGCGGAAAGCCCTGACGACGTGCCCTTAAACTCGGTTATGGTGGCGCCCGAGTATATGATTGCAGCGTTTATGGCTGCGCCACCAGTTAACCCTGAGTAGCTGAAATCGAATTCTGTCGCCGATGCGGAGTGGACGGATACGACGCCTAGGGCCGCGACAACGAGGCCTGGAGCAATGCCGCGCTTATTTTTTATGATCATAAGATAATACTCCTATAACGGCTCTATAGTAGCATCACATCGACTGCCTTTTGGCGCACATCGATAGCAATTTTTTAAGATATCGCGAAGCTTCAGTCAATCTCGGCGGCTCGAGTGAGGCGAGCGCTGTTGTGGGTGCGCCGCCTTAACGCCGCTAGTGGCGCTTCGCGGACTGGCGTCCCGCGACGCCTGCCCAGCCGGATGCGTCCGCTTTCCGGCCCATCGCCTATCCCTTTCGTCGCAGGTTTGCGAACCCGTGTCCTGGCGTCCTCCATCCGCCATCCCGTTTGCAGCCCAAAACGCCAATCCGGCCGGCCGCGCGCAATCGACGCTTAATTCCCGCGCGCGGGCGTGGTATTGGGCCGTGATGACACATGCGGCTGACCCCAAAGCGGAAGAGATCGTGGCGCGGCTGCAAGGGCGCTCGATTGTGCTTGTCGGCATGATGGGGGCCGGCAAGACCTCGATCGGCAAGCGGCTGGCGGCGCGGCTCGGGCTGGCGTTTGTCGACGCCGACGCCGAAATCGAGACTGCGGCGGGAATGACCATCGCTGAAATATTCGCCCGACATGGCGAAACCTATTTTCGCGACGGGGAACGCCGCGTGGTGGCGCGCATCCTGGCTGAAGCGCAAAGGGTTGTGGCGACAGGCGGCGGAGCCTTCATGAATGCAGGCACGCGCCAGCGCATCGCCGAACGCGGCATTTCGGTCTGGCTCAAGGCGGACACGGAAGTCCTGCTGAAACGGGTCCGCAAGCGCTCCAACCGCCCGCTGCTGGCCAACGATCAGGAGGATACGCTCCGCCGCCTCGTCGAGGAGCGCTATCCCGTTTACGCCGAGAGCGATTTTTGCGTGGAATCGCGCGATGTGCCGCATGAAACCATGATTGCCGAAATTATGGACGTGATCGGCGCGGGCCTGGGCGGCCTCAGGCGGCTGGCGAACCCGCCTGCGGAGCCAACCGGCGACAGGTCAGGCGCAGCAAGGCCTGTTGCGGCCCCCGCGCGTGCGCCAGACGCGGCCACTCGGTCCGTCGTGCCGGTCGAGCTGGGTTCGCGGCGCTACGACATTGTGATCGGCGAGGGATTGCTCGGCGAGGCTGGCGCCCGCATCGCGCAATTGGCGCCCGGCGCCGCCTGCGCCATCGTAACGGACGCCAATGTCGCGCAGCATTGCCTGCCGCAGATGAAAGCCTCGCTCGATGCGGCGGGCGTTCGTCATAAAGCCATCGTGATTCCGGCTGGCGAATCGTCAAAATCCTGGCCCGTGTTGTCGAGGCTCTGCGATGATATCATCGCCACAAAAGTTGAACGCGGCGATCTGATTGTTGCGCTCGGCGGCGGCGTCGTCGGCGATCTTGCCGGCTTTGCGGCTGCAACGATCCGCCGTGGCATGCGCTTTGTGCAAATCCCGACCAGCCTGCTCGCGCAGGTCGATTCCTCGGTTGGCGGCAAGACGGCCATCAACTCGGACCATGGCAAAAACCTGATCGGCGCCTTTCACCAGCCCAGCCTCGTGCTGGCCGACACCGCCTCGCTCGCCAGCCTGCCGCCGCGCGAGTTCCGCGCCGGCTATGCCGAAATTGTCAAATACGGGCTCATCGACGACGCCCCCTTTCTTTCATGGCTCGAACGTCGCTGGCGCGACGTTTTTGCGCGCGGGCCCGCCCTGACAGAGGCCATAGCCGTCGCCTGCCGCGCCAAGGCCGCGGTTGTGGCTCGCGATGAAACCGAACAGGGCGACCGGGCTCTGCTGAATCTGGGCCATACATTCGGCCATGCGCTGGAATGCCTGACCCACTTCAACGCAGCGCGGCTGAACCATGGCGAAGGCGTCGCCATTGGCCTGGCCTGTGCATTCCGGTTTTCGGCGTGGCTCGGCCATTGTTCGATGGACACCGCCAGCCGCGTTGAGACGCATCTTCGCGAGACAGGACTGCCGAGCCGCATCACGGATATTGCCGGATGGAATGGCGATGCAGACGCCATCATCGAGGCCATGTATCAGGACAAGAAGGTCGAACGCGGCGCGCTGACCTTCATTCTGGCGCGCGGCGTCGGCGAAGCCTTCATCGCCAAGGGCGTTGCTGTGGACGATGTGCGCGCTTTCCTGCAAGCTGAACTGGAACACTGATCATGGACGGTCGGACCATGCCAGTTGATTTCTGGCTACCGCTTGCAATCATCGTCATCTGTGTGGCGCTGTCCGCCTTTTTTGCAGGCGCTGAAACAGCGCTGACCGCCGCATCGCGCGCGCGCATGTTCGGCCTTGAACGCAATGGCGACGCGCGCGCCGCCACTGTCAATCGGTTGCTGGGCGCGCGCGCGCGCCTGATTGGCGCGATGCTGCTCGGCAACACGCTCGTCAACATCGCAGCTTCAGCGCTTGCAACGAGCATTCTCACAGAAGCCTTCGGAGACGCTGGCGTTCTCATCGCAACAATAGCCATGACCTGCCTGTTGCTGGTGTTCGCAGAGGTTTTGCCCAAAACCATCGGCATCAATTTTCCCGACAGCATGTCATTGATTGTCGCGCGCCCGGCCGCGTTTTTTGTCGGCGCCTTCAGTCCGGCGTTGATTGCTGTCGACTGGATCGTTGGCGGATTTCTGCGCGTTCTGGGGCTGCGCGCCGGCGAACATGCAGCATTGATGTCGCCGTATGAGGAACTCAAGAGCGCTGTCGATCTCATGCACAAGGAAGGCGGCGTCGAACGCGCGCACCGCGACATGGTTGGCGGCGTGATCGATCTTGAGGATCTGACAGTCGAAGACGTGATGATCCACCGGACGCGGATGCGCACCATCGATGCGCAACTGCCGCCGCGCGAGATCGTCGCAGAAGCGCTCGCTTCGCCCTATACGCGCCTGCCGCTCTGGAAGGACCAACCGGAAAACATCATTGGCGTATTGCACGCCAAAGACCTGCTGCGCGCGCTTTTCGCCGCCAATGGCGACGCCAGCAAGCTCGACGCGGCGGCGATCGCCGCGCCGCCCTGGTTCGTGCCGGAAACCACCACTCTGAAAGATCAGTTGCAGGCCTTCCGCGACCGCAAGACCCATGTTGCGCTTATCGTCGATGAATATGGCTCGGTCATGGGACTTGTGACGCTGGAAGACATCCTTGAAGAGATTGTTGGCGATATCAAGGATGAGCATGATGTCGCAGTGCAGGGTTTGCGCCAATTGCCCGATGGTTCGGTGAGCGTTGAAGGGGCTGTGCCGATCCGCGATCTCACCCGCGTGATGGACTGGTCGATTCCCGACACCGACGCCACCACGATCGCCGGACTGGTGATTCACGAAGCGCGCGCGATTCCTGATCCAGGCCAGGTCTTTTCCTTTCACGGATTCCGGTTTGAAGTGCTGCGTCGTCAGCGCAACCGGATCACGAATTTAAAGGTCACGCCCATGAACTGGGAAAACGACGGCTGACCGTTTTTTTAAATTACGCAATGGTCAGCGCGCCGCCATCGACGCCGGCCGCCGTAATCTCCAAAAGCTCTCCGGCCTGCACGTCGGGCGTCTTGACCAATGTGAAGTCTTTTGCGCGCGAAAAGCCGCCGCGTTCCGACAAGACCTCCAGTCGCGCGCCAAGCTGCTTCTGGAGATGCGCCTGCAGCGCCGCCGCGCCCCTGTCGCGCAGCTGTCGCGCCCGCTCTCGGACGACATCGGCCGGCACGCGCGGCATCCGTGCAGCCGGCGTGCCCTCGCGTGGCGAAAACGGGAAGACGTGCAAATGCGTCAACCCGCATTCCTCGACAAGATCGAGCGTGCGCGCAAACATGTCGGCGGTCTCCGTCGGGAAACCTGCAATGAAATCCGCGCCAAAGACGATATCGGGACGCCGCTCCCTGACATCGCCGCAAAAAGCTATGGCGTCCGCGCGGGAATGCCGTCGCTTCATCCGCTTCAGGATCAGGTCGTCGCCGGCCTGGAGCGAGAGATGCAGATGCGGCATGAGCCGTTCTTCCCTGGCAAACGCATCGAGAAGATCGTCATCCGCTTCAATGCAATCGATTGACGACAGGCGCAATCGGTTGAGCGCAGGAACCTCGCGCAGGATGGCGCGGACCAGCGCGCCGAGTTTCGGCCCGCCAGCCAGGTCGCCGCCCCAGCTGGTCAGATCGACCCCTGTCAACGCAATATCTTTGGCGCCCGCATCGACCAGCGCCGCCACACGCGCCAGAATGTCAGGCAGCGTCGCTGAACGCGACTCCCCGCGCCCGTAGGGAATGATGCAAAACGTGCAGCGATGATCGCACCCGTTCTGGATTTCGACAAAAGCGCGCGTGCGCCCTTCGACGACATGCGCAGCATCAAACGCTCCAGCCCGGATGGCTCCGACATTGACACGCGGCGACGCGTCAAGTTCGGCCCAGGTGATCGCCCGGCGTTTTTCAGCATTGCCGATCACATGCGAAACTTCCGGCATGGCGGCAAAGGTTGCAGGCTGGATTTGCGCCCCGCAGCCTGTCACCGCAATGCGCGCCTCCGGCTGTTCGCGCGCCACACGGCGGATGGCCTGCCGCGCCTGCCGCATCGCCTCGGAGGTGACAGCGCAGGTGTTGACAATGACCAGCGGTCTGTCGCCCTGCGGGGCAGCGGCGCGCATGGCTTCTGATTCCACCAGATTGAGGCGGCAACCGAAGGTGATGGTCTGGACGCTCACAGCTTTTCGCGATCAAAAATAGCTGGGTCGAAACGACCCTCAAATTCAAGTTCGACCGGCCCGCTCATCAGCACATGATCGTCCGTCGCCCGCCACTCAACGCCAAGATCGCCACCGGGCAGGGATATAACCGCCTTGCGATCTGTCAGGTTTTTCCGGACGCCCGAAACAAGCGTCGCGCAGGCCGCCGTTCCACAGGCCAATGTGGCGCCCGCGCCGCGCTCCCACACGCGCAGAATCACGCGATCGCGCGCGACCGCCTGCGCAAAGGAAATATTCGCCTTCTCGGGGAATAGCGAATCGGCTTCCAGACGCGCCCCCCATATCGCCAGATCGACGGCGCCGGCGTCCGCGACAAAGAAAACCGCATGGGGATTGCCCATATTGACCGCAGCAAATTCTCGAAACGCTGGAGGCAGGTCTTCGCCATGAAGACGAACGCATGCGGTGTCACGCGCCGCCTCGCGCAGGGGAATCTCCCACCAGTGCAGACGCGGCGTTCCCATATCGACCGTAAACCGCAACTCGCCATCGCGTGTGCAGGCCAGCACCCCGGCGTCCGATTTCAGCGCCAGTTCGCGCAATGGCGTATCGCGCATCAGCATATAGGCGACGCAGCGCGTACCATTGCCGCAGGCGGCCGATAACGACCCATCGTTATTGAATATTTTCATGGCGGCGGTTACGCCTGCGGCGCCGGAGTCATACAACGCCATCAACTGGTCATAGGCCAGCCCCGGCGCGCGGGCGATCGCGCGCGCTTCGTCCGGCGTCACCGCGATGTCGGCGCCGCGCAGATCAAGCACGATGATTGCGTTGCCACAACCATTCATCCGGGCAAAGGGACGGTTGGCGAGCCGGGACATGTCTGGCGCTTTCACTGGAGCGGATCGGGGCGAAAGGCATAATCCTTGCGTAGCGCGATGGGCAACCCCTCGAACCCTATCACAGAGTTTATGCCTTGCATGCCTTGGAATTGTCTCATGCTTGCGGATAAATGAGGGAACCCCCATGTTGGGTTCCCGAATCGCCTTTTGCCTTCCCCGGAGATCGACATGATTGCAACCCGGCAATTTGCGCATATGGCCTGGCGTTTCGCCCGCCCCGTGGTTCTGGCTATCTGTCTGGCGTTCGCCTGCGAGATGGCCGTGGCGCAGACCGCGCCCGCCGATCCTCCGTCAGCTCTTGACGATCAGTCGGACGCGCCATCGTCTTCGGTCGATATCGGCTCGGTGGTGGCGCTCGATCTTCCCGCCAGGCCTGCGCTGGTCGTGAACGGTTCGGCCGAATGGGACGATGGGCTCGACGCCATATTGCGCGCGCTCGACACGGTGCATGAGGAAATGGCCAAATCGGGTCTGACGCCCAACGGAAAACCCCTCTCTGTGTTTACCGAAACAGACGACCAGGGCTTCAAATTCACGGCTATGGTTCCGTTATCGGCCAAACCGGCGACACCGCCCGCATTGGGCCAGAAAGTGACCCTTGGCGAAACTCCGGCAGGCAAAGCGATGAAATTCCAGCATCGCGGCTCCTATGACGATATCGACACGAGTTACGAAGCCATTACGGCCTACCTCGATGAAAAAGGACTTGAGGCGCAAAACCTGTTTGTCGAGGAATATTTGACGACGCCCAAAGGCGCCGACGACAGCAATCTTGAAGTCGATATTTATGTGTTCCTGAAATAGGCGGGGCACAGCGCGGATTGCCCGGCGGGTGCTATGATGACGCCATGGGTGATTCCGCTGATTTGACCGGAGATTTGCTGGGCCATACGGGCCCCTTTATCGCGGATGTTCTGATTCCGGTCGCCGTCGATCAGGACTATTCCTATCGAATCCCCGAGGGAATGGAGATTCAGCCCGGCGATTTCGTCGATATCCCGCTTGGAACGCGGGAGGCCTCGGGCGTTGTGTGGAATGTGCGTCCGGGCGCCGGCGGCAATCTCAAAAGCATCGCCGCCAAACGCGATCTGCCTTCCATGCGCAAACCCCTGCGCCAGTTTGTCGACTGGCTGGCGCAATGGACGTTGGCGCCGCGCGGCATGGCCCTGCGGCTGGCCGCTCGGGCCCCCGATACGTCAGAGCCGGAAAAGCCGCGCATCGGCGTGAGGCTCGCGGGGCCCCTCCCCGAGCGGCTGACGCCGGCCCGCGCACGGGTGATCGCCGCCGCCGAAGGTGGGCTGTCCTTCACCAAATCCATGCTGGCGGAAGCGGCGGGCTGCTCGAACGCCGTGATCGATTCGCTGATTGACATCGGCGTTCTGGAAGCCCTGGCCTTGCCGCTTGAGCCGGTCGCCTTGCCGCCGGGACCGGATTTCAAGGCGCAGGAACTGGACCTCTCGCAACAGGCGGCGGCGGACGAACTTGTCAAAAGCGTCAAAAGTGGCGCATTTTCGGTGTCCCTGCTTGATGGCGTCACAGGATCGGGAAAAACAGAAGTCTATTTCGAAGCCATCGCAGAAGTCTTGCGACGCGGCGGGCAAGCATTGATCCTGATGCCGGAAATCGCGCTCACCGCGCAATTTCTGGATCGCTTTGCGGCGCGCTTTGGCGCCCGTCCCGCCGAATGGCATTCGGGGGTCTCCGCGCGCAAACGCGCCCGGATCTGGAGCGGAATCGCTGACGGCTCTGTCCGCGTTGTCGCCGGCGCGCGATCGGCGCTGTTTCTGCCGTTCAGCGGGTTAGGGCTGATCGTCGTCGATGAGGAGCACGAAGCCGCCTACAAACAGGACGATGGCGTGCGCTATCAGGCGCGCGATATGGCGGTCATGCGGGCGCGGTTCGAATCGGCCTGTGTCGTACTTGCCTCCGCCACGCCCTCGATCGAGAGCCGGGTCAACGCCGAACAGGGCCGCTACAAACGATTGAAACTCGACGCGCGGTTTGGCGGACGAACGCTGCCGAATATTTCCGCGATCGACCTGCGGCGCGAAGGTCCGCCGCGCGGCAAATGGATTTCGCCGCGACTGCGCGCCGAAGTCGCCAAAAATCTGGAACAGGGCGATCAGGCCCTGCTGTTCATCAACCGCCGGGGCTATGCGCCGCTGACGCTCTGCAACGCTTGCGGGCATCGCTTCGAATGCCCGCAATGCACAGCCTGGCTCGTCGAACATCGCTTCCGCCGGGCTCTGGTGTGCCACCATTGCGGGCATATCGAGCGCCGCCCTGACGCCTGTCCGCAATGCCATACGGTGGACAGTCTGACGGCCTGCGGGCCGGGAATCGAGCGCCTCGCAGATGAAGCCGCCGAAGCGTTTCCCGGCGCGCGTCTGCTAGCGCTGTCCTCGGATTTTCCTGGCGGAACCGAACGCCTGCGGCGCGAACTCGAAGAAATCGCCAAGGGTTCTTTCGATATTGTCATCGGCACGCAACTGGTCGCCAAGGGGCATAACTTTCCGCAGCTGACCCTGGTTGGCGTGATCGACGCCGATATCGGAATGACATCGGGCGATCCCCGCGCGGCTGAGCGCACGTTCCAGCTTCTGCAACAGGTGACCGGACGCGCCGGACGCGGCGACAGGCCGGGACGCGGATTCGTGCAGACGTTTCAGCCCGAGCATCCCGTGATGCGCGCATTGCTCAGCGGGGATTCCGAACGTTTCTACATCGCAGAAACCAACGCCAGAGAGCGGGCGGGCCTGCCGCCCTTCGGTCGGCTTGCCGCGCTCATCATTAGCGGCAATGACCGGCCATCAGCCGAGACCCATGCGCGCGCGCTGGCGCGGGCCGCTCATGGGCTCGCGCCATCCGGCCAGTGGAAAATCGCGCCGCCCGGCGATCTGGCCGCGCCCGATGAAGTCACCGTTCTGGGGCCCGCCGAAGCACCGATCGCCGTGGTGCGTGGACGCCATCGCTTCCGGCTGCTTGTCAAAGCCCCCCGAAGCGCCAATCTGCAAGCCTTTTTACGCGCCGTGCTGGCGGCGGGACCACCCGAGCGCGGCGGCGTCCGCGTCGCGGTCGATGTCGATCCGCAGAGTTTTATGTAGCCATTTGCGGGTTCCTAAAGGCGCGGCGCCTTGTCCCGCTTCGTCCACACCTCGATCCCGCTGACGGTCTCAACGCGCGCATAGTCCGTCATGGCGGCGGCAATATCGGGATTGCGCATCGCCGCCTCGATGCGCGGATCGACGACCACAAGAACGACATCGGGATGGCCAGAAGCCACATCCTCGCGGAAACCCAGCGCGTCCCTGGCGACATAGGCTTCGAGCCGGGCGCGTTTGGCGGCGTCGCCCCAGCCCGCATCGAGAAACATCTGCGAGAACACCATCAGCCACAACGCATTGGGACGCCCGACCCATTGCCCTCCAACGCGGCGCGTCAAGGGATGGCCGACATCGAGGCGCGGCGAGATGGCGATGATTTTGGGATGTGGCGGCGCATCGCGCAGCACCGCCGCCGTCAGGCCTTTATATTCCTCAAAGCCGGTGAGCGGGAGGAAATCGCCAAACAGAATGGGCGCGGCCAGCAGAATGGGCATGAAAACGAACAGAACGGCGCGGCGAATGCGCGCCCAGCCGGCCTCGCGCGCCTCTTCGCTAGCGCAAACAATGGGCGCGATGGCGCCAGCGATGGCCAGAAACGCCAGTTCGTCGCCTGGCAGGCCGTGGTTGACCCAGCCTTTGCCCTGAATGAAGAAGGTTCCCATGAAACCGATGGACGCGAGCGCTGGAACCGCCACGCGGGGCGCTAGGCAATCGCGCCCGAAGGCCAGCGGCAGCCCCGCCAGCAGGCCGATATTGAACAGGAGCCAGGTTTCCGTCAGCAGGTCGAACCACGGCTCTTTCATCGGCAGATAAACGTCAAAGGCTTCGGGCGCAAGGTTGAACCAGTCCGGGAAAACCAGCGCAAGAACCGCGACGTCAATGGCGATGGCGAGCAGAGCGGCAAGTTGCTCGGGCGCCCAAAGGAGCGCAGGCGACCGGCGCCGGACGAGCGCAAACAGGAATGGCAGCGCCAGCGGCAGCGCAAAATAGGGCTTGATCGCCACCGTCAAGCCTGCCGCAAGACCCGCAGCAATGGCGTCCGGCAAAGCCACGCGCCCGCCCGACGCCCGCGCGGCAAACGCCGCCAGCGCCGGCAGGATCAACAGGCACGCGTTGTGTTCGCGTTCCGCAAAGGAAAAGCCGGGCAAAAAAACCAGCGCGAATATGGCGGCGTTCAGGAAAAACCCCCGCTCGGCCTGCTCCAGCAATGCCGCCTTGGTCAGGATGCGCCCGGTCAACAGGATGCTCAAGCCGGCCAGCAGGAACACGAAGCCGACAGCTGCGCTCTCCGCGCTGACATGCACCAGCCGCGCAAACGCGACCGCCGGCGCATAAAACAGGAACGCCCCCGGCGGATTGCTCTCGATCACATCGATATAGGGGCGTGCGCCATCGAGCGTCTTTTCAGCGACAGTCAAGAGCCAGGAATTGTCGCCGTTCTGATGGCCAAGCGACTGGCCTGCAACAGCGGCGCCCGCCAGCGCAACGCCCAGCCACGGGCTCGCCAGACATCGCGCCAGCCCCGCGATCGAGCCCGGAGCGCTCTCTATTTTGGCTGGCGCCGTGGCGACAAGGCTCATTCGTATCATCCTGAACTGTGCGGCAGGCAATCTAGCGCCCGGCGGGTTAAGGAGTGGTGAGGCCAGAACGGGAGGCCGGCTTTGACACGTCGTCTTTGGCTTTGACGCGCGGTCCGGAGCGTCATAAGCTCCGCGCATGCACATCGTGCCCGCCCGTATCTGGATGAGCCTGGCTTGCGCCCTGTTGTGCGCGGGTTTGGTCAGTCCTGCGTTTGCGCAAGCTGACGCGAACCGCGAGAAGACTGCGGCTGCCGCCAGGCCCCGTTTCGACCTCAATTTGCCCGAAGGGCGCAAACAGGCGCTCGATGACCTTTTCGCACGCCTTGCGCAGGCAGGCGACGCTCGCGAGGCCAATGTGCTTCAGGCCGCGATCCAGCGCGTCTGGATGCATTCCGGCTCGGACACCGCCGACCTCCTGATGTCGCGCGCAAACGAGGCGATGCATAAAAAGGATTGGGCGCTGAGCGAACAAGTCCTCGGAAAATTGCTCGAAATTCAACCCGATTGGGCCGAGGGCTGGAACCAGCGGGCGACCGAGCGTTATTCCAACGATGATTTTGCCGGATCGATTGAAGATGTCGCGCATGTGTTGGCGCTCGAACCCCGGCATTACGGCGCCCTGACAGGGCTCGGTTTCATGTTCCAGAAAATGGACATGAAAAAACAGGCGCTGCGCGTGTTCCGTCGCGCGCTTGAAATCAATCCGCGTCAGGACGAATTGCGCAAGATCGTTGACAAGCTGACGCCGGAAATTGACGGGCTCGATCTCTGATTTCAAAGGCCAAGCGCGAGGCAATGAAGCGCATCGCTTTATTCCTGGCGCCCCGGAACGCCGCCCAAAGTCGCTATGATTTTTTCCACTTGCGCGCGCTGGGCTTCAATCATGCTGACAAACGCCTGCGGTCCTTCCGCGCGGGCAAATTCTCCGAGCGTCGCCAGCCTTTCGCTGCCGTTCATTTCGGCGGCGACTTTAGCGACATCGGCGGAGATTTTGTCGCGCGCAGCAGGGCTCATGTTGGAAGGACCGAAGAACCCGTTAAAGCCATCTGCCGCAATGTCGGGATAGCCAAATTCCGCAAGTGTCGCGACATCGGGCAAGGCGGGCGAACGCTTGCGGTTGAGCACAGCCAGCAGCTTCAGCTCGTTCGACAGAAGCATCGGCCGGAACAGGCCCACGCCTGTGACATTGATCTGGATGCGATCCTTGACAAGATCCTGCACGCCGGGCCCCGCCTCCTTATAGGCGACATAGCGGGCCTGGAGCCCGGCCGCTTTCAGAAAGGCTTCGAAAATGAATTGCGTCAGCCCCGGCGTCGCTGTCCACACAACCTCTCCGGGATGCTTTTTGGCATAGTCGGTAAAACCGGCGAGATCGCTATAGGGCGCGGTCGCCGGCGCAGCGACGCCCAAGACATTTTCGACCGCGCACGTGATCGGCACAAGGTCCTTGGCGGGATCATAGGGAAGATTGTTCGTTATCACCGGCGAGATCGTGATCGGGCCGCCAAAGGCGAACAGCAATTGATGATCGTCCCTGGCCTTGACGAAACTCGAGACTGCGATCACGCCATCGGCTCCTGGCCGGTTTTCGACAATGACCGGCTGTCCCCAGATTTGCGACAACCGCTCAGCATAGATTCGCGCTGTGACATCGGCGCCCGAGCCCGCAGGCAATGGCATGACAATGCGAACGGGCCGCTGCGGCCAGTCCTGTGCGCGCGCGGCGGCGGCGCATAGCGCGCCAGCCAGCAGCCCGGCGATAGCAGCCTGCAATATCCTCGCCCTCATGGCGCGTTTCTCCCCTTTCCAGCGACCTTATCACATTGCGCCAGAACTGGCGGCTTTTCGCGTCCTATGCAAGCCCCTGCGATCTCACAACAGGTTTCGGAGGCGTTTCCACGCGCCCTTCCGCTCGCTCCCCCTACCGGCGGGGACCTGAGTTTGCTACAAGGAGATCTCAAAGCAATTGATTGTCCCGGCGGAGCCGCCGCATCTGGAGCTCATTCGATGAAATGGGAAGATTTCCGCCAGTCCGATAATATTGAAGACCGGCGTGGCGACAGCGGCGGCGGGGGCGGTTTCAGTCTGCCGATTGGCGGCGGCGGCGGCGGGCTTGGCATCGGAACGATGATCGTTCTTGCCATTATCGCCTATGCGCTGGGCATCGATCCGCGCATTCTCATTGGCGGCGCGCAAATGCTCAACGGCGCTGGCGGCGGCTCCAGCTATTCGCAGCCCGCCCCGCAGCAGCGCGCAGCCAACACAGGGACTGCAGGCGCCGGCGCCCCGGTTGATCAGATTCGCCGTTTTGTCTCGGCCGTTCTTGCCGAAAACGAGGATGTGTGGACGGAGGTCCTGCCCGCGCAAAAGGGGATCAAATTCGTGCCCTCGACGCTGGTTCTCTTCAGTGGCGAGACCCGGTCGGGCTGCGGCGCAGCGCAAGCAGCCATGGGGCCGTTCTATTGCCCGGTCGACAAGAAAATCTATCTCGATACGGCATTTTTCCAGGAGATGCAGCGCAAATACGGCGGCGGCGGCGATTTTGCCTATGCCTATGTTGTCGCGCATGAAATGGGGCATCACATCGAGGATCAACTGGGGATTCTCGCCAAGGTCCAGCAACGTCAGGAGGCGGCCTCAAGCCAGGCTGAATCCAATAAATGGTCTGTCGGCATTGAATTGATGGCCGATTGCCTGGCCGGGGTTTGGGCGGCCAACGCCGACCGCAAATGGCAGATTCTCGAAAAGGGCGATGTCGAGAAAGCGGTCGCCACCGCGCAGGCCATCGGCGACGATAAATTGCAGGAGGCCGCCGGTCGCCGCATCGTGCCCGACAGCTTCACCCATGGCTCGGCCGCGATGCGCGTGCAATGGTTGCAGACTGGCCTGCAATCCGGCCAGATCGACAGTTGCAATACGTTCGGGCGCTAGGCCATGCCCGGCATCGACGAAAGCCGCCAGTTTCACCCGCTCAACATAGCGGTGCTGACGGTCTCCGACACGCGACGTTTTGAAGATGACAAATCCGGCGCGACGCTGGTGGAGCGGCTTGAAAAAGCCGGCCACCGGCTGGCGGACCGCGCCATTGTCACCGACGATGTCGAAGCCATCCGGACGACGGTTCGGGCGTGGATCGCCAATGCCGGCGTCGATGTGATCATTTCCACTGGCGGCACGGGCTTTACGGGCCGCGATGTCACGCCCGAAGCCATCGCGCCTTTATTTGAAAAGCACATGGACGGCTTTTCCGCAGTCTTCCACCGCATCAGTTATGACAAGATCGGCACGTCAACGATCCAGTCCCGCGCGACGGCGGGCGTTGCCGGAGCCACCTATATTTTTGTGTTGCCCGGCTCGCCCGGCGCCTGCAGGGACGCCTGGGATGGCATTCTCGCGCATCAGCTGGATTATCGTTACCGCCCCTGCAATTTCGTCGAAATAATGCCGCGACTGGACGAACATTTGCGCCGCGGCGGCGGCTGAGCATTACATGACGCGACGCAATCGCGTTCTGAGAGTCGCCGCCGGCGTCACAGATCGCGCCAATGCGGCAATGTCGGCTGCCTGCCCGACAAGGCGCGGCAGCGGCGCGATCACCGCTACGATGCGCGACAGACCTGGCGCCAATCGTGTCAGAAACCCTTGGGGCTCCGCGCGGAAAAGCCAGGCGCCTGCCCCGTGCGCCAGCAGGTCCAGGGCCTCTTCGGCAAAACCGGCCTCCGGCGCCCAGCCTGCCGGGATCACAAGCGTCATTCCGCCACGCACGAGCGCCAGACCGGCCTGAAGCGCGTTGCCGCCCGGCCTCACCTGCGCGAGCTGGCAACCCGCCTCATCGGCGATTGAAGCCAGATATTCAAGCCCGTCATGGCCCGCCAAAGTCACATCGCGCAGAACGCCTGCTGTCAAACAGGGCACCAGTGCGGCAAGGGTCCGCACGACGGCCTCAGGAGGACAGGATTTCGGACCGCTGGAGTCCGGGGTAAGCACCACAGCCGACAACATGGCCCCCTTTAGCAGGAAAGAATGCCCCGAGGCTACCGTTGAACGGACTTGACTTCCAGAAGCATGTTCCATATTTGTTCTATGTTCCTGTTATGTTTCAAAAGGAATCGCCATGCTCTCCGAAGCCTCGCTTGCCCCTACGTCCGCCCCGCCGAACGCAGCCCCATTGACCCGCCCCCAGACGGCGAAGCGATATATCGGCGCGCGGCAGGGCGATGGCCTCGATGAATTGCGCTTTCGCGCGCCACGTCCCAAGGGCCGTGGAGCAGGATCGAATGTCAGTGGTCGATATGAAAAGGAACAGCGCGAAAGCGTGGATGACGGCTGGGTCAGCGCCGACGATCTCCCGGCGTTCAAAACCGAGGTCATCGCCGAACGGGCGAAGACCATCATCACGCGCAACGATTCCCCGGATATCTCGTTTGACCGCTCCATCAACCCTTATCGGGGATGTGAACATGGCTGTGTCTATTGCTATGCAAGGCCGACGCACGCCTATATGGGACTTTCGCCCGGGCTCGATTTCGAGAGCAAGATCTTCGTCAAGGAAGGCGCTGCGGCCCTGCTTGAGCGGGAGTTGTCCGCCCCCGGCTATGCGCCGCGCACGATCGCGATCGGCAGCAACACGGACCCCTATCAGCCCATCGAACGCACACGCCGCGTGATGCGATCCATTCTGGAGGTCTTGTCCCGCTTCAATCATCCCGTCGGCATTGTCACCAAATCTGCGCTGGTGACGCGCGACATCGATATTCTCGCGCCGATGGCGCGGCGGGGACTGGTGAAAGTCGCCCTTTCCGTTACCACGCTTGATCGGGCGCTTGCGCGGTCGATGGAGCCGCGCGCGGCGACGCCAGAGCGCCGTCTGGAAGCCATCAAACAATTGTCAGACGCTGGCGTTCCAACGTCGGTGATGGTGGCGCCGATCATTCCCGGCGTGAACGATTCCGAAATTGAAGCCATTCTGACGCGCGCGCACGCCATGGGCGCCCGCGACGCCGGCTATGTCATGCTGCGATTGCCGCTTGAGGTTCGCGACCTCTTTGGCGAGTGGCTGATCGATCATGCGCCGGAAAAATACCGGCGAGTGATGTCGCTGGTTCGCTCGACCCGCGATGGCAAGACAAATGATTCCACCTGGGGCAAGCGGATGACCGGCGATGGCCCATACGCCTGGATGACCGGTCGCAGGTTCGAGGTTGCGGCGGAAAAACTCGGGTTCAACAAGACGCGGACCCGCCTGCGGACCGATATTTTCACAGCGCCGCAACGCGCCAGCGCACAGCTCAGCCTGTTCTGAATGCGGATGTGACAGGCCCGATGAAATCAGGACTTCATCGCTGCGCCGGGTATGCCATAATGCAGGACCAGATAAAGCGCTCCGAGGATGACAACGGCCGCCAGAACCCAGGCGATGGCCTTGACGCCAGCGCCCTGTCCGCCGGACATCATTTGTGTCTTGTTGCGCTGCGCGACGGCATAGCCGCGCTGGGCAAAAGATTCGCCTGAAGGGCCGGTTGAAACCTCTGGCCCATGTCCGTCCAGCGTCGACTGCGCGAGATGGCGATAGGTCGACAGGCGCCGTGGCGTGCTCTCGCCAATAATATAGGCTTGGGATTCGTCGTCACGGGGGGCGCGGCCCCGGATCTTCTCGAATGACACAAGCCAGTCATGCTTGTTCTGTTTGTAAATCGAATAGGCGACAAGGCCAACGATGTCGCTGTCGCCCGTCACCAGGCTACCGAAAACAATGTTGCGATCCCCATCCCCGGCCAAGGCCGTCGCATCCGGCGTTTCCAGCGACCGCGCCGCAGGGAGCCCGGCGCCGGTCTGTTCCATTACATCTGACATGATTGCGCAACTCCAACCCGAAAGGCGTCAACCGCGCCCCAGAAAATGAAGCATGACATAAGCACATAATTCACGATATGGCCAAGCGGTTCCCGCCGATGCGCAGCGACGGGGCTCAATCGAAGTCTCTGCAGCGATTGACTGCAACCCTTCACGCGAAAAGCATGACGCCCGGATCCGAAAAACCTGAACCCGATTATCAATTCGAACGCGCCCTTGCGCAGCGCGGACGCCTCGCCATCGCCGGCGTCGATGAAGCGGGACGGGGACCGCTCGCAGGGCCGGTCGCGGCGGCGGCGGTCATACTCGATCCGGCGGCCATTCCCGATGGGCTCAACGATTCAAAGAAACTGTCGGCCCGGGCGCGCGACCGTTTATTTGACGACGTCCTTGCAAACGCGCGGGCGGTCGGAATCGCCTTCGCCTCGCTGGACGAAATCGCTATTCTCAATATCCGCGAAGCCAGCCTTTGCGCCATGCGCCGCGCAGTGCTTGCATTGGCCATACCCGCCGATTTCGCCCTGATCGACGGAAATGCAACACCCAGGCACATGCCCTGCTCGGCCGAAACCATCGTTCGAGGCGACACGCTCTGCCTGTCCATTGCGGCGGCGTCGATTGTCGCGAAAGTGACGCGCGACCGCCTGATGGACAGGATCGACCGTGAGGCGCCGCTATACGGCTTCATCCGCAATGCGGGATATGGAACCGCGGGGCATCTTGCCGCGCTGAACGCCTGCGGCCCGACGGAGTTCCATCGTATCGGTTTCGCGCCGGTCCGCGCAGCGCAATCGAAAGCCCGCTAACGTCAAATTAAACAATTTGCGAAGCGCTTCCGAAAGCATTCAAACATATTGAAATATTTAATCAAATCGTCCGAAAAAGACACACCGCTTTTTTAGCGATCTAAACGCGGCTTTTACCAGGATTGGTCATAGTCGCCTTGTCAGTCGCTTACCCGGTCGGTGTTCATGCGTAGCGTTAATGCCGGGATGACCGGCGCGAAATCCCGGATTCAGGTCACGCGTACCGGGATTTCGGCCGTCTCCCAGAGCGGCCACATGGTTCAACCTGTTTTGAACCAGATTGTTATCGGCGATTGCATCGCGGGATTGCGCGCATTGCCAGAGGCCAGCGTCGATCTGGTTTTTGCCGACCCGCCCTATAATCTGCAACTCGAAGGCGCCCTGTCGCGCCCCGACCAGAGCGTTGTCGATGCTGTCGATGATGATTGGGACAAATTTGACGGTTTTGCCGATTACGACACATTCACGCGCGACTGGCTGAGCGCTGCGCGCCGCGCCATGAAGCCGGACGCCACCATTTTCGTCATCGGCTCCTACCACAATATTTTTCGCGTCGGCGCGATCCTGCAAGACCTCGGCTTCTGGATCCTGAATGATATTATCTGGCGCAAGGCCAATCCGATGCCGAATTTCCGCGGCCGGCGCTTTACCAATGCGCATGAAACGATGATCTGGGCCGCGCGCGATTCGAAAGCCAAGCGCTACACCTTCAATTACGAGATGCTGAAGGCGGGCAATGAAGACCTGCAAGTGCGCTCCGACTGGTATATGCCGATTTGCACCGGCGGCGAGCGCCTGAAAGGCGCAGACGGGCGCAAAACCCATCCGACGCAAAAGCCCGAGGCGCTGCTGACGCGCATTTTGCTGGCTGCGAGCAATCCCGGCGATACGATCGCCGATCCCTTCTTCGGGTCCGGCACAACCGGCGCGGTCGCGCGTCGGCTCGGTCGGTCCTATATCGGCTTTGAACGCGACGAAACCTACGCCAGCGCAGCGCGCGCACGGATCGCCGCCGTTACGCCGCTGCCGCCGGACATCGTCGCAGCCGCGCCGGCCAAGCGGGACGAACCTCGCGTGGCTTTCGCCAGCGTCCTTGAAGCGGGCCTGCTGAAACCGGGCGATATCCTTTGCGACGAAAAGCAACGGCATAAGGCCACGATACGCGCCGATGGTTCATTGTTGCTGGGCGCGGCCATCGGGTCCATCCACAAGACAGGCGCGCTGGCGCAGGGACTGCCAGCCTGCAACGGCTGGACCTTCTGGCGATATCGCGCGCAGGATGGATTGCATCCGATTGACCGGCTGCGGACGCATATGCGCGCCCTGATGAAAGAGGCGGCGGAATAAGGCCTGATATCGCCTTTGTCAGTCGGACTCGGACTTTTGTTCGCCCGCGAGTTCCCCAAGCCGCCGCCACAGCGCCATGTCGCGAATCGTAAAGCCGGCGCTGGCGCGCTGCACAAGCTCGCGCTCTTCCAGTCGCAGCAGCTTGCGACGCAAGGTCTCGCGCGGGATGCCCATGAAATCGGAAAGCGAGGCGATGTTGGTCGGGCGAATCGTCATCATCGCCTGACCGGGATCGAACGTCAGTCGCCCCACAGCAAAAAAGATGATGATCTCATCGAGATCGAGCCCATGGCGCGAGCGCAGGCTTTCCATCAGCCGGAAAAGCCGTGTTGCGACGCGCGAGGCGCTGGCAAGATCGGATAAGTCGCTCATGCCCTATACTTCGCCATTTTGCACAGACGGAGCGGTCCGCTCTATCCGCGCATCCCAAACCATCCGCCCGTTGACTGAATGTGAAAATGTCCGGACGCAATGCCCGTCGGGCACCGCGCCCATGTCGACGTCGCGGTCCGGAAACACCACCACCACGCGCCGCCCGATCAATACAAACACGTTCCGCCCATCCACCAGAAGACGCGCCGCCGCCGTCTTGATGGCTGGATAATAATGGGCGTCGCGCCACGCTGCGGGCGAACCGGGGTCCACCATGATGTTCAGCCCGCCATTTTGCGCGCTATGAACGTAGAATTTGGCGCGGTCGGGTTTCCAGTCCGGCCCAAGCCCCGGATCGAGCAACCAGTCGCACAAAAATTCCCGGCATTCCCCTGGCCGTTTTTCATAGGAGGCGCAACCCGCGCCGGGCGCGGCGTGCAAACACCATTTGCCCATCGGTTTGTCGAGACTGGCGATCGCCGGCAATTTGCAACACAACATGCATGAGCCACAGGCGCGGCCTGGAATGGGCTGCTGGATCGCAGTGGACGTTTCCCGATCGTTCATGCCGCAAAATAGCGCGTCTGAAGCTGCGGGGAAAGCATGCATTTTCGCTTGGCGCCGTGACCTTCTCCCATAGGGAGAGGTTCGCGCACGCTGAAGATCGAGGCAATCAGTGCAGGATCGAGACCTCTCGCTCATGGCGAGGAGGCCCGGCACGGGCCGTCTCGAATGACGAGGGAGAAGATTTAGCGCTTTTCTCAGGCCGCTGCGTGCTTCGAGACGCGCCTTTCAGGCGCTCCTCAGCATGAGCGGACGTTCAATCCATTCCCCTGCGCTGAAGGTCCATCTCAACAACGAAAAACCCCGGCGCTTGCGCGCCGGGGCCAAAGGATCAGATCAAATCACTGAAGCGATCAGAACTGGCGACGAATGCTCAGACGACCTTCCCAGGAATTCGAGCTTGCGCCGACGACCGGAACCGTAGCAACGGTCTGAGCGGTCGGCAGGAAGCCCGGAGCATTGGCGAAGCGCTGGTTCAGGCTGATATACTGCACTTCCGCGCCGATATCGAGATCCTTGACCGGCGACCAGACGAGCTGGGCTCCAACGCGCCACAGAGTCGCCGTGCTGAGACCGCCGAGAGTCCAGTCGGTGTTCTGCACTGCGTTCGGCGGCGTGATGCTGGCATAGGACGCCAACAGGAGCGACCGCACGGTCGAGGTCCAGTAGTGGGTGCCGTAAGCCGCAATCGACCAGGCTGTCGACTGCTGCGTGCTGAAGCAACCGGACGTGGCCAGAGCCGCCGTACAGGTCGCCGCAGTCGAGCCCGCCGAAGGCGTCAGGTAGAGGTTGCGATCCTGACGATAGAGACCGCCGAGTTCGCGACCAATGCTCGTCGGATTGCCCGAGGTGCCGATGTTCAGGACTTCGTCGAGGTCGCCGTTGCCATAGGCAGCGGTGAGATAGAGGCTATCGCCGGCAGCCAGCATCGGCAGGTTGATCTTGGCGCCAGCGCCAATCGCCCAGCCGGTCGCCGTGATGGCGAAGTTCGGGTTAACCGCCGAACCAAGCGTCACGACTGCGCTGTTCTGCACAACCTGACCCATGACCTGCACAGAACCCCAGGCCTGATCGGCGCGGAGGTTGGCCGTCAGGGCCGGCCATGTGAACGGGCCGTTGGCCACAAGGCCGCCGACCGCCGAAGCGCCTGTCGCAAGACCGGTCACGCCGGTGCCGTTGACATAGCCGGGCGTCGTGGAATAGGCGCTGAAAGCAGCGCGGTCTTCGACGCCGATCGTGCCGGAAATGCCGCCACCGAAGGTCGCGGTGTAGGACAGCAGGTTGACGCCGCCCGGATAGCCCGCGTCGGAGTAGGAACCCCAGTTGATGCCGGGCATGAAGGTGAAGATTTCAGCCGTCGTGTGACCGAAGGTGAAGCCGGCGAACTGAACGATCGCATTCTCAACCGTGATCGCGGTCGTGCCGCCGTTGCCGGTGAGCGTCGCGGTGTTCTGATAGTTCGAGTTGTAGATGCCGGTGACCGACTGCGCGCGCAGGGCGATGAAGGTACGGGCTGTACCCCAGGCGGTCTGTGTGCGGGCGTCCATTTCAAGACGGCCACGACCCATGAAGCCGGTCTGATCTTCAATGCCTGACGGAACGAATGTCGAGTTGGCAATCGCGCCAACCGCCGTGCCAGCCTTGAAGCTCGGAATCGACAGGGCGTTGGAGGCCTGCGACCATGCATATTCAGCGCGGACGTAACCGCCGACGCGCAGACAGGTGTCCGTGCCCGGAATGTAGAAGAAACCCGCGCCATAGGCGTCGCAGATCTTGACATATTCAGCCGGCGCAGACTTCCGCGAGGGAAGATCCGCCGCCTGAGCAACGGCCACGCCAGCGACAACCGCTGTCGAACCGAGCAGAAGGCTCTTGATGACCTTCATGGATAAACCTCCAGTATGATTGACCAATGGATCCGGTATTCGCGCGCCGGGTTTAACCCCTTAGCATTTCACCGCCCCCTCCGACCCGCACGTCACACTTTCCCGCAGGAGAAGAGCTGGCACGGTTTGCTCCCGGTGATTCCGATTGCATGATTGGACCATACAAGCGCTGCTCAATCATTTTGAGCGAAATAACCCAAAATGGGCGAAATGCATTTTCCCTTGGGAGGTGTTGTTGCAAGGACACACTTTTTTGCCATCTTTGCCTCAATTTTGTTCGCGAACTGCATAAATCGCTTGCTAACCGCGAAAATCTGCCGCGCAGACCGCTTTATTCCGTCTCCTCGCACACACTCAGCAGCAATAGAGTGTCGAATCGGCGCAGGCAACGGCGCCGGCCGCGCAAACCCGGGCAATCGGGTAAAGGATTCAACCCCTCTCCCTCACGGGAAGGAGGCCCGGAACGGGCCGTCTCGAACCACGAGGGAGAGGATTTAACACCGTTTTCCCGGCCCCCTCGTGCTTCGAGACGCGCCTTTCAGGCGCTCCTCAGCATCGGGGGACCTTCACCCGATTCCCCTGCAGACCAACCGACGCCGGTTATCGTCCCGTTCTCCTCCCTGGCGCCGTGCGGCGTCTGTCCGGGAGCAAGCCTGACAATAGCAGGCGCATGTGTCATGCCCGTAGCGGACGATTGCTACGCAATCGCCTTGAGAAAGCGGGACTCCAGTCTGCGAACGTCTGCGGGCTGGAAGAACGATGCAAGGCCGCGCGACCCGCCAGAGCCTGAAAACATCGATCGAATTCGGGCGTTATACCCCGCGCAGGGGGCCAGCAGCCTGCTGCGCAATCGGGCAACCCTTCACGCTGCGCTGAGTTCGGCTTCCATTGCGGCAAAGTCGATGGCGAAGACCGGCTCCATCCGGGGAACGGAAGGCGCATGCGCGACGGCGGCGGACTGGCGCGCGGACTCGCGCGCCGCCTCCGCCTCAAGCCGGCGCAACGCTGAAATCACCTCGCCCGAAACCTCGGGCGCCAGCGTCCGTTCGCTGGCCGCGCGCAGCAACGCCGCGCAGGAGCGCGACAGGCGCCCCGCCGGACGCTGCGCGCGGCGGGCGAAATGCTCCGCCGTTATCGTCAGCGCCAGTTGAAACACGGGCGCCAGGGCTGGAGGCAGTTTGGCGCGGGCGTAAAGCGCAAGAAAGCCGGAACTTTGCGGCTTGTTGACAAGACCGGCGACACGGGCAGCAGGAAGGCCTGTCAGTTCGGCCAGCGCGGCGACAAACAGGCCGCGCGCGCCGCTCAGCAGCGCCCGCAAGGCGAGGCTTGGCGTCAACAGGCCGGCGCGGCGCAAAGTCCCCGCAAGCTCCATATCCGGTTCGCTGGCGGCGGCTGCGTCCAGCGCGGCGACTGTGATCGCGCCTTTTTCCTGCGCTTCGCGGCTCATTCTGCGGGCGCGCTCCTCGGGCAACCATTCGCAACCCACGACAAAATCAGCCAGCGCCCGGGCTGTGGCGCGAACGAGTTCGGCGCGCAATCCCGACGAAAGCCCCTGGCGGGTCAGAATTGCTTCGCGCATTTCGCCATCCCAGCCGAAGCGCTCGATCATCCGGCGCAGCAGGCGTTCAGGCACGTCGGCGCCCGTATTGACTGCGAGTGAAATCAGGGCCTCGCGACAACCAACTTCGGTGAGCGCCGCAGCAACCGGCGCCCGCAGACCAGGCCGCAAGGCGATCGCCGACTGGGCAAATACGTCCCCGATGGCCGCGCAATCGGCGAGTTCCGCATCGGTGAGCACCGGGGATCGCGCCAGCACAATCGACGCAATGTCCGACTGGTCCATGGCCAGAGCGCGCACGCAATGATGCGGCGCCTCCCGGGCGCTCGCCAGCGCCTCGGCCAGCGCCCGGCGCACCAGCGGCGAGGGATCGTCAAGCATCGAGGTCAACGCGACCTCCGCGTCGTCACGGTCGCGATCATCCAGCCCGCTGTAGAGGTATGCGCGGGCCAGCGCGCTTGTCGCTTCGGCGCGCGCGCCAGCCGGGGCGTTCTGAACCCAGCCGAGAAAGCGCTGCACGATCATGATCTGAAACCCCCGCCAGAACGCGGCGCGGCGCTGCTACGCATGGGCTTTGACCCAATCCAGCAGGGTTGCATTGGTCAGATCGGCCGCCTGCCAGGGAAAGCCATGCGCCTGCCCCGCCAGACTTTTGAACACAGCGCCGGGAATTCGCTCCTGCAATGCGCGGGCCTGCGCCACATGGTTCGAGCGGCCCGAATCCTTGTCCCCGATCAGGATCATGGTCGGGCGCTGAACGTCGCCGAGTCGGTGCGTCGCTTCCCAGGAATGGCGGGCGAGAATCAGATTGATATATTCGGGCAATCGCGCATGGGTGGCGTAGACATGCCTGAAGAAAGCCTCAACCCGGTCAGGATGCGCAGCGCGGTAGTCGTCGGTGAAAAACGAGGCTGAGTCGCAATATTCCTCGCGCAGGACATGCTCGAAGTCTTTGGTTGCGAGCGCATGGATATGCCCGAAAGGAACGCCTGTGACGCATTCGGCGCCATGTCGGGGAACCTGCCCCGATCCGCCCGCCGCCATGACCAGGCTTTTGACGCGTCCGGGAAAATTCAGCGCGAGTTCAAGGCCGATGCGCCCGCCCATGGAATGGCCCACCACATGCGCGGCCTCGACGCCCAGATGATCGAGCAAGGCTACGACATCATTGGCCATCTGGTTGATCGTATAGACTTTTTGCGAGGGGACGGAGCGGCCGCAGCCCCGCGGGTCGTGCAGAATCAGGTGACAGCTTTGCGCCAGCGGCATCTGCGTGGGCTTCCAGCAATCGCCGGAAAAGCCCGTCGAGGGAATCAGCACGAGCGCCTCGCCCTGACCATGGGATTCGAAATAAAGATCGGTTCCTGTGGAGAGTTTGACGTTGGGCATGGGCGGGCCTGGCGGGACGAAAATGTCACAACCCGCAGGATGACTTTTTATAGTAAACAGAGCTTTAAGAGCGCTTGAAATGTTTGGAGAACATTAAATGTCCCAGCCGCCCGCAGACGTCCTGCGCCACCCCCGCGGCGGCCTCTATTTCGAGGCCATTGCGCCCGGGGCGATCTACGCGCATCCCCTGACGCGCACCGTCACGCAGATGGACAATATGCTGTTTTCCAACATGACGCTGAACCCGCAGCCGTTGCATATCGACGCCGAATATTGCGCGCGCGAAACCGAATGGGGCCGCCCGTTGACGAATTCGCTGTTCACGCTCGGGCTGATGATCGGCATCTCAGTGGCGGATTTGTCGGTTGGCGCCACCATCGCCAATCTGGGCATGACCGATGTGCGTTTTCCTGCGCCGCTGTTTGAAGGCGACACCATCCACTGCACGACCGAAGTGATCTCCGCCCGGTTGTCAAAATCGCGCGCCGACGCCGGCATTGTGGAATATCTGCATAAGGCGTTCAAACAGGATGGAACGCTGGTGGCCGAATGCCGCCGGCAATCGCTGGTGCGCCGCCGCCCGCAGGAGGCCTGAATGCGCTCACTGCTATTTGCGCCCGCTGACAGCCCGCGCAAACTTGAAAAGAGTCTTGCGACCGGCGCTGACGCCGTGCTCATCGATCTGGAAGATTCCGTTGCGCTGAACGCCAAGGACACGGCGCGGCGGCGGGCCGCCGATTTTCTGCGCGAGGCCCGCCGGCAATCGCACGCGCCTGTTCTGATCGTCAGGGTCAATGCTCTCGACTCCGGCCTGATCGAGCATGATCTCGATGCCGTGATGGGCGCGGCGCCCGACGCGATCATGTTGCCAAAATCGCGCCACGGCGCCGATGTCCAGCATCTCTCGGTGAAACTTGCCGTCCGCGAGGCGGAAAACAATCTGGCCGATGGCGCGACCAGAATCATTCCGATCGCCACGGAAACCGCCGACGCCATTTTCGGTCTTGCGTCTTACGCTGGCGCGAGCCAGCGGCTATCGGGCCTGACCTGGGGCGCCGAAGACCTTGCCGCAGCCCTGGGCGCTGAAACCAATCGCCGCGCGGATGGGGAGTACACCGATCCCTATCGCCTTGCGCGGACGCTGACGCTGTTTGCCGCCCGCGCCGCCGATGTTTTTCCGATCGATACGGTCTATCCCGACTTCCGCGATCTCAAGGGCTTGCGCCGGGAATGCGAGGCGGCGCGCCGCGACGGGTTTGAGGCCAAAATGGCGATCCACCCGACGCAGGTTGCGGTCATCAACGACGTGTTCACGCCCTCGCCCGAGGCGCTCGACCGCGCACGGCGCATCGTCGACGCCTTTGCGCAAAACCCTGACGCCGGCGTGCTCAATCTCGATGGCGCGATGATCGACCGCCCGCATTTACGACAGGCCGAACGCGTCTTGCGCAGGGCGGCGAAACGCGAGGCGTGATCGGGGAAAGCGCACGCTTGTCGCCTGTCAAAAATATCGCCTGCGCGCCAGGAAATTAACCATAAATATTCGGGTGGCGTTCACACTGCCCGGGTGAGAATACGGCATTGCGTTGAGTGAGGTTTTCCGATGCGTTTTTATGAAAAGGCAATGATTGCGTTTATTATTTTGCTGATTGTCGCCAGCGCTGTGCTGGGATCGCGCGCGATCGCGCTCTTCTTTACCATCCTGCTGGGGGCGGCGCTCGCGCAGAGCCGCAGCCGGAACGGCGGCCACGGCGATTTCATCGCCTGAAACCCGCTACGAAAAGCGCTGATGCCCGGGGGTCTCGCACTGGCCGAAGGTCAATGCGAGACACGCTTATACCAAGGGCGCTTCGGATTGACCGATGGTCAAACCGAAGCATTCGGCGCGTCAGCGCCGGCGCGCGTTCGCGCTTGCCAACGGCGATGTGTCAAGTCACATCGCCATTGGTATTATTCGGAAAAAGCTTTTTTCGGTCAGGCGAGCACAGTCACATGCGTGCCGGCCTGCGCGCGCGTGTAGAGATGCGCGATGTCCTGATTGACCATGCGCACACAGCCCGATGACACGCGCGAGCCAATCGTTTCGGGTTCTGTCGTGCCGTGAATTCGGTAGCCAAGATCTTGCCGGTCGCGAAACAGATACATGGCGCGAGCGCCGAGCGGGCTGCGCGTTCCCCCGCGCACGCCAAGCCCGCGCGGGGTCGGCTCCAGCTCCGCCTTGATGTCGGGATCGCGTTCGACCATTTCGCGCGGCGGAACCCAGTCGGGCCAGTCCCGCTTGAACTGGATTTGCGCCTCGCCGGACCACAAAAATCCGTCGCGGCCGACGCCGACGCCATAGCGCGTGGCCTTGCCCGGTTCTTCCACGAAATAGAGATGGCGCGCGCGGGGATCGACGACAATCGAGCCCACCGGCTCTGCCCAGGGGAATTGCACGGTCTGGCGCAGATAGCGCTGGGGAACCTGCGTGTAATCGAATGCGAGAACCGGAAATTTCTCGCCGGGATATTCATTGTAGACGGCTTTGTAATCGGGCCGGGCGAGGGTGCGGGTGAGCGGCCGCGCGCCCACAGCCTCGGCATCGGCGACGCTGGATGCCGAGGCTCCGGACGGGCCGGAGGCATCGGGCATAAAAGACTCTGAACCGGCGCAACCCGCCAGCAAGGACGCGAAGGCGGAAAAACCGCCGAAAGACACAATACGCCGAGTGAACATACACGCATTCCTGACCTGAATGCGGGGATGGTAAAGAAGGAGGGTTAAGGAAGGGTTGTGGGGGAGATTGTGCCACAGCCTATAATGCGCCGGTGAGCCCCATTTTGTACAAGTTCGTGAGGGCGCCAGTAATTTCGTCGTGACCGTGCTTGTAAGACGCTGTCAATTTGAAATATCCCGCATCGTCTAATTTGTAACTGAGACTGGTCGACAACCAGTCCAATGGGCGCCTCGTGTATGTTTCCTCTGCCCAATGATAAGCTATCGCTCCGCTCAGTCGCGAGAACAACCCTGTGCTGCCGTTCAAAGGAAATATTTTCAACGAGATTTGTGGCCCAATGCGGAGAGATTGTTTATTGTTGTTGAAAGCAAGCGTTTGCCCGGAACCTGTGATGCTGTCATACTCAAGCAATAAGCTTGGGTCGATATTGACGTTAAACGGCAGACTGAATGGTTCGAATGGGCGATTTAAATACCATGGAAAGTAGACGGGATGATATTCTGCTGCTAAACTAACCGCAGAGGTATTCATCAAATTATCCGTTACCCCGCCTCCGCGAAGTTCATAAAAATGGCGCCAGCCAACATCTGCGGGCGTCGCAAGTTCAAATTCTATCAAGCCTCCATAAGCAAGTGTGTCCACGTTCGTTTTTGATTTTGAAATTAAAGAATTTGATAATTTATTAACGGTAGTGTAGGCCCCAATTGCGAAATAGCTAATACTTGATTTATCCTGGAATGTTGGAAAATTGGCGCTGTATAATACTGCAGCGGTGCCATCTATTGCCCAAACGCTGTTCCGTTGTACTCGATCATTTGTGTATGTGATCGACGCTCCAGTTGCTTTATCGGCAGTGTCAGGGCACCCAAATCCAATATCATTCCAATCCTGTCGCAACAAGAAAATGGCGCCTTCGCAATCACTTTGTTTAACGTTTGGGTTGGGATCACGGTAAATAAACGTAAAGCCAGCAGGGTTTGCTTCCTTGGGAGTGGACGGGATTGTTGATTTCTGCGTGGTGTCACCTTTTGTCGCAGCCACCACCGGGGTTATTGCCGATTTAGCCACTGGCGCGGAAGTTTTTTTCAGGAATGCTATCGCGGCCGCACGATCATTGTCATTTTTGAAAAGCGCATTCAACGCTTTCTGTTTCGAGACGGACAGCGTCGGCCCGGTCGCTGCCGACTTTGCATCCTCCGCATGAGCGCTCTGAGCGGCAATGCAGCCAATCAAACATAAATGAACAACGCACGAATTTACAACGCGACTGAACATGATCAACCCCTTATTTTTCGACTGCTGCAACCGCTTGAATTAGAGCGCTGACTGTTGTGCAGGCTTCGACATCGGCATCCTGAATAAAAACACCATGCCATTTTTGAAGATTGATAAAGGCGGCCAAGCCGTCTTGCGACTGCTTGGTGCCGTATCCCAGGGCTGCAAGTTTCGTCGTGTCGTCGAACTTTTGCTGTGGAGCCGATTGCTGGAGCAACGAATATACAAATTGTTTCGCATTGGTGGGGAGCGCGGATGCCGTAGCCGCCAAAGCCTTCGTATTCCTGTTAAGCGCGGCGGTATGAGCTTTCAACGCGGCGGTATGTTGTTCGATAGCCGTCGGCTTTTTTGCCATTTACACCTCCTCAAATTATCACACGTTAATTATCTTTAACCTTTCATATTCAATTTTATTGTCAATAGACATTCGCACTCTTTTTTTAAAAACAGCAAATTTTCCATTTTTTATAATCTTTTGAAGCATTTACCCCCTTCTTCACTCCGCGCCCGTGTATTCCACCACCTCGGCGACAATCTCCTTCGGCGCATCAAGGATTCGCGCCACCAGCGCCGCGAGCTTCTCGCCATCGAGCGGCTCCATATCGAGCCCCTGTTTTTGCGCCTCGCCGAGGAATGCCGGGGCCGCGGTCATCGCATCGAAAGCGTGACGGAAAAGCGCGAGCAAAGCCGGGCTGACGCCGGGCGGCAGCACATAGGGCTGATCGATGGACACAGTGTCGCTGAGAAAGGCGAACATGCGCCTTTGCTTTTCGTTCTGCGCGAGGTCGGTGAGCAGCGGGACATCGGGCAAATCGGCTTCGCGGCGCAGCCCGACCTGCATCAGGGGAATGATTTTCTTCTGCGCGATCCACTCCGGATGGATCGCCTTGTAGGAGCTCCAGGGATTGCTGCC